>NZ_JBVFVP010000003.1:0-819459 GCF_055521655.1 Novosphingobium sp. BL-S-21
CTGGTCAGATCTGACTTTCCCCGCATCTACCTGGCCCGATGTACTTAGATATTGGCCTCTTTTATGACGCTGTCCGCACGGCTTTCTAGGCAATTGCGAGCAATCAGCGGGTAATGGCCCGGCAATCTCCAGCGCTCGCGGTATTCGCTTGGTGTCAGCTGATGCTTGGTCAGCAAATGACGCTTTAGCGTTTTGAAGCTCTTGCCGCATTCAAGGCAGGCAATGCCATCTGATTTTGACGAATCCCCGATGGGTACGGCCGGATTGCGCGGCAAAGTGCTTGCCTCGGGTATCTGACTGAGGTTGGCGAGGGAATCGTAGACCGCAGTGACCAGTTGAGACAAATCATCTGCGGAAATCGCGTTGTTGCTCACATAAGCCGAGATGATTTCGGCACCAAGGGGCAAGAGTGACTTATCTGGCATCGCGCGTAGCTCACCCAATTTTTGCTACTGACTATGGCGACATCCTTGGACCTGCTCCATGAATATGCAACGGATATTGCGGTTCGCACCCGATTCGACCGTTGCTACCCCTTGCGAACGATGCCTGCCGAAGTATCAACTTGCATAACAGAGTGTTGTTGAGGTGACCAATAGGTTCATGTATTGTGTTATAAGCCCGCCTACGATAAGTGAAAAATAATTATATTCTATACTTGACTTTATCTGGGCAAGTCCTCGCCATTTAAGACGCGGAATTTCTATTGGCGACGGTATCAGATGTAAGCAGAAGGAATCATGTTTATTATTGATAGTCTTGTAGCCACGCTGCGTACAAGCCATTTCATATCAGAGTTTCTATCTTTTCCAGCGGCACCGATTGGCCCTGGCGATGTTATACGTTGCAACCGGTGCCGGCTTGTGAGCCGGCGCTGATGCTTGCAGGCGAGCTTTGGCACAAAAATATGGCTCAATGCCTCGTACGAGCGTAAGCGGGACGCCATGAAGCTGAATGCATGCGACAACGAGCCTATCCACATTCCCGGCTCGATCCAGCCCCACGGGCTGCTTCTCATCGTATCCGCCGAAAGCGGGGAAATAGTCGGAGGCGCCGGTGAAATCGAGAACCGGTTGCGCAGCGATTGGCTTGGATTGCCGGTGGGCCTGCTTATTGGAGAGGCCGCCGCTGAACGTTTGAACTCTTGCACGCGGCGCCAATGCAAGCTGGGCCGCTTGTCCCATGCGGCGATGGAGGGTGTTGCCTTTCGTAGCGGTGCGCATTGGCTGGTGCAGCTTGAACCGGCCGCTGAGGAAATGCCGGAAAGCGACGTGCTTGGATGGATGCATGAAGTCGGTTTGCAGTTCGAGCGGTCGGCTGATCTGAAGGAGCTCTGCGATCGAGCTGCTCACAGCTTCGCGGAATTGACGGGCTACGATCGGGTGATGATCTATCGGTTCGTGGACGAGGAGGCAGGCGAAGTCATTGCCGAAGCTCGTTCCGCAGCCGCCGCGAGTTTCCTGAACCATCGTTTTCCAGCCTCTGATATTCCAAGGCAGGCGCGCGCGCTTTATGTCAGAAATCGCGTAAGGGTCATTCCGGACGTGAATTATACGCCCCAGCCGGTTCGGCCGGCCGCTCACGCTAATTTCGACATGTCCGATATCGATCTGCGCAGCGTATCGCCGGTACACATCGAATATCTCCAGAACATGGGTGTGCAAGCATCTGCATCGATGTCGATTGTGCGGGACGGTGCGCTTTGGGGTCTGGTTGCTTGTCATCACAGCGAACCTCGCTTGCTGGACATGACGAAACGGCGGGCAGCTGTTCTTGTCGCTGCAGGGCTTGCCCGGCAGATTGCAGCGAAGGAAGAAGCTCAGTCCTACCGTGAGCGGCTTCAGATCCGAACGGAAGAGGATGCGGTCTACGGGCAACTCGCGGAAAGCGGAGATCTCTTCGAGATGCTGAAAGGCGCGAGCGCATCAATATTCCGCTTGTTTTCCGCCGATGGCTTTGCCGTCGTTCATGGAGGCAAGGTTTACGCCGAGGGTTCTTCACCCGAAGCACACGAGATCCTGGCGTTAGCCGATTGGGTCCAAGGGCAGGGGCCGCGACCTTACGTCACGAACACGCTGTCCGGTGCTTACGAACCTGCTCTTGCGTATCGCGCTGCGGCTTCGGGCCTCCTGTCCGTGACGGTTTCGAGCAAGGTCCCCACCGTTCTGATGTGGTTCCGCGCAGAAGAAGTCGAGGTTCAGACCTGGGCGGGTAATCCGCACGAGGCGCGAGCCTTGAAGACGGGCGAACGCCTGACGCCGCGTGCTTCATTCGAGGACTGGACCGAAACTGTTCGCGGTAAAGCGAGAGCCTGGAAAGCAGCCGAAGTTGAAGGGGCGCGGCGTTTCCTGGCCAAACTCTATGAGATCCGCCAGAATGCCCGAATTCGAGATCTATCCGAGAGCCTGCACGTCGCTGTTGCTGACAAGGATCGACTGATCGCGCAAAAGGATACCTTGCTGCGCGAAGTCAACCACCGGGTCCAGAACAGCATACAACTGATCATGGCCTTCTTGAATATGCAGTCCCGGGCGACGGAAAACGGCGCAGCGCGAGAAAGCCTTGAAGAAGCACAGCGCCGCCTTGCTGCTGTAGCTCTCGTCCATCGCCGGCTTTATGCCGACGACAATGTCGAACTCGTGGACCTGTCGCGCTACCTTGCTGAGCTGATCGACGACCTGAAGTCGTCGATCGGCAATCAATGGTCCGACTATCTCAGCGTCGACCTGGCCCCGGTTATGATCCCTGCGGATAGCGCCGTCCATGTCGGGCTGGTTCTGGTCGAGCTGGTCATCAACGCGCAAAAATACGCATATGGCGGAGACCCGGGACCGATTTCGGTGCGGCTGGAGGAGCATCGCTCGCGTTTTCGGCTAATTGTTTCCGACCGGGGAGTCGGGCGCCGAAGCGAGCGGGTCGGGTTTGGATCGCGGGTAATGAAGGCTATGGTCAGTCAGCTATCGGGTATCCTGGAGGATGACGATTATCTTGACGGACTGCGAGTGGTCCTAACTGCACCGCTCAAAGTGACTGGCGCCACGTCCGAACGGGCGCAAATTTGACCGATATTTGTTCCGCGTCTTCCCAAAATTGAGGAAAAGGGCCGTCTGAGATTAAGTAAGGGGCGAGCTTCTGGGGGAAGGGCGGCGAGACCGCACCGCGAGGGTCTGAAGCCTTTCGCTTGGCCGCTGCCAACCATGCCGGGTTCGGGTGTCTTTGGCTCCGGCCCGGGCGGCAAGGGCGCGGCCGGCTTGCCGGGTGCTGCTTTGACCCTGGGGGCCTCATTGAGCCAGGCGCTCTGCCAACACTGCGCCTTGAAGAGTGGCGCGGCCCGGCATCATTGAGAAAGT
Source organism: Novosphingobium sp. BL-S-21 (assembly GCF_055521655.1). Taxonomy (NCBI): domain Bacteria; kingdom Pseudomonadati; phylum Pseudomonadota; class Alphaproteobacteria; order Sphingomonadales; family Sphingomonadaceae; genus Novosphingobium; species Novosphingobium sp. BL-S-21. The sequence continues at coordinate 3,351 of NZ_JBVFVP010000003.1, forward strand.
ACGCTCGGCCGTAACATAAGGCATCTGCGTCCGTTTCCCACGTCGCAAAGCCCGAGGACGACGCCAACCTGGCGAAAGTCTCAAGTTCAAAAGCCACGACGCCAAGCGCAGCCGCTGTAGCAAGGCTGACTTGCGCAAGTGCCATGTCACCGGATCGCGGTTTTGATCGCGCAGATCCGGGACATCATTCTACCGGCGCGAAGTTCAATATCCGCGCGCTCGGCATCTTTTCAGCATTCGACAGGCAACCCAAAACCGTTTCACTCGTAGTTGCTTGAGAGGCTTTGGTGCACGCTCCATTCGAGAACCGGGCCGTCCAAGGAGATGATTTCATGCATATCGAGACAGCGGGCGGCCATTCGCTCCATGTAAAAGAGATGGGCGAAGGCCCGGCGGTGATCTTGATCCACGGTTGGCCGCTTAACGGTGACATGTGGGAATATCAGACACTCGCCCTGCTCGAGGCCGGCTACCGCGTCGTAACCTACGACCGGCGCGGTTTTGGCCAGTCCGGCCACCCTTCTTCAGGCTATAATTATGATGTTTTTGCCGAGGATCTGGCTGCCGTCATCGATCATGTCGGTGAAGCATCTGTTTCGCTGGTAGGTTTCTCCATGGGAGGCGGTGAGATTGCCCGCTACTTGTCGCGGTATGGTTCGGGCAAAATCGACAGGGTTGCCCTGATCTCATCGGTTGTCCCATACCTTCTGAAAGATGAAAGTAACCCCGAAGGTGTGGAACAGACTGAATTTGACGCGATGAAAGCGGGGATTCGAGAAGATCGGTTCGACTTCCTTCAGACATTCGCCAAGACGTTTTACGGAATAGGGCTGGTGTCTCGGCCGGTAAGCAGCGCCCTTCTGGACTGGACGTTTGCGCTTGCAATCATGGCAAGCCCGAAAGCCACCATAGAGTGTGTCGACGCGTTCGGGCGAACTGACTTTAGACCCGATCTGGCTGCATTCGATGTGCCAACGCTGATCATTCACGGAACGTCGGATAAGACGGTGCCGATCCAACCGGCCGGGCGGGCCGCCGCTGCGGCAATTTCCGGAGCGCAATACATCGAATATGAAGGAGAACCACATGGATTGTTTGCGACGGCGCCTGACCGCCTGAACGCAGATCTCCTGGCTTTCCTTGGCTAAACGCGATTTCGGTACCGCGCCATGTGAGGTGGCGCGTTACCTCTCCGATATTGAATTTTTCGCGAGCGCATAAATTGGTACTTAGCGAATTTTTCCCATCCGGAGGTATCGTCCGGTGATCTTCAGAGATGCGATACGTCAAAATCCTAGAAAATCGGTTTCGGTGCAATCGAAAGCGAAATTACTCTAGGACCAGGACGCGCTCCCGTAAGGCATAATTCAGGCTGCACCACGAATGTAAGGAGTGCGCGTTGTCATAGGTAAGCATGCGTCATGAACCGGAAAAGGCGCTTAAAGGAACCGGATCCGGCTTCGATCTTGCCGCTTAGCTTTATTCTGGGGCCGTTCCATCCAGGAGCTTCGGCAATAAGGGCAACAGTTCGCGCGCGAGGAAGCCGGCGCGTCCGACGTGCTGGGAGAGGGTGCGTCCTGCTTTGCCATGGACCCAGCACGCCCAGGCTGCGGCGGTGAGCGGTGAGGCGCCCCGAGCACATAACCCCCCTACAATTCCGGCCAGAACATCACCGGAACCACCGGTGGCGAGCCCGACGCATCCGCTTTCATAACGGAGCAACTCTCCGCTGGGGGCGGCAAGTAGCGTTGAGCGGCTTTTGAGGAGGATAATGCAGCCAAAACGCCGCGCTGTCTTCAAGGCGATGGTTTCCGGCGCCGAGGCAACCTCTTCTGCCGTTATTCCTGCAAGGTGAGCCATTTCGCCATGATGCGGCGTCAGCACGACCCGTCCCTCGTGCCCGGCAATGAGATCAGGAAGATCACGTGCAGAGGTCAGCGCCGCGGCATCGAGCACGACGGTGCGGGAGTTATCCGGCTCAGCCAGCAAACTGGCCACCAACTGGTCTGTGCGGGGGCCAACCGACATTCCCGGCCCCACGACCAATGTGTCGCATCGGCGTATGCGCTCGCTCAGAAGCGCAGCGGCTTCCAATGCTATTTCGCCATCCTGATCCGCTGGCAGCGCGATCATGGCGGCTTCGGGGACTAGAACACCAAGTGCTGTAGCGGCCGAACTCACTGTGGCCAGTTGAAGTTTGCCAGCGCCAGCTCTCAGCACCGCCTCGCCGGTCAGGCGGATCGCGCCGGGAACGAACTCCGCGCCGCCGACGACCAGCACCCGGCCGCGCGCGTTTTTGTCTTCCGTACCATGAAGCGTCGGTAAGGGATTGCGCACGAGCCAGCGTTCATCGATCGTTTCCATCATCCCCGCGCCCCTGCTATCTGGTCAGGCGCATGAGTTACAGGCGTCGCTTCCTCATCGAGAGGAGCGGTCACGTTATATCTTTCAAGAACCAGGCTTCCGGAGGTTCCGCAGGAGGGGTCGAACCGGTACTCTGTAATCGCGCAATTAGCGACATCTCCAGAAGCGTCGATCGCCAGGATTTCTGTTTCTCCCATCGTTTCGACAATGTAGCGAATACACAGCACGACCACTTGGTGCGAAAAGATCATCACACGCCTGCCGGCGTAATGAAGCGAGATCGTGTCCATGACGGAACGGAGACGTAAAATCACGTCGCACCAGCTCTCGCCGCCCGGGGGGCGATGATAAAACTTCCCCAGTAAGCGCCTGAATTCCGCCTGATCCGGATATGAAGATGCGATTCCCAGGCTCGTCAGTCCGTCGAGAATGCCGAATTCCTTCTCGCGTAGCCGTTCATCGAAGCAGATCGGCGTGGTCGCCGGGGAGCCGCCTTGCTCGCGAAAGAGTTCTGCGGTCTGACATGCGCGCAAGTACGGCGAGGAGAGCAGGACATCAGGCTGCCCAGAGAGCGGCTGGTCGGCAAACCATCGGCCCAAAGCCCTTGCCTGCTCACATCCCAGGTCGCTGAGCGGCACATCGGCGTCGCGGGATGTCAAGGCAATCCGTTCATCCTTTGCCTCATGGGCGAGGTCGCGGGCGACATTACCGGCGCTCTGGCCATGGCGAACGACGAAAAGCGAAGAGGGCCAATGCAGGGAAGCCACGTGCTGGTTCTCCGGTTCGATACTCTAGGACCGGCCCACTACGTCAGTCGTGCGATCGCTGGGATGTTTGAGCAAAGCGTCGGGGCGCGGGCGTTCACTAGATCAGAGGTATGTCTGGACTACACAACGGCAAATGGCCGTTCGTAAAAATCGCGATGCGGCACCTGATGGGAGCGTCGAACCTGACATCCATTCTCTCCTTGATTTCATCCGTGCAAGTGCGCCTTGGGCGTTCCAACAGCACATGCGACACCGGCTTTTCAGATGCGCTATTGGTATTAACCGCGTCGCGGGCCCAAAGGTGCCCGGTGTCACCGGAATTTTTGGCGGAGGATCCGGGCTAAATCGGATTTCTTCCTCGGCGGCCCATTCGTTTGCACCATGACCATTGCCGGAACGGGCAGCATTCAAACTATGGTCCAGAGTAAGTCGTCATGAAGGGTGACCGGTTTGCTGACGCTGGGCGGCGGCTCCGCCTTTTCGAGCTGATGCATTATGCCAGGAATTTCGCAGGCAGATCGCCGCCGTTTCGGTTCCCGCAATGTGATTGTGCGAAAATCAGATAGCGTCGCTGCGCACCCATATGCTCACGCTGCCGCCGTTCACCCACAGATCGAGATAGCCCGCCTCATCGCAGACGAGCTTCTCGTTGCAGTGCTCCAGATAATCGCGAAACTCACATCCAGCATGCACTTCGCCAACAAATACCTTTTTCATCGACTGCTCGGCGTTGGATAGGATAGTTATGCTTCCCGGCAACTCGGCAGTACCTTCCCGGAGGATGGCGATGCACTGCGGGTCATCGAAGATATCCGTTTGTGCGCCGTGGGCGAAGCGCTTGCGAGCCTCGATGAGTTTGGGTAGCGCGGCGATAGCAGGCATTTGCACTGTATGCAGCTCGCCGTCGCCGCCCCGGTCGGTATACGTGGCACCGTAAAGATCCGGATAGAAAACGCATGGCGTTCCCTGTTCGCGCATGAGGATCAGCGCGTAGGCGAGGGGCTTGAACCATGGTTGTATCGAAGCTTCCATCGCCTGCAGAGGCTGGGTGTCATGGTTCGCGACCAGGGTAACGGCATGATCGGGGATGGAAGCGGTAAGGCTCCCATCGAAGATAGTGCGCAGATCGAAGGCGCCGCCTGCGTTGGAAGCGTCAAAAAAGCGATGGTGCAATGCGACGTCGAACAGCATCAGCTGTCTGTCGACCTTATCGAGGTAGCTTTGAAGGACTTCCATGTCAGGATGCCAGTACTCTGCCACGACAAACAGGTCCGGATTAACGTTCTCCCGGACATGGCCGACCCAATCCTTGAAAAACCAGGCCGGTATATGCTTGGCAGCATCGAGGCGAAACCCAGTGCAGCCTACCTGTTGGGGAAACCAGCGTCCCCAATATTTTAATTCCTCATAGACCGCGGTGTTACGAAACTCAATGTCAGAGCCCATTAGATAATCGAAATTACCTAGCTCTTCGTCAACTTCAGTATTCCATTCACCATCGCCATATTCGTTGGCAATTCGAAAAAGGCCGTCCTCATCCGGATCTAGCAGGTGATCAACTCCGCTAAAGCACTTCATGTCCCAAATGAATTGGGAATGGTGCCCGTCTCGTCCTGGAAAAGTGAAACGCGTATAGGCCGACGCTTCAAATATTTCATCGTCTATCTGATTTCTATCATCAGCGTTAACTCGGCGTACGAACACGCGCTCCGTTTCGTCCGCGCCCATCTTGTGGTTGAAAACCACGTCATGAATGACCCCGAGCCCAGCTTCTTGAAGGCGCTTAGCCGCGGTCTGAAGGCTGGAGAGGTCTCCGTATTTGGTCGCGGTGGACCCTTTCTGGTCAAACTCACCCAGGTCGAAAAGGTCGTAAGTGTCATAGCCTACTGACGATGGCCCTGAGGCGCCCTTGTATGAAGGCGGCAGCCAAACATCGGTAACGCCCATCTGCGAAAGGTTTTCGGCCTCTCCGGCAGCCTCGTCCCATAATGTGCCGCCCTCTGGAGTGTACCAGTGAAAAAACTGAATGAGTGTTCGGCCAGGCATGGGAAACCTTTGGACAGGAGCTAGTGCGGGCATGCCCGCCGTTTGCGCAGCGAGCATGCCATTTGGTTTTAGATGAGCTTAATTTGCAGCAACTGCGGTCGGCGTCAGCCCGCGCGCAGCAGTGTAACCCGTCTCAAGAGACGGAACTGCGAGCATGGCCACCTGCTTGAGCGCCGGATCACTGCCTGTCGTCGCATAGCCCTTCTGAAGAGCCCACATCGCGGGTGCAGCTTCTGCCATCTGAGTCAAATAAAGGTTGTCGAAGCTCGAGCCGCTCTTTTTCAGAAGTTCAAGTGACGATGCGTATTGCGAAGACACTGCAGTCGTCGGACGAGCAATTTTACGGTCCTTGTTCGAAAGGGCAGCATAAAGTGCATCGCGTTCTTTTTTTGCCGAAGCCATGTCAGCTTTTGCATAGGCTTTGACGTCGCCGCGCTCGGCCTTGCGCGCTGCGAGAGCCGATGCGGCCATACGATAATTAAGGGCGTCGGCAGTCATCTTTACATAGTCAGTTGCAGAGACCTGTGTCCGCGGCTGAACAGAAAAGACAGTCGTGGTTTCTCCAGCCGCATTTGTGTGCGCAATCCCAGAAACAGTCTGAGCCATAGCGAGAGGCGAGAGAAGAGCAGCAGCCACGGCTGCGGCAGAAATCATATAACGCATTCAGATGCTCCAAATATTTAGTTTGACGAGCCTGAAATGAGTTTGCGCAGCATTGGTTCCTGCACAAGAAAAGTAAAGTTTATAAAATCCCTAATGGGCTCATGTCGCTATTACATGGTCAGTACGGTATCGAGGTATTGCGCAATACCGTTTTCGTAGATCCACGTCCTAGTAAAAACGCTCGAAAAAGCAGTTATACTGAGCGGATTGCTCTAGGACAAATTGCCAGCATCCAACGCAGTACGCGTTGAGGTCTCCCGTCGGGGAATGAAAATCCCCTGTTCGTGGGGGAAGCCGTTGGAGGGCGCGAAGCGCGCACTCACGATAGCAATGCCGATCATGTTCCGCTATTGCGCGCGCGCCCAGCGCTGCTCAAGGTGCGGCGATGATATCAAGCTCGGGGGACGGGGATGGCTCGGAGGGGGATCATACACACCGTCAGCGAGATATCTCAGCGCGTGCGTGATGCCAGCATGGGAAAAGGGTTTGGCAATGACCCCGTGAGCGCCGGCAAAATCGGCCGGAATCTTCGCGACATTTGCGGTCACAAATATCACGAGGGCATTTGGCCACCGCTCTTGTATCATGCTGGAAACATCGAGACCATTCGAACCGTTCGCGAGATGAATATCTACAAATGCGAGGTGAGGATCAAGCTCGTCGGGCAGATCCTTTACGTCTCTTAGGCTTGCTGCTTCGGCCAGCACGCGATGCCCGCTATCTTCCACAATGGCTTCTATATCCATTGCAAGAAGGATTTCATCCTCAACTATCAACACATTCATCGCGTTATTCATGTTTCCGTCTCACTACGGGGAAATGTAATTGTCACGCAGGTGCCAGGTGCATTGTCGCTCCAGGTCGCTTCAGCCCGAGCCTGGCGGGCGAGCCGGGTAATCAGTGAAGTGCCGATACTGCGGGTTCGTTTGGTTGAAGGCATACCAGGCCCGTCGTCGCAAATACTGATAATGCCCCTGCTGGATTGGTCATCGACAACCACGCTAAGATGGCCGGATTTTCCATTATCAAACGCATGCTTGATAGCATTCGTGAGGATCTCGTTGAGGATCAGCCCGAGCGCGGAAGCGTGCGCCGCGTCCACATAGAGCTGCCGGGTGTCGAGATGCAAATGTATGTCCGTACGGCCGCTAGCTCCAACGACGTCGATGGCCAGATTATGCACGAAAGTGCCCAGATCGAAGCGGGCCAGGTCGGATGACTGATATAATTGTCGATGCACAACAGCCAAGGCATCGACCCGTTCCAGCATGGAATCGAGCTTCGCTGCGACATCGGGATCGTCGATGGTGCGTACCTGGAGGCGCAAGAGCGAGCCGATCATCGTGAGGTTGTTTTTCACGCGGTGATCAACTTCGTGCAGAAGAAGCGTTTTGGCTTCCAGTGCAGCTCTAAGATCTGCAGTACGGCGATCGACTTCGCGCTCGACCATAACCTTCTTGTCAGTTATGGCCTGCTGGGTCAGGACACGCTCCGAAACGTCCATTTGCGAAGCGAAAAAGAACCTGATGATCCCCGATTCGTCGCGAACAGGAGAGAGATAAAGCGCATTCCAGAACGTCGATCCGTCTTTCCGATAGTTTAACAAGTCGGCTTCTACGTCATGACCGCTCTGGATTGCCACGCGAACCCGAGAAATCGAGGCCTCATCAGTATCCGGTCCTTGTAGAAACCGGCAGTTGCGACCAATTATCTCCTCGCGGTCGTACCCCGTGAGTTGCTGGAACGCCTCGTTGCAAAACACTATCGGGTTGTCGAATTTTGCTGGGTCAGTAATGACCATGGGCATGCGGGTAGCGCGAACCGCCGCGGCGAAGGGATCGCCGCGGCCTTGGTCGTAATGCAAGGCGTCCGTGAGATGCCAGTCGTCGCTTTGTTTCAAAATTACCTCCAACGACCACCGACTGCAGCGTTTGCTCTGGAGAACAGCGGCTATCGAGCTTAGTTCCCCTGCGCTCCGGCGTTAACGTCGCAACGAGCCTCGCTTGCTTTTAGCTGCGAGAGCCAGTGATGGCTCTGGAGGTGCAGCGAGGAAAGGCTTCTGCATTGTGAAACATCCGATTTCAGCGTGATTGGTAGCTTGCCAGTGGATGTGCTTGTCGAGAGCGACGCTATCGCTGGTTTCGACGCTGACAGCGTGTCCAAGATGCCTTCAGGTTCACACCTTCAAAGCTAGGCGCGATTGTACGAACGTCAGCCATGGGGCCGAAGGGGTGGAAGTCGCTGCCCGGACAAAAATGCCCGGACGAGCAGAATCCTTGCCGTGGTTTTTCAACGCTTCGATGGGTCATTTGCAATGTTAGCGGCCCGATCTCCATAGCCCTCTAGCCGATCGACCATGTTCTTTTGTTGATCCTCGTCCCCATGCCCCTCTTCAGTCGAACCTTCGCCAAATAAATAAAGTGCTGCAACGAAGGAGATCAGTATGCCGAGCACAATGATAAACCCGGTTCCGCGCAGAAGCGGATCCTGGCCGATGTTATCGGAGCGAATAGGTCGTAGATCGGGCATTATCGTGGATTATCCTCGTCTTTTGGCAGGCGAATGCCTTTCTTACTTGGCGCAACACGCAAATTTCAAAGTTTGTGCGAAGGCAATGCGTTCGTTATGCTGGTGCGTTCAGCAAGGGCGTAGGAAAGACTGGCACTGGCAATCTGCCAACGCTGGGCCTCGCAAACAGAAATCCTTGGAAATATCGTATTCCAAGATCCCTGAGAGCTTGATAGTCCGCCGTCGTTTCGATGCCTTCTGCGATCACCGTTATCCCAAGGGCTCGCGCTATTCCCGTCGCGCCAGCGACCACCAACCGCCGAGGTTCGCTGAGGCTGACGCCCTGGACCAGCTTCATGTCGAGTTTGATGAGGTCCGTCTGAAAGCTTGCAAGCAAGCCTAATCCGGCGTGACCAGCCCCAAAGTCGTCAAGCGCTGTCGTGAAACCCATCTTCCTGTACGATGAAATGATGCGTTTGACGTGTTCGGTGTCGGCAATATGCTCGTTTTCGGTGAATTCGAATATCAGCCGATTCAAAGGAAAACCGAATTCCTGTGCTGTTTTCAATGTAAGCTTTATACAGGCTTCGGGAGAATAGACCGCATTTGGAAGAAAATTAATAGACAACTTTGCTTGAGATTCCAGAATTCCTGCCGTGACTGCTTCTTTTATTGCAGAAACCCTACATTGCTGATCAAACGCATATCGGTTCTTTGGGGTGACATCGGCGAGGACCTCACTTGCAGATTGACCCCGGCTCCCGCGGACCAGTGCTTCATATGCAAAAACCGTTCCGGTCTCCGCGTCTATAATTGGTTGGTAAGCCATGGCGAGTTCGAAACCGTTACCCTCGGCCCGGCACCCCAGACATCCCGTTTGCATTTCTTGTCTCCTACCGCTGCAGCCCGATCTCGCGGCAAACCTGAGAAGGTTAACCGCTGCGTGCGCTTCAAGTTGCGTCACAAATATGGGCCTAAGGGCTTGGCGGATCGATCATGTTTGAAAGGGATTCAGCGGATCGACAGGATCGAGAGCATGTTGTCTGAACGCGACCCGTTTAATTGTAAAAAGATAATTTTTTCGGCAGAAACTGCCGGACCAATCATATCGTTAGGTCTTGTTTTATACGATACTTTAAATAATATCATATTTAAGTGAGGTTGTAATTTGCAATTCGCGATGAAGTAGAGGATCCAATTTTCGAGTTAGCGCGCATGCCGAGTGAGAATTTCGGCTCGATAAACAGATAAGCTTCTATTGCTGCACTTAAGGGCGTCGCAAAAAATCCGGAACCTTGGTCAAATAGCGGTGCACACACGACACCAGAAGGTATAAACAGCAATGGGGAAAATGCTGGAGGGGATCTTCGAGCATGTAACGAATTGCTGCGGTAGCTATGCGACGAGCGTGCTCATTGCATAGGGGAAGACGGTGCTGCGCCCCCAGCCAGGAATTGAATCGATCAGCAGGCTTTTCATCAAGCGCCTCTGTGAAGCTTTGGACATTCCTCTTCCCTAGCTGACATCGCTGCCAAATGGCCTAATCCGGATTATGGGATCCTGGAGTGCGGCAGATATAGGCATTCAGCAACGGGATGTCGAAGATCAGGGCCGGCGAGATAGCCCCGCGGCAGCCTGCTTGAAGCGCAGCGCTAGGGTCGCCGGATGCCTCTCAAATGTTGGTGGGCAGACCCTTGATCGATTTACGCCCGGACCGCGAATAGCGAAGCGGCCATAGCTGGTGATCATGAATTCGCTAGCCTGCCAGTGCAACGAAAGGCGTTCTCAATCGTAGTATGACGGTGCAAAACCAGTTTCAGGCACCAGATTGCGCGAGACATCCGGAATGTCGCTGAAGTCGCGCAGATCCGGCCGGGCGGATGCGCGTGTTCATCACGCGCCCGGGCCGGCGTTTTTTCAGCGGTTCTCCAAGCTCTTCGCGCTGGATGAAGTGTCGGCCGGACCGCTCCTGCTCGCATCTCTGATTGCGCTAGCGGCTGTTAATTCTCCGTGGAGCGCGGCTTACGAGAGCCTCTGGGAGGCTACACTGAGGATCAGTTACGGCAGGTTCGATATCGGCAAGCCGCTCGCGGAGTGGATCAACGATGGCTTAATGCCGCTTTTCTTTCTCATTATCGGTACCGAGGTCAAAAGAGAATTTGCCAAGGGATCGCTGGCTTCCAAGGAGACTGCGGTCCTGCCCCTTGCGGGAGCGGTCGGCGGTCTCATCGTACCCATCGCATGCTTCTTCGCACTGAATCTTGATGAACCAACGCGGCACGGATGGGGAATTGTCGCCGCGATGGATACCGCGTTCAGCCTAGCGGTTGTCGGTACTTTTGGAAGGACACTACCTTCGGCTGTCCGGGCGATCCTGCTCGGCTTTGCGGCTATCGACGATGTGTTTGGCCTCCTTGTCATCGCGGCAGGCTATACGCCTTCTTTCAACCCGGGATTTCTGTTGCTTGCTGGAGCTGCGTACGGGGGTATCTTGGGACTGCAAAAGCTGCAGTCCGTCAGTTCGGCTCCTTATGTGATTCTGGGCCTCGGCGTATGGATAGGCATTCTTGGTTCCGGCATCCATCCGACCGTTGCCGGCGTGGCCATTGGCCTTCTACTTCCCACCGCGTCTCGCCTATCGGAAGAAAGTTTCGTTCAGCGCGTGCAAGATCCGATAAAGGACGTGAAGCGTGCGGCGGTAGCAGCAAGCCATATCGAGGATGACCAGGTAGCTGATCAACATCGTGCAGAGGCTCAGCGGAGCCTGGGCTATATTCACGAAATGGCCGCTGCAACTGATGAAGCTGCAGCTCGGCTAATTCGTATCCTGACGCCCTGGATCTCTTATCTGGTTCTTCCGCTCTTTGCTCTCTCGAATATCCGCATCCATTTCTCGGAACACGCGCTTTATGAAGCTTGGCACTCCCCTCTGGCAGCCGGGATCGTGGTGGGCTTAGTGCTTGGAAAGCCAGTAGGCTTCTTGCTTTTCAGCTGGTTGGCCATCCGGCTTCGTCTGGCAGCTTTGCCCAAGGAGCTGACGTGGATTGCAATGGCGGGCATCGGCGGCGTGGCGGGCATCGGATTCACTCTCTCGATTTTCATTGCAGACCTTGCTTTTGACAAGTCGGAGGAAAGCCAAATGGCGGGTCTTGCCATTTGCGGTGCCTCCCTGCTGTCCGCGGTGATCGGCTATTTGTTCTTTGCCATCGCTGCCCGGAGAAATCTTGGCGAGGATCCCAGGTAAGCTTGAGAGAATTTCGCTCGCAGCAAAGCGGCCATGGGGCTGCTTTTCGGCGCACCGACGCGCGCGAGCAGGTGGGCATACCAGCGCGCAGAGCAATTCATTGCCGAAATTTTCCTGGGGTACGCAAATCAGCTGAGGCCGTTGGGCTATCGATAGGTGTGGAAGTTTGAGCCCTTAGTGAAGGCTAGAGTACTATTTGCTTGGAACCTGGCTTCAGCGGATTAGAGTCGACATTTCAATAGGTTGTCTCTAGGCAGAGTACCTAGCAACAAATTCGCAAAAAAGCTCTAATTCAAGCCGTTATAGATTTTTATTGGCGAGAATTTTCTTTTGTCCCATTTGCCGCGTTGGTGAGCGACAGGGCCTGTTTGTCCGACTTGCTCGCTGCCGCGCTCCCACGCGGCGCGATCTATCGACTTGGCCCGAAACGCGTACATGCGTTTCGGTTCTTTTTGAGAAGCAGTCGTGTCACAGTCGCCATGCCAAAGGCGCTGTCGTTCATGGCGAACCGCGTGTCTGGCCCGCGAACAAGCTATCTGCGGCTGGCAATTTGCAAAACATATCGACCTCCCAGGCAAGCACGTGGGCGTGCATTAGAGGATAAGTTCAAAACGGCGGGCTATCTCACGCGCGGGCTTTATCAGGTTCCAGGTGGAGTAGAGCAAAAGGCTGCTGAGGTAGCGCGACAGAACGTTTCCATGCGCAAGCCAGTCATCCGCTTTGGCAAGAGATTATTTTTTTGCAAAGACCTGGAACTTTACGGCATCTCGGTCGCTCTTCTCCGGTCGCTGCTCTCCTACCCTCATGGGAGGGCAACTGCATGCGATCAACCCGTACCTATGCCCCGCGATCCAATCCAGTGGAAAGCGGGGCTTTTTTTCTGGCAGCACCATCCACTGCGCCGCGAATATGCCAAGTGCGGCTACCTCGATTTACGGTGCTTTTGCACATCTGCATCATTTGCGACCATCAAGGTCGATCGTGTCCCATGGGGCGATGTGAGATCGAGGATGCAATGATGGCGGCGCTGATTTCCTGTCGGCACCGATCAGCACTATCGCATCGATAAGGTCGAAGCAGTCCTGCGCTATCCCGATGGCGTTAAGCCAGTCGTGCCGATTGAGCGTGAGTATCGCGATGCGTCTCCGTTTTTCAAATTGCATATAATCGCCTATAGCGCGTCTGTCCTATTTTGGAATGTTGGTTAACATAAAGTCCTGATTTCTAGTGCGATCTTGCATCTATCCCCGGTCGGTATGCGCGCGACATTCTGGCGCAATTGATCTAAACTCGTGGCCTTTTAGGCGGCATGACAAATTTTTAACCCAATAAGCATATACACGACTGGTGCTCTTCGTCAGTGTTACTCCATGGCTGCGCTACGGCCCCAAGGCGCGCGCGTGAAGGGAATTACGATCACGCGGATCAGAACCACATTTGCCGGGCGAAAAGGCGGCTATCACGGATGCGGCGGTCATGGATCTGAAGCCAAATGATAGACGGCCCCGATCGCAGTTCCGGATCACAAGAGGCAGATACCGAGCCTGCTCCCGCAGACGACAGAACTGACGAGGCGCATGCGCTGCAGCGGGCACTGATCGCGATTTACCGGGAACTGGCGGTTGGACTCGAGCGGACGTGGGGTTCGCGCGACGCGGCCCTGGATGCGCTTCAGGATGCTTCCGCGAAACTGGCCGCCGGCGCCCGCATCGGCGCGGTCCATAACCCGCGCGCCTATCTGCGGCGCATGGCCTTCAATCTTGGCCAGAACAGGCGGCGCGCGCTCTCCCGCAGCGTGCCTGTAGACCGCTCCATTCTGGACACTGTGGCCGACGAGGCCCCCGATCCTGAGCGCATGGCTGCTTCCGCCAACGAACTCGCCCGCGCCTTGGTATTCGCGCAGCACTTGCCTGAGCAAAGGCGCACCATATTCTTCCTGAGATGGATCGATGATCTCTCCACCGGCGAGATCGCGGACAGGCTCGGCCTGCGCCGCCGTACCGTCCAGAAGGAATTGGCACGCGCTGCTGATTTTCTTCGTCGCCGGTTGGAGAATGGCGGGGAAGCACAGGGCGACGACGCCTGCTGAGATTTATTTTGAGGCAGGGAACGCCTTCTCGTTTCCCGAGTGTCTGGATGTGGGACCAACAGGGCTTCCTCCTCAGCGGGTTCGGGTGATCATCGCCTGACATCGGCAGGTGGTGGCCGCAGGGTGCCGGGCCGGATGCTTGCAGAGCGGATACTGCGAGCGATTGGCCGGGTTCCCGCAACCCATAGGAGGTCGCCCTGAGCGGCTGGGAACGCATGAACGCGGGCCGACGCGCAGATGTGCCCGGCGCGAGCCTGTTCGATGCAGGCACGTGCGCCGATGGGCTGTCCGGCGTTGCCCTGGCCGATGCTGGCCTTTGCGGCGCAAGCCTGCCGACAGTGAAAATGTCCGGCACCGGCGAACGGTCGTCTCCATCTGACCGAGGCAAAGGTGCCGTGACCGGCCGGCACCGCCGAACTCTGGCATCCTGGCAAGTGGACACTGCCAAACGCCTCTTGCGCTCTCGCTTGAACGAGCCTGTCGCAATCGCTGAAATCGCCGGTGCCTGCGGTCTCTCGCCATGCTACTTCATCAAGGCGTTCACCGGCACGGTCGGCATCACGCCCTATACCTGGCTGATAGATCGGCGCCTTGAGATGGCTTGTTACCTGATCGACGGATCATCCATGTCGCTTGCCCAGATTGCGCTCGACTGCGGGTTCTGCGATCAAAGCCATCTTACGCGGACATTTGCCAAGCGATTGGGAACGACACCTGCCAGATGGCGACAGTCGCGCTCCTGCCTTGGCACCGTTTTCGATGTTCACCCTCGATAGCGGCTCCTCAGTCGCGGCTTGCTTTCCTGCCCGTGCGGCGGCGTTTGCATCGGCCGGCGTTTGCGCGCCTTTACCCATATCCTTCCGCTCTCGAGGTCGGATTTGCGCCGTCCGGGACAGATAGGCGAAGCATCCTTGACCCATCGCGCGCTCGATGTCTGGATAACCGGCTGCCGTAGCGGCGATCTTTGTTTTACCGGTCATCGATATGATGACCTCCACGCGGCCGCCAAAGAGCGGATAAATTGAAAAGGAAATGGAACGAACGGAATCCGTATTTCGTGTCGGTGAATTTTGCATCATGTGCATGGCAATTGCGTGCCTGAGCAGCGTCGCGATTGCCACGATCCTTCTTCTGACCTGGATCTGCCAAAACCGCTGGACCTGTCTGACCGAAACTCCAAGCCAGCGCGCACGTTTCTCGAGCGCAGACGCCTGTCGCCGCTCGTCTTGGCGCGCCGTTACGGGCGAAGGCCGATATGGCTGTCATCATCCCCTCGAATTTTTCAGACGATCTGCCTTCCGGCGCCTGCGCATCCTCCACGGCATGGGCGACGATAGCTTCTATCCGCATGCTCCCGCAGAACCGCAAGGTATTGCTACGGTTGGACAACTTCCGAGTCCGGCACTAAATTTCAAGGCGGCGATACGGCCGAGCAGGCGGCTAGGCGGAACGTTGGAAAAAAAGCCGGCCACAAGGGCCGGCTTGGAAAGTCTTTAGGAGAGGATGCCTGAAAGGCACTGCACATATGTCGGTCGCGGCGCGTTCTCGCAAATGCAACGAGTGCAACCAGTATTGCTCGATCTGGTTGCAGTTCATGAAATTGATGCGCTCGCCCCTCGTCAGGCGGTTTGCGGAACAGCCTTCCACGTATCTGCAAAAGCTCGCGCAAAGTTCTCGCCCAGGACTTTTTCGATCGTGCGAGAGCGATAGCCACGCGCTGCCATGGCATCCGCGATCACCGAATAGCGGTCTGGCCGGTTAAGCCCGATTACGAAAGGCGGCGGACCTTCCCCCGGAGCGGATACACCTGATCTCTTGCGCCTCTCGATTTCCTCGTTCCAGGTAGCCATGCTTTCAGGGGACGTGTCGAACGGCGTTAGCGAACCATCGGTGCCGATACCGACATGATCCTCCCCGCAGACTCTCAAGGCGTGGTCGAGATGCGCGATGTACGCGGCGATATCGGGCTGTTCGGGGTAGGGAACGAGAAAGCTCAGCTCGTATATGCCGACGACTCCACCATTGTTGGCTAGCGTACGAAGCAGAGCATCCGATTTGTTGCGGGGGTGACTGTGAACTGCAGCGCAGCCTGCGTGGGTTACGAGTACCGGGACGCGGGATGCGGAGATGGCTGCGAAGCTGGTCGCTTCGTCGCAGTGGCTGATATCGATCGACACGCCAAGTGCGTTCATCCTCGCGACCGCCTCGTGCCCGAGCCGCGTCAGGCCTTTCGGATTCTTGGCCAGCACCCCAGAGCCGAATGGGGTCTCTCGGTTGTAGGTTAGACCCATCACGAGCACGCCGGCCTGCCGGAAGTGGTCGATGTTTTCGATCTTGCCCTCGAGCATCTCTCCGGCCTCGAAGGAAAAGATGATGCCCACTTTTCCGGTCCGCTTGGCTTCACCGAAGTCGGAGAAAGACCGAATGCGCATAAATAGCTGCGGGTTTTTATCTATGGCCTTGGCGATATCGGCGATATCGACATCGGTCTGTGCCTTGTTGAGATTTCCGCTTCCTCCAAGCGTCATCTTGAGGGCGGTGAGACCCGAGGAGCGGACGAGCGCGGCATATGCATCGTCGAGAGAGGCGTCCGGATCAAGGGGAGGCATCAAGTTGCCGTCGATGAGCAACCCTCCGGTTGCAACCTGCGCGCCTTTGGCGGCGTCGGCAAAGGCGTGTACCGGCGCGAATGCAGCGGCGGAGAATGCCGCTCCGGCAAAGCCAAGAATTTGACGACGATCCATTTCTTCCTCCCGATTGCGCGGCCGACTTGGCGGAAGGGTATCGCTTCGCGCAATTCAACTTCGACCGGCGACGTTCTGGATCGACGGAACGGATCTCGAGATTTCGTCCGTATTCGCTCAGCCACCGGGTGGACCGGCGTCCATCGCTGATGTTGGAAGTGCTATCCGAGTAAAGGTGCGGGACCTAACGGGCGGATAATTTTATTAAAATAGAATACTTATTCGGCGTAGCTCACGCTTCTGGCCGCCCATGCAAAAAATGCGTCCATGTCGTCGTGGATAATTTTTCTGATGGCGCAATCGTCCATAGTGCGAGCGTACCAGGCTCAGAACAAATATCGAACAAAAGGAATCGGTTGGTAGGTCATCAAGGCATCTGCCTGGCCCTCGTTACACAGCTCTATCCACAGGGTTGTCCCGGAGCAGGTAAGTTCCTTGCATCGCAAACGCCTTGACCCTGCCGCCCGCCGAGTGAGAACATAGTGGGAACACAGCCTGATTCTCGAGATTGTCCATGCAGCCGGTATCACCATCGACCTTGCCCAGCCTCGAGCATCTGCGCACCCTGGCGTCTCCGCTTGCGGAGTTTCGCACGGTGCCGTTCGGCCTCGAGGATCTCGACGGCCGATTGATGGGCGCAGGCCTGCGCGCCGGCGCTCTGCACGAAGCTGCAGCGCTCACCTGCTCGCTTGTCGACGATGCTGCCGCCACCTTGTTTTTTGCGGGAATAGCAGCGCGTGAGGCTCGCTCTGCAGCGGCACCGGTACTGTGGATCAGCTGCCGTAACGACCTTTATGCACCCGGCCTGGAACAGGCTGGACTTTGCGCGGCTGACGTCATCCATGCGCAGCCGCGCGATGAAGCTACGCTGCTTGCCGTCGCCGAGGACGCGGTTCGGGACGGCACCCCGGCCGCGGTGGTTGCCGAGGCCAGCAAGGTATCGATGGTGGCGACGCGCCGCCTGCAGCTGGCGGCGGCAGAAGCCGATATCCCGGTGCTGCTGCTGCGGCGTCACCGCGGGCGTAACCGGGATCCGCTCGGCGAACCTTCGGCAGCCTGGACGCGCTGGCGCATTGCCAGTGCGCCGTCCGAGCGGCTCGGTGTCCCAGGCGTCGGCCGGCGCCGCTGGCTTGTCGAACTCGCCCGCCAGCGCGGCGGCGAGGGTTTTTCCCTGATCTTGGAGGGATGCGATGAGACGGGCCGTCTCGCTGTTCCTGCCGTACCTGGCCATCGAACGGCTGAGACGGCAGGACTGGTTCGCCGCTCCGCGGCCTGAACCCCGCGCGCTCCAGCTTCCCGTCGATGACAACCCCGGTGCTTGCTCTGTCCCGCGTGGCGGCGGGTGGCGGCCCGGTGCACGCTGGGCGCGGGCAGACGGGCAGGGCGGACAGTCGCGCACGCGCGGCGATGTCGAGCGGGAGATTGCCGCGTTGCCGCTGCACGCGCAGCCCCCCATGCGCGAGCTTGGCCGGCGCTCGGAAGCCGCCGAGCATCCCTTCAAGCGCCCGGCGCCCCCGTCATCCGGCGAAGCCGTCACTGTTCCTTATGGCGCAGCGGAGCCGCTGGCGCTCATCGGCAAGGTCGGCCGCCGGGACGAGATCGTCGCGGCGTGCCCGGCAGCGCGTGCGCTCGGGATCCGGGTCGGTATGGCTGCGACCCATGCTCGTGCCCTGGTCTCCGATCTCGATTTCCGCCCTGCCGAGCCGGGTGCCGACGCAGCGCTGCTTGATCGGCTCGCCTTGTTCGGGATCCGCCGGTGGTCGCCGATCGTCGCCGTCTCGCCGCCGGATGGCATCTGTCTGGATCTAACCGGCGCGGCGCACTTGCATGGCGGCGAGGCGCGCTTTTGCCGCCGGCTTCAGGCCTTCTGCCGCCGCGCCGGGTTCACGGCGCGGATCGCGATCGCCGATACCCTGGGTGCTGCCCATGCGCTCGCGCGCTACGGCCGCGAGGATATCGTCATCTCCCCGCCGGGCGGCGCGCTGCGCGCCTTATCACCGCTGCCGGTGGCGGCGCTGCGGCTCGAGGAAACCGCGCTGGGTGCAGCGCGCAAGTTCGGGTTCGAGACGATCGCCGACCTGCTCCCTGTCGCGCGCGGTCCGCTTGCGCGACGCCTCGGCATGGCCGCGATCGAGCGGCTCGATCAGGCGCTGGGCGGCAAGGCGGAGCCGATCACGCCGCGCGAGGATGTCGTTGTTCCTGTGGTCGAGCGCCGCCTGCTCGAGCCTATCGGCACTGCCGAGGCGATCGCGCAGGTCATGCAGGACCTCTTGGCCGACATGGCCCAGCTGCTCCAAAGCAGGGGGCTTGGCGCCCGTTCACTGCGCCTGATCGCGCTGCGGATCGACGGCGGCGAGGAGACCGTCGCCATCGGCACCTCGCGGCCGACGCGCGAAGCCGCCCATCTGCTGCGCTTGCTGAAGCTCAGGATCGACCGCATCGATCCGGGGCTAGGCCTGGAACAGTTCAGGCTGCTTGCGCCGCATACCGAAGCGCTCGACGCGGAAAACCTTGGCGCCATCCTTACCGGTGAGACTACGCTGCGTGATCCGGCCCGGCTCGTTGACGTGGTGTCGGGCCGGATCGGCCCGGCAAGTGTATTCCGGCTCGCGCCTGCTGAGAGCCATGTCCCGGAGCGGGCGGTGAGGGCGGTAAACCCCATCGAGGCACCCGGAACTTGGCCGTCCTGGCAGCGGCCCGTACGCCTGTTCGCGCGGCCAGAACCTTTGCACCGGGTCATGGCGCTGATGCCCGATCAGCCGCCCCGCCGCTTCGAATGGCGCGGCCGCGCTTATAAGGTCGTGGCAGGGGACGGGCCCGAACGGATCCACGGTGAGTGGTGGCGCCGCGATGCCGAAGTCTGGGCCGTGCGTGACTACTACCGTGTCGAGGACGAGCATGGCGGGCGCTACTGGGTATTTCGCCGCGGCGACGGAATGGAGAGCAATACCGGCGATCTCACCTGGTGGATGCACGGGGTCTTCGCTTGAGCGACTATGTCGAACTCCAGGTACTCACGCATTTTTCGTTCCTGCGCGGAGCCTCAAGCCCGGACGAGCTGTTCTCTGCTGCGGCTATGCTCGGCTATCCGGCCTTGGGCGTTGCCGATCTCGGCAGCGTGGCGGGCGTGGTACGTGCCTGGGAAGCGGCGAAGGTCACCGGGGTGCGGCTGATAGCCGGCAGCCGGATTGATCTGAGCTGCGGGCGTAGCCTGCTGCTCTATCCGACCGACAAGCGCGCCTGGTCGCGCCTGACGCGCCTGCTCACCATTGGCAAGCGCCGGGCGGGCAAGGGCAAATGCCAGCTGCACTGGCACGACCTTGAAGCCTGGTCGCAAGGGATGATCGCCATCCTGCTTCCAGATGAAGCCGGCGAGCAGAATGCCGCTGCGCTGGCCGATCTGCGCCAGGTCTATGGCAAACGCGGCTACATGGCCCTGTCCCAGCGCCGCCGGCCCGATGATGCGCTGCGCATCGATGCCCTTGCGCGGCAGGCCACAGAAGCAGGCGTCCGGGCGGTGGTTACCGGCGATGTCCTCTACCACGCGCCGGACGCCCGCCTCCTGCAGGACGTGGTTACCGCGATCCGCCACGGCTGCATCGTCGACGAACTCGGCTATCGGCGGGAAGTCAACGCCGACCGCGCCCTCAAGTCCGCTGAAGAAATGGTCCGCCGCTTTGCCGCTTATCCTGACGCCCTGCGCGCCAGCGTCGAGATCGCGGAGGCCTGCACCTTTGCGCTGAGCGAACTCACCTACAATTACCCGCAGGAGCGCCTGATCGACGGGCTGACCGCGCAGCAGGCGTTGGAGAAGATAGCGTACGAAGCGCTCCATGCCATGTTCGGCGGTGATCCGCCTTCCGCCTACCGGGACCAGATCGCTCATGAGCTGAAGCTCATTGCCGACCTGAACTACGCGCCCTATTTCCTGACGGTCCATGCGATCGTCAGCGAAGCCCGGCGGCGGGGGATACTCTGCCAGGGCCGGGGCTCTGCCGCCAATTCCTGCGTCTGCTTTGTGCTGGGGGTCACCTCAATCGACCCCATCAAGCACGAGCTGTTGTTCGAACGATTCGTTTCAGGCGAGCGGCGCGAGCCGCCCGACATCGACGTCGATTTCGAGCACGAGCGGCGCGAGGAGATCATCCAGTGGATCTTCGAGACCTACGGCCGCGACCGCGCGGCGCTCACGGCCGTCGTCACTCGGTTCCGTGCGCGCGGCGCCGTGCGCGATGTCGGCAAGGCGCTGGGGCTGCCGGAGGATCTGACCTCCTCGCTGGCAGGGCTGGTCTGGGGCTGGTCGGCCGAAGGCGTCGGCGAGAAGCAGGCGGCGGAACTCAACCTCGACATGTCGGACCGGCGGCTGCGCCTGACGCTTGATCTCGCCCGTCAGCTGATCGGCGTGCCGCGCCAGTCCAGCCAGCATCCCGGCGGGTTCGTTCTCACCCATGACCGGCTCGACGACCTGGTGCCGATCGAGCCTGCGGCCATGGCCGATCGCCAGATCATCGAGTGGGACAAGGACGACATCGATGCCTTGAAGATGATGAAGGTCGATGTCCTCGGCCTTGGCATGCTCGGCTGCATGAACCGCGCCTTCAACTTGCTCGGCGAGGCCAAGGGGATCCACATCGGCCTTGCCGATCTGCAGGGCGATGATCCGGACGTCTATGCCATGATCCAGAAGGGCGATACGCTCGGCACCTTTCAGATCGAGAGCCGCGCGCAGATGTCGATGCTGCCGCGCATGAAGCCGCAGCGCTTCTACGACCTCGTCATTCAGGTCGCCATCGTGCGGCCCGGTCCCATCCAGGGTGAGATGGTCCATCCCTACCTCCGCCGCCGCAGCGGGGAGGAACAGCCCGAGTATCCGCGTCCCGAGCTGCGTGCAGTGCTGGAGAAGACCCTTGGCGTACCCCTGTTCCAGGAGCAGGCGATGAAGGTTGCCATTGTCGGCGCCGGCTTCACCCCGGCAGAGGCCGACCAGTTGCGCCGCGCGATGGCCACCTTCAAGCTGACCGGCGGCGTCTCGCATTTTTCCGAGAAGCTGATCGAGGGCATGGTTGGGCGCGGTTATCCGCGCGATTTTGCCGAGCGCACCTTCCGCCAGCTTGAAGGCTTCGGCTCCTATGGTTTTCCCGAGAGCCATGCGGCGAGCTTCGCGAAGATCTCCTATGCCTCGAGCTGGATGAAGCATCACCATCCCGACGTCTTCTGCGCCGCGCTGATGAATGCGCAGCCCATGGGCTTCTATGCCCCGGCACAGATCATCACCGATGCCCGTCAGCACAGGGTGGAGGTACGGCCGGTTTGCATCAATGCCAGCAGGTGGGATTGCTCTTTGGAGGCTACGGACAGCCGGTACCATGCGGTGCGTCTAGGTCTGCGTCAGGTGCGCGGGCTTTCCAATGCGGACGGCGCGGCGATAGTCGCATCCCGCGGCCTCGCACCCTTCGAATCCGTCGAAGACCTCTGGCGCCGTTCGGGCGTGCCCCGTGCTGCGATCGAGAAGCTCGCCGATGCCGATGCCTTTCACGCCTTCGGCGCCGATCGCCGTCAGGGGCTGTGGAAGGTGAGGGGGCTTGGCGAAGCGCCTTTGCCGCTCTTCGTCGCTGCGGACCGGGCCGCGCAGGCGATCAGCGCCGAGGCGCAAGAGCCGGCAGTGGACCTGCGCCCGCTGGCAGATGGGCGTGAAGTGATCGAGGACTATCGCTCGCTGCAGCTGTCGTTGCGGGCGCACCCACTGACCTTCGTCCGCGATGAGCTCACGCGGCGCGGCGTGACCCGCTGCGCGGATCTTGTGAACATCCGCGACGGCCGCAGGGTTGAAGTTGCTGGGATCATCCTCGTGCGCCAGAAGCCGGGATCGGCCAAGGGGGTGCTGTTCATCACCATCGAGGACGAGACGGGCATCGCTAACGGCATTCTTTGGCCCGACCGCTTCGAAGCGCAGCGCCGCACGGTGATGTCCGCTTCGATGGTCGGGCTCAAGGGACAGGTCCAGAAGGAAGGCGAGGTGATCCACGTCATCTGTGACAGGATCGTCGATCACGGCGACCTCCTGCACCGCGTTGGTGAGATGTCTTTCCCGCACCGGACCGGCCGGGGTGACGGCGCGCGCCATGCCGGCAGCCCCGATCGCGGCGACCGGGCCTGGGCCCCAAAACCGATGAACAGCTATTGGCCGCCTCATGCCGAAGGTCGCGACCCCGAAGAGGTCGTGCGGTTCAGGTCGCACGATTTCCATTGAACCCGTGGCTGCGCTTCCCAAACACCACCGCGTGATCATCGCGCTCTCGCTGCATATCCTGCGCGGCGGTGTCACGCGCTGCAGCGACGGCCGCGTCGACACAGTAGAGGTTCGCCTGGCGCTGAGATGTCTGCTTCCGCATTGCCGCGAGCGCTGGCCGCTCGAGCTCTACTGGGATGCTGCCAGCCAGGACAATGAAATCGGCAGGGCGCAGGGAGTGACGGCCGCCTTCAACGGGATTGTCCGCCAGCTGCGGCTTGCCGGGCGGTATGAAGAGAGCGGGCCGGCGTAGCGCGGCGTGGGAGCAATTCTTTGGCCGTTCCATTTGCCGGAAGCAGCGCCAGGTATAAGCTTGCCGGGCGGCTCGAGCTGGAGCGATCGATCAGGAGACATGCCATGTGCAACCGTGCCCGCTTCAAGGGAGAGCCGGAGACGCTGTGGGGATCGGTAGCTGCGCTCTTTGACGAGAGGCCGCGCGACAATCGCTTCGATCCGCAGGAGCTGAGGCCGAAGGGACGGGCCTACGTGATCCGCGAGCAGGGCGGCGTCCGAGGGTGGGACGTGATGAGCTGGGACGTTCTGGGCGGTCAGGGCGCCTGGCCGATGACGAATGTGCGTAATCTCGGCTTGCCGCAGATCCGAAGAACCGCTGCGTCGTGCCGCTGACCGAGTTCTGTGAGTTTACCCCGGACAAGCATGATCTTGGCGACGGCAAGCCGCCGCTCAAAGGCGAGATGTGGTTTTCTGTGAAAGATCAGCCCGTGTTCGCGGTTGCGGGGTTTTGGCAACGGACGCAGATCGGGGGCAGCTTCGCGATGGTCACCTGCGACGCCAATGCGCTGGTCAGGCCGATCCATCCCAAGGCGATGATTACCATCCTGGAACCCGGGGACATCGATCTCTGGCTGCGCGGATCCTACGCTGAAATCGCGGCGCTGCAGCGGCCGTATGACGAGACGCGGATGACCGTGCGCGGGCCGGTTTTCCCTACACGGACGGATCAGCGTTGACGTACTGACTGACGTCACCGTCCCGATAGCCGCCCCGCCGCGGTTCTGGATCGGCAGGCGAACTGCGACCTGAAGCGAGTTTGCCGATTTTTCCAATATCATCTTTGGCCGACACGCGGGCTTCGCGCATCGTCCAGGATGGCGGCTCAGATGGGGGGCACCCCGAGGTCAGCCATTCGCCTTGTTCGCGTACAGATCCGTGGTGCGGATCAGCCGGTCCAGGATGCCCGGCTCGGAATAGGCATGACCTGCGCCTTCGATCAGATGGAAGTCGGCTTCGGGCCAGGCCTTGTGCAGCGCCCATGCGTAATGCGCGGGGCAGGGCATGTCGTAGCGCCCATGCACGATCGTCCCGGGAATAGCGCGAAGCTTATGCGCGCCGCGTAAGAGCTGATCAGGCTCGAGCCAGCAGTCATTCACGAAATAGTGGGTCTCCAGCCGGGCGAAGGCGAGCGCGAAATGTCCGTCGTCATGCTGCCGAGAGGTCGCAGCGTCGGGTAGGAGGGTAATGACTTCCCCTTCGAACAGACTCCACGCGCGCGCGGCCTCGATCTGCTCTTCCATCGAGCCCGTTGTCAGGCGCCGGTGGTAGGCGCGCAGAATTTCGCCTCGCTCGGCCTCGGGGATCGGCGCCACCAGGCGCTCGTATTTGTCCGGAAACAGCTGTGACACACCGAACTGGTAAAACCAGTCGAGTTCAGCCCGGGAGCACATGTAGATGCCTCGCAGGACCAGTTCGCTCACCCGCTCAGGATGCGTTTGTGCGTACGCCAGCGAAAGCGTGGAGCCCCAGGAGCCGCCGAACACGAGCCATTGCTCGGCGCCCGCTAGCTCCCGCAGGCGTTCGATGTCTGCAACAAGGTGCCAGGTCGTGTTGGCATCGAGCGATGCATGCGGCGTCGACCGGCCGCAGCCTCGCTGGTCGAACAGGATGACATCGTAGAGGTCCGGATCGAACAATCCGCGATGCGCCGGCGAAATCCCGCCGCCGGGGCCGCCATGCACGAAGACCGCAGGCTTTGCGCCCGGCGTGCCGCACCGCTCATAATAGATGCTGTGGCCTTCGCCGGTGTCGAGCGTTCCGGAGGCATAGGGTTCGATCGGCGGATAGAGTGTGCGCAGCATGCCGCTCTTGTTGCCCACTTCTTCGGTGAATGGAAGCGGGGCTGCCGCGCCGATCCAAAAATCGCCTCGGACTGGCCTGATGCAGCCGGCGAAAGACGTCTGCACCAGATTGACACGGGACGGGTTTGCGATGTTCTGACTGTGCAGAGGATGAGAGCACTTTCGGCCAGCTCGCTTATTCTGTTGCCTCGGATAGGCATCGCCGCTGCGCCAGTGTGCAATCCCGGTCTTTTGCTGAACCATCGTTGCCCGTGTCCGAAATTTGCGGTCACAAGCGATGTCGCTTATCCTCATCTTCACCAGGTCGCAGCAGCTGCGATCGCCGCAGCGCTTTGCGAATGACGACCTCGCCGGTCGCGCTGATACCGTGAACCTGAAAAAATGTTCTTGGCCAAATCGAGGCCGATCGTGCTAATTTCCATGGCGGGTGGCTCCTCTGCTCGGGTTGCATGACAGCAAACCCATCTTGGCACTTAGATGCCGCGAGCGGGAGCCATCCACCTCATCCGGTTACGGCAGCTGGCGGCCGGCTTGCGCTGTTCACAGCTCCTGGAAGGACTGCCCGAATCCGCGGAAAGCCGCCATTCGCTGGCGATAATCGCTTCTATAACCCATGGTCTGATTTATCGGTAAGTCCGCGCAATGGGCCTGTAGGACCGGAACTCTGCGGACTCGTTGTGGAGTAAGGTGCATTCAGTCGGGCGCGAAAGCATTTCTCTTCTCGTTTTTGCTAAGCTAACAATGCGTCAGCCAATCGTTCGCCTTGGCGTTTCAGCTCCCACTTGCTCACGACAGCTGTCGCGATGGCATTGCCCAGCACGTTGGTGGCGGTACGGCCCATGTCCATAAAGTGATCGACGGCAAGGATGAAGGCGATCCCTTCCACAGGCAGGTCGAACTGCCCCAATGTGGCCGCCACGACGACCAGCGATGCGCGGGGTACGGCGGCGATTCCTTTGCTGGTCACCATGAGCACCAGCAGGATCGTGATCTGCGTCATGATCGGCAGGTAGATGCCGTAAGCCTGCGCGATGAACAGCGTAGCGAATGTGGCATACATCATCGAACCGTCGAGGTTGAAGCTGTACCCCAGTGGCAGGATGAAGCTGTAGATACGCCGGGGCACGCCGAACCGGTCAAGCTGCTCCAGCATCTTGGGGTAGGCGGCCTCTGACGACGCGGTGGAGAAAGCCAGCAGTACCGGTTCGCGCACATGGCGCAGCAGAACAAATATCTGCCGTCCCAGAAACAGACTGCCCGCGCAGATCAGCAGAAGCCATAGCGAACCCAGCGCAAGGTAGAACGATCCGACAAGCTTACCGAACGTGGCCAGCACGCCGATCCCCTCGCTAGTCACCGCCGCCGCCAATGCGCCGAATACGGCCAGCGGGGCCATCTGCATGACATAACCGGTGACGGTCAGCATCATCTTCACCATCGCTTCGATCAGTATGACGATGGGTTTGCCATCCTCTCCGATCGCGGTGAGGGCTAAGCCCACGAAGATCGAGAAGACGACGATCTGCAGGATCGAGTTCTCCGCCATCGCTCCCACCATGGACGTGGGGAAGACGTGCAACACGAAGTCGCGGAAGTTCAGCGCCTGCGCATCGACCGCCGCCGCGCCGCCGGTGCGGACCAGATGCAGCCCTTCGCCTGGAGCCAGCAGGTTCACCAAAGCAAGGCCCAGCGCAAGCGAAAGCAGGCTGGCGGTCAGGAACCACGCCATTGCCCGCCCGCCTATGCGGCCCAGCGCCGTGCTGTCCCCCATATGGGCCATGCCTGCCACCAGTGTCGAAAACACCAGCGGGGCGACGATCATCTTGATCAGATGCAGGAACACATCGGCAAGAAGGTGGAAGTAGCTCGCGACCTCCTTTGCTGTTTCAGGCGTGTCGCCGACAAGCTGGTTTGCGGCAAATCCCGCGCAGACGCCGGAAACCATCCCGGCGACGATGAAGGTCGTCAGGCGACGTGACATAGGCAATTCTCTTCGGAAGGGGGGTAGTCAGGACCGAAAAAGGACCCGGTTCCGCCGGAGGGGCGAAACCGGGTTCAGGATGGGTCCGGTCAGTTCTTTGCGGCAGGGGCCTTGCGGTAATCCAGCGAAGGCGCCTTATCGCCAAGCAGGGAGTGGTAGACGAAGTCCGCACCACGTCGTTCGTCCAGTTCCTTCTTCGCGGCTGCCAGCGTTTCCGGGCTTTGGAACAACTGCGCCGCAGTCAGCGCCAGCGTTTTGCTGGCGACCTCTGCACCTTTGGTGCCGATGCTGGCGCCGCTGGCGGCAACGGCCTGCCAGCTGTGCGGCGGCGTGCCGGGAACCCAGGTGCCCGTCGAAAGACCCGCGGTGGGTGTGGTGTAGCTGACGTCGCCCACATCAGTGGAGGCTGACATAATCTCGCCGCTCGAATAAGGCGCGACGCCTGACACCTGCTTACGGCCACCCTTGGGCAGCGTAGTGGCGATCTTGTCGATGAACGTCTGTTCCTCGGCCGTGTATGTGGGCAGCGGAACCTGCTTCAGGTTGTCGTACATCATGTGGCCCAGCGTATCGTTGGGTAACAGATCGAAGGTGCCGCCGATCTGATCGTATTCCACGGTGGTGCCCGTGCCCAGCGCAGCGCCTTCAGCGGCCTTCTTCACGCGCTCCATGATGTCGGCGACCTGCTGCTGGTCGGGGTGGCGCACGTAGTAATAGACCTCTGCCGTATCCGGCACGACATTGGGCGCCTTGCCGCCATCGGTGATGACGTAGTGAATGCGGGTTTCCTGCGGAACGTGTTCGCGCATCATGTTGACCATGTTGTCCATCGCCTCCACCCCATCGAGAGCGGAGCGGCCACGCTCGGGCGCCGCGGCGGCGTGGGAGGCGAGGCCGTGGAAGCGGAACTTGGCGCTGACGTTGGCGAGGGCATGACCCTGCATCGCGCTATAGCCGTCACCGGCATGCCAGTGCAGCATGGCGGAGACGTCCTTGGTAAGGCCCGAACGAACGAGGAAGACCTTGCCCGAGCCACCTTCTTCGGCAGGTGCACCGTAGACTCGCAATTCGCCCTTGATGCCATGAGCGACCATCCAGTTCTTGGTGGCGATGGCGGCGGCCACCGAAGCCGCACCGAACAGGTTGTGGCCGCAGGCATGACCGGCAATGCCGTCGATCACGCGGCGCTCCGGCTCTGCTGCTTGGGCGAGCCCAGGAAGGGCGTCGTACTCGGCGAGAATGCCGATTACAGGTCCGTCCCCGTTCCTGTAGCTGGCGATGAAGGCGGTTGGCATCCCGGCGACCCCGGCAGCCACCTTGAAACCGGCAGCCTTTAGGTCCTTTTGCAACAGGCCGGAGCTTTTCGTCTCCTGAAACCCGACTTCGGCCCACGACCAGATCTGAAGCGCATTGCGCGCCATTGCGGGCGATCCGCGATCAACTTCGGCAAGGATCTCCTTGCGATCGGCATCGGCGAGCGGCTCGGCCAGAGCGGGGGTGGGGGCCAGAAGTGTGGAAAAAGAAAACAAAGCAGTGCGAAGGCGGGATTTCATCGGGCTACATCCTCGTCGAAAAGGCACATCGAAAGAGTGCCTGCGCGGATCTCAGGCGATCCGCGCAGGCCGGTAGGGGATCAGCGCTTGCCGAACGACACGCGCAACTGGGCACCGAACACGCGCGGCTCGTTGTAGACGAGCGTGGTTGAAGTCACCGAAGGCGTGACGACGCCACCGGCAGCAGCATAAGTGACGTCGAACAGGTTGCGCACGAAGAATCCGAGGTCGATGCCGCGATCCTCGATATTGTTGAAGTCCAGCTTGAGGTTGACGGTGTCATAAGCCTTCTGGATGCCGTTGGTGTCCAGCGGACGCTCCACGTACCAGACCTTGGTGCTGTGGAACCAGTTGGCGTTGAACACCATTTCCGCGAAGTCGCCAAGATAGGTCGCGTAACGTGCGCCGCCGCCGATCGTCCACTTGGGTGTGTACGAGAACTTGTTGTTGACCGGGTTGGTGCCCAGCAACGGGATGAAAGCGGCCGGTGCGTCGTACTCGTCGTACTTGGCGTCGGTGTAGGCGCCGAACCCGGACAGGGTGAAACCGCTCGTCGGCGTGATCGAAAAGTCGAACTCGGTGCCTTTGATCGTCGCCTTGGCGGCATTGATGATCAGGCTGCTGGGGTCGTTGGCGGAATTGCCGTCTCCATCGAAGTCGGCACCGGGGAAGATCGAGCGCTGGATGTTGTTGTACTTGCTGGTATAGGCCGCGATGTTGAACCGGCCCTTCACTCTGCCCAATTCCCAGCTGCTCTTGATGCCCGCTTCGTAGTCGGTGACCTTCTCGGGCTGGAACGTCTCGAAACCGTCGAAGTAGGGCGACATGCCGCTCTGGTTGAAGCCAGCCGAGCGGTAGCCGCGACGGTTGGTGATGTAGAGGAACAGGTCGTCGTTAACCTTGTAGTCGAAGCCCAGGGTCCAGGTCGGTGCCTTGGAGCTCTCGGAACCGGTCTTGCCGCCGCGCGAGGCGCAGGCATCAGGGCCGATGCGATCCGCCGTGTCCAATGCCGCGACCGAGCAGCCGCTGGACTTGTCCCATGTGTAGCGGAAGCCGCCGTTGAAACGCAGACCTTCTGCGAAACCGCCGAAGGCATAGCCGATCTGGCCGAACAGCGCCTTGCTGGTCGATGTGTTGTAGTTCTCATTGTAGGTGAAGGTCCTGCCCGGGATCACGGCCGAATAGGTCGCGCTGCCGTTCACCCCGGTCGGGTCGCTCTTGAGGTAGAAGGCGCCGACGATCCAATCCAGACGATCGTTCAGCAAGGAGCCGAGGATCTGGAACTCGTCGGAAATCTGCTCGACGTCGGTATTGGAAACGCCATCGTAAAGGCGCAGGTATGTCCCGTCCATGTCGCGAGCCGCCGCAATCTTGCTGCGGCGATAGCCGAAGATGTTCTTGAACGTGACTTTGCCCACTTCCAGTTCGGTAGTGTTGGCAACGCCCCAGAATGTGCGGTGCGAATAGGGATCGATGCTGGTGCTGACGTCGCGAACGCCTGCCGCCTGTTGCTCGGCTAAGGCGATGTCGATGTCGCAACCGGCAACGCCGCAGTCGAAGTAAGGACGGTTCGCAGCCGTACGGGCAGTGCCGCCGCCGCTGACGGCGGGGTTCGGGTAGACGCCGTTGAGCACGGTGCCAGTGCCGTTTTCACGCGCACGATACCAGTCAAACACGGTTGTGTTCTTCAGGCCATCGATCAGCTCCAGCAGCAGTGAAGCGCGAAAGGCGTCGTTGTGGCGATCGTCGAGGTCGCCGCCCGTGCCATGGTTCTTGGTGTAGCCGTCACGGCGGGCGATCTGGCCCGCGACGCGCAGTGCCACGCGGTCGGCGACGATCGGCAGGTTCACCGCCCCCTCGAACGTCGTCTCGTTGTAAGACCCGAGCGTGGCCTGCCCGTAGCCTTCCAGATCGTGACTGGGCGCGACGGGGTAGAGCAGCAGCGCGCCGCCGGTGGTGTTGCGGCCGAATAGAGTGCCCTGCGGGCCCTTCAGAACCTGGATCGAGCTGATGTCGAAGGTCGGCACGATGCTGCCTTCGTTGGGCAGCGGCACGTCGGCGAAGTAGGTCACGACCGACGGCGCGGAGGCGCCTGCGGTTGCGCGGCGCTGACCGCGAATGACGATGGACGGCGTATCGCGCGATGTCTGCGGCGCGACGTTGAGGCCCGGTGTCGTGTAGGTTAGGTCCTGCGTGCTGACGACGGCCTTCTCGCGCAGCATTTCGGCATTGAACGCAGTGACCGACACAGGAACGGTCTGGGCGCTTTCCTCGCGGCGGCGCGCGGTGACGACGATGTCGCCGCCGGGCTGATCGAGCGATTGTGCCTGAACTGCCGAGGGGGCCTGTTCTTCCGTCTGGGCAGCGGCGGTAGTGGCGGTGGCGAGGACGGTGGACGCGAGAAGCAGAGCCGAAAGGCTGCGACAGGTCATTTTTTTGTTACCCCATGTTATGTCGACCTGTCCCTGATCGCAGGCCGATATCTGCAAGACGCAGCCGATCGCAGATCATTCGTTTCGCCCGAAAAAATATTCCGGGTGACGGCGATGGCGGCCCAAGGCTAAGAAGGCCGGGCATTTGTCAGGGAAGGCCGGACTCATTTTTACGCTGCGCAGGACATCGCCGAACAGGCAGGAGCAGGCTCGGTCCCATGCTCTGGACTTGTCTGCGCACGTGCCCGCATTGCGCCGGTACATCGCCAAGAGGGCGCAGCCGGGGGATGTCGACGATCTCGTGCAGGACGTGCTGGTGCGGATGCACGTGCGTGGACAGGCCGATCCCATTGCCAATGTGGAAGGCTATCTGTTTCAGGTCGCGGCCAGCGTTCTGACTGATCGTGCCCGCCGCGACACCGTGCGCCATCGCAGCGCCCATCACGAAATGACCGAAGCCTTCCACCCCGTCGACGAACTGACGCCGGAGCGTTTGCTGCGCGGGCGCGAGGATGTTGGGCGGCTGGCCAACGCCCTTGAGGAAATGCCCGAGATGACGCGCGATGCTTTCGTGCTCCATCGGTTCGAGGAAATGTCCTACGACGCGATCGGGGAGCATCTTGGCATATCGACCAGCGCGGTGGGGCGCCACATCATGAAGGCGGTGCGCTTTCTGGCGGCGAGGGACCTGCCATGACCAAGGCGGTAGACCCACGGCCTTTCGATGCGCATGCGCTGGAAAAGATCGATTCCCCCGAAGCGACGGCAGCGGCCTATTTCAGCGTTTTTCGTTCGCCGCGTGCGACGGAACGAGATTACGAAGACTTTGAAAGCTGGCACGCCCGTGACGAGGCGAACCGCGTCGCCTGGGCCAGCGTGGAACGGACTTGGGAAGGCTCTGCGGCGATGCGGACAGAAGCCCGCATTCTTGAGATCCGCGAACGTGCTCTGGCTAACCGCCGTGGCCGCAAGGCATGGGTGCGTCCGGCAATGGCGGCCTGTTTGGCGCTTGCGATGGTCAGCGGCGCGGTGGCTGTCCAGCGGCACCGCGAAGCCTCCGCTCCAGTGGCGCAGGCGGTTGCCGACAGCCGTGTGATCTCCACAGGCATAGGGCAGCAGAGCACCTTCCGCATGACCGATGGCTCTGTGATCACCGCGAATACTGCCACGGCGCTGACTGTGGCGGAAAGCGACACGCGCCGCAGCACCACGATCCGCGAAGGCGAGGCATTCTTCGAAGTCGCCAAAAACCCACGCAAGCCATTCACGGTCACGGCCGGCGGAGTGACGGTGACCGCGCTGGGCACTCAGTTCGCAGTTCGCACAGTCGAGGGCCGGGTGGATGTGACGCTGGCCGAGGGACAGGTCCGCGTTGATATGCCCGCAGCCGACGGCCGCGCCGCGCAGTCGACGGTGCTGGAGCCCGGTCAGGAACTGGTTTGGAACGGTCGCAGCTATCGGACCGCAGCGGCGGAGGTGGAGCGGCGGCTTGCCTGGCGTAGCGGCGTCATCGCCTTCGACCGCGTACCGCTGGCGCAGGCCGTGGCGGAGGTCAATCGCTACAGTCCGCAAGAGATCATCGTCTCGAGTCCGGCGATTGCAAGCCATCCGATCAGCGGCACGTTCCGCATCGGCGTGACACGCGGATTCCTTCAGAGTCTGGAACTGGCCGGGGTGGCGCGCGTGGAGAACGAAAGCGCAACCCGCGCGGAACTTGTGGCGCCGTAAATCGCGTTTTCAGTCGAAATTGTAGCGAATACGGACCCCGATTGTGCGTGGCGGCCCCGGAATGATCGTCGCGGCGGTATAGGCCGGGTTCAACGTTCCGCCTCCGCTGGCGTAGAAGCGGTCCGTCAGATTGCGGCCCCAAAGCTCGAACTCGACCGGAATTCCGCCGGGTCTGCGCCAAGTCACGCTGGCGCCCAGCAGTCCATAGGCGGATTGGCGGGCAAAGGCTTCGGTTGGTCGCTCGGTCAGACGGACGCTGCTGACGTAGGCATAATCGGCGCTTAGCCCCAGGTTGCCAAGCGCTCCCGGCAGCGCGATTTCGCGCGACAGGGCCAGCGCCCCACTGAAGGTCGGCGTGTAGGTAAACCGGTTGTTCAAGGGGTCACCACCCAGCAATGCGGTCAGCACAGAAGGCGCATCGATCCGGGTGTAACGCGGATCGATCCACGATCCGGTCAGTGTCAGATGAGTCCGCGTCCCAAGATCGAGTGAAAAATCAACGTCCAGCCCCACAATCTGGGCCTTAGCGCTATTGATGTAAAGAGTCAGCGGATCGGTCGCCAGATCGTGATCGCCATCGAAATTTACGTCGGGAAACAGTGCGCGCTGCACGTCGTCATAGAGGCCAAGGTAGCCCGCCACTGCATAAGAACCGGTGATTCCCGCGACATTGATGCGTCCTTTCGCCCCCAGTTCGAAGTCCGTCAGCGTTTCTGGCTTAAAGGTCTGAAAAACCTTCAGCGTCCCACCCAGCGCCGGCGTGTTGTACCCTCCGGACCGGAAAGCGCGCCGACTGGTAAGGTAAACGCTATGGTCCCCAATCCTGCGGGTCAGGGCCAAAGTCCAGGTTAATCGGCCCGACCGCGCCTGTGCGCTGGTGCCCCAGTTGGCCAGGCATTCCGGTTCGGACAGCGGCGCAACGGTGGCGGATCGCAAGGCGCAGCCGCTGCTGCGCTCCCCCGTGTAGCGCAGGCCCACATCGGCGGTGGTATGTGCCGCTATCGGCAGGGTGAGCTGCCCGAACAAAGCAGCGCTGCGGAACGTCTGGTAGCTGACCGCGTGCGACGGCGGATTGTCGGGCCGGGTCAAGCGGGAGACGCTTTGCACAACCGGCCCGTCCGGCGCGCTTTCCAGATAGAAAGCTCCGGCGATGTAGCGCAGTTTCCCGGCATGGCCCTGTACTTGCAGTTCCTCGGTCCATTGCCGCAAATGTGCGGAACTTACGGAATCGTTGATCGGCAGCGGTGTCCCGTCGCCGTCCAGGGCATAGTTCACGCGGGTGGTGCGAAGGCCGACGATGTTGCGGACCAGAAGATCGCCGTCGCCGAATTCCGTCACGTTGCCGATGCCTCGGAATCGGCGCTGGAATTGCGGAGATACGCTAGACTGCGACGTCCGCCGCGCCAGCGTTTTCTGCAAATCGAGGTAACTGTCGATGTCGCAGGCTCCGGCGCCGCAGTCGAAGTACGGCGCGTTCTGCGCATTGCGCACGCTGCCGCCGCTATAGACCCCGGTGAGGATCAGCGCAGCGCCCATCTCGTCGGCGTTCAACAGATCTAATGTCGTCGTCGAGCGTAACGGACCATCGGGATCGAACCCCAGTATGGCCCGCATCGCATCGCTATGGACAGTGTCGGTGCGCTCACCGGAATGCAGCCGCGTATAGCCACTCCGCCGAACCCGCTGGCCGGAGACGCGCAGGGTCAAGCTTTGTGTGAGAGGCACTTCAACGGCGCCTTCCAGCCGGTTCAGCCCGTAATTTCCCCCCTCACCCTCGATATAGGACGGCACACCAGAGCCCGGCTGCACTGATCGCAGCAGGACTGCACCGCTTGTCGCATTTCGACCGAATAGAGTACCTTGCGGACCGCGCAGAACTTCTGCCGATGCCATATCGAATAAAGGCGAAAGCGCGGCCTGATTGGGCAAGGGCACTTCGTCCTGATAGACAACAAGGGGCAGGCGATTTTCGTCGCTAATCGACCGGCGCTGGCCGCGCATCACCAGAAGCGGGGTGGCGCTGCTGGTCTGCCCGGTGGCGACGAAACCGGGGGTGATGCGCGCCAGATCGGCCAGCGTTCGCACAGCCCCCCTTTCCAGCGCCGTACGATTGAGGTGGTTGACCAGCAGCGGCACGTCAAGATCGCGCTCCGGGCGGCGGCGGGCGGAAACGAGGATTTCCGGTGCATTCTCGACCGGAAGCGAGGACACCCGCGGTGTTTTACGAATGCTTGGCTGGGCTTTGACGATCAGGTAGACGCCGGGTGCCACGGCGCGGACGGACAGCCCCATGCCCTGGATCATCCGGGCCAGCGCTTCACCCGCCGAAACGCGGCCATGTACGGCGTTTGTGCGCTGCCGTTCCGCTCCCGGCGCGTTTAGCAAGACTTCGACT
This sequence comes from Novosphingobium sp. BL-S-21, assembly GCF_055521655.1. NCBI lineage: Bacteria > Pseudomonadati > Pseudomonadota > Alphaproteobacteria > Sphingomonadales > Sphingomonadaceae > Novosphingobium > Novosphingobium sp. BL-S-21. The sequence continues at coordinate 38,250 of NZ_JBVFVP010000003.1, forward strand.
GCAGCTTGCCGCCCCAGGATGGCGATTGCGTTGGACAAGGGCTGCGCTGGAACGTCCAGTTCTGGCGCTTGCGTTCGCGCACCGACACTCGACGAAGTAAGAACTGCGACCGCACCGATGGCTTTCGCGATGCAAGCACGCAATCGATGTCTTCCCAGTAACTGAAATATGAATTTCCCTGTTGGCGCGAAGCTATCGGGATTAGCGTCTTGCTTCAAGGGGACGCCAAAGCCGCTGGAAAATATTCATGTTAGTTTTTTGAATGGTTTGTCCGACCGCATAATCCATTGGCAGAAATCTCCTGGCGGCCGGTGGAGTGATCGCTATCGGAAAAGACTGTCGTTCGCGATCACAGTCACGAATGGCGGCTTTGTCCCAAGCCAAGCTTGTGTCCACCCATTGCTGCCGTTAACGCTGGAAATTCCGAGGCGCCGTTCCGGCCCGTCGGCTTTTGTGGCAGAGCGCGATCTAATCTCGGCGTTTCCCTGTCAGGCGAAACGTCTAAATCTCACAGGAGCCGCCTAAGGCCTGCATGAAGCCAGCTGGCTGCAGCTGTTCTAGCTGGGGACTTCGATCGATCGTCCTCATGTAATCCACTCGACAGGCTGAGGCGCACGCGCGAAGCTATGGGCATGGATTTCATGAAAATCATCGATTCGCTCGATGAAGCCCTCTACAGCGTCATGAGCTGGCTAATTTTCTATCCAATAACCCTTTGGCGAACGATCGTCCAACCTCAGAGTATGATGGACTATGCCGATCGCGAAGTCTCTGATCGGCCGAAAGAGCAGTATGACGACGCGATTCGTCCACCTCTTTTCTTGTTTCTGACGTTGCTCATTTCGCACGGGCTCGAAGTTGCAACGGTTGCTCGCAACCCAATTCTATCTGACACGCGCGGCTTGGCGGCTTTGGTCGACAGCGACCTGGGGTTGCTGACGCTCAGGATGCTGCTGTTCAGCCTATTTCCGTTAATGATGGCGGTCCGCCTCTTGCGTCGCCAGCACAGACGCTTGAACCAAGCGAGCCTGCGCCGTCCCTTTTACGCGCAGTGCTACACGGCGTCCCCGTTCGCATTGATGTTGGGGATAGGCACTTTGGCACCGAATCTGCCGTTAGCAGGCACGCGTATCATTTCGGCCGGAGTGATTGGTGCAGGTACCCTATGGTATTTCGTTACCCAGGCCCGCTGGTTCGCAAGAAAATTGGACGTGCCGTTTCTCGTCGGCGTCGGCGACGCTTGCGTTGCTTCCCTCTGCAGCATCGCCTTGTTCGTACTCGCCGCAATCATCGTCCACTAGCCGAGGCCTAGCCTATTGTAGGCAGCTCTGAGGTTCTGGCAGGGAAGTGGTAGAACTGCGATGCATGTGACAATCTCGGCGGCGTCCGCATTGGTCGTAATGGTTGCGGCGTACAATGCCGCGGAAGTGCTTGATGCGGTTGAAGAACCGCTCGACGAGATTGCGTTGGCGATAGACCCAGCCCGAGAAGGGGAAGCGTTGCTTGCGATTGGAGCGCGGGGGGATGTTTGCCCAAGCGTTCTTACTGGCGGCGGCTTCACGGATGGCATTGCTGTCATAGCCATTATCGGCCAGCAATGTAGCGCCTTCAGGCATGGCCTCAAGTAGGGCTTCGGCTTCCTGGCTGTCGTGGACCTGTCCGCCGGTCAGTCGCAGAGCAACGGGACGGCCGTCAGCATCAACGAGGGCATGGATCTTGCTCGTGAGCCGCCTCGGGAACCTCCCATGCCGCGATCACTGGCTCCCCTTTTTTACCCGTCGCACCATGCTGGTGGACGCGGACACAGGTGGAGCCGATCATTACAATTTCACCCTCAAAGGCGGCGGAAACCGTAGCGAGCAGTCGATCCCACACCCCGGCCGTGCGCCAGCGGACGAACCGGTCGTAGCAGGTCGTCGGAGGGCCATAGCGCTCGGGTATCTCCGCCCGAGGCGAGCCGGTGCGGAACCGCCAGAGAATACCGTTCAATACCCGCCGATCATCAACACGGGGAACCCCGCGCGGTTTGTTCGGCAGAAGTGGCCCGATGATCGCCCATTCCCTATCGGTAAGTTCGTATCGCCGCCATGTCATCAAGCCTCCATCTCAATGGAGACGCTGGATCACGTCAGCCTCAAAACCTCAATCATTTCGAACCTGGCTTAGGTCAGCCGCTCCATTCGTCGTTCGAGAAGTAGCCGATCCTTCTATCGCTAAGTTCCCCGCGCACGCGCGATGAGAGCGTAAGGCCTTCGTCGTCCAATAAGGCCACGTCGTTGTCGGGAAACCCTGCAAAATGGGCCTCCTCATACTTTCGCTGCCTAACAGCTATATCCGCAGCCAGTTGTGCAGACAGGCCTATGGCATCGGGCGCGACATATCCGCCCGCGACCGCATCACGCACGCCCGTACCCGAAAGCATGCCATCAATAAGAAGGTCAGTCGTCATTGGGCCAAGCTAGCTCGCCGCCCGCGCCGTCCGCAACAGCCCATCTCGTTTTATGAGTTTACGACCTAACACAAGAATCAGGCGCCTTCCTGTGGGAGCGCCGCTCTATCGCCTGACAGCGACCGAACCTCAAACGGGTTCGGCCGGGAAGGGTGACGGTCATATCCGGCGGGCTTGCTGATGCAGCATTCCGGCTGCCCTGCGCGCTGAGGCAAATGCCGCCCATGCGCGGCGAGCGCAGCTTTTCTTCACAGCCCGCCGTGTGATTGCCGATTTCTCGAAGCTTTCATACCACTGACCGAGCCTGAGGTGATCGTCGTGGCGTCAGAGAGATGCTGGTATGATGTCTTTGCAGGTCCGAAGTGCGCGAGCGTTGCTTCGCGCTAGGTCGGCCTCCGACAAGGAGCGGTGGGGATGGGGCGGCGGGTCGCGCCGGTCCTGCGATGCGATGTCGCAGATGCGAAAGAATGTGAGTATTTCGAGCTACCATTTTCTCAGCTTTGCGTTCTAGGCATTGCCGGCAAGATTGGAGCGGCGGTGTGGGGGCAATGGTGTCTTTGGATTTGGAAGAGTTCGCGTGGGAAACAACCCCATTGGGCCCAATGGCAGGGTGGTCGCCGGAGCTTCGCACGACTTACGACATCATAATGTCCAGTGGGTTCGGGATGTGTGCGGTTTGGGGACCCGAGCGGACGTTCGTCTACAACGAAGCCTACATACCGTTCCTGGGCGAACGCCATCCCAGCGCGCTTGGTCGGCCCATTGAACAGGTGTGGTTTGACGTCTGGAAGGACATCGAGCCATTGATCGAACGGGCGATGTCGGGCGAAACTGTGCATCTGGAAAATATGCACTTGGTCATGACGCGAAACGGCTTCGTGGAGGACACCTATTGGACCTTTTCGTACAGCCCGCTGCGAGAGAGAGGCCGGATCGTCGGCTTTCTTGACGTCGCCTCTGAGACCACCGCCTTGATTGCCGCGCAGCATAGTGATCGGGCCAACGCGGAAAGGGTTCGGCTTGCCCTCAGCGCCGGGGCAATCATCGGTACGTGGGTCTGGGATATTCCAAATGACAGCTTCGCCGTTGATCCAGCATTTGCCCAAAGTTTCGGCCTGGATCCGGCGCTCGGCAGGACTGGGATCCCGCTGGAGCAGGTGATTGCCACGGTTCATCCCGATGATCGCGATGGCCTTATTGCGGCGATCGAGGACGTCATCGAGCGCGGAGGCGCCTATGCGCACCAGTACCGCGTTCGCCGTGCGGATGGCTGCTACTACTGGATTGAAGCGAATGGACGGGTGGACCATGACCCTGATGGCACGCCGCGCAGCTTTCCGGGCGTGCTAATCAATGTGGATGAGCGGCGCGCGATAGAGGCGGAGCGCGATCGGGCTATCGCCATGTTGCGATCGTTGAACGAACAGCTCGAACACCGCGTGGAGGAGCGGACCCGCGAGCTGCGGGATTCGATGGATTTCGCGCGCTTGGCCCTGTCCGCGGTTGGGGGTGTCGGGGTTTGGACGTTCGATGCTGCTACCGATTGCTTCATCTGCGACGACAACATCTCGCGGCTGTACGACATCGATCCGGTGAAAGGTGCAAACGGCATCAAGCGAGCCGACTTCCTGGCCCACGTCCATCCAGACGACCAGGCTGCGCTTCGCGCCACGATGGCGGGCGGTCTTGTCAACGCTGGAGATCTGGAACTCGAATATCGGATCGTTCACCGCGACGGGTCGGTCCACTGGGTGCTCTCGCGAGGACATACGTATTTCGACCACGTGGGCAAGCCGGTGCGCCGCACCGGTGTCGGCGTCGAAACGACAAAACAGCGGCTGGTCGAGGAGCAGCTTCGTCAATCGCAGAAAATGGAAGCGGTCGGTCAGTTGACCGGCGGGATCGCTCACGATTTCAACAACCTTCTTCAAGGGATCACTGGCAGCCTGGAGATTATCCAAAAGCGGGTCGCACAAGGAAGGTTCGCCGGACTGGACCGCTTCGTGAGTGGAGCGACGACTGCAGCAAACCGGGCGGCTGCGCTTACCCATCGCCTTCTGGCATTCTCGCGGCGGCAACCTCTTGACCCGCGGCCAGTAAATGTGAATGCGCTGCTTAAGTCGATGGAAGATCTGGTTCGCCGCACGATCGGCGAGAGCGTCGACCTGGTGCTTGATCTGGCAGAGGGTCTGTCGCGTACGCGCTGCGATCCTAACCAGCTGGAAAACGCGGTACTCAATCTTGTGATCAACGCCCGCGATGCCATGCCCCATGGCGGCAGGCTTACGGTTGAAACGGCCAACCGGCAGCGCGACGCCCAGGAAGCGAGTGGCCCGGGCGGCGCTTCCGGGGAATACATCTGCGTCAGCGTGACCGATACCGGCACTGGAATGAGTGCGGATACGATCGCGAAGGCATTCGAACCGTTCTTCACGACCAAGCCGATCGGACAGGGGACTGGCCTCGGCCTTTCGATGATCTATGGCTTCGCGCAGCAATCCAAAGGTCATACGCAGGTCCACAGCGAAATCGGCAAGGGAACGAGATTCGAGTTATATCTCCCACGGTATCGCGGTGAAGATGGTGATGAAGAGTGCGACCTTTCGGTTCTGCCCAGCGACATACCGGCAAGCGAATCCGGCGAGGCGGTGCTGGTAGTAGAGGATGATGATGTAGTCCGCAGCTTGATCATCGAGGAACTGCATGAACTGGGCTATGCAACGCTTGAAGCTATCGATGGGCCCGGTGGCTTCGAAATCCTACAGTCCGCGCGGCGCGTTGATCTGCTCGTAACCGATATCGGGTTGCCCGGCATAAATGGCAGGCAGGTGGCCGATGCCGGACGCGTCCTGCGGCCCGGGCTGAAGGTGCTGTTCATGACAGGATATGCCGAGAATGCCGCTCTTGCTTCCGGCTTTCTCGAGCCGGGAATGGAGATGATCACGAAACCGTTCGCCATGGGTGCTCTGGCGACAAAGGTGCGGCAGATGCTTGAAGTATGAGGCGCGCTTGGGAACGCGCAATTCTTCCGGAACAATAACCAGCGGTAGAGAAGGTAGCTCGCACGCACGGGGAGGGCGACCGCAGTGGAACTATGTCCGCGCCCGGCCGCTACGTCTTTCAGGACGATAAGGAAGCGCACTTGAGCGAAACAAACGGCCCCACGATCCTGGTTGTTGAGGATGAGGCGCTGATCCGAATGATAAGCGCCGATATCCTGACGGAAGCGGGTTTTCACGTTCTTGAAGCGCAGAATGCCGATGAGGCCATAGCGATCATGGAAGCCGCCGACCACGTCGAACTCGTATTCACTGACATCAGAATGCCTGGAAGGATGGACGGACTGGAGCTGGCAGCGTTCGTGCACGCGCACTGGCCCGACGTGCGGTTGTTGGTGACCTCGGGCCACGTTGTTTTATCAAGCAAAGAGATTCCGGATGGCGGTCGTTTTGTAAGCAAGCCCTACGAACTCACTCGTCTCGTGTCGGAGGTGCGCGCGATCGTCGCTCTTCCCGCCAAGAGATGAGTGGATTTCTTACCTAAGTTCGCCCCAAATTGCTTGGGCGTAACGCGGGCTCGTTGACGCGCGCGCTGGTCGCAGCCCGCACGCGATTGGTACAGATCATGGTTGAGCTATCCAATCAGATCCGCGGCCTTATGAAGACCTTTGGTCTCGCTGTCCCCATAAAAACGGATCTCCCAAATTTGCCTGGGCTTCAGGGCCCGCTTCGCACCGAAAGTGCCCCCTGCATTCCAGACAGGGCGCTTGGGGGAAGCATTCACGGTTTCAGTCATTTCCATGATCATTCTCCAATTGGCCAAAATTGGCCATTCTGAAGAACGACTGCATCCCTCCGGGGGAAATTTGTAAGACTTGGCGCAAGTATTGCTAAGGGGTTGTAGAAGGCGTCGGCTGCAGAAAGGCCTCTGTTCGGGAGGGGCAGACCATGGCTGAGCATCAATTGACAAACTTTGCCAATCTTTGCTGCTTTCCTTGCCTTGGAGGTTGCCATGGCTACAATGAATATCTCACTGCCCGATCCGTTGAAGCAATGGGTGGAAGCGCAAGCTGACACTGGTCGGTATAGCAATGCCAGCGACTATGTTCGCAATCTCATCCGCCGTGACCAGGAACGCGCCGACAAGGTCGCCGCCATGCAGCGCCTTGTCGATGAAGCGCGAGCCAGCGGTCTGAGTGACGAAACGATGGCCGACATCCGGGCGCGAGCGATCAGCCAAGATGGCTTGCAAACCTGACCGTGCCACGTTTTGGCTTAACACGCGCCGCAGCCGACGATCTGACAGCCATCTCTCTCGAAGGCATAGGGCAGTTTGGCTTGCAGCAGGCCGAAGCCTATCACGAAGGGCCGAGCGCGATTTTCGCGTTTCTCGCTGATTATCCCCATGCCGCGCGCTTGCGAGAGGAAATCTCGCCTCCTGCCCGCGTGCATCCCTACAAGGCCCACCTGGTCATTTATGATGTGGGGGATGAGGGTGAGGTCATCATTCTGCGCGTCCGGCATGGTCAGGAAGATTGGATATCCCCGACAGAGGACGGCTAGCCGTGGCTGTGTAATGCATACGCCATTCTGTAGATCCTTTTGCGGCATTTCTCCTAACGATGCCGCGGCCAGGGGGCCTGAGCGCCCGTTCTGGCGGCAGGCCGGCTTGCAGCGGAACCGACCAATTCACGACCTTCAGTGGCTGTGCTGCGGATGACCGTCTGTGCCGAAAGCTGCCGCCACATGGCGGAGCTTGTCTGGATTACGAACTATATAGATCCCCATGATGCGGCCATCGGTTACATCAAGCGCAGTGGTCTGGAGCACGTTGCCTCGATCGATACTGATGTAGCCGGGCAGGCCGTTAATGGTCGCAGTGCGTAGCAGCGTCGGCGCTGAGGTATACTTCCGACGCAGCCCGGCAAACAAACGAAGCGCGCGGTCGATCCCACGCACCACATTGCGGAAAGCGATGACCTTGCCGCCGCCATCGGAATGGATCTCGACGTCGCGCGCCAGCAGTGTGGACAATGCAACCGTGTCACCGTCGCGGGCAGCAGAAAAGAAGGCTCGCGCGATCTGATCGGCCTCCGTCGCCTCTACGGTAAAACGTGGCCGCGCATGCTGCACGTGCTTGCGTGCGCGCGAGGCAAGCTGTCGCACGGCTGCAGGCTCGCGCCCCAATGTCGTCGCGACATCGGTCAGCGCCATGTCGAACACGTCGTGGAGCAGAAAGGCAGCACGCTCCAGCGGGGACAGGCGCTCCATGGCGAGCATCAGAGTGAGCGTCACGTCATCGGCGATCGCCTCCTCCGCCTCGGTCGTTCCCATGAGCGGTTCGGGCAGCCAGGCCCCGACGTAGGTCTCCCGGCGCGCGCGGGCCGACTTGAGCTGGTCGAGGCAGAGACGCGTGACAATGCGGGTCAGATACGCCGCCGGCGCGTCAACGCCCTCCGCCCTTGCCGCCCATCGCAGCCAGGCCTCCTGAACGACATCCTCCGCCTCGCTGACCGATCCAAGCATCCGATATCCAAGACGCAGCAGTCTTGGCCGCTCGGCCTCGAAATCAGCGAGGCGTCCGTCAGTGCGTGGCACGAGAGTCCTCCACCGGATGCGACTGGCGACTGCCGCCTGCCGCATCGCGCCAGGCCCACAGGGCGAGAGCGGCCGTCAGTATAGCCGGAAGCGTCACCGCAGGAAAATCCTGAACGAGCGCGCCCGTCCCGCAGATGCCCACCGCCACCTCCCAGAAATGGAACAGCGCGTGGCCCCCAAGCCAGAGCGCAGCGAGGAACCACAGCGTAACGCGTGTCGCCGGCCGCGCGGCACCGGTCAGCATCGCGCTACCGACTAGAAGGAAGATCAGCCCGATGTCGCGCAGAAAGTGCTGGTTGAACGGGCCGGTGGTGGTGACGCCCGGGACCGCGAAGTACCAGTTCGCAGGCGAGATCAGCATGAACAAGCCATTGGCTATGGCTCCGAGACCAAGCGCTACGGCCAGCGCGATAGGAAGGCGCCTGTTCATGCCGCCTGCCCCTGCAAATGAGCGGCAAGCCATGCATCAAAACGCGTACGCGCGATCCGCGCGTCCTCTCCAGGTACCAGCGTGTGGTCGTCGGCGGGGGCGCCGAAATAATTGCGATCGTCGGTGACGACGATCCGGCGCGGATCATCTCGCGCGCCAAGCCAGCTGGCGGTGAATTCCGCGAGCGGCGCGCGCTCGGGTCCCGCGACTTCGACGATGCCATCTGCCGGAACAGCCGTGGCTATCTCGGCAAGCAGGGCCGAGATGTCGGCGGCAGCGACCGGCTGTAGCGCGATGCCCGGCAAGTGCGCGGCGTCGCCCTGCGTATAGCCGTCCGCGATGGTCGACAGAAATTCGAAGAACTGGGTGGCCCGCACGACCGTGTAGGGAACGCCGCCAGCGGCGATCAGCTGTTCCTGAGCTAGCTTGGCACGAAAATAGCCCGAGGCTTGAAGACGATCCGTGCCGACGACCGAGAGCGCGACGAAGTGGCGCACCCCGGCGTGGCGGGCTGCTTCCAGCAGGTTCGCCGTGGTGCCGCGAAAGAAGGCGAGAGCGGCCGCATCCTCGAACGAAGGAGCATTGCTGACATCAACTAGCACGGCAGCATCCGTTAGTGCCCGAGCCAGACCTGTGCCGGCTTGGGCATCAACGCCGTTGCTGGGCGATGCGGCGACGACCTCATGACCCTCGGCCCGCAGCAGTCCGACGAGGGGCCGACCGATCAGTCCGGTACCGCCAATGATAACGATCTTCATGTCCATGTCTCCAATGCAGGTGTCTTCCTGCATGACGAGATGGCTACCTCCGGTGTGACATGGGACGTCGGCGGGAACGAAAAATATCTGCGCCATAATGTCACGATGCACCGGCGTACCTCGTCAAGTCAGCGAGCGCCGGTGCTCGGCGCCGATTACGAGGAAAGCAGTATGACCGAGATAAAGCGTTTAAACTGGTCGGAAATCGCGCCCGAGGGCGCCAAGGCTCTGTTCGGTATCCATCATTATGTCACCAAGAAAACGGATCTTCCTGAAGAGCTGATCCATCTGGTCTTTCTACGAGTGTCGCAAATCAATGGCTGCGCCCACTGCATCGATATGCATACGCGCGATCTGCTCAAGACCATGGCGATCGACAAGGTTGCCCTCGTTCCTGTCTGGGCGGAGGTGCCGCACCTGTTTTCTGACCAGTATCGGTCAGCGTTGGCTTGGGCGGAGGAAGTGACCAATGTCAGCACGACCCATGCTTCGGACGAAGCCTATGCCGCCGCTGCCGCCGTCTTTGCTGAAAAGGACTTGGTCGATCTCACGCTAGTGATCGCGGCAATGAACGCGTTCAATCGCCTCGGCGCGCCATTCCGCCTGCCGGTCGCCGCGAAGCCATAGGCTCTTAAGATGGGGGAGCATGCCCTTGCTTCCCCCTTTCGGCAGCACGCGACCACACCCGGTCGTTCAACCCACGGAACGCGAATGTCGGGAATCGATTGAAGCCGTTCTTCGCAGCGGATCGGTGCCTTTAGGGTATAGCTATAAAGGACTTGTGGCTGGCGGGGGTCCTCGAATTTCAGATCTTTTTTGTTTCTGGCATTACCACCAGGTATAGCAAAAGCCCGGCGATCGCGATCACGGAAAGAGTGAAGAAGCTCGCAATGTATCCTTCCCAAACGATGATTGATCCGGCCAGGGTAGCCGACAATGCGGCCCCTAGTCCCTGCGTCGTTGCGACCGCCCCCTGGCTGACATTGAACCGCCCCGATCCGCTCGTCAGATCGGCGATCACCACCGGGAATAATGCTCCGAAGATACCGGCGCCCACACCGTCGAGCGCTTGCACGCTAACCAGCCAGTAGGGACCGTTCGATAGCGTGTAGAGCGCGCCGCGCGCAGCCAGGACGGCAAAGGCGACGAGGAACAGCGGCTTGGTGCCCCAGCGCTCGGTATAGCGGCCAACGATGATCGCGACAGGAACCATCACCAGTTGAGCCGCGACGATGCAGGCGGCGGTCAGCGAAGTGGCCTGATCCTTGCCGACTGTCTTGGCAAGCAATTGGCTGACCGAGGTCAGCATCGCCGCGTTGGCGAGATGGAACAGGAAGGCGATCACTGCGAACAGCATCAGTGGCCGGTTCTCGACAAGGGTCTTCCATCCGCTCGGTTCGTCGCATTCCTCATCTGGCTCACAGTCGAGTCCGCGCGCGACGGCATTATCGATATCATCGTTGCGGATTCGCATCGCGCTCAGGATGCTGGCGACTGTCAGTGCGCCCATCAGCCAGAACACCACCAAGGGTCCGAACTTCCAGGCGAGCAAACCTGCAAGTGCGGCCGACACGGCGTTTCCGGCATGGTTGAAAGCTTCGTTGCGACCCACGCGCCTGGCGAACATCTTTGGGCCAATGAGGCCCAATGTGATCGCCGATATGGCAGGCGCAAATATTGCGCCTGCGGCCGCAGCGATCGACTGCGAGACGGTTACGGCGGCGAACCCGAAAACGAACGGCAACGAGACGCTGGTGAGAGTCACCAGGAGCGCCGCAATCATGACTATGCGGGGTTTGTTGCGGCTGCGATCGATCAGGCTGCCCGCTGGCACTTGGGCGAGCAGACCGACGACGCCGGCGATGGTCAGCACCAGACCGACCGTCGCCTCGTTCCAGCCGTGTGCGGGTCCGCGTACAGCCAGCAGATAGATCGCCAGATAGGGGCCCAGACCATCGCGAACATCGGCGAGAAAGAAGTTGAGCGCGTCGAGCGTGCGCCCTGGCGACGAACGTCGTGGTGATGAACCGCTGGCTGACGGAAATGAAGATGCGATCGGCATACTATCCCCTTTCAACCGACAAGGAGCCGCGTAGCGAGCGCTGCAAACAGCGCCAGCGGCATCGCGACGATACCGATCTTCAGGAACCTCCCGAAGCTCACATCCTCGCCTTCCCGGCGGATCACCTGAAGCCACAGGATCGTCGCGAGCGAGCCCGTCACCGACAGGTTAGGTCCGAGATCGACGCCGATTAGCAACGCATCGGTGACAAGCCGTGGCGGCTGCGCCTGGCCGATGGCGGTCGCTGCTACGAGGCCCGCAGGAAGGTTGTTCACCAGATTGCTGACGAAAGCGAGGATCGTGCCCGATGCGGCTGCCCCGCGCATCGGATCAGCCGACACATGGCGCAGCGCGTCGGCTATCATCGCGATCACGCCGGTGCGATCGAGCGCTTCGACCAGCACGAACAAGCCGGCCACGAGCGGCAGTACACCCCATGACACATGCCAGGCGAGCGTCAGCGGCGATGATCGGGATATTGCGGAGACAACCATGGCGGTAGTGACCCCCGCCACCGCCGTTGAGAGGCCGAGTTCTCGGTCGAAAGCCGACATGATGATCAGAAGAGCGGCGGTCAGGACGATGCCGACGATCGCAAGCTTGCCGCCGGCGGACAAGGGCAAGCGCTCCACACCCGCCTCACATTCCCCGGCAATGCGTGTTCGTTCGAGCCAGCGTAGTGCCAGGAACGTCACGACGATCGATGCCAGCGAGGGTAGCGCGAACGAGCGCAGCCACTGGCCAAGCGGCGGCATATGGCCGCCGTAGAGGACGAGGTTGGCGGGATTGGAGATAGGCAGCACGAAGCTTGCCGCGTTTGCGACCAGCGCGCAGGCGAAGAGCAGCGGTAGCGGATCGTCCTTCGCTTTCCGGGCTGCGGCGAAGACCGCTGGGGTCAGCACGACCGCCGTCGCATCGTTTGACATGAAGGTCGTGACCACCACCCCGGTCGCATAAACGAGCATGAAAAGGCGCGGTCGGGATTTGCCGGCGGCGTTGACCGCGGTCGCCGCGATCCAGTCGAACGCGCCATGTTCGCGGGCGGTCTCGCTCAGCAGCATCATACCGACCAGGAATAGATAGACGTCGAGCCCCTTGCCGATCGCGCCGGCGGCCGCCGCGACCGGCATCAGGCCAAGGGCAACGAGCAATACGGCGCCCGCGACCGCCCAGATCCATTCAGGGCAGCGCATGGGCCGCGTGATGACGCCCGCTGTCGAAATGCCGGCAATCAGCCAGCTCGCCCCTATGGCAGCGGTCACCATGCGAGGCTGTTCCGATCATGTGAGAGGTCGCAGCTGACCGCGCTGCGCTGTGTCCATGTGCGGAAGGTCATGATACCAGGGCCATGGAAAGGCGGACGAGGAGACCGCCGTTGTCCGCTTCCAGCAGGTCCAAAGTCCCGCCATGCAGAGCGATGAGATCGCGAACGATCGCCAGACCAAAGCCGTCGCCGGTCGGGGCCTCGTCGAGGCGGATGCCCGGCTGCATCGCCCGCTCGCGCTGGGCCAGAGGAATGCCCGGACCATCGTCCGCGATGCTTAGGCTGACACGATCGCCATCGGCCCCCGCGGTCACGCTAACGGTCGCGCGTGCATGGCGAGCGGCATTGTCGAGCAGGTTGCCGAGAATTTCGGCAAGGTCGTGGGCGTCGAGCGACACCGCAAGCCCATCCGGCACATCGACGCGCATGTCGATGGCAGGCCTCAGCATTGCAATGACCTGGACAACGTCGGCAACGACAGGCGCGACCAGCGTCGATGCCCGCCGCGCGACGGCAGCCGTCCGGGCGCGGGTGAGATGCCGCCGTATGACCGCTTCCATCCGCTCCACCTGAGCGATGGCCTGGGGGTTGTCTTCCACGGTCAGCGCCAGCGTTGCGACCGGCGTTTTCAGGGCGTGGGCGAGATTGGCAGCTGACGCGCGCGCAGCCGTCAATGCCGCCGCGCTCTCGGTGGCCAACGCATTGAGTTCGATCGCGAGCGGCCTCAGCTCTGCCGGTTGATCTTCGTCAACGCTCTCCCGCGTACCGCGTCTTATGTCCCCAACCTGATCGCGTAGTGCCAGCACGGGTCGCAGGCCGAGGCGGAGTTGCAGCAAGGCCGCCACTGTGAAGACCGCTGCCATAATCGCAATCACGCTCACCAGTGGGATCAGCGCGGCGCGGATCGGCCGCGCAATCACGCCCGATGGTGCTGCGGCGACGAGCGTCACAGTTCCGTTGTTGGTGGAGATCATGGCCTGACGTGAATGGACGCGGCCATCGCTGTCCTGGCCTTCATAGGGAATGGGCGCCTGCCGCGCGTCATCCTCGATCGGATCATTCGGATGTGGATGTGGAGGGCGTGGCGGTCCCGGATCGAACGCCGGAAAATCTGTCGAACCGATCGTGCCCGCTGGCCCCGAGATCCGCCAGCGCCAGTCAGGACCGAGCCGCATGACGCCGAGGCGCCGATCGATCAGCGCGCGGTCGACCGTCCCGTCGGACCGGACCGCGGTTGCCATCATGGCGAGCTGCGCTTCGAGTCTCTGGTCCAGTCCCTCGGTCACGAAACGCGAAAGCACGCCCGCCATCGCCCAACCGGCGATGATCAGCGCCGCAAGGGTGGCAATGCCGGACAGGACCAACATCCGCTGGCGCAGGGACCAGAGCTTCATGTTCTGGTGCCCATGCCCGGGCCTGCAGTGAGCCGGTAGCCGCGACCGCGCACCGTCTCGATCAGGTCGGCGCCGATCTTGCGGCGCAGGCGGCCGACAATCACATCGAGCGTGTTGGAATCGACGTCGGCGTCGCCTTCGTAAATCCGCTCGAGGAGATCGCGCCGCTCGACCACGGCTTCGCGGTGCATCATCAGTTGCGACAGCACCCGATATTCGAACGCCGTAAGCTTGAGCGGAAGGCCATCGAGTTCAAACTGCCCGGTCTGGCTCTCGAACACCAGCGGCCCGCATACCATGTGCGGATCGGCATGGCCTGCCGTCCGCCGCACGATCGCGCGAAGCCGCATCATCAGTTCTTCTATGCGGAACGGCTTGGTGAGATAATCGTCGGCGCCCGCCTTGTATGCGGTCACCTTGTCGGCCCAGGCCTCACGCGCGGTCAGCACGAGAACCGGGAGCGACCGTGCGCCCTTGCGCCATGCGGCAAGCACGTCGGCACCGCTTTTGCCGGGCAGGCCCAGATCGAGGATCGCCGCGTCATATTGCTCGGTATCGCCCAGATGCTGCGCATCGATCCCGTCGCTGACCAGATCCACGGCGCAATTCTCCGCACGCAGCTTGCGCGCAATCGCTTCGCCGAGAGCGGCATCGTCTTCGACAAGCAGGATACGCATGACCGCCCAATAGCTCCGCCAGGTTAAACCGAACATGAAAAGCTGGCTTCATGCTGGGTCGGATAGCGCCGTTTAGACCAGCACCATCGACAACCAAAGGAGTTGAAAGATGGTCGATCTGAAAAAGCCGTTCCGGCCTATGTCGCGCCGGACGAGAATTACAGGGGGTGCAGGCGCGCTCCTGTTACTGGGAGCAGCGGGCGGCGCTGGCGCGATGGCCATGACCCGGCCCGTCGTGGAAATGGCCCCGACCGTACCGACCGCAATCGCACGGTTGCCGCAGACCAGCGGTATCGTGACGGTCAAAGGCAAAGTGGCGGAGGTCTTTGGCAAGCGGTTCGTCCTGCAGGACGGCAGTGGCCGGACGCTTGTCGATGCAGGCCCTGACAGCATTACCGCGCTCCGTGCAGGCAGTATGATGATGGTCCAGGGACGCTATGACAATGGACAGGTTCGCGCGTCATATCTGGTCGATCCGCAGGGACGGGTAGAAGCTGTTGGCGCCCCACCGCGCCCACCGCGCCCGCCGCATGATCCACATCATGCAGGTCCGGACGGCCCGGGCCGCAATGGTCCGCCACCCCCGCCTCCGGGAGATAATCCGCCGCCCCCAACGATATCTGATGGCGCTCTGCCCCCTGTGGCTGATGATGTCCCGCAGCCTTCGAGAATTGATCGTCAGCCGGGTTCCCCGACCATCAAAGCATCCCCGTCACCACTTCAGAGACCAAACGGCCCAAATCCCTGAAGCATTAGGTCTGTCTCGCATGCGGGCGAGGCAGACCGTTTCATAAGAAGAAGCATGAAGGTTGATCACGTAGATCTTTCTGATGGGTTCTTCCGATGGTTTATCGTCATCATAAGTGATGCCGAAGGCGAAAGCGAAGTTCCTGCCGGATATCCTAAAAAAAGACTGCGAGGCTTGCCAGGCAAGCCTAGGCTCAGGACCCATTGATTGAATGTGCAGCATGTGATTCAGGCTCTGCGAGGAGATGCAGCATGAGCGGTATTGGCTGACGGATGAGCAGATGGCGCGTCTGGCGCCGTATTTCCCAAAAGCCATGGCAAGCCTCGTGTCGATGACCGCCGGGTTCTGAGCGGCATCGTATTTGTCAATCACAACGGGCTGCGCTGGCGGGATGCGCCCAGAGAGTATGGGCCGCACAAGACATTGTATAACCGGTGGAAACGGTAGAGCGCGATGGGCGTGTTCGCCCGAATGATTGAAGGTCTTTCTGCCCAGGGGGCAGTGCCCGGCACTGTAATGATCGACGTGACCTATCTCAAGGCACACCGCACGGCTTCCAGCTTGCGGGTTAAAAAGGGGATCCTGGACGCCTGATCGGACGGACTAAGGGTGGGATGAACACCAAGCTGCACGCCGTAACCGACGCCAATGGGCGTCCCTTGAGCTTTTTCATCACCGCAGGGCAGATTAGCGATTATACCGGCGCCGCAGCCTTACTCGACGATCTGCCCAAGGCGCAATGGATGCTGGCGGACCGAGGTTACGACGCCGAATGGTTCAGGGATGCGCTGGAGCAAAAGGGCATCAGGCCTTGCATCCCGGGCGGAAAATCCCGCTCGCTGCCGGTCAAATACGACAAGCGCCGATACAAGCGCCGATACAAGCGCCGCAACCGCATCGAGATCATGCTTGGCCGCCTCAAGGATTGGCGGCGCGTAGCAACCCGCTACGACCGGTGCCCGAACGTCTTTTTCTCCGCACTCGCTCTGGCCGCAACCGTGCTCTTCTGGCTGTGATCAACGAGTCCTGACCCTAGGCATAGCGGTTGCGAAGACCCTTTCCGCGAATGGCGCCGGCTTCGCACCTTGGATCGACTGACCGGTTCTGGCGAGCCCTGCCGTTCAATTCGTCAAGTGGGAAAGGCAGCAATGTCCCACATCGCGGCGTTTGGCGCGCGGCAAAACCGACCCTTATTCGCCGTTCAGCCGCTGATTTTTCACTCCTATCTGCGGCTGGTCCGCTTTCCCATTCCTGGACCCACTTCCGGCGCATTACCGCTAACCGGGCACTAGCATCCGCACACAAGATGCGATATGATAAAATCATATTTGAACGGAGGGCGGTATGGCTGCGAAGGCAATAACGGTAACGCTTGGCGAAATGTCATCGCACGCCGAGCGCCATCTGGCGTCTGGCCGATATGCTTCTATGAGCGAAGTGATGCGAGCGGGTTTACGCGCGCTGGATCGCGAAGAGGCAGTTTTGGATGAATTAGTGCGCGTCCGCGTTGCGGAAGCCCTAGCTGACCCCCGTCCCCCGATGCCGCTCGACCGGGCATTTGCGCAGGTTAGGGCCTCGATCGCCAAAGCATGACCTATGATGTGCAGCTGTCGGCATTGGCGATCGAGGATTTGATTGCACTTCACCAATGGGTGAGCGTGGAAGCTGATATTCCCACGGCAGACGGCTATCTTACCAGAATTGAAAACCGCATCGCAGCGTTGGGCGATTTCCCGCAGCGCGGGTCGCCCCGTGATGACTTAGTGGTAGGCCTGCGAACGCTGACATTCGAGCGTCGTTTAATAATAGCGTATAATGTAGATGGGAAGGTCGTCACCATCCAGCGTGTCATCAATGCTTTTCGTGACCTGGCACCGATTCTTCGAAGCTCTTCAATTGGCGTATGATTGCCATTTTCTGCTGTCGTTTAGAGTTTCGGACGCCGAGAGGCGTCGGAAAGTCGGCGGTGCCCGAACCCGCGGGCCCCGCGCGATGGTCTATGGGGATTTCGACTTTGTGCGGCTCTGGGCGGTGGCGGGCGCGTTGGATAAGCGGACGTATTTGAAAGCGGACGGTCTGCTTTCTGGCGGTCGCAAAGGTAGCTCACAGTCGGACGGTCCGCTTTCGGGCAGTTGGCGTCCGCTTTTCGACAGGCGAGGAGCAGACTCTGGCCTTCCCGGGAGCGTGGTCGTCACGGGGTCTGTCGATGATGTGCCGTGCCGGGTCACGACGCCTGTCTCTCGGATGATGCTGCGAAGCATGGAGGCGCGCGAGGCTGGTACCGGCGTTCCAGGATCTCGATGACGATCATGCGTCCACCGCAGCACGAGCACGGCGGCCGGGCATCTGGCGGTTCGGCGGGCATGTCATCGACAGCAGGCGGCGCGACCGCGAGCAGTTGGCGGGCCCGTTCGAGACTGTCCTTGCGCGTACCACTGGCGAGCAGGCCATAATGGCGGATGCGGTGAAAGCCCTTGGGCAAGTCGTGGAGCAGGAAGCGGCGGATGAACTCGTCGGCACCAAGCGTCATCACCTGCTGCCGGTCGGCGCCGCCGCGGCGATAGTCCTTGTAGCGGAAGGTGACGCCGTCCTCGTCGAAGCGGAGAAGGCGGCTGTTCGAGATGGCGACACGGTGAGTGTAGCGCGACAGATAGGCGAGGACCGCTTCGGGCCCGGCGAATGGCGGCTTGGCATAGACCACCCAGCGCTTTTTGCGGACCGGCGACAGGTGGCGCAGGAATGCGCGCCGTTCGGCGAGATGCGCCATGCTGCCGAAGAAGGCGAGATGGCCGGCATCGTAGAGCGCGAGCAGTCGTGTGAGGAACAGGCGGCGGAACAGCGCGCCGAGCACGCGTACGGGCAAAAGGAACGCCGGACGCGCCGAGACCCAGCGCGTGCCGTCGAGCGCGATGCCGCCGCCGGGGACAATCATGTGGATGTGCGGGTGGTGGGTCAGCGCCGAGCCCCAGGTGTGGAGCACGGCGGTGATGCCGATCCGTGCGCCGAGATGCTTCGGGTCCGCGGCGATGATCTGCATCGTCTCCGACGCCGCGCGGAACAGCAGATCGTAGATCAGCGCCTTGTTGTGGAAGGCGATGGCGCCGACCTCGGCCGGCAGGGTGAAGACCACGTGGAAGTAGCCGACCGGCAGCAGGTCGGCCTCGCGGTCGGCGAGCCAGGTGCGCGCGGCAGCGCCCTGGCACTTGGGACAGTGCCGGTTGCGACAGCTGTTATAGGCGACACGCCAATGGCCGCAGTCCTCGCAGGCCTCGACGTGGCCGCCCATTGCCGCCGTGCGACACTGTTCGATCGCCGACATGATCTTGAGCTGGTGCAGGCTCAGATGCCCGGCATGGGCCAACCGATACGCCGGCCCTGCCGTTCGGAAGATATCGGCGACCTCGATGGAGGTGCGCACCTCGCCTCAACCGTCGGGCGTTCCCCCGCTCGGGATCATCAGCCGGTCGAGCGGACTGGTCACCGCGCGCATCGTCTTGGTCGCTACCTGGGTGTAAAAGGCGGTGGTGTTGAGCTTGGCGTGACCAAGCAGCGCCTGGATGACGCGGATATCGACACCGTCTTCGAGCAAGTGCGTGGCGAAGCTATGCCGCAGGGTATGCGGGCCGACCCGCTTGGCGATATCGGCTGCCTCGGCCGCCTCGACGACGATGCGATACAGCTGCCGCGTGCTGATCGGCACTGTCGCGTTCTGGCCCGGGAAGAGCCAGCCGTTCGGAAGCATGATCCCCTGCTGCCGACCAGCGCGCCACCACTCGCGTAGCAACACGAGCAAGCCTTCGGGCAGCATGGCGTTACGGTACCGCCCGCCTTTGCCGCGCTCGACCCGTAGCAGCATACGCTTGCTGTCGACGTCGCTGACCTTGAGCGCCGAGACCTCGGAAACGCGCAGTCCGGCACCATAGGCGACCGACAGTGCCGCCTGATGCTTGAGGCAGGTCGTGGCATCGAGCAGCCGCTTCACCTCGGCCAAGGTCAGCACCACCGGGATCTTACGGGCATGCGCGGTGCGGACCAGCTTGCGCGCGAGCTCGGGTCGGTCGAGCGTGTGGGTGAAGAAGAACCGCAGCGCCGCGACGATGCTGTTCATGGTCGGCGCCGGAACGCCGGCGTCCTGCTGCTCGATCTGGAACCGCCGGACATCCTCGGCGGTCGCGGTGTGCGGCGAGCGCCCCAGCCAGGTCGCAAACCGCCCGACGTCGCGCAGGTAGTTGCGCTGCGTCTCGCGTGAGAACCGGCGCATCGTCATGTCGTCGATCAGCCGCTGGCGTAGCGGGCTGATCGGGCCAACCGGAACAAGCTCGTTCATCGTTCGACTCCTCATGTTGAAGGAGCCGAAAGGGTCCGCCCATTACGGGCACTGCTCAATCCAGGCGGGACGTTCTCGTTGTCACGGATAGCTCACCACGGGCACCACTCCCGCGCAGCGGGTTCGTGCACCGACCCTTTACGGACACTCAGCCCCCGATTTTCCGATCCCATCTGCCGCCCGTCCGCTTTCGCATCTTCGTTGCTCAAAAGGGCCGGGAGGCGAAAGTCAGGTTCCGAGAGATTGACCGTCACTTGGTGCCGTTTCCCGTAAATCAGATCGTACGGTCAGATTGCGGAGTATACCAAATGCCTGTAGGTCCCGAGCCAGGAGGTGAAGCCACAGTGCAAGACTTTGCAGACGTGATCACGAACATGGCATCTGCAATATTCTGTCTGTCGTTTTGCTTCCAGAATATCAGGACCACCGCAGACTGCGCCTCATGCGCTCCGGTTCTGCAATTTTAACTGCTGTATGGCTTCTGCTTGCGGTGGTTTACCCTGTACCAGTTATGATCGAAGCTCCAGAAGAGACTAGGGCGCTTGCGGTCTATGTAACGCGCGCGGCTTTTCTCGGCAGCATCATCGTTGTCGCTGCGATTGCAGGATGGCGTCGATTTCGAGCGATATTTAGCATTTTCGGCTAATGCCGGCTTTATAGCCCTCTTGCCTGTTGATTACCACTGAGAAGTGACCCCGGGGGGGATTCGGACGAAATCTTGGACCACCATGGAGGTAGTTCATGTATTCCTACGCAGACAGGATCCGGGCGGTTGAGTTGTATCTCAAGCTCGGCAAGCGGATTAGGGCGACCATTCGCCAGCTGGGTTATCCTACCAAGAATGCGCTTAAATGCTGGTGCCGAGAGTACGAGCAGCAGCAGGATTTGCGAGAGCGCTGCGCGCCTCGATCGCCGAAGTATTCCGAGGCTGACAAGCAGGCGGCGTTGGAGCACTACCGCACTCACGATCACTGCATTGCATCGACGATGAGAGCCTTGGGTTATCCCGGTCGTGGCACCTTAAAGGCGTGGGTTCGAGAGGCGTTTCCGGATGCGAGGGCATCCATGGTCGGTCGATCCTGGCGTCCCGCGTATCCCGAAGCCTTAAAGCAGGCCGGTGTCATCGCGTTATGCTGTGGAGACGAAAAGGCGCAAGAGGTAGCGGATCGTCTGGGCGTTTGCCGACCGACATTGTACAACCGGAAAAGCCAGTTACTGAGTCATGAGGCTCTGTCAGCTATGAAGCACCGCAATACCTCTCCGCCAGCGTCGGAGCGCGAGGCGCTTGAACGCCAACTCGAAGCCTTGCAACGCGATATCCATCAACTGCAACTTGAGCATGACCTCCTGAATAAGGCCAACGAACTCTTAAAAAAGGCCTGGGCGTCGATCTGCACCTCTTGGGAAATCGGGAGAAGACACAGCTGGTTGACGCCCTCAAAGATATCTATCGGCTGCCGGAGTTGCTCACCCAGATAGGTTTGGCGCGAAGCTCTTACTTCTACCATCACGCCCGGGTGAACCTCGCTGACAAGTATGATGTCATTCGGCGCCGCATTACCGCAATCTTCGAAGCCAATCACCGCTGCTACGGCTATTGCAGAGTACAGGCGTCGCTGGCCAAACAAAGCGTGACAATCTCGGAGAAGGTTGTGCAGCGGTTGATGAAGGAGGAATGCTTTTCGTCGCCAAGCCCAAACGGCGGCACTTTGGCTCGTACTTGGGCGAGATCAGTCCTGCGCCCGAGAACCTGATCAATCGCGATTTCCACGCGAAGCCGCCTAACGAAAAATGGCTCACCGACATTACGGAGTTCCAGATCCCGGCCGGCAAGGTATATCTCTCCCCCATCATCGATTGCTTCGATGGCATGAACGCTCATCAGCCGGGCGCAAACTTCATCCGCCTTTGCCCGGTCAGTGAGAAGGCGATTGTATGCCCGCAACTGCTCCTCGATCGTCTCCATGGACGCAATGAGCGGAGCAAACAGGGCCTTCAAATCGGGACGCTGTGCATAGAACGCCATCAGGCGTTCGGTACGCCGGCCCGGCGTTCTGGCGGTGCCCATACGCAGGCCGAACAGCTTCAGGAGGCCACGCAGCTGATTGGCCATGGATGTCCGTGCGTTGATGAGCTGGGCGAGGATACGCAGGGCCGCCCTGTCTGTATGCGTGGCCGACGCTTTCATGTGGACGCGTTTGTACCAGCCCGTGCGCGCCAGCTGGGCAAGCCCTTCCGCGTCATGGACATCGCTTTTGTTCACGCGGGCAGAAAGGACGCCCTTCGCGTGCCGGGCGCAGATACATTCTATCGCGACACCACGCTCGACCAGCCCATGATACAGGAACGTCGATAACGTTCCCGTCTCCAGCACCACGCGTGTCAGATCGCTGCAATGTTTGTTAAGCCATTTGGCCAGAACATCGGGATCGCTCTCGACAACATCTCGCCGCAACACTTTCCCGTCGACGTCGACCACGCAGATATGCGTCGTCTTGTCACTCACATCCAATCCTGCGTAGATCGACATCGGTCATCCTCCAGCATTGAAGCGCCAAGGCGACTTCGTACCATGCACGAGGGTGGCTAAATCAATTACGCGGTGTCCTAACCCAAGGCGTTGCGCGTTTGTCGAAACGACTCTTTGGCGCCATTCAGACGCTAAAATCCGAAGTCAATCTGCAGACGGTCCGGTATGCGGTGCGTGTCGGCTAAAGCCAGCTCATCTTATAACCTGCAGCGAATGTTGCCGTCGGGATAGGGTAATCGATTGGGTCAGGCAAATGCACAGAGGCCTTCCGGCTTCAACTCCGGGCCCCACGAGACTGGATGGTTTGGGCCAGCGTGAAAACGCGTAACGCAGGCGTGCATTTTAGCTAACATACCGCAGGGCGACGCGGGATTCGATCTCACCAGCGATCAGCCAAGAGTGGCGAAGCCGATGGATTTCGGCGCATATTCGCGAAACTCCCTTCATAGTCATCCTACAAACTGTCCCAAAATGAGCAAAGCTGTCGTTAACTAACATTTAGCAATTGCTTACGGTGCTTAGGCTTTCTAAGCCCCCGACGGCGCCCGGTGCGGGGCGTACTGATGTGGACGACAGGGGCTACTCATGCCGTTCACACATTAAGCGGGGGCTTGATGATGATTGACTATTCATGGCGGCTGTCGCTTGCCGCCATCAAGGCCGGCAGCTTATTGCTTGCCGCGTTGCTTGTCATCGAGCCAGCAAAGGCTGCCACGGAGTCCGTGGCGATCGATGTCGTTGCCCGCATCAAGGAACGGTGCGGCTTCGCCGCCAACGGTCCAGCCAGCATCACCGCGCCGCGCGATCTCGAAGGCGCCGCCAACTTCTCTCTGGCAGTTGGGCTCGACTGCAACACACCTTATGCCCTGGGCGTAACGTCGCAGCGCGGCGCGCTGACGAATGTCGATGCGAACGACGACGGCTCGGGCTTTTCCTTCAGCAAGCGCTACCGGGTTTCGGTCATGCTCGAAACCGACAAGGGCGCCGTTCGCAGTGCGCCCTGTGCGTCCGACGAGATGGCGGATGGCGGACGGTGCGCTTTCGCAAGCCTCGTTCCCGGACGCGGCCTCAAGTCCGGCGCCGGCATCAGTGTCGGTCGCAATGCCGTGATCTCGATCGACTGGGCGGCGCAAGCTCTGAACCAGCCCCGCCTTGCGGCGGGCCGCTACAAAGACACCCTCATTCTGGTGGTTGGGCCACGCGCATAATTGCAGTCCAGCCACACGGAGGGCGGAGCGTTGGGTCGACGCACCGCTCAACCATCGGCCGCCTGTCCCGGTAGCCGGTGCAAGTCGCAAGACCCGCGAAAGCGGTCTTCAATTCTCCGACGCGTTCCTGCGTCAAAATACTCAAGGAGTTGAATATGAAGCGTTCGATCCTCGCCGCCAGCGCGGCAGCCGTTTTCGCAGTCGCCGCCGGTTCGGCTAACGCCGCCGATACGCGCATCGACATCAATGCGCAGGTCGACAGCAAGTGCGGCATCTCTTCGCAGGCTTCGTCGATCACCCTGGGCGATCTGACCGATGCCAATGCCAAGGTCCGTTCGACCGTTACCGAAGAAATCGCACAGAAGCTGACCGACGCGCGCGTCGTTGCCTTCTGCAACAACGGCGGCAGCAACGTCCGCGTCGCCCGCGCCGTGCTCGCCCTTGACGGCGCTTCCGGCACCGGCCTCGCCCAGGGCGATTTCGCCCAGTTCATCCGTTACAACCTCGACACCTCAATCAACGGCCTGGCCCTCGACTCGACCTCGACCGACGAAGGCTCGACCGTGGCGCAGCGCTTCGGCGGCCACGACAGCCTCAGCTCGGCCGCTACCCGCGTCCAGTTCGTCAAGGCTGCCAGCCAGGGCGCCGCTGTCGCCTCGTCGAACGGCTCCAGCCGCACCGCCACCAACTGGTCGTCGCTGACCGATCGTCGGCTGGCTGCCGGCAACTACTCGGGTTACGTCTCGATCGAGCTGACCCCGGCTGCCTGATGTTGCTCGGAGGCGGACGCTTGCGTCCGCCTCCAGCTTCTCCTGCCCCTGCCCTTGGCCCTGCTTCCCGAGACCCGCTCATGACCACGCCTCTTCCCCGGCGCGCATTGCGCCCGCTGCTGTCGTTCCTCGCACTGATGGCGACCACCGTCCCCAGCCTGGCTTTGAACGTGCAGCCCGTCGTGGTCGACCTCCAGACGGCAGGTCGCCGGACTTCGGCCATCGTCACGTTGCAGAACACCTTCCCCGAAACCGTGCCCGTCGAAGTGACGGTCCACCCGGTCAATGTCGTGAATGGGGAACTGCGCGAAGCTGAGGACGTCGAAAGCGACGATGTCCTCGTGTTCCCCAGCCAAGCGACCCTTGGCGGCAACCAGTCCCAGGCGTTCCGCGTCCAGTGGATCGGTCAGCCGCTGGAAGGCGAAAGCCGTCATTTCTATGTGACCATCGCCCAGCTTCCGGTTGCCATGCCGGAAAGCCAGAACGCGATTCAGGTCCTCCACCGCTTCAAGGTGCTCGTCAGCGTCGGGACGAACGACGAAGTGCCTTCGCTCAAGATCGTCGAAGCCAAGGTCGGCACGGATGCGGCCGGGAAACCGCAGCCGGTCATCACGATCGCCAACGATGGTGCCAATTACGGCTACGTCGCCACTAACCGCATGACCCTGATCGAGCGGCGCGGGGACGGTTCCGAGGCTTATCGCAAGACTTTCGAACCCGAAGAGATCCGCGAGAGCATGGGCCTCGGACTGGTGCCTTCTAAAGCCAGTCGAATTTTCCCCATCAACGTCGAACTCCCGGATGCCGGCGGCACCCTTTCGGTCGAACTGAATTCAGCCGGAAGCAAATGACGCCGTGGCGAACCGCCGTTCCCTCTATCTCCTAGGCCTTGCGGGCCTGGCGCCGGGATTGACGCTGTTCGGTTCACTCGCTGCCTATGCGCAGACGAATGTGCCCTCGCGGGCCGAAAAACCGACAACGCCGGGCGAACACCCCGCCGTTTCCCCGGAGCGCCTCAACCGAACCGGGCGCGACATCCCCATGGGAGGGCCGCTGTCCGACAACGGCTTCGTCCTGGGCGAGGTGTCCTACACGCTGACCGCAGACGACCGTATATTAGTCGACACCAAGGAGCTGCTTGCCCTGCTGCGCGGCGTCCTCTCCACCGAGGCGTGGACAAGGGTTGCCGCCGGCATCGAAAGCAAGGCTGCAATCTCTACCGGCGACATGCAGGCGCTAGGCATCGGTCTCGCTTACGACCAGGCCAGCCTCGGCCTGCTCATGACGCTGGACCCAACCCTTCGCGTGCGACAATCGATCCGCGTCATGGGCTACGACCCCGTGGCAGGGCCGATCCAGCCTGCTGAAGATGTTTCTGCCTATCTCACCGCCTTCGTTAACAGCGACTACGTGCACAAGGGAAGCCGGACCGGGTTCCAGACCCCGAACATCGTCTTCGACAGCGCGATACGGGTCAGCGGTTTCGTGCTCGAGAACGAAGGCAGTATCCAGGACAGCTTCCGGCGTGAAGGCACCCGTATCGTCTATGACGATGCGCGAGGCACCGCCAGATATACCGCAGGCGATCTGGAACCGGTATCGCGCGGGTTTTCCGGATCCAGCCCGATGGCTGGTCTCTCGCTTTCGCGGGTCTATGCCGACCTCGATCCGCAGCGCAACATCCAGCCGCGCGGTCAAAGGTCGTTCACCCTTACCCGTGCCTCCACGGTGGAAACGATCGTCAACGGGCAATCGGTGCAGGTGACCCGGCTCAATCCTGGTACTTACGACATTGGCGACTTTCCCTTCGCGCAAGGGTCCAACGACGTGAGGCTGATCGTCCGTGACGACAGCGGCCGCGAGAACGTGATCTCGTTTTCTATCAATTTCGATCGGACCCTGCTTGCCGCCGGCCTCAGCGAGTTCGGGCTCTATGGCGGCGTGAAAGCGCCGTTCGGTACAGGCGGCCGCCGCTACAGCGACGATCCGATCGCTTCCGGCTTCTATCGCCATGGCCTGACCGAGGAATTGACGGTCGGAGGAAACTTCCAGCTTCAGCGCCGGGGCGGCGTAGGCGGCGCCGAGGTTGTCTGGGCCTCGCCCGTCGGCACCCTGGCCCTCAACCTCGCCGGCTCGCATAACAAAGACGTCGGCAGCGGCTATGCCGTCAATGTCGGCTACGAGCTTTCGCGCGTTGGCACGGGCGGCAACGCCCGCTCGCTGACAGCTTCCATCCAGGCGACCAGCAGGAACTTCGCGCTGCCGGACAGCCTCTCCGCCAGCAACCCCTACGCTCTGGATCTGGGCGCAACGTACTCCCAATCCCTCGGCGCCGACCACTATTTCAGCCTCGACGGGTTCTATTCGGTTGCTCGCGGCGATCGGAAGGATCAGTCCACCGCCCGCGCCACGTACGGGTGGCGGCCCAACCAGCGTCTGCTGCTGACGGCGGAAGCATCCTACCAGAGCAGCGAACGAAGGTCCGGCCCGGGCGCCCGGGTTTCCCTGATCTACCGCTTCGACCGGAGCTCGAGCGTCACCGCCGATCTCGATAGCCAGCGCGAGCGTGCCCGCCTCAGTTACCAGCGCTCCAGCGGCACCGGCGTCGGATCCTACAATGCCTCGGCAAACATCGACCGGGTCGAGGATTCGGTAGGCGTTAATGCCGCTGCGAACGTGCTCCTCAACCGCGCGGAACTCGGCGCGGCCCACAACACATCGTTTTCGAACAGCGGCGCGATCATCGACCAGCGCACATCGCTGCGCACGGCCTTCTCGGTGGCCTATGCCGGCGGCAGTGTTGCCCTGTCCCGCCCGATCTACGACAGTTTCGCAATCGTGAAGCCCCATGCCTCACTGGAAGGCAAATCCGTCTACATCGATCCCCGCAAGGACGAGTACGTCGCCAGGTCGGGCACGTTCGGCGGCGCGGTCATGTCGCAGTTGACGTCTTATTCTCCCCGGCTGCTGACTTATGACGTGCCCGATGCGCCAGCCGGCTACGATATCGGATCGGGTATCGTCCAGTTCAGGCCGCCCTATCGCTCAGGCCATCTGGTAGAGATCGGGTCGGACTACTTCGTCACTTATACCGGCCAATTGCTGATGCCGAGCGGCGCGCCGCTCGAGTTGGTGGGCGGGAACGCTTTCGAACTCGCGGCGCCTGATCGCAAGCCGGTACAGATGTTCACCAACCGCAGCGGCCAATTCGCTGTGCAAGGTCTGCGTCCAGGCAAATGGCGCATCGAGATGCCCATGAACGATGGCAAGCTCGTCTACATGATCGACGTGACGACAACCGAAGCCGCATTGCAGCGCGGCGGTGCATTGAAGCCCGAGGGAACCCCATGAAGATCGCCGCCACGCTCCTGACCTGCGCCGTCCTCACCCTGGTTCTGCCTGGGGCGGCCAGGGCCAACTGCGCCGATTTCCGCGCCTCCGCGAGCGAACTCACCCTCGACTACGATCCGTTCAATCCGGCCGAAATCGAGCGGAACTTCACCATTCACGTCCGGCGCCTGGATCCGCGCGTCACAGCCGTGCGCCTCGTGCTTGCCAATCCCGGCGCGATCAATCGCGGCGCGGCGCTGGGGCAGAGGGATTCGGTACGCTACGATATCCGCTGGGTGCGCGATGCTGGCCGCATGGTCCTGATCTCCGGCGCGGAACAGCCCAACCCGACCAACGGGGCGGTTGTTCAGTTCGGTGCCGGCGCCAGCGGAGACAACGTCAACGAAAGCTTCCGCATCCAGATACCGGCCGGTCAGGGGATCGTCGCCGGAAACTACTATCAGCCGCTCGAACTGCGGTTCGTATGCCTTGCCGGCCGCGACGAACTTGACCGCGGCATGCAGCTTGGCAGCCAGGTCGCGGTAGATCTGACAGTGCCGGAACGTATCGCCACGTTCGTCGGATCGATGGGTACGCAGCGCGGACGTATTGATTTCGGAGATGTGGACGGCTCCAGCGGCAACGTCATCCGCGGTCTCACGGTGACTGCCCAGTCAACAGTGCCTTACGAAATCCAGGTGGACAAGGAGCGCGGCACCATGAAGCGCTTTGCCGGGGATGACGCCGCTCTTCCCTACGCGCTGAAGGTGTCGGGTTTCCCGGTGGCCGACCGCTCGATGATCGCTTGCAGCCAGACGCCGGCTCCGGGTGGGCGAAGCCATGGCGTGCAGGTGGAACTTGCCGGAAACGATTTGCATCGCCTGCCGGCAGGTCAGTATGCGGACGTCGTCACGCTCACGTTCTCACCCCGCCTTGGGCTTTCGGGGGGCGAGGGATGCTCGTCGGTCCGCCCCTGATAGGCCTTGCAGCTTAAAACACTGCGCCCTTGGGTTCGGCTTCGAGACTGAAGTCCATATCCACGGCCGGCGCCTGGTTCAGGACAAGCCGGAGTTGGCGCTCCCGATAGGCGGGGGTGCGATTATCGACGATTACCGTGTGCGTCTGCGTCGGTGAGAGCGGTACACGAACGCCGCCGACATCCACCCAGGCATCCACCAGTCCGGCAGGATGGTTGAGCGTGATTTTGTAGCCGGCGAGGCTGTTGCACAGTTCGCGCATCGTTCCGAGATCGTTGGCACCGGTTTGGATGGCATGCGCGGGCGGTGCGGAGATGCTGACCTGGCAGACCGTGGGTACGCGGCCGGTAACGGCAATCGAAGCGCCGTCGTAAGCGGTGGCGGAAGCTGCGGGAAAAAGCAGCAAAACTCCCACCAACGCGCAACGTTTCATTCCAGACGTGAGCATATTACCCTCCTGCTGAAATCGACAATCGCGTGCCGAACTGAAATCGACGTAAAGCGGCTTAGTTAACAAGTCCTTTTGGCTATCAAGTCCGCATCAGGGGCAACCTTGGCCGTTCGGGCAGCACAAAGTCCTGCCAAAGCTGCGCTCCGAGCCAGGAGCATCCTAATGCTCGTATGAACACGTTGCCACGAAAGGCGCTTCTGAAAGCTTGAGAGCGGCATCTCAGCACTTGCTTCGCCTTCTTCCTCCATCGGTCATTGCAGCGGCCAGATGAGCTTACACTCGGACCCATTTCAAGCGTCGCTGACTGTGGTCGGCAACGGAAAAACGTCCGCTGAAGGTCGTTTACGGGCGCAGATGCGCCTCCACCGGGTAGGGTCTGGCTCTTCGCTGTAGCGAGGAGCCAGATAGCTTCAGTTTCAGTGCCTTCTGCGAGCTTCAAAGCATCCTCCACGTCCACGCCCCGGTATCTGACCGTGCTTTCAATCTTCATGTGGCCAAGCAAAATCTGGACCGCCCGGAGATTTCCAGTCGCCTTGTAGATGATCGATGCCTTGGTTCGGCGCAAAGAGTGCGTGCCGTAATCTTCGCCGGACAAGCCGATACCGGTAACCCATTCGTCGACAAAGGAAGCATATCGGCGGGTGCTGATGTGGGCTGCGTGATCGGTGCGGCTAGGGAATGCAAAGTCCTCCAAGGATCCACCTCAGAATTCGAGCCATTTGAGTATGGTCAAGCAGGCTTCCAGGAGATGCGTCAGCAGCCTGGGCTTCCGTGTCGTCAGACACTCGAAGATCGTGTCGGCGTGATCAAATGTCGGGCTATTTGGTAGGCCTTCCAACATTTCGACCGTTGCCCGCTCCGCGCCGGCGATCCGTAGAAAATAATCCCACGGCTCACTATTAACGAATCCCTCATCACCGCGTTCCAGGCCGCACCCTCGCCGCACACGCTCTGCGCGCTTCGGTCCGACCTTGAGGCGGTTGACCTGTCGTGCCGGCGCACCCGCCGCATAACGCAGCCCGCCACGCCCGAGGTGATTGCGGACTATCTCGATGCGCGGGCAGAGGAGGGCAGCAAGCCGGCGTCGCTCTCGCGCTACAAGGCCTCGATCGCTCGGGTGCATAAGCTGCTTGGCATCGCCGACCGGACCCGGCGCCGCTGGTCAGGCTGCGGCTCGCAGCCATCAACAAAGCAAAGGGGGTGGCGCAGACCCAGGCGCGGCCGCTGCGAGTCAAGGGGCCGGTGCGGGACATTGCGAGTGATGCGCCGCGCGGGCTCAACATTATTGCACTGCTTGACAGCTGTCCCGACGATATTCCGGGGCTGCGCGACCGCGCGCTGCTGTTGGTGGCCTACGACACCGCTAGCGTTCCTATCCGCGTCTTCACCTGGACATAGAAGCGAACGTCGGCCGTCTGCAGCTCGGCGTCCTAATCGCTTTTCGCCACGACCGCTTCACGCCGGCCTCCCCGCGCGAAGGAGGCAATTGGCGACATAAAGGTGCTGATAGAGAAAGCCGCGATGGACGGATTCGATACGATTGAGTTGCCGCGGATCGAGCACGATCGGCCTTTCGCCTTGCGAGGGTGAAGCTTGCTCCATCGCTGGCTCGTCCCGGCTTTCGAGGTCAGGCATGGATTACCCTTGGCGGCGCATGAACTCGGCGAACAGCGGGACGCTGAAATCGAGATAGCCGTGATCGGTGCTGTAGATCATGCCCTTGGAGATGATGCTCGATCTGGCCGGTCCCAGGGATTTTTGAGTGCGGTCCATGGCTTGGGCAATGTCGGCCATCGCGTAGGGGCCATCGCCGAGTTGGGCCATCGCCTTTACGAACTGGACTTCCGCCTTGGTCAGGCGATCGATCCGCACTTTGAAGAAGCCTTCGTCTAACAGCGCCAGCGTTTCGGCGTAGGAGTGGTCGACATCGGCAAGAGTTATCTCTGGCCCATCCGCGTTGTTCCACACGACCGATGCCCATTCCTGGATGAAGAATGGATAGCCCTTGGTACGTTCAACGATGGCCTGCAGCGCTTCAGGGGCGATGCTGGCCTCTTCTTCGACGATCGGCTTTTCTATCGCCTGCCCGGCTGAGGGCGGATCGAGCGGCCCCACCGCAGGATATTGAAACAGCCGCTCGGCATAGGATTTTGCTTCGCCCGCCAGGCGGGCGATCTGCGGCAGGCCGGCGCCGACAAGAAGAACGGGCAAGCCTTCCTGCGACATTCGGTGCAGCGCGACGATGAGTGCCGAGAGGTCAGATTCGGAAAGATACTGAACTTCGTCGATCAACAGGACCCAGCCACGTTCTGCAGCCTGCGCCGCTTTCCCGATCAGCGTGAAGAGATCCGGCAGGCCGTACTGAAGGTCGCCGGTATCGGCGAGACCCGGCTCAGGATCGACGCCGACTTCGACGCCTGCTATCTCGATCTTGAAGATAGAGGCAAAGTTGCGCAGACCCTTGAGGCCGCGCGTTGCAAGCTGCTTGGCCGTTTCCACCCCGGAGAGCGAGCGCATGACCTTGCGCATCTCGGGATAAAGAAGGCGGGCAAGGCTTTCGCCTTCCGGCGATTCGACCCGCGAAATCAGGAGGCCTTCGCGTTCCGCGTTTCGGCCGATTTCATTGAGCAGCACGGTCTTTCCGGTGCCCCGCAAGCCCAGCAGCATGATCGACCGGGCACTTCGTCCCTTGATCGCTCGCCCAGAGGAAATCCGCGCTGCCTCCAGGATCGCGTCTCGGCCTGCCAGCTCGGGAGGACGGCTGCCGGCGCCGGGCGCAAACGGATTACGGTAGGGATCCGTGTTGTCTTTCGTCGGCTGTCAGAAGTGTCTAGCGCTTTATAGGGCCGACTATCAAAAATTGCTAGACTTTGATAGACATCGCTAGGAGGCCCGCCGTTGTGGCTTCCACTCAAATATGGGAGACGGATCGCACGGTCGGTCGGTGGCCATGCCGCCTGACCGCAAATCAGGTGCTCAGAGACGTCGCCAGGCAGGCGACGCAGCCTCCGTCGTTCCATTTGCGGCAATTGATGATGAATCGACCCCAGTGTCGCCATCGCGCTCCGTTCGTGTCATTCCCGCTGGATCGACGACAAGACGGAACTGGCGCGGCATGCCCGCAGGTGAGGTCAGCGCAAGTTGAGCATGGTCACTGCTGAGGGCGCGCGCGGACGGATACGCGCGTATCCTGCCGGGGGTGGGCGGGTGTGCTGCACTGCCACTGGATGAGGCGCAGATGGCCAGCGCACGAGAAACTTTCCGCCGAATGGCGACGATTACGGCCAAATCGGCTAAGGCGGAAGGCGCGATGCTGCTTTCCGCTGGCGAGTTATCCCGACAGCATGACGCTTGCTCGGCGGAACCTATCTGGCCAAGGATTGCTGCCAGGGGCGCGCCGAACTGTGCGACCCGCTTCTGGCCGAACTTACCTGCTGCTTAAGAGGCAACGATGACCGATGTCGTGATCTACCATAACCCCCTTTTCCGGGACCTCTCGTAATGGCTCGGCCATGATCAGGAATGCGGGCATTGCGCCTCATGCCGTCAGGTACCTGCAGACGCCGCCAAACCGTTCGCTGCTGGTGGAACTCATTGAGCGGGCCGGCATTACGCCACCCGCTTTGCTGCGCGAGACGGGTACGCCCTGTGCCGAACCCGGCCTCGGCGACGAGACTTTGACGGACGAGGCCCTGATCGACGCGATGATGAAGCATTCGATTCTCATCAATCGGCCTCTGGTGGTGTCGCCGCTGGGCGTAGAGCTTTGCCGCCCTTCCGAAGAAGTGCCGGATATCCTGCCGACCGAGCAGCGCGGCACTTTCGTCAAGGGAGACTGCGAAGTTTTGGAAGCAAGCCGGCGATGAGCATCTTGGTTCGCCGGGCAACGGTCGACGATGCGCGCGCCATTGCCGCCATCTACGCGCATCATGTTCTGCACGGCACGGCGACGTACGAAGTCTTGCCGCCGACCGAGGGCGAGACCGTTGAGAAGATCTTGACGGTGTCCGGCCGGGGCTGGCCTTTCCTTGTCGCCTGCGATGGCGGTCAGGTGGTCGGCTATGCCTACGCCACGCAGTTCCGGGATCGACCGGCCTACGCCTATGCCTGCGAGAACAGCATCTACGTGGCGCACGACCGGCGCGGTGGCGGCATCGGCAAGCGGCTGCTCGAGGCCTTGCTGGAAGCCGCTGAGGCCCACGGGTTCCGGCGGATGGTTGCGGTCATCGGCGGGGCGGAGCCTGCCTCTGTAGCCCTCCATGGTTCCTGCGGTTTTGAGCACGCTGGACGCTTGACAGGCATGGGCTGGAAGGCGGGCCGCTGGCTCGACACGGTTTACATGCAGATCGCTTTGGGCAGCGGCATCGCGACCGGGCCCGGTGCTTCCGGCACGGACTGACGGCCATGTCGTTGTTCGAGCGTTATCCCCAGCGACCTGCCGCTGCCCGATCAAATAGCAAGAGACGATCACTCTGCTGTGCATGAATTGCGCGAGCACGCGCTCTGGTCGGAAGGCATGGTCTGGTGCAGCCCAGAGCGCCGCGGCTAAATCAGCGGCATCAAGAAGACGCAGAGTGATCATATGCCGCTCCAAATGTTCTGGATGCTGGCGACGCAGGGACGCTTGTTGTCATGCAGGTGTCCGGCGGCTCGCAATCGTTCAATGCGGTCAATTCGTGGCGCCTGCTAGGTCGCTGGATGCGAAAGTTTACGCCGCAACTAGTCCTCTATTGCGATGGCCTATAGGGAATTTGACGAAGCCAGACGGATGCGAGCGTCGAGTTATTACGAGCGCTGGAGGAACTGGTGCGCTTCACGGTGTCGATGCGGCCGCACTCGGGGCATCTCGTCGAACGCTGTTCCGAACGCAAGGAGGCTGGGCTTCCGGTCGATAGTGCAGCAGATCACTCCGCAATTGCAATCGCGCCTTAATCCTGATGGCCGGCCTGTGCCATCGAATGACCGGTCTGGATCTAAGCGCAATGGGGGTGAATATCTGAGATAAGGCCCAGAGCCGCCGCTCTGCTGTAATTCCGAGGTTCTTGCAACGGCAAGGACCCAGCGCAGTTTCAGATTTCAGTCCCCTCTGCGAGCGTCAACACGTCCACCTCGAGATATCTGACCGTCGCAACGGCAGAGATGGTGCCGTTGTCGCAAGTGAAGCTGCGGTGGAGCCCGCTTATTTCGTTGCAACTGTAGGTCGGGCATGCGGACTAGCGTTGCTTCGACGTCCGCAGGATGAATTCCGACATTAGCCGCACGAGATCGTTACCGCGCTCGTTCAACATGTTGTGGCCGCAGTTCGGCAAGCCGATCAGCCACGCACCCGGTCTCGACTTGGCGATGGCGAGCGCTTTCCTACACGGCGACCCTGAGCGCTGGACGCTCGACCGGAGATCGCGGTTTTCTGCCGTCCTCGGTTTGAAAAGCTATCTCGTTTCTCTAATCGGCCGCCTCCAAGTCTGCGACCGCCAGCAACTCAGTCCTAGATCGCGTTATCTCGGATTCAGAAGGACTTATTGGGGGACCGTCGTTCGGTACGATCGTGACAATCACACGGCGGCGACGGGTCCGAGCCAGTGTTCCGTCGTCCCTCAGGCTCAGGACAAAATGTGCCTCCCAAACCTTGTCGACCTGGGGCGCAGCTATCGGCAGTTCTGTCCCTTCGGGTCGTCTTCAGACTGCCGCTGGAACGGCTAGTGGGCAAAATCATACGCTTGGTACCCGCCGGAGAAACCGGACAAACCGGAGCGACAAGTTCGACAGGCGGTCGGCCACATTGTTGGGGCTTACGGCACTGGTCGGCGCGCCGAGCTCGTAAACTTTTCAGGGAAATAGCAAAACTTTATTGTCAACTAAATTGGTGGAGATTAGCCATGCTTTCCGCAGATTAGTCCGACAAAAAGGGGTGCGTGTTTTGAAACGTCTCACCGGAGCAGTTGTGCTCCTGCTCACCAGCACGTCCGCTTTGGCGCAGGAAGCGAATGTACAGAATTCCACAGAATCCCGCGAGGAAAGTCGCGAGAGCGCGGAGATTCTGGTCACTGGTATTCGTAAGAGCCTGGCAGATTCACTGGCGGTGAAGCGCGACTCTGCCCAAGTCGTTGACGCCATCTCGGCCGAGGATGTCGGTAAATTCCCCGACAAAAACATCGGCGAAGCGCTTCAGCGCGTGACCGGTGTGCAAATCACCCGAAGCGGCGGCGAAGGTTCGGCAATCACCATTCGCGGTGCAGATCCCTCGCTCAACCGCGTGGAGATCAACGGCCAGTCGGCGCTTTCCACCTCGATTGCGGCGGCAGCGGGGAACGGCAGCAACCGCGCGGTCGATTTCCGCGATCTGCCCGCCGAATTCGTCTCACGCCTCGAAGTGCTGAAGTCCGCAACGCCGGATATGACCGAAGGCGGACTTGGCGGGACCGTGCGCATCATCACCCGCCGCCCGTTCGACAGCAAGGATGGCTACCTCGCGGGCTCCGCTCAGGGGATCTACAACGAACTGGCGGACAAGGTCGACCCCAAGTTCGCACTGATCGGTTCCAAGCTCTTCGCCCATGACACCATCGGCGTGCTGCTTTCGGGCACGTACGAGAGTCGCACTATTCGCTACGATCAGGCTCGCACCACCGGTTGGCGACAGGTCGAGACCACACAGCCTGCGACGCCTGCCGCGCAGAACTGCCTTTCGGGTCGGAATCAGGCCCGCTGTGTCGATCTTGATGGTAGCGGTTTCGGTGATTTCTACCCCGACATCCCGCGCTACATCACCTCAACCGAACCGACCAAGCGCTATGCTCTGAACGGCATTATAGAATGGCGCCCGAGCGACGATTTTCGCGCCTACGTGGAAGGCACCTATACCCGCAGCGACACGACATCTGACGACCAATACCTGCAGCTCAGCACCACCCAGTCGGTGGCGAACGGCGGCATTGACCCCACCGGCGTCGTCATCCGCGACGAAACCGCGCAGACGGTGACCTTCGTCAACGGTTCCAACGCCGGCTCCGGCCCGAGCGTCAATTATCGCAGCGTGATCGGCAGCCTTAACCGGCGCACCTTCAACGGCATTCTTGGCGCCGAGTGGACCACCGGCAAGTTCAAGCTCTCGGCGCGCGGCACTTACGCGGCCTCGCGTGTCCTGAACGACGAGGTGGACGTCACCGCCTCGGTCTCCGGCAAGACCGCGCTGCCGTGGATCACGATCGACTACAACAACCCGCAGAACGCACCTAACATCATCCTGCCGATCGACACTACGACCACGCAGGGTATCAACAGCCTCGCGGTCGAGGCCCGCCCGCGCCTCAACAAGCAGCGCGAGACCGGCGCCAAGTTCGATGCCGAATACAAGCCCGACGAAAGCGGCGTCCTGACCTCGCTGAAGAGCGGCGTTGAGCTGAACCAGCTGGTCTCCAGCAGCCGCTTCCAGAACGCGGTCTATACGCTGAACGGCATCACCGGCCAGACCACGCTGACCCGCTCGGGCGTGACCGGCACCCAGGTCCTGGGCACGACGGCCCCGGCCGCACAGCTCACCAATATCCAGGACCTGTTGAACACCTACGGCGGCATGGGCGACGGCAGCTTCTTCAAGACCGGCGATCTCGGATTTTCCGGCATCGACCGGTGGTGGAACCTGGGCGACAATCTCGCCAAAGCCGTGGGCATTCCCGATCCCTACACCAGCATCTCGCCGCTCGACACCTACCGGGTTCGCGAGAGCACGATCGCGGGGTATTTCCAGGGTGCCTTCAAGGCCAATCTCGGCTTCGAGCTGACCGGCGTTGTCGGCGCGCGGCTCGTTCACACGCGCACCGTCTCAAGTGGTAGCCAGAGCACTGATGGCGTCATCACGCCCGCGCGGTACACCGGCGAATATACCGTATTGCTGCCCTCGCTGAACCTGCGCGCCGAAGTAATTCCCCGTAAGCTGGTGGTGCGCGCCACCGCATCTGATGTGCTGGCCCGCCCGGCACCGTCGCAGATGGCGCCCAACGTCAAGCTGGACTCGGTCGGCCTTACAGGATCACGTGGCAATCCGGCACTCAAGCCTTACCGCGCGTGGCAGTACGATCTCGGGTTTGAGTACTATATCTCGCGCACAAATTACGTGTCGATCACCGGCTTCCGCAAGGATATCAAGTCGTTCATCGACACTGCCAGCCAAGAGGAAGAGATCGACGGGCAGGTCTATACGATCAAGATGCCGATCAACGGCACCCAGCACGTCACCATCCAGGGCTTCGAGGCAGGCGCGCAGCTTGGGCTGGACTTCCTGCCGGGCCTGCTGGGCAATCTCGGTGTGACCGCGAACTACACGTTCAACACCGACAGCGGCTACGAAGGGAGGGACTACTTCACTGACGCTTCGCTGCCGTTCCCCGGTGTCTCCCGCAACAGCTACAACGCCTCGGTATTCTATGACGACGGGCACTTCGCCATTCGCGGGTCGTACAACTGGCGCAGCCGCTATCTGATCAACGCGGTCGATCGCGGCAACAACCCCTCGTTCGGCGAGGCCTTCGGTCAGTTCGACGCTTCGGCCAGCTACATCATCAACCCAAATGTCTCGGTGTTCCTGGAAGGCGTCAACCTCACCGATTCCACCCGGATCGAGAACGCCAACAGCGTCTATCGTCGCAACGTGATCGAGACCTATGGTCGCCGGATCTACTTCGGCGTGCGGGCCAAGCTGTGACGCAGCCGGGACTTTCCCGGCGCATGATGGTCGCGGGTCTGGCGGGAGCCTATCTCCTGCCGGCTCCGACTTTCGGGCGAAACAAAGGTCGCCGCCTGTTCACGGACACGTTCCGCCATGGCCTGGGTCAGTGGCGGATCGAGGCTGAGGCCCCCGCGCACGTCTCGGCGGAACGGGATGTGCTCGATATCGAGGCGCCTGCCGGGCTCACGCTCTGGTTCCTGCCGCGCCTCGAAGGCCGGATCGCCATCGAATACGAGGCGCAGGCCGTCTCGGCAGGCGGTGCGAACGACCGGGTAAGCGATCTCAACTGCTTCTGGATGGCGCAGGATCGAGCGGCTCCGGAGGGAAATGCGATCGCACGCCCGCGCTCGGGGAAGTTTGAGGACTACGACGATCTCGAAACCTACTACGTCGGTCTCGGCGGCAATGGCAATTCGACCACCCGCTTGCGCCGCTATGTCGGAAAGCCCGGCGTGCGGCCTTTGCTGCCTGAAAACGACCGGCGCGGCGCGGCGCGGCGGACATGCTGGTCGCCAACCGCTGGCAGCGCATTCGCCTGATCGCTGACGGCGCCCGGATCGGCTTCTTCCGCGACGACCGGCAACTCTTCGCTTTCGAAGACCCCGCGCCGCTGACGAGCGGCCATTTCGCCCTGCGAACCACTGCCAGCCATCTGCGCCTGCGCAATTTCGCCGTCTCCCGCCTCGCTTGAACTCAGGAATTTCCATGCCTCGCCCGATGCCCTGCTCACGTCGCGCCCTCCTGCGCGCCGGTCTTCTCGGCGGTGCCGCCATCTCTCTGCCGGGCCGCGTTCTCGCCGGGTCATCTCCGGCAGCGGGCAGCGACTTGCACTGGCTCGATGGCGCCGAACCTGCCTGGGATGGCGGGCAGAGCTTCGGCATGCCCTGGCCGCGCGGCGCCGTGCGCCATGTCGACCGCCTCGCCGCACATGCCGGAAACATAGCCCTGCCGATACAGAGCTGGCCGCTCGCCTACTGGCCCGACGGTTCGGTCAAGTGGAGCGGCCATGCCCTTGCCGCCGGAAAACATGCGGTGAACCGGGTGACGATCGCTGCAGGGCAACCTGCCACCCCGGCCGCCGCCCCAGCCGACTGCGTCACCGTCGACCAGCGCGCCGAAGCCATCGAGGTGAACGTCGGCCTCACGCGCTGGCGCGTTCCCCGGCAAGGTAGCGCCGTGATTGCCTCTGCCGAACGCGGCGGCCGCGTGCTGCTGCGCGATGTCTTACTAGTCGCCCGCGCGCAGGATGCCGCTTCAGCCGAGGAAGCGGACACGCTTTCCCAGCGCCGCTTCACCAGTAGGATCGAGAGCGTCACCGTCGAGCAATCCGGCCCGGTCCGCGCGGTGCTGAAAATCGACGGCACCCACGCAGGCGCTGCGCGCTCTTGGCTGCCGTTCAGCCTGCGCCTCTATTTCACCAGCGGCAGCGACGCGGTGCGGATCGTCCATAGCTTCATCTGGGACGGCGATTCCGCCCATGATTTCCTCTCCGGTCTGGGCATCCAGGCCACCGTACCGATGCGCGGGGAGCTGCATGACCGTCACGTCCGCCTCGCGACCGAGACCGGCCTGTTCTCCGAAGCCGTGCGTCCTCTGACCGGCCTGCGCCGCGATCCCGGCGAAGCGTTCCGGCAGGCGCAGATCGATGGCCGCGCCGTGCCCGATGTGGCCACCCTGCCCGAAAAGTTCGCGCCGCTGCTGGAAAGCATCCCCGCCTGGGGCGACTTCCGTCTCTTCCAAGGCACGTCGGAAGGCTTCGTGGTGACCAAGCGCACCGCGAAAGGCCGCGCTTCGATCCAGTCGATTGAGGGCCACCGCGCACGCGGACTGGCCTATGTCGGCTCCCCTCAGGG
Source organism: Novosphingobium sp. BL-S-21 (assembly GCF_055521655.1). Taxonomy (NCBI): domain Bacteria; kingdom Pseudomonadati; phylum Pseudomonadota; class Alphaproteobacteria; order Sphingomonadales; family Sphingomonadaceae; genus Novosphingobium; species Novosphingobium sp. BL-S-21. Next base: position 77,800 of record NZ_JBVFVP010000003.1, read on the forward strand.
CGGCGCGGCGATCGGCATGGCGGACTTCTGGAAGCGTCATCCCGTCCAGCTCGACATTGTCGGGGCGAGCGGCGACGAGGCCCAGCTCACCGCATGGCTCTGGGCGCCCGATGCCCCGGCCATGGACATGCGCTCCTACCGCGGCGTTCTGGGCATGACCGACTACCCCGCGCAGAACCGGGGCCTCGACGTGACTTACGAGGACTACGAGCCGGGCTGGGATTCCGTACAGGGCATCGCACGCACTAACGAACTCTGGGTCTGGGCGCTGCCCGCGACGCCCGACGCGACCGAACTGGAAAGCTACGCCGCCCATGTCGCCCGCCCGCCACGCCTTCAGGCGAGCCCCGCGCAGATCCGCGCCGCCGGAGTGTTCGGAGACTGGGCACTGCCCATCGCCAGAGGCCCGGCGGCCGAGGCCGTGGAGCGCCAGAACGACCTCCTGCTGGGCCATTACCAGGGCGAGATCGAGCGTCGCCATTGGTACGGTTTCTGGAATCACGGCGACGTCATGCACACTTACGATGCCGACCGGCACCAATGGCGCTACGACATCGGCGGCTATGCTTGGGACAACAGCGAACTCTCGACCGACCTCTGGCTCTGGTACAGCTATTTGCGCACGGGCCGCGCCGACCTGTTCCGCATGGCCGAGGCGATGACGCGCCACACAGGTGAGGTCGACGTCTATCACGCCGGGCCATGGGCCGGGCTCGGAACCCGCCACGGCGTCCAACACTGGAGCGACAGTTCAAAACAGCCCCGCGTCTCCAACGCCGCCTATCGCCGCATCTATTACTACCTCACCGGCGACGAGCGCGTCGGCGACCTGATGCGAGCGCTTGTCCATTCCGACCGTGCGCTCCAGAAAGTCGATATCGGCCGCAAGGTGGCTGATCGCGCGCTGGAATCGCTGCCACCCGGCGGCATCGCGGCCGTCACGAAGCCGCAGGGCCTGCCCGAAGGCGTGATCCAGCTCCAGTTCGGCACCAGCTGGGGCAGCCTTGTTGCCGCGTGGTTCACCGAGTGGGAGCGTACCGGAGACGGCCGCTGGCGCGACCGCATCGTAGCAGGCATGGACAGCATCGTCAGTTTGCCGCGGCAGTGGTGGGCCGGCGGCGCGAATTTCGACCTCGCAAGCGGCCGCTTCGTGTCAGGCGGTGATCAGATCAGCGTCAGCCACCTCAATGCCGTGTTCGGCGTGGTCGAGATCATGGCCGAAGTCCTGCCGTTGATCGACGCGCCCCGCTACCGCGCAGTGTGGGTCGACTACTGCGCTTGGTACAACGCTCCCGCCGCCGATTGGCAGCGCCGCTTTGGAGAGCCTCCGCGCGGACACAACTTGCGACAGGCCCATTCGCGCCTCACCGCCTATGCTGCGCATGCGCTTGGCGATGCAGCCTTGGCGGAACGGGCGTGGCGGGAATTCCACGAAGGAGAATTTCCCGACACAGTGAGGGAACGGCGGGTCGGGGAGGGGCAAGTCGAGATAGATGGCCTTTCTACCAATAGTGCCGCACAATGGGGGTTGGCGGCTATTCAAAACCTGGCCCTTTTATCGCCGAGTGTTGTCGAGGCGATGGAGCACGGCGGGTAGCGGGGCTGCTGGTTTCCTAGAGCCCCCACACCGCGGAGTGCCTCCATCATTTCTGCGAAACCGTTACCGCTGAATGGTCCCACCGGCATAGGCATTTCCTGGTAATGCATCGACCGGGTAGTCACCTCTCGGGGGTCGACGGTGGTTCAGTCGATCGATCACGATGTCTTTCGTCATCGCAATACCGAACTGCTTGAGCTCGAAATCGTCCTGCGCGGCCAATCCTTCGACAAAGGCCTGCATGTCGGCCCTGATCGTATCCGGGAGATCATATCGTGCCTCCGGGCTCAGAAGCTGCAACATGCGCGCGACATCGTTGCGGTGCTTCTTCACATCACGGCTATCAACCTTTTCTCCCTCCGCCTGACGGCGGCTAAGATCGATCCAGGCGCGCGCCTTGAAGGGAATGATGCCGACTTCGTCCAAGACCGGAATGCCGTCCAGGGGCCGGGTCATCGTCTTGAGGAAAGCATAGTAATCCTCGTCCAGCAGGATCGCGGACAGGCTGGCCGCTTCCTCGGCAATGGGGATCGGCGTCAGGTGACTGCCGGGGGCCAGGTCGAAGCCATCCGGGACATTGGAGAATAGTTCCAGCATCGCGGGATAGCCTTCGGTTGCGGGTTTGGCGAAGCGATACAATATCCGCTCCCCTTCACCGCGCTGCTGGATTTCATAGGCACCCGCCTCTACAAAAGCCATGAAGGCCTCGGAAAACGCGGGATCGAGCGCCTCGACGATCAGCACGATATCCAAATCCCTGGTCGCGCGAAAATCGAGGCCGGCATCGTCCATGATCAATTCGCATGCCGCGCCGCCGATCAGGACATATTGATGTTCATGTTCAGCAAAATGGGCACGGAAGCGATCGACGCCAGTTACCATTCAAAGGGCTCCAGAAGTTGCTCGGCTGCCTGCGCGATCCGTTCGTCAGGGTCATGCCTCGTGCTCAGATACAGCGAGATCCGGTCAGCTGTTCCGTCCTCGCTCAGAAGCTGCGGATCATAGGCCCAGGTCTGAACCTCCTGGCTGCGCTCGTCATGATCCCAGCTGCTCTCAAGCTCGCAATCCTTGGCGATACGCTTCCAGGCGAATGCCGGCACGGCGCGGCATATGATCTTCGGCTCTGCCAGCATGGTATAGCGCGCAAGCGCGCTCTCGCCGGCCAGGACCGTGAGATCTTCTGGCAAGTCGCCTATGACGGAGCGGGATTTGCGCACCGGGGATTGCAGCAGATCTTCGACGGCGCGCCATAGCTGCGCACCATCCATGCGCAAGCGCAGGCGGCGCTGACGACCGACATGATGCCGTTGCGCCAGTTTTAACGCTTCCAGTTCATCGACGGCACGGCTGATGCTCATGATCGCGACACGATAGCGATCGGCAAGCTGGGTCATGTTGGCGTCGTTGATCTCATGACCCAGCAAGGCGGCCAGCACCAGAACCTGCGCTGTCGGCGACAATTGCTCGGATGGCGCGGCAGGTTGGCTGGAATAGACTTCGCGCAGGTCGAGAAGCGCCTCGGGTACATAGAATTGAGTACCCGGGGAGATGAAGGCCACGCGCTTTTCAACGAGGCGGCGGCGCAGCGCTGCGGTCACGCCTTCGAGGACCAGCACCAGCAGGCTGCTGTCGAGACGTCGCCGTATCTGGTCGCGATGTTTCAGATATTCCTCTACACCGCCGATCGAGCCATTTTGCGGAAGAATGAAGATGGCTGGGCCATCCAGCAGTTCTCCCGTCCAGAGGCTGTATCGATCCAACAGGTAGTGGGGCAAACCCAGCGGCTTAACGGGAACGAGGTGAAGTTGAACACCAAAGGCTTCACGGGCATAGGCCTCCGTTGCGCTTGCAAGCGCGCGCAACTGCGTATCTGGAAGCTCATCTAACATTAAATCGCCTATCTAACATCAATGGTGTTAAATATTTACCCTAGTGTTAGAAAGCCCGATATCGGGCGCGTATGCATAGGAGGTGGCTCTCGACCGGCTAGTTACCAAGGGCCTGGAAAGTAGGCGCAGTACTGCGGAACTGCCGCTCCATCGTCGCAGGGGGCAATCGAACCCAGGATGGGTCGGCCCGGGAGGGGGATGATCGGACTGGCTAGTTTCAACCGAGACCGATTTGCATACCCATACTTAGGCTGCGTCGGCCCGACCGATCCGATCTTCAGTGATACGGTCGAGGCCATTGCGGATAGCCAGCCCGACGATGACTCGCAGGCGTGTCACCGCATTCTCATGGGCATGCAGATAGGCGGCTTGACGCTCGCGGAGGCATCAGCGGATTCCTTGTCCAGGGAGAAGTCGGAGCTCCTGATCCCTTCATGGATCGGCATAATCCGAGCCTCGTTGCCGCGACCTTCGATGCGATATTCAGGACTGGAATGAAGCGGATCGGAGACCGACGACGTAATGCTGATGTATAGACCGTGGAATCATGTAAGCGCATATGTCTGGTCTACAATTTCCACGACCATATCGCCGCGCAATGCGGTCCAGGGCTTGTAGATAGTCGTGTGACAGCAGCCGATTGTGAAGCCAATAATCGTGGTCGATATCCACCTTTGGAAGGTCGCGGCTCCAGGGGGAATGGCCGGAGCGAAGACTGAAGGGCGCATGGAGAAAGGCGCCGAGGTTCGAGGGAAGCCGTCCATAAATGGCTGCATATTCTTCGGTCATCGCCCCCGCGCACGCGCTGTGGTGCACGAGCCGATGTTCTCCGGGGTCCCGGGGCAGCCGGGAGGCACGTGGAGGCGGTTCGCAGAGCGCCGCACCACGCAGCAGGAAGGTGAAGCGCGTGCGGGGTGTTGCCCAGCGCGTTGAGGCGCGGACCTGTAGAAGATCAAGCCATGCCGGGTCATGGCGCGGGTATCCGGATGGGCATGGTGGGTGGCGGCGGAGCGCGAGGTTGGCGCCAGCGGGGAAAGGCTTCGATGACGAGCATGTGCCCGCCGCAGCAGGGGCATGGCGGCCGATAGTCTTGCGTCTGCTCGGGCGGTGGTTCGCTCGGCGTGGCAACGTGGAGAAGGTGGCGGGCCAGGCCAAGCCAAGCCAAGCATGGCCTTGCGTGTGGAGCCGGCGAGCAGGCCGTAATGGCGGATGCGATGGAAGCCTCAAGGCAGGACGTGCGTCAGGAAGCAGCGGATGAACTCGTGGGTCGCGAGCGTCATCACGCGCTGACGTTCGGGGCGGCGATAGCATGGCGTTGCGATCGCGCGCGCCCTTGCCCTGTTCAACCCGGATCAACATGCGCTCGCTATCGATATCGTCGACCTAGAGATGGGCGACCTCAGAAACGCGCAGGCCTGCACCATAGGGAACGCCAAGCGCGGCTTTGTACTTGATGCCAGGTGCCGCTTCGAGCAACTGGGAGGCCTCCTCGACGCTGAGGACTTCGCGCATCTTGTCCGGGCGGCGTGTCGCGACCAGCGCGCGCGCCAGGTCTTAGCGCCGGGGCGTGACGGTGTAAAAGAAGCGCAGCGACGACACCGCGCCATTGATGGTGCCGGCGTCGGCGCCGCTCTCGCGCTGGTGGATCTGGAAATTACGCAGATCCTCGGCCGTTGCCATATCGGGCGGCGACCGAGGTAGGCCGCGAAACGCCGCACGTGCCTGATTTTCCGGTCCGGTCTACGTAGCAGCAGGCCGCGCATCATCATCATATCGTGCAGCATGCGCTGACGCCGCGGAGTGACGGCGGCTTCGGTCGATGGCGTAGGCATAGCAGGTTCCTCTCTTCGAAGGGAACTCCATGCTGGGACTACGACCATAGCCTACTGAAAATCCTACTCTACTCCGCGACGTCGCCCACGCGACCCGCCCGCGCGAGCGGATTCGTCCTACTCGGCGCGGGCATAACGTAAGAGCGATTGGAGATTTGCAAAAACAGATTTGCTTCAAATGCAAAATATGCTTCCATATTGCTCAATATGCAAAATATGGAGCGATGCGGCATGAAAATTTCGGCCCGAAAGAGGTTCATTGGGCTCGATCAGCCTTTCCGGGTCGCATTCGGCACGATTTCCGGGCTCGATGTGGTCGAGGTCGAAGCTTCCGACTGCGGAGTGATCGGGCGCGGAGAGTGTTGCCCGATGAGCATCTATAACCAGGATGCGGACTCGACGTTGGCCGAGATCGAGGCGATTGCCCCCCTGCTGGAAAACGGAGAATTGGATCGGCTGACCCTGCAGAGCGCTATGCCGGGGCGGTCGGCACGAAACGCGCTAGATTGCGCCCTGTGGGATCTGGAGGCGAAGAGATCGGGGCGCTCGGTTTGGGAAAACGCCGGGTTGCGTGCCCCGAGCAAGATTACTTCCGATGTCACCATCGGCATCATGGCGCCCGAGGCGACCGCCAAATTCGCGGCGACGCTTCGAGGCGCGTCGATGATCAAGCTGAAACTGGGCGGCGAAGCCGATCTGGAATGCGTGGCGGCTGTCCGTTCGGTGCTGCCTGATATTCCACTGTTCGTCGACGTCAACGCCGGATGGACGCTGGAGCGGCTGAACGCAATGGCTCCCCGCCTTGCCGATGCGGGGGTGTTCATGATCGAGCAGCCGTTGCCGCCGCAGGACGATCGTCTGCTCGACGAATACAATCGTGCCGTCAGGCTTTGCGCGGACGAATCCTGTCACGATCGCACTGACCTGGACCGGCTGGTTGACCGGTACGAATACGTCAACATCAAGCTGGACAAGACCGGCGGCCTTACCGAAGGCCTGGCGTTAGCCGATGCGGCACGGGCCAGAGGATTCCGCTTGATGGTGGGATGCATGCTGGGTTCCGGGCTGGCGATGGCGCCGGCCTATGTGGTCGCATCGCTTTGCGAAGTCGTCGATCTCGACGTGCCGCTCATCGTCAAGGACCGCGCTGATGCCGGCGTGCATCACGACGGCCGGTGCCTGCATCGCTTCACCCCCGAACTGTGGGGCTGATCGCCGCTGCTCCGATCTAGCCAAGCCCCGAGGCAGGGATTAACAGGCATACATGAACATCGTCAAAGACGGGCGCAGGCAGGCGGGCGAAATGCCGGACACGATCGGCGCATTGCTGCGTACCCTTCGAAAGCGACGGAAAATGACGCTTGAGCGTCTGTCCGAACTGACCGGCATATCGGTATCGTCGCTTTCGCGGATCGAGAATACCCAGCTGGGGTTGACGATCGAGAAGGTGGAGCTGCTTGCCAAGGCGCTTGAAATCGCGCCCGAGGATCTGGTCGCCCGCAAGGCCGCCCCGGATCGCGGTGGCGTTGATGGGGGCGGTGGCAAGAGCCCGCGCAGGATCAACGATCGGCGCCTTGCCGTCGATCGCGAGCGGACGCGCGGCAGCAAGGCAAGCAGCTACCGCGAACTTAATCTCAAGCATCTTTTCGAGCCCGACAGCAGCCGTGCGCTGGATTGCATGCAGGTCGCGATAGAATCGATCAGCATCTGGGAATCCGAGTTCGTGCGCCATCCCGGCGAAAAGATCATCTACGTACTGCGCGGCGACGTTCTGATATATTGCGAGGGGCATGCGCCGCTCGTTCTGGAAACCGGTGATGCGCTCTTCATGGATGGATCCATGTGGCACAGTACCGTCGCCGCACATGGCCCTCCGGCGGAGCTTCTGGTTACTTATTATCACGGCCCCGATGCAGACCAAGGGCTCTTCGAAACGCAGGTTTTCACGCCCGAAAGCTGGGCTGCGCTTCAAACCAACTGATCCTTTTCGGCCACAAGGCGGAGAAATAGCGCCAAGCTCTAGCTACCATCGTGCGCTTTCATAATTTGCTTGAAATGCAAGTTTGAAACATATATTGCACTTAGTGCAAAATATGTGGACAGGGCAGGCGCATTATGGCGCAATGGGGTTTCACGGTCGGTAGGGCAGAAACGCGGGGCAGCAGAACGGTCCGACCGTTCGGATCTGCCGTATCGAACTTCCCCCGACTTTACAGCGTCGCAGCCGGGGGTGACGACCGCATTCCCGAACGTTCCCGCGCCCACGCCGATCGAAATGCGGCGCAATCCGCCGTGCTTGCCAAACAAGGGGTATTCGCATGAGGACAATTTCGAGAGGCAATCTGCGACTTCTGCTCGTCGCCGGTACGGCGCTATCCTACATCCCTTCCGCATCCGCGCAGGATGCCAATTCTGGTGCATCCAACGGCGCATATCCGGGCGAGATCGTTGTTACCGCGCAAAAGCGCGCCGAACGCCTGATCGATACGCCCCAGTCGATCACTGCGCTTTCCTCGGATGACATATCGCGGATTGCCGCGCGGCAGTTTGTCGACTTCGCCAATACGGTTCCCGGGCTTCAATATACCTCGCAAGGCGCAGGTACGTCGCAGATCAGCATGCGCGGGGTTACCAGCGGTGCGGATGTGTCATCGACGGTCGGCATCTATGTCGACGAAGTGCCCTATGGTTCAAGTTCGGCATTCGCCAACGGCCCGCGCCGTGCGCTCGATGCCGGGCTTTTCGATATCGACCGTGTCGAAGTGCTGCGCGGACCGCAGGGCACTCTTTATGGCGCCAGTTCTATGGGCGGCGTTCTCAAGTATGTGATGGCCAAGCCGTCGCTGACCGAATTCGAGGCCAAGGCGCAGGCGGGCATCTCGACGACAGCGCATGGCGCAACCAGCTACGATGCGTCGGCCGTGGTCAATGCTCCGCTCGCCGCCGATAAAGCGGCAGTACGGGCGAGCGGCTACTATTCGCGTGACGGCGGCTACTTCGACAATGCCATGACCGGCGAAAAAAATGTCGATCGCGGCAAAGTCTATGGCGGAAGGATCGATGCGCTGTTCACGCCGGTTGAGGATCTGTCGATCCGGCTCACCGGCTTTGCGCAGAATATCCGGCGCGAGGGCGGCAGCTATGCCAATATCGGGCTGGATGGCGTGCCGGTTGCCGGATATCTCGACCAGGTGCATCCGCTGGATGAGCCTTTCCGGTCGAACTTCCGCCTTGGCAGCGCAACCATCGACTACGATTTTGGCGGCGCATCGCTGACGTCGGTGACCAGTTATCAGGAGAACAAGACGTACGCGTCGACCGACGGATCGGCCGTCTATGCGCCGTATCTCCAGATACTGGCCAATATCCCCGCCGAAGCGGTGGCGATCAACGAACTGGCAAGGACCCGCAAATTCGCGCAGGAAATCCGCCTGGCTTCGCCGACGGGCCGAACTTTCGAATGGCTGATCGGCGGATTCTACACGCGCGAAAAGAGCCTCTTGCAGCAGGTTGCCGATACATACGGCGCAGGCCTTGTTCCCATGCCGGAGGTGAACGCGGTAACGGCCGAGATTGACAGCACTTACGAGGAATATGCTGCCTTTGGAAACCTCACCTGGCACCTGACCGATGCTTTCGATGTCAGCGGCGGCATCCGTTATGCGCACAACCGGCAGAAATTCACGCAGGACGCCTCGGGCATCTTCGTCGTATCGGCGCCGGGGTCGAGTTCCAGCGAAAGCGTCGTCACCTATCTGGCCAACGCCCGCTACCGCTTCAGCCGCAACGTGACGGCCTATGCCCGTTTCGCTACGGGCTATCGACCGGGCGGCCCGAACTTCCGCGTAATAGACCCGACCACCGGGGAACCGTCGCCCGCCACTTTCGATTCGGATTCGCTGGATAGCTACGAACTGGGCATAAAGGCGGAGACTGCCGATCACAGCTTCGGCCTGGATCTGTCAGGCTATTACATCGACTGGAAGGATATCCAGCTTCTCAGCCCGGTTGCCGGCGTTAGCAATTTCACCAACGGGCCGGGCGCGCATATCAAGGGTGCCGAACTGGCGCTGACCGCACGTCCGGGGCCGGGCTTCGTCGCGGCGGCGAATTTTGCCTACAACGACGGTTATCTGACGCAGGACGTGCCGCTGCTCGGCGCCCGCAAGGGAGAACGCTTGCCGAATACGCCGCATTTCACGGCCGCGCTTAATGCCGACTATGTCCTGCCCGACAGCGATCTCAAGCCGGGGCTGGGCGCGACGTTGCGCTTTGCTTCCGACAGCACGGCAAGCTTCGACGCCAGCCCGGCGTTGCGGCAGTACGACGTGCCCGATTACGTAACCCTCGATCTGCGCGCGAGTATGGCCTTGGGACCCGTCGATGCGCAGATATATGTCCGCAATCTGTTCGATACACGGGGCCAACTGGCCGCGCAGACGGTCCTGTCCCAACTGGGTGGTCCCGCGCAAGTGCTGATCCTGCGGCCCCGCACGGTCGGACTGCAACTTAGCGCGCACTTCTAGGACCCACTCGCGAGACTGCCGGCGGTGGGGCGGCACCGCCGCACCTGCGGTTGATAGCCATCGTTCCCCGCGAGCCTTTCGAGGAAACGTGCATGTCTGCAGAGTTCAGCCAGACGGACTACCCCAGCCTAGCGAAGGCGCGCCGTTCGCAGGCCATTATCGTCGCCATCGCCTTCTTCACGGCTATGGACATCTACGTGATTTCGCTCCTGGTCGAACCAATCAAACATGAGCTTGGATTGACCGACATCGAGGTAGGTCTTGCCAACACCACTGTCCTCTATGGGGCCTATGCACTGTTCTGCATTCCTATGGGGCTGCTGGCGGACCGTTCGGACAGGGTGCGGATGATGGCGGCGGCGATGCTGCTATGGTGTCTTGGCCTGGTGCTCACTGCGCTTTCCAAGGGGGTATGGCTGCTGGTCGCTAGCAAGGCGGTGCTCGGGATCGCTAACGCAATCACGTTGCCCACGGCCATGTCGTTGCTTGCCGACTACTTTGCACCGGAACGACGGGCAATGGCGACGACCTCCTATGGCATCGGCCAGGGTATCGGTCAGGCCGGGGCGATCTTCTTCGGCGGTTTCGGTCTGGGCGCGCTGACCCATTTGGCTGCCAGTGGATCTCAGCTACTCTTTGGGTTTACTCCCTGGCGGCTGGTGTCGCTGGGCTTCGCCGCCGCAGGGCTGTTGCTCATTCCGGCGATCCTCTCACTCCGCGAACCGGATCGCATGGAAGTTCGGCGAGAAGGTGGCGGCAGCATCCGTGAACTGTGGGCGTACCGCCGTTTTCTTGTTCCGCTGCTTGCAGGAACGACGTTCCTCTCAGGGATGTCTACCGGGGTGGTAAGTTGGATGGCGCCGGCGCTCACGCGCATTTACGGTCAACAACCCGGCGATTTTGCCGGGTGGTTCGGCACGGTTTCGCTCATCTCGGTGCTGGTAGGAATGGTCGTGGGAGGCAGGTTGAGCGAGTATTTTCGCCACCGCGAAGGGCAGGGCAGTGTTATGCGACCGGCAGCCTTTGCAGCAGCCGCATGTGCGCCGGCCTCTTTTGTCGCGATGATGCCGAACCTCGTCTGGTTCGCCGTGGCGGCCATCTGCTTTACCGTTGCTTTCGCGGTCGCGATCACCATTCCGATGGTCGCCATAAGCTTCACGATTCCCAATGAGTTGCGGGGCGTCGTAATGGGCTTCTATGTCGTAACGGTTTCGCTGGGCGGTGCCTTTGCGGCGCCGCTTGTCGCCATGGCCAGCGCGGCGTTCGGCGGCGATGCGATGCTGGGCCATGGCATGGCGGCGGTGGGCGCTCCCTTCGCACTGATGGCTTCGGCCTGTTTCTGGTGGGCCTCTCGCGGAAGGAAATTTTCTGCGCAGCCAGTGCCTGCCGCAGCCTAGATGCCGCATCCGCAACCTCGTATCAGGGACAGAGCATATGACCCAAGGAACCGTTGCAACGCATTTCGAGGAAGCCCAGATTGATGCGATTTTCGCATCAATCGACCAATGCAGTCAGCCCGGCGCGGCGGTCGGTATCGCGATAAACGGCGTCCCCGTCTATCGCCGTGGCTTTGGCCTTGCCCATATGGAATTGCCGGTGGTTCTGGGGCCGGCCATGCGCATGCGGATCGGATCGACGACCAAGCATTTCACGGCGCTGGCGTATCTTCTCCTGTGCGAGGAGGGGAGCGCATCGCTCGACGATCCGATCGGTAAGCACGTCAATGAAATCAACGCTGCCAGCCGCCTAGTCACGATGCGCCAGTTGATGGGGCATACTTCGGGCATTCGCGATGCGATGACGGTGTCGATGCTGACCAATGGCGCGCTCACGAAAGTGACCGACGCGGATATCCTGGCCTACTACCGAACGATCGAGGACGTGGATTTCACGCCGGGAACGAGTTGGAGCTACAACAACGGCGGCTACGTCCTCCTGACCGCCGCGATCGAGCGGATCACTGGTGAGACGCTCGATACGGTGCTGCGAAAGCGGATATTTGAACCCGTGGGAATGTACGACACGATGCTCCGACGCTGGGACGACGGTTTCGTGCCCAACAGCGCCGCGCTGCATTTCCGCGCGACGGATGGTCGCTTCACGCGTGACTACATGGGTTCTGAAGTGAGCGGTGCCGGCGGCGTGGTCTCGACGATGGACGACATGTTGCGTTGGTTGAGGCATATGGACGCACCCCGTGTGGGATCCGCTGAAAGCTGGCGGCTGCTGAAAGAACCTCACCGTCTGGCGAACGGCACGTCCACGGGTTACGGTCTGGGGCTGGTCATCGGGAACTACCGCGGTGTCGAGACGATCTGTCACGCAGGCGGCGTGATAGCTGGTAACTCGCAGATGATCAAAGTGCCCGCCGCCGGGCTCGATATCTCGATCGCGGTGAACCGCGCCGATGTGAACGCTGCCGACCTTGCCAACAGGATTATCGACGCCTGCACTGAGGGACTTGATCCGGTGGTCGACATACCTTTCGAAAAATTGGACGGTGTCTTCGTGTCCCCCGCTGATGGACGCGTGATCGAACTGCAGTCCCTTGGGGAAATGCAGTTGATGGGGATAGATGGCGCGCCCGGTCTTCCGGTGACTGCGGATGAGGGAGGTAACCTGCGGCTTCCTGAGATCATGTCCTTCATCCGCCAGTCGGCAAGGAGTGAGGGGAGGTATCTGGTTTTTACCGATTTCGGCAATGAGGATCGGCTCGTTCCGGTTACGCCGAAACCGGATGCTCACGTCGGCGACCGGGTGGGACACTTCGCGGCGCCTTCCGCGGCGGCAACCGCAGCGATTATCGAAGAGGGCGACGTCTATCGCTTGAAAATCGAGGGGCGCCATGGACGGGCAGAATATGGCTTGTCTCCGATCACCGACACGACATGGAAGGCGGCGTCTCTGGGACCATTCGCAATGCTGGGCGGAATTTTGACTTTCGCCGACGATCGGTGCGGATTCGAGTTCGCGGCCGGGCGGATGAAAGGGATGCGCTTTACCCGCCTGCAATGAGCAGGCGGGCGGAAGGAGGAGCGCGGTGTCCCTAGTTCCTCCTTCCATTCGCGCAGTCTGTTTTTTTACGGCGAGCCTACAACAATTCACATCGCTCATCCGCGGATACCGTAGGGTTCAACGCCGAAAGAGACGGGCTTCGCAGACCACATCGTGACCGTATATAGGTTTCCAGAGGATGTTTGGTGAAAGACTGACCGCTTTTGCGCGGGCATTCTTTGACCGGTAACGGGGGGTGTGCCAGCGGAAATTCTCGGTGGGGCAGGCGTTATTGGCAGCTCGTCGCCCCATTGTCGACATTACTTACTGCGCGCCGGGATCGTGTCCCAGGACGTGGAGTAGCTGAAGGCTGAGGTGGTCACCGTGATTTTCGGGTAGGTTTGGTTTGCGAAGCTCAGACCTGACGGAAGGAATCACGATGACCGATCCGATGATGGACTTGCGTTCGCTCGTAGCAAAGGCCCGGGATGCAGATATTCTGCGCGAGATGATCTCGTTTGCCGCCGAGCGGCTGATGGAGACGGAGGTCGGCAACCTGGCCGGAGGCGGCCACGGCGAGAAATCTGCGACGAGGCTGGTCCAGCGCAACGGCTACCGTGAGCGCGACTGGCAGACGCGCGCCGGGACAGTTGAACTGCGCATCCCCAGGCTCAGGCAGGAAAGCTACTTCCCGGCTTCCTCGGTGGTCCCTTTCGGAGCGCTCAAATCCTCTCGCTCGGACATTTCATGGCCCCGGCCCGCTGGGCGCCGAACATCGCGGGCTTCTACGCGGCCATTTAAGCTCGCCCTATTGGACCGATCTCCATCATGGGCTAGGCAGCAGGGATGCGGGGGCTGAACATCGCGATTGCCGGCTGTGGGCCGTGCGGGCTGGCTGCAGCGCTGCTGCTTCACGAGGCGGGGCATCATGTCACCCTGTTCGAGCGGTTCGAGAAGCCCCAGCCTATCGGTTCCGGACTGATGATCCAGCCCACGGGGATGGCGGTTCTCGCCAAGCTCGGCCTGCTGGACGCAGTCCTGGTACGCGGCGCGCGCATCGATAAGTTGTTCGGCATGGCGGGCAAGCGGGTCGTGCTCGACGTGGAATATGCCTCGCTGGGCCGTCGGGACGCTTTCGGCATAGGGATACACCGCGCCAGTTTGTTTGCGGTTCTGCACGAGGCCGTGCTGCGGTCAGGCATTCCATTGCATTGCGGGCGCACACTGGTGGGAACTACGCTGCTGGGAACGAAACGTGCGTTGCGGTTTGCCGATGGACAGAAAAGCGATCGCTATGATCTCGTCGTGGACGCGCTCGGCACGCGGACACCACTCGCTCCGCCGGCGGGCCGGGAACTGGCATATGGAGCGCTATGGGCCAGCCTCTACTGGCCTGGGGGTGCCGGCTTCGATCCCCACGCCCTTGCGCAGCGTTACGATCGGGCAAGCATCATGGCCGGCGTTCTGCCCATCGGGACACCGCCCGGGGCAACCGTGCCCAAGGCAGCTTTCTTCTGGTCGCTCCGGGCAGACCGGCTGGACGACTGGCGCGAGGCTGGACTAACCGCCTGGAAGGCGCGGGTCGGCGCACTCTGGCCTGATTGCGCGGCGCTGCTCGACCAGATCACCGATCCAAGCCAGTTGACCTTCGCGCGTTATGCGCATCGCACCCTGGCTTCGCCGGCCGAACCGGCGCTCGTCCATATCGGCGATGCGTGGCATTCCGCCAGTCCGCAGCTGGGGCAAGGCGCCAACATGGCGCTACTCGATGCCTGGGCGCTGGCCCACAGTCTGGACCATGCGCGCAGCGTCGACGAGGGTGTTCGGCAGGGCATCCGGCTACGCCGTCGCCACGTTCTCACTTATCAATGGCTCACTGCGCTGTTCACCCCCGTCTATCAGTCCGACAGCCGCCTGCTGCCGCTGATCCGCGACCGGATTGTCGGCCCTCTATCCAAGCTATGGCCGGCCACCGCCATACAGGCATCGATGGTGAGCGGACTGGTCGGAAATCCGCTGCGACCGTTGGGGCTGGAGGGCGAGCGTCAGATGGCTCGACCCGTCGTGGAAGCGGCATGACCGCCGCTTCCGGACCTATCATCGTTTTCGACGCGATGTGCGTGCTCTGCTCCGCCAATGCCGCCTTCGTGCTGCGGCATGACAGGGCCGGGCGTTTCCGGCTGGCGTCGATGCAGGGTGAGGCCGGATTCGCGCTCTATCGCCGGTTCGGGATCGACCCGGCGAATCCGGAAACACTGATCGTCGTCGAGGGCGACAATCTCTTGCGGGACAGCGATGCGGTGTTGGCCATATGGGCGGGCCTCGATCGTCCTTGGAACGCCCTGGCGGCGCTGCGGATCGTACCGCGCAAGTTGCGTGATCCCATCTATCGCTGGGTGGCGCGGCATCGCTACCGCTTGTTCGGAAAGAGGTCCGCATGCTGGATACCGACGGCCGAGCACGCGGCTCGCATCCTGTGACACGCATCCTGCTCCTTGGCAGGGATGGCGGCCTCCTTGCGGCCGGTGCCATACTGGCGGGCGGCTAAGATCGTCTTTCATCGAGCGTTCGCCAGTTGACAACTGACAATGACGTTTCAGTTATGGGCAATCGGCGCATAAGTTAGTTTGAGTCTTGAGACCTGCCGCCCGATACCTGTTTCAATGATCGGCACACAAGCTGTCTCAGACATCTGCAGAATGCTCCGGCAAGCCGTGCCCCAAACATAAGCGGGGCAGCCTGCGGCAGCGGTGGCATCCAGATTGGAACGATCGTCCTGGGCAGGATATCGGCCGCCGTTGCATTCTCGTTCGGCGCGAAAAGGGACTTACTCACGACGGCCGATCCAGAGGATTCACGCGTTCCACGATGAGCGGATCATCAACTGTCGAAGGCAGTGTTGGAAGGGAGCCGGTTGTCACTCCGAACGTCGCGGCGAGAACTTCGCGCGAGATCGAAGACGTCGATGTGCGGTAGCCGATGTCCCCGGGCATCGGCTGGTCGAAGAAGACCAGAAAATGAATTTCCTCATCGCCAATTACCTCGATCTGATGAGGATAGGAACGTGGGATGAAATAAGCATCGCCCGCCTGCAGTTCGTAAGTGTCCACGCTGCCGTCCGGGTCCAGGATAGACATCCGCGCGCGGCCCTTGTGGACGTAGCCCATCTCCGCCGTGTTGGGGTGCCAGTGCGGCTCGCGCATGCCGTTTTCGGGGATCAGGATCGAATACATCGCCAAGTTCTTCAGAGCCGGCCAGAATTGTGAGCGCGCAACGCGCGCTGTGCCGTAGGGATGGTCGATCGGCGGAGTTTCGCTGGCGATGCCGAACTTGTGAGGATCCGGAAACGCCGCGCTTGCGGGCACCTTGGCAGGGCCGTTCCGGTGAACCAGCAGCGCGGACGAGGTATCGCGCTTGAGCGCTGCGAAGTCGGAAGAGGGCAGGGTGAACGTGTTGCCCAGGACTGCGTCGGTCATTGCCCCCAAGGCGCCATGCAGCGAGAACTCCTCGGGTCGTTCGTGGCTGAAGACGATGATAAGTTCGGCATCGACGTCGCCGACGTTCTCGATCGTGTGGAGCGAGCCGACGGTGATGTAAAACATCTCTCCCGCAGAGATCGTGAAAGCGCCGAAAACGTCGCCGGTATCGAGCACCGAGACCAGCAGGTCGCCCGATAGGCAGCACGCCAATTCATCGGCATTGGCGTGCCAGTGCGGCTCGCGGATCGCGCCGGGCGCCAGGACCAGGCGGCGCATCGACATGCCCTTCAGGATGGGAAAATCTTCGCCGTCCGCCCCTCGTACCGATCCGAGGCTGCCTTCGTAGCTTGGCGGTGTGGTGATCAGCGAACGGACATGGCGGGATGCGGTCATGGAACGGGTCCTTTCGGAGAAGTCGAACGCGTTCAAAAGCTATGGACTGGCATGCGCCGCGCCTATCCATACCAAGATATGCAAACCTTGGTGTGGATAGGCGGCGATGACGAGACGCGTAATTCTAGGGCATCGGACGGCGCTGTGCCGCCCCGACCTGGAGAAGCACGATGACCACTGACACCACCACCGTCTCGATCGCCGACCGGTTTCTTGGCACGCCGACCGATCTTGGGACCGACGCGACGCGTGACATTTCGGCCGGGCTGGCCGGGCTGCTCGCCGACGTGTTTGCACTCTACCTCAAGACCAAGAACTTTCACTGGCACATGAGCGGCCCGAACTTTCGGGACTATCATCTGCTGCTGGACGACCAGGGCGACCAGATTTTTGCCATGACGGATCCGATGGCCGAGCGCGCCCGCAAGATTGGCGGCACCACCATCCGCTCGATATCGGACATCGCCGCTCGCCAGCGCATCCTCGACAACAATGCGGCTTATGTGGAGCCCAAGGACATGCTCGCCGAACTGCACGGCGACAACAAGCAGCTGGTGGCCGAGATGCGCCGGGTCCATGAACTGTGCGACGAGTATTCCGACGTCGCCACCGCAAGCCTGCTCGAAGTGTGGATCGACGAAACCGAACGCCGCAGCTGGTTCCTGTACGAAAGCTGCCGTGGCCACGCTATCCGCTGAGGGATCGAGCGGCGCTCCATCCCCAGGGGCGCCGCCGTGCAAAGAAGTCCGTACCTGACTACAAGACGAGAAAGGCGCTACCTCGCGGTGGCGCCTTCCTTTTTTGTTCAGCGGATTGCCGCCTCGATGGCGTCGAGCAGTGAATCCGGATCGACCGGCTTGGTCAGGAATGCCCGCGCGCCGGCGCCCATCGCCTGTCTTCTGGCGGCATCGGTCGGAAAAGCAGTCATGACGATCAGTGGCACGGCCCAGCCGCGCCGCTGCATCTCGGCCTGCAGTTCGAGACCTGTCATTTCCGGCATGTGCAGGTCGGTCACGATGCACGCCAGAGCCTCATCTCCCGCTGCCAGCAATTCGCCGGCGCTGGCGAAGCTGCACGGGGTCATGCCGGTCGATCTTACAAGGCTGTCTATACTCCCTCGAACGCCGGGGTCGTCATCCACGATGGCGATGATGGGGGAAGCGGGCACGCACATTTCTCCTGGTTCACATCCCCCAGATGGGCCTGCACCGTGTGCCGCGCCATCATACTCAGATGTTAAAGCGGTGAATCGTGTCATCGCGAATGCCCAGTGTTTCGGCCATTCTCACCAGGTCCGCCAGCGACTGCGCTTCCATCTTGCGCATGACGTTGCCGCGATGGATCTTCACCGTGATCTCCGAAAGCTCCATCCGCGCCGCGACCTGCTTGTTCATCAGACCGGTCACGACGAGACTCATGACTTCGCGCTCCCTTGGCGTGAGCCGGTCGTAGCAAAGCTGGAGTGCGTCCGACCCGGCGGCCTGCTCGCGGCGCTCTTCGTCGCGCTCAAGCGCGCTGCCGACGGCGGCAAGCATCTGTTCCTCACTGAATGGCTTGGGCAGGAAGTCCACCGCACCGGCTTTCATCGCGCGCACGGTCATGGGGATATCGCCGTGCCCGGTAATGAGAACCACCGGAAGCGTTATTCCTTCCGCGACGAGGCGCTCCTGAAAGTCCAGACCGCTCTGCCCGCGAAGCCGCACGTCCAGGACGAGGCAGGACGCAGTGGTCGGTTTTTCTGCGGCCAGAAATTCCTCGGGGCTCTGGAATAGCGCCACATCCCGCCCGGTCGAGCGGAACAGGCTGCCCAGCGATCCCAGGATTTCGGGGTCGTCATCGATCACAAAGACGGTCATGCTGCCTCCCTCCCGGCCGCAATGACCGGAAGCGTGAACCGGAAAGTGGCGCCGAGTGCCGCATTGTTCGATGCGACGAGCGTGCCCCCGTGCCGCTCGACGATCGAGCGGCAGATCGACAGGCCCATTCCCAGGCCCGTACTCTTGGTCGTGAAAAATGGCGCGAACAGGCTTTCGGGATCGGCGGAAATGCCCGTCCCGCAGTCACGCACTTCCACGTTGACGGTTGCGCCGGCATGTACCGCCTTGACGCAGAGTTGTCTTTGATCGGCCGGGGTCTCGGCCATCGCCTGCTCGGCATTGAGCATCAGGTTCATGAGCACCTGCTGGATCTGCACCCAATCGCCTCGCACCAGCGGGAGGCTATCGCCGATGTCGAGCGTAATCGCGACGTCGTTCGTCTGGAGGTCCCGGCGGAGCAGCGCGACGGTCTCTTCGATCAGGGGGCCCAAGGCCAGCACGTCCTGGCGCGGCTCGACATTGCGGGCCAGGTCGCGGATGCGGGCGATCACGTCTGCTGCACGGGTGCCGTTCGATGCGATGTGGTCCAGACAGTCGCCAACCTCTTTCGCATCGGGAGCTTCGCGCGCCAGCCAGCGGCGACCGGATTTCGCATAAGTGATGATCGCGGAGAGCGGCTGATTGACTTCATGGGCGATCGATGCGGCCAGTTGCCCCAGCGTCGTTACGCGCGAAACATGGGTAAGTTCGGCCTGGGACTGGGCGAGCCGCGCCTGCGTTCGGTTTCGCTCGGTAACGTCGATGGCCATGATGAGTACCCGGCTCCAGCCATCGGCGCCGGGGGGAACGGTCACGCGCAGGACCACATCGATCGTCTCCCCCGAAGCGGCGAGAAACTGGGTTTCCTCCTCGATCGCCGGATCCCCGCGCACGAGTGCAGCGAGAATGCGGCCGAGCGTCGCCTCGGCGGCGGGCGTGTGGTGGGGAATGAGCGTGCCGCCGATCAACGCGCGGGCATCGGGCAGGCCGAACAGGCGTCCCGCAGCGTCATTGGCGGCGCGGATGGTCGCGGTACGGGCGATGTGATCGATCTGCTCCGGCGTTGCGGAGCCGCCATTTGCCAGCAGCGCATGCGCCGTCGACCAGTCGCCCTCCCAGATCGGCAGACCCGCCGCATTGAAGATCGTTCGGTAACGCTCCTCCGACTTGCGCTGCTGTTCGGCTACCGCGAGATTGCGGATGCTGAGCAGTGTGGCGATCAGGATCGCGATCAGGCTGACAGCAAGCCGCATGGCCGGCGAACCCAGCGGCTCTCCCCCATGGCTGATGAAGTAGCCCCCCACTGCCATCGCGAGCACGGCCGCACAGGTCGCCAGCATCACCCGGCGGTCATGGCTGCGCGAGGACATGACAATGGCAACCGTGTACAAGACGGCAACGGCACCCTGAAGCGGGCTCAGAACATCGAGGGCAAAGACGGCGAGCGCCAGCGCCGCAGCGCCGTGGAGTCTTCCCGTCAACCTTCTACCGCCCGCATCGTCGCGCATGATCGCCTCGCGTAGCCCCACGGCCCAGGCGACCGGGAGCATGGCCAAGCTGGACGAGAACGGCCATGATCGCAACGGGTAAGCTGGCATGCTTCGGGGGAGGCGGGCGCCCGACCGTATCAGGCACACAACGTGAAGCGCGTGCCGGGCCGCGCATCCGACCAGCCGTACCGGGCGCCCAGACGATGCGCCATCATGGAGATAAACTGACTGCCCAGTCCGCTTCCTTCCGGCGCCGCGCGCGCTGCGCGGCCTCGGCCCCGATCGACCACTTCCAGCACGAAGCCGCCCATCGGCCTCGCACAGAGGGAGATGTCAACCGCGCCGGGAGAGCCTAGCGGATAGGCGTACTTGCAAGCATTGCCGACCAGCTCAGAGACGATCACCCCGATCGAACTGGCCGTCTCGGCCGCGACAATCACGGGCTCCGCCGCGACGCGGATCTGGCGGCCGGCACCAGCATCGCCGCAACCCGTCTCAAGACCTGCGCCAAGCTGCTCCAGATATTCGCCCAGATCGACCTGCCCGGCCGACCGTTCCCGGCAGAGCTGACGGTGAACCCCGGCGATCGCCGCTATCCGCAGCGTCATCGCAGCCAGCACCGCAAGGGCCGCCGGGTCCGCGATCCGGCGCGCCTCAAGCGTCATCATGGCCGCTACAAGTTGCAGGCTGTTGGCTACGCGGTGATTGACCTCGTCCATCGCGCTTGGCTCGGGAACGGGGGGAAGCACGGCTACGGCTGCGGTTTCTGGGAAAGCGGCGTGATGCGCGGTGGTCATCGTCTCTTCCTCGATTGGGTGACCCGCTGATCCCCGATCGCAGTCCGCCGGGCCATCATACGCAGGTATGGGGGCGATCAGGGAGCACCCAAACCTGCGTATGATATCGGGGCATCCACGCCGCGCCGATATCGGAACGGTCGGACCGGCCCCCCGCCAGTCTCCGCCTGCCAATGGAGGACAACATGGCTACCATCACGACGAACGACGGCGTTGAAATCTTTTACAAGGACTGGGGCCCCAAGGACGCGCAGCCAATCGTGTTCCATCATGGCTGGCCGCTGAGCTCGGACGACTGGGATGCCCAGATGCTCTTCTTCCTGCAGCAGGGGTACCGCGTCGTCGCGCATGACCGCAGGGGCCATGGCCGCTCGGCGCAGGTCGGCGCCGGTCACGACATGGATCACTATGCATCGGACGCTTCCGCCGTGGCCGAGCATCTCGACTTGCGCGGTGCGGTCCACATCGGACATTCGACCGGCGGCGGCGAGGTCGCGCGCTACGTCGCGCGCTTCGGCCAGCCCCAGGGCCGGGTCGCCAAGGCCGTGCTGGTCAGCGCGGTTCCGCCGCTGATGCTGAAGACCCCGGAAAATCCCGGCGGTACCGATATCGCCGTGTTTGATGGTTTCCGCAGTGCCCTCGCCGCGAACCGCGCGGACTTTTTCCTCGATGTCGCATCGGGTCCGTTCTACGGCTTCAATCGTCCCGGCGCCGCAGTTTCGGACGCGGTCATCCGCAACTGGTGGCGCCAGGGCATGAGCGGCAGCGCGCTGGCGCACTATGAGGGCATCAAGGCGTTCTCGCAGACCGATCAAACCGAAGATCTCAAGGCCATAACCGTGCCCGCGCTTGTCCTCCAAGGCGATGACGATCAGGTCGTGCCCTATACGGATGCAGCCTTGCAGCAGATCAAATTGCTGCGGAACGGCACATTGAAAATCTATGCGGGCTATCCGCACGGAATGCTGACGACGCACGCCGACGTGATCAATCCCGATCTGCTGGCATTCGTCCGTAGTTGATCGTCGCGCCGGCGGCGCAATACTGCGCCGCCGGCGCGACGATCCTTGGATGACAAGGTGGGAGGCCGGGTTCTGGCCATTGCAAGCGAGACGCGACATGAACACGCTGGGTACCCGCGAACATCAGATGTTTCCCGTATTGGACGATGCGCAGATCGCGATTGCGCGCCGGTTTTGCAGCGGGCCGGAACGCCGCTTCGAGCCGCACGAGGAAGTCTATGCGATCGGCGCCGAGGGCGCACCGGCCTGGCTCGTGCTAGAGGGCACGATCGAGGTCGTGCAACGTGATGGTCTCAGCCACGAGGCGCCGATCACCACGCACGGTGTGGGGCAGTTCTCGGGAGAGGTGAACCAGCTTGCCGGACGGCCATCGATCGCCGCCGGATACGCAGGGCCGGACGGCTGCACGGCACTGCCGTTCGATGCCGCGCATCTCCGCGCACTCATGGTCGGCTCTGCCGATGTGGGCGAGACGGTGATGCGCGCGCTCATCCTGCGGCGGGTTGCGCTCATTGCCGAAGGGGGCGCCGGGACGATTCTGATCGGTGTGCCAGATAGCGCAGAGATCGTGCGGCTTCAGGGCTTCCTGACGCGTAGCGGCTATCCCAACCTTGTCTTGAATGCTGCATCCGATGAGGAGGGCAAGGCACTGGTGGAGCGGATCGGCGTATTGCCCGAAGAACTGCCGCTCGTCGTCTGTCCCAATGGAAACATGCTGCGCCGGCCCAGCGATGTGGAGGTTGCTGCGTGCCTGGGCATGACCCCCAATCTGGACCCTTCGACGGTCTACGATGTTGCGATTGTAGGCGCCGGCCCTGCGGGGCTTGCTGCAGCCGTCTACGCAGCCTCGGAAGGTCTGTCGACCATTGTGCTGGACGAGCGCGCGATGGGCGGGCAGGCCGGATCGTCAGCCAGGATCGAGAACTATCTTGGCTTCCCCACCGGGATTTCGGGGCAGGCGCTCGCCGGGCGTGCGTTCAACCAGGCGCTGAAATTCGGTGCAGAGATTGCCGTGCCGGTTGGCGTGCAGAAGTTGGACTGCTCTTCCGCTGTGCCGGCGCTGGAGCTTGCCGGCGATCGGCGCCTCCAGGCACGCACTGTCGTGATCGCGTCGGGCGCACGCTACCGCCGGCCGGACATTCCCGATCTTGCCGGTTTCGAGGGGCGCGGCGTGTCGTATTGGGCATCGCCGGTCGAAGCCCGGCTCTGTGCTGGAGAGGAAGTGGCGCTCGTCGGAGGCGGGAATTCGGCCGGACAGGCTATCGTCTTCCTGGCGCCGCAAGTGAAGCGGTTGCATTTGTTCGTCAGGCGGGACCTGTCGGAGACAATGTCCCGCTACTTGATCGAACGCATCGCGGCTCTGCCCAATGTCGAGATCCATGTGGGCAGCGAAGTGGTTGCGCTTTCAGGCGATGGGGAAGGGCTTGCCTCTGCGACCTTCAGGCAATTTGCGACCGGTACTCTCCACCGCCGTGACATCCGGCACCTGTTTCTGTTCATCGGCGCCGACCCGAATTCGGCATGGCTTGGCGGCTGCGTGGTGACTGATGCAAAAGGGTTTGTGGAGACCGGCAGCAGCGCCCTGCCGCTTGAAACCAGCCTTTCTGGCGTATTCGCGATTGGCGACGTTCGGAAGGGCTCGACGAAACGGGTTGCCGCGGCCGTCGGTGAAGGGGCCGCCGTCATCGCCCAGATCCACACAAAAATCGCTGAAATGAAGGGAGAGCGGCCATGACGTCGTGCAAGCAGCGAAGCGCCATATATCGCGTCACGCCCAGCGCGCGGCTGCGAGGAGGGCCTTCCAATCGGCAGCCTATGGCTGCGCCCGCGCATCTGCCTTAGCTGCGGCTCTGTCGGCAGCTGCGACCAGTCGCCGCACCGGCACGCGGCCGCCCATTTTCCTACAATGGCCACCCGAACATAGAAGGGTATGACCCGCCGGATGGGGCTGAGGCTACATAGACGACGAAATGATCGATTTGCCCGGCCGAACTCCGCAGCGCGGCCCAGTACCTCGCTATTACCAGTCCGAGCGATTTGCAGCCTCCGCCGCCCGGAGCTCCGCCGGAGCAAGGGGCAAAGGCGTCGTCTTCTGGTTGAAGCGGCCGTTCACCATTTTGAATTTAGGCGGCCGGATAAGCCTACGGTAGGCCGTTCAGGCTAACGCGTTCGGTGAACGGACAGCAACTGTCACGGCACCGAAATGCGCTGTTTTACCACCGCTCTGCCAGCGATTTATAGCATTGGGTTCAGCCGGCTACCACGATCGAATATTCAAGTCGCACGTCGTCGAGCAGTCGCTCGATCGCAGCGCGCTGCGTATCGGTCCCGCTAAGCCTGACATCCCAATTGCAATGGGGATGCGTTTTCGTGTCGCGCACGATGACCTTGCCAAGCGCCCGCCGCCACGATTGCGAAGAGCCACCTCTTTCCCGGACAAGGCGGGCGATAAGCAGCTGCTCGAGATCGGATGCGGTCATAGCCGCTGCTTAGCCTTTGTTGGCGGCCAATCAAGCTGTGCTTCTTGCGCTCGCTTGATGGATCACCGGCAGGCTTCGAGGATCCGCCGCGGAACAGTATACGCCGGCTCTGACGGCGTCGCCTGAACCGAGGCAGCGCGATTGCGGCGGGCTGCCACCAAATTCGGTAGTTTTTGACGAGGTCGAAAACGGGGAATTTTTCCAAAAGCTGCCCAACAATCCCGAATTGACGCTTTGTAGCCGATTTACAAACATCCCTGATAGGTGCTTGAAGCGGGCATCAGTGGTAGTGCTGGCGAGATGGGTTCATGTGGGCCATAGCGGCGATCATGTCCGCACACGCTTCCAAACGCACCCTATATGCAGCCCTTGCAGCTAACGCCGGGATCGCAATCGCCAAGTTCTGCGGAGCCGCCTACACCGGATCATCCGCTATGGCTTCGGAGGGCATTCACAGTCTCGTCGATACGGGTAATCAGGTATTGCTGCTCTACGGCATCAAGGATGCGAGCCGCCCGGCAGATGCGTCACACCCCTTCGGATATGGCCTGCGGCTCTATTTCTGGGGTTTTGTGGTGGCCATGGCCGTGTTTGCTCTGGGTTCAGGGGTTGCCATTTACGAGGGCGCCGAGAAGGTCGTTCATCCGACCTCGATCCAGAGCGCATGGGTCAACATCCTTATTCTGCTGGTCGCCATTGCCCTCGAAGGCTCTTCGCTTAGGGTCGCGCTTGGCGAAGTGCGGACTGACGCGAAGCGGCGCGGGCTGGGAATGTTGGAAACGATCCGGACGCACCGAGACCCCACGATCTTCGCTGTCGTCTACGAAGAGACTGCTGCCCTTGCCGGTCTTGGCGCAGCGCTTCTCGGCATCGGTTTGGCGGTTTTGCTCGACATGCCGGTCATCGACGGTTGGACGTCGATTGCAATCGGCGTGATCCTTGCGATCACGGCCTTGAGCCTGGCTCGGCGCTGCTATGTGCTGATGACCGGGCAATCGGCAGACCCGGCAATCGAAGAACGTCTTCGCGAAATCCTCGCAAGAGTGAAGCCGATTGAGCA
Organism: Novosphingobium sp. BL-S-21; assembly: GCF_055521655.1. Taxonomy (NCBI): domain Bacteria; kingdom Pseudomonadati; phylum Pseudomonadota; class Alphaproteobacteria; order Sphingomonadales; family Sphingomonadaceae; genus Novosphingobium; species Novosphingobium sp. BL-S-21. The sequence goes on from NZ_JBVFVP010000003.1 coordinate 103,215, forward strand.
GGTGAACGAGGTCCGCACGATGCATTTCGGGCCTTCCGAAGTCCTGGTACTGGCCTCGGCAGACTTCGTGGACGATACGCTTGCGGGCACCGTCGAACGGATCGTTTCCGACGTGGAAGATGGCATTCGAGAGGAGTTCCCCGAAGTCCGTCGTGTCTACATCGAGGCGCAGTCCACCATGCGTCACCGAGAAGCGCTGGAGGACATCGGCGAAGATGTCGACGCCCTCGAGCGGGAGGGTGATGAAGAAGAGGACTGAACTTGTCGGACTCCCGGTTCAGTCACTTCATCATTCCCGGTCCATCTTCAGAGCCTTCTCGAGGATGGATTTGACTTAGATTCGTTGGTCATGACGAACACGACGATCGTCAGCGGAGCAGCCATCGGCACCACCCGTGTTCAGCAGTTGCGCCACCAAGATAGCGGCAAGCGGGTTCCTGTGTCGCACGGCGTTGTGTTCGACAGGAACCATTTGCCGCTCTGCCCTAGCCTCATGTAAATGCGATGTTTGAAAGATTTATCGCTTGTATTCCAGATGACTAGAACGCACAGTCTGGGCGAGTAAGATAGCCGCGCAATAGATCGGCTACTCTCGCAATGTCTCCTAGGTCGCCAAAAATCGCTTTTTCTTTGCAGCAGCGATGCGGTCTTGCAGCTATGTCCAACGAAATAGAAAGGCGCATGGAGGTTCTCGAGCGCGCCATGATCGAGAGCGAAGGTGCGCAGTTTGCCATGCGCCACCTTCTGTCCGCACTTCTGACGAAAGTCTCCAGGCAAGAGGCGCAGCTGCGCCTAGACGAACTTGCGAAAGGAGCTCGGGCCCGAAGAGCCGAACTGGGCGATGGGCGTCTGCGCGGTTACCTGGACGAGCTTGGCGCTATTCGCGATTCAATCGATCCCTCTTTGCAGAGAGCCTCAAGTCAGCATCGGGTATGGACTGGTTCTTAAGAAAATCTGCAATGTTTTTGATTGGTGTGCCCCCATAATGCCGAACTGAGGCCACTCAATCGCCAAGCAGGTGTTGAGTTTTACTTTACGAGGAAAGCAAGGGTTGCTGCGAGTTCATCTTTCCGGAAGGGCTTGGTTAATCGAGGTAGTTTGGCATCTATGCCCTCTAGCTCGGCATAACCAGATACGAGCAAGATCGGCAATGCCGGTCGGGTAAGTCGCAAGTGTCGCGCGAGGTCTGTCCCTGTCATACCGGGCATAAGGTGGTCGGTAACCACAATGTCAACAGACTGGCCGCACTCCAGCACGGCCAAAGCGTCCTCTGCGGAATTGGCTTCCACGATAACATAACCAAGGTCCGCGAGCATATCTGCCGTGCTCATGCGGACGAGCTCTTCATCATCGACCAGCAGTGCCACGCCGCGATGTTCGGCCTCGAATGCCGGACGTTGGATGTCCGACGGTTCTTTGGCAATTTTCGTGCTGATTGGAAGCCACAGCTCTATATTAGTGCCGATCCCAACCCGACTGTTGATGGCAAGGCTGCCGCCGAGTTGCGAGGCAAGGCCATGCACCATGGATAGGCCAAGGCCAGTCCCTCTGCCCACGCCCTTCGTCGAAAAGAATGGTTCGATTGCACGAGCGAGCGTTGCGTCATCCATTCCGATGCCCGTGTCGGCGACAGAGATCCGGATATATTCACCAGGGGGCAGCCTGGAATGATGCCTGGCACTTATGCGTTCGGATATCGCTGAGATCCGCAGCGTCCCGCCATCCGGCATTGCATCACGTGCATTCACGGACAGATTGAGCAGTGCCATCTCAAGTTGATTTGGATCGGCCTTGGCAAGTGGCAAATCCTCCGCCACTTCCACCACGACCTTGATTTGCGGCCCGGTCGTGCTGGCGACGAGATCGCCCATGCCGGCAATCAGCTCACGGATATCGACAGGTACGGACTGGAGCGGCTGTCGCCGGGCAAACGCGAGAAGACGCTGCACCAGCGTTCGCGCGCGCTCCGCCGATTGCGCGGCGCCGGCAATCAGACGCTGCTCACGCTCGTTTCCGACGCCTCTACGCTGAAGCATATCGAGGGAGCCGACGATGGGTGTGAGCAGATTATTGAAATCGTGCGCAACGCCGCCGGTCAGTTGGCCCATTGCCTCCATCTTCTGGCTCTGGCGTAAGGCATCGTGCGCAGCTTCGCGTTCCGCAACAGCTTCCAGAACGCGGGACTCAAGCGTTGCATTCAGCTCCCGAAGTGCGTTCTCGGCCTCCTTGCGCGCCGTGATCTCGAGTGCGGTCCCGGCGACGCGCACGCATCGGCCCGAGGCATCGAACATACCTCGGCCCTTGGCAGCGACCCAGCGCACGACGCCGTCTTCTTTGCCGACAGTGCGGTAATCGACATCGTAGAGCGCACGCACCGAGGGATCGGCGGCTGCCAGATAGGCATCAATCGTGGCGGCGCGGTCATCGGGATGGAGACCGGCGTAGAAGTCTTCCATCGTGATGGGGACTTCGGTCGAGATGCCGAACATGGCCTTGGTCCGAGCCGGCCAGATGAGCCGGTCATTGACGACATCGACATCCCAGAAACCGATTTCGGCGTTTTCGACGGCCAGCCGCAGCCGCTCCTCGCTCTCTCGAAGACGCGCTTCGGCACCGACCCGCTCGACATGTGCCCAACAGCGCTCGGCAACTTCTCGGATCCACGCGATCTCGTTCGGCGCCCACTCTCGCGCCCGGTCCTGATGTACGGCCATCATCGCAGCCAGCCGGCCGTACTTGACCAGGGGACAGCAAACGATCGCCTCGATATCGATCGACTGGAACATCGCGCGACCCTGCTCGGGCTCGAGCTCATCTGCCACATTATTGATGACCAGCGTTTGCCCAAGCCGCATGTCGGCAGCGGCGCGTGGCCCGAAGAGATCGAGGCTATAGGTCCCGACCGAACTGTCCGTGCCGGGCGCGGTATAATCGTTCCGGATCCAGAAACGGTCGTTGTCAGCATCGACGTCAGCGTAGGCGCATCGTGAGGTGTGGATCTTTTGTCCCAGCATCTCGGCCGCCGCCCGCATCGCCTCGGTCGCCGTGGCGGCGCCGAACAGCCTTTCCTCCAACGTCCCAAAAAAGCGCAGACGCGCTTCGCTTTCCCGCAGCGCTGCCTCCGCTTCATGTTCCGCCGTGCGATCGCGGAAGATTTTAACGAAACCACGGTCACGTTGGGCGAGCGGCATGGTCAGGCCCGATCCCCAGAACCGTTGGCCGTCTTTGCGAACATGCCAGCGTTCGTTGACCGCCCGGCCCTGGGCAGCAGCCCTTTTCATCTCATCCGCCGGTGCATTGGCTGCCCGGTCTTCAGGGGTAAAGAACATGTCTCCGCGCCGACCAAGCGCTTCCTGCACGGCAAAGCCAATAATCCGCGTCGCCCCACTATTCCACCCGGTAATCACCCCTTCGGGGTCAAGCGTCACGATAGCGAAGTCCTCGGCGCCTTCGACAATCTGCCGATATCTTTCCTCGCTCGCGAGAAGTTTATCTTCGGTCCGCGCCCGCGCAATGACGATGCCGGCCGTACGGACCACGAAGTCGACAATGGCGAGGTCCGCTGCGATGGGCGCGCGCGGCTCGCGGTGGTACATCGCAAACGTGCCCAGAGTTTCGCCCTCCACAGAAGCAATCGGGAGAGACCAGCAAGCCCTAAGGCCGTGGGAAAGCGCCAGATCGCGGAAGTCCGCCCAAAGCGGGTCAGATGCTATATCCGCGACGAATACAGGTTCCTTACGGTAAACTGCGGTACCGCAGGAACCGATGGCAGGTCCGATCCCGATGCCGTCGATTGCCTCGTTATACGCATCCGGCAGGCTTGGGCCGGCGCCGTGGCGCAGGTGCCGGCCATCCTCATCCATCAGCAGGATCGAGGCGAGGACCCCTGATGTCGACAGAGCTTCCACTTCGAGCACGATGGCATTCAGAGTGGTCCTCAGCGGCGCCGCCTCGACCGCAAGCGCGAGGACCCGATTTTGTGCCGCACTCAGCCGCGCGGCATCGCGTATTTCGAACTGCCGGGCCCTGGCTTTCAACGAGGAGCGAATGGCGCCAAGCATAGCCTCGGCGTGAAGCGGTCGCTCCAGCAGGACGACGTTGCCCAATTCGGAAAGGCGATCGGCTGCTGCCACTGTCCGGGGCGACCGCGATCCGTTGGCAAGTACCACGAAGGGAATGTCCGACCAGCTTTCCTGCCCAGCGACCCAGCGCGCGATTTCGTGAGCGTTCGGTCCTACGAGCGCTTCCTCGGTGAGTAGGACGGCGCCTGCACCATCCTCCAGCCGACAAGCAAGCTCGCCCGCATCAGCGCAGACTTGCGCCGCGATCGAATGGCGTGCGAACAGATTGGCCGCGATCGCCGCATCGCGGCCGCGCGGCGCCAGGATCAGGACGAGCTGGCTCATCCTATCCCCGCGAACTGTCCGGATCCGTCTGGCTTGCCATCAGTGTCTTTGCCTCGCCCGAGAAGGTTGGCACGCCAGTCAGCACGCCTTGGAATTGCCGGAGCGGTTCGCCAAGTTGCAACCCGCTGCTGCCTATCTGAAACTCGCGTATCGTCCGTTCGTGCCTGGCGGTCCGCGTTTTGATGACGGAAATCGCCTGGCGGACTTCGCCGTGCGCTTCGAAATAGCGTAGCTGGACGACGGTGTCCGAGAGATAACTCAGATCGACATCCGAACGGATATCACCCGTCACGCCGTGCAAGCCAAGGATAAGGAGGCTCACCACACCTTTCTGGCCGAGGTAACTCAGCATTTCATGCATCTGCAAAATGAGGAACTGTTCGTTCGGCATTGACTGGAGATAAGCGTTGAGGCTGTCGATCACGACGACGCTGGCGCCGTGCTCCTCGACCGCTGCGCGAACCGATCCGGCGAATTCGCCAGGCGACATTTCTGCCGGATCAATCGACTGCAGCAGCAACTGCCCGTTTTCGAGATAGGGCTGAATGTCCATGCCGAGTGCCGCGCTTCGCGTCATTAGCGTGGGCACACGTTCATCGAACAGGAAATAGGCGGCTTTACTACCTCTCTCTAGCGCTGCCACCATGCATTGCACTGAGGTCGTCGTCTTGCCGACACCAGCGGGCCCCGTCAGCAAGGTGGCGGTACCGGGCACGAGCCCACCGCCGAGCAATCTGTCGAGCTCTGGCGAGCCGGTCGTCATCGTCGCCCCGCCGTCAACCGTGTCATGGTCTCCGGCGACCAGGCGGGGATAAACGCAAAGACCGCCGCGCTTGATTTCGAAGTCATGGTAGCCGCCACGGAACTTTACACCCCGCATCTTGACGACGTTGAGCCGCCGCCGCTGTCCACCGAACCCGGCCAGCGTCTGCTCCAGCGAGATGACGCCGTGCGCAATGCTATGCAACTGCAGATCGCTTCCGCTCGCACCGCGGTCGTCGAGCACCAGAACGGTGCACGCACGGGTCGAGAAAAAATGCTTGAGGGCCAGAATTTGACGCCGGTAGCGGATCGGACTTTGAGCAAGCAGACGCAGTTCGGAGAGACTGTCCAGTACGATCCGCGCAGGACGAACCTCATCGACCTTCGCCATGATGTTGCGAACGGTTTCGCCCAGCTCGACCTCGCTAGGATGAAGCAATGTCTGCTCATGTTCCTCGGCAAACTCGTCCGCTGGAACCATTTCGAACAGGTGCAACTGGTCGAGTGACCAGCCGTGCGACTTTCCAACGGCACGGAGTTCGACTTCGGTTTCGGCCAGCGTGATATAGAGGCCCAGCTCACCAACGGCGGCGCCCGAGAGCAGGAAGCCGAGGCCCAGCGTTGTCTTTCCAGTGCCGGGCGTACCTTCCACCAGGTACATGCGCTCAGGCGTTAGGCCGCCATTCAGTACAGCGTCGAGCCCGGAAATGCCTGTTGAGGCGAGAAGGGACGGCTGCTCATATGACGACACCTAAATCTCCTTGACTGCGACGCATGGACAAGACAACCCGCCGCCGCCGCATTTGTGCCAGCCGCCCTTTGGAGCGTTTGCTTCTCGCCACGGGTTTATTCCATCCTGTGGATCTTGGAAATCAGACATTTTTACGCATAGGAATCAAAGCATCGCAGCCTTTGGAAAAGCATCTGAGCCTGGAGGCAGGGGACGGTAGAGGAGCGGCGACCACCGAGCAATGAATGGATTTTATTCGGGCGCGGCAACGGTCCGCCAGCGCGCTCGGGCTACAGGAACCACGACCTCATTAGGTGGCTTTCAGGCCTTTCGAAACCGGATTATCCGGTAGAGGTAGGCGATGAGAATCGCGAGCATAATCGCGGTGCTCGCCGGACCCAGGTAACGGTCGATTTCATCGAACTTTCGGCCGAGGACATATCCGGCAGTGCCCAGCGCGCTCGTCCAAACGCTGGCGCCAAGCGCAGTGAGAAACAGGAAGCGGCCGAGGTCCATCCGAAAGATCCCCGCCGGAATGGAAATCAGCGTCCGAATGCCGGGAATAAGGTGGCCAAGCGGGACCGCCCAGCGGCTGTGGTGCTCAAAGCGCTGTTCGAGCTCGTCGATCTGCTTCGGCGACAACGTGATCCAGCGCCCATGCCTGCAGGCCCAGCGTTTCAGCCTTTCGTCTCCCAAGGTGCGCGCCACGACGTACCAGAAGCCGGCGCCGAGAAGAGTGCCAGCCTTTCCGGCAATAAGTACGCCGGGGAGGCTGAGCTTGCCCTCGCTTGCCGTAAAGCCGGCCATCGGCATGATGACCTCCGAGGGTAGCGGCGGAAACACGTTTTCCAGGAACATCAGAAGCGCGATGCCCAGATAACCCATGTCCTCGATCATTTGTGTTATCCACTCGGTCAACGATCTTGCTCCACGTTATTGGCCGCTCGCTCCGGCCATGATGTACTGAACGTCATTATCTCACGATCGGCTCCGCAGCGCCGATCTGGGCAAACGAGAATGGACCGGCGAAGCAGGATGCGGACCCAGGTCTGAGCTTTGCCATATCGGTTGGTTGGCGGCACCTGCGAGGTGTTGCTGGTAACATCGCGCCGCGGGGGCAAATGGGTCATGGACAAGGAAGATCGAGGCTGGAGAAACGGCTGCCGAACGTGCTGCTGCCGAGGCTTTCGAGGAAGGCGGCGTGATCCGCCATATCGCCAGGCGTCCCCTTCTTGCTCGCAGGCCTGCCGACCTCAGCCGACCCACAGTGTTTCCGCTTGAGGGCGTCGAGGAACGAGCCGCGCGGCCCGAGATGCGCGAGCGGCGGCGCGCGTGGCTGCCTGTAGCGGATGCGCGGGATCGGGTGATCGAGCGACGGCCTGCGACGGGTTCTGGACGCCCTGATGGCCCATCTTGAGTGCGAGCGGCGGGGCTAGCGGCATTGGGCGCGCTGTATCGCCGTTCCACGACAGGCTGTGGACAACCTGCGTTGAGCAAAGGTTTGGATGAAGTGTGCGGCTTTGAACGGTGAGGGGCTTGCGCCATGTTGGAACAGCGCCAATCCGGCCTTTGAATGGGTCGGGGTGCTAGAACAGACATCAGCAGGACGAACTTTTTATGAACAACAGCGATCTCGCCGACGCCATCGCTGCCGACCACGGCATCGCCAAGACAGACGCACGCAAGATCGTCGACGCAGTATTTGCGGCGATCGGCGAGGCAGCTGCAAAGGGCGAGGAAGTCTCGCTTAACGGTTTCGGCAAGTTCAAGGTCAAGGACAGCCCGGAGCGTGAAGGCCGTAATCCAGCGACGGGTGAAGCCATGACCATCAAGGCTTCGAAGAAGCTCACCTTCACCGTCGCCAAGGCGGTCAAGGACAAGCTTAACGGGTGATGGGAAGGGCGGCATCGGTTGAGCCGATGTCGCCCGGCTTCCATTTAGCCAGTTTGCCTTGTGAGCACTAAGTGAGTGGGCACCAACCGGAGCGTGGCAGGCGGCTGCAATCGGCTTGCCAATGCCGCGATCCGTCTCCAACGAGGCGGCGATGCTGGGCCAAGATCGCGGCACCATGAAGAGGCGGCTTCAACCCTCGCTATCGTTCCGTCCATCTTCATCTCTCCCGCCGGCACTGACAACAGCGCGTACGGCGCTGGAGATCATGGCCGCCAGGGTTTCTTCAGCGGGGCTGCGGAAGGGCAGGGTCTTTGCATTCAGGTCGCGGCGCGCCCATTGCGGGGCGCGCTCGATGGCATGCAGGATCGCGGCAGTCAGTGGGTCGTTCATAGCGGCGGCACGGCGTCTACCCGGCAGGTCGTCCAGCCCGTGTGCAAGGCAGCGCTTTTGTTGAAGCGGCCCGCAGCGAAGCACGACACAGCCGATCCGGACTGGAACTCGGCAATGATGCCCTTAGTTTGTAAGCCAGGATAAACCTGGAGATGAAGGAGACGAGGGCATGACGGGTGTGCCGATCCTCGAGGATGAGCCTGGACGGCTTGCGGCCCTGCAGCGCCTGGAGATACTCGACACGAAAGCGGAAGAGCCGTTCGAGCACATCGTCTCCCTGGTCCGCTCGATACTCAATGTCCCCATTGCCGCCGTGTCACTCATCGATGCCGATCGCCAGTGGTTCAAGGCCAGGGCCGGCCTCGATGCCAGCGAGACGCCGCGCAGCCTTTCGTTCTGCTCACACACGATCAAGGACACGCAGCCTTTCCTGATCGAGAACGCTCTCGACGATGCGCGCTTTGCAGGCAATGCCTTGGTGACCGGGGATCCCAACATCCGCAGTTATGCCGGCATTCCGCTGACAACGCCAGAAGGCTATAACGTCGGGGCGCTATGCGCCATCGACCAGCAGCCGAGACACTTCACCGAAACCGAAGTGACGATGCTGAAGAGCCTCGCGCGGATCGTCGAAACGCAGCTGGAACTGCGCCGGATCGCTGAGCGCGATGTCTTGACCGGGGCTCTTACCAGGCGAGCTTTTGCCGAGCGCGCGCTGGTGGAGGTCGACCGATTTCATCGCTTTGGCCGCCCTAGTACGCTGGTGCTGGCAGACCTCGATCACTTCAAGGCGGTAAACGACACACATGGCCACGCGGCGGGAGACTGCGTTCTGCGCGAAGTTGTCCGCCTTGTGACCGAACTGAAACGCGATGCGGATATCCTGGGACGGCTCGGCGGCGAGGAGTTTGCCGTGCTGCTGCCGGAAACGAACGTGGACGCGGCACATGTTGCAGTCGAACGGTTTCGCAAGAGGCTTGAAGATCACCCGATTTCGCTGCCGGGCGACAAGATGCTGATGGTCACCGCCAGTTTCGGGATCGCTGAGGTGGGGCCGGGCATATTGTCGGTCGAGGAGTGGCTCGCTGCCGCGGATAACCCGCTATACGCTGCGAAACGACTAGGACGAAATCGAAGTGAGATAGCTGGTTGAGTGTTTCCGCAGCATCCGATGCTGCCGATCAAAAAAAAGCTGGCACGAAGGCTGACTTATAGGCTTTTGGGAGAGGATGCCTGAAAGGCAAGGCCGATAAGGTAGGCCTGGTTCTCGCTCGCAAGGACAACAATCGCAACGGCGGTTTTCCAGTAGGCACGACGGTCCATTGTTGTTGGTAGGTGTACCGCCGCACGGACGCACGCTTGAGTCCAGGCCGCCTGATTTCGCATGATTTTGATCGTGAGAGCCAGCTCAGGACCGACCTAGGGTGGAACGCGGATTTCGGATTTCAAGCGTGGTCTGAGGACTGGGGACCTTCCACCCCGTCCGCCTGGCAGAACTCCAATGCCAGCCTGTTCCGCGTCCGCGCGGAGACGGGCCAGTTGGAACTGTTCCTGGACGGCGTTCCCAGTCCCAACGCCCTGGTGCTCAATACAGCGGAAAAGGGCGCCGTTCCTGGCAATGACCCGTGCAAACGCGCTCTTGCGCTGTCCCTTGTTGGATGATGGCGAGGTAGTGATTCACGTCATCTGCGACCGGATCGTCATCGATCATGGCGACCTCCTGCACCGCGTCGGCGAGATGTCCTTCCCGAACCGCACCGGCCGGGGGCGCCTCTAGCAGCGGCGCCCCCGGCCGGGGCGGCAAAGGCTGGAGCCCGAAGCAACGAACAGCTCCTGGTCACCGCATGCCGATGGCCGCCACCGGGAGTAGGTTGTGCGGTTAAAGTCGCACGATGTTCACTGACAGGTGGCCATGCTTCCCAATCGCCAGCGCGTGATCTTATGCGGCAGTTCGAGTCTTCAGGGTGTCTCAGTCTTCGACGCCGCTTTGTTCGCGGCGACCAGGGCATCCCAGGTCGCCCAATCGACGGCGCGTCCGGGATAGGCGACCGTTTTGAACGGCCAAGCCGTCTGGATCCAATCGGTCACCCATTTGTAAAGCTCCGCGTCAAAGCCTGCGTCGTAGTCGGCTTTCGTTACCCACATCCGGACAACGGCATCGTAACCGTTTACGGCGCTCGGCGCGATGTAGACACAACCGCGCTCGGCGCTGCCGTCCGGCGTAAGCACGGCGTAGGCAAACGATTGGCGGTTCTTAAATCGGGCCTCTTCATTTTCCATGTCACGCAGGGCATCGGCGCTCGAGATGCCCTTGTGAGGCCAGTTGGAACTGCGGCTGAAGGTTTTTTGCAGGTGCTCGATGGATGACATGTAGGCGTCGAAATCCATGCCCACCAAAGACGGACCGAGCGGAACAAGCTTGAAGCCCTCTGCCTCGGCTGAATGCGGGACCATGAAATCCGCTGGTACTAAGGGTGGCCTTACGTTTGGCGCCGCTCTGGCAGCCGAATCCGTTGGTGATGGGGCCGCGAGGGCCGGATATCCGGTCAGCGTCAGGGCCCAAAATGCCAGTGCCCGACCTGCGATCCCAAATCTCAATTTCTACTCCTCACCTTGTACCCTGGTAGCCGCTCGGCGGGAATGCCGGAGAAATTGCCCGTGGCCAGCCTGCATTTCAAAAGAGCGGCGGCTGGGCCAGTGGGAAAAGTCGTATGCAGTACATAGATGCCGCCGATGTACTGCGCTGAGCATACCGTTCGCCGCTGCGCTGGGCAGCTGACTGCCCCGTTTATGCCTTGCCTATGCCTCGCCCGGCCCCGTTGGAAGCGCGTCGTTAAGTTGATCCACGTCCATTCCGCATGCGACGGTTCATATGCCGGCCTGGAAATTGAAGTGGTCCCGGTTCACGCACCGGATGTTAAGCTAATCTGAGATGGTGGACCGTGCACATGCTACCTGGTTGGGCTAGACGACGCTGGGGTTTCGTTCGCTTGCGACTTCACCATTGAAGGCCCGGCATCACCTCACCCGGACTTTCGTAAAGCGGCGAGGGACCATACCAGTTCGATGGCGACAGGCAAATGGACAGGTGCTGACGGAGAATAAAGAATGATGCAGTTGGGCACCTACTCACCGTTCCCTCGAATTGATCCGTTCCGAAGTCGGCAGTGTCGGACAGTCCGGAATGTCTCCTTTCGAGAGCCGATCGTGCCCAAGCAGACATTCATTCATGCCTTTGCGGGAAACTGGTTGCAGCGAAGCAAGGTACCTCAGCCAATCTCTCCAATGCAAACTTAATCATTGTGTCCCGTAATAGGATAGTTCGTAGCGGAGCGCGCTATCCGGTGGTGCTTACCCAATCTTCTCCACAGTGTCGTAACTTAATTGAGAAATTTCCTCTAGAAATTTTAATTTCGATTCATCACGATCCATTCCAGAAGCAGGCTTTAGGTAGAGGACAGTGTGCAATTCCGTTTTCTGACAGCGATTGTCGTATTTATTGGTTCCTACCTGCCGCTTAGCCTAATCCTGCTAGCCCAGAATTTCGACTTTTCGGCGCTAGGTAGACGGTTGTGCTGGCCGATCGGAGGGCACGCATGCACGCTTCCAGTAAAGAGTCCGATATTTGCGATCGGTCTCTTTACTTTGACTCTCGTGTGTTTTGGTGTGACGTTAATATCTCTACGATTTGTTCGGCCATCAATAGATGTGGAGGTGACTGGAACTGAGTACGTGCCGACAGATCTGATGAATTACACGCTTCCATACGTCGTTTCGTTTATGAGCATCGACTACCAGGAGACGGGGAAATTCATCGGTTTTCTAGTTTTTCTTGCCTGGATGTTTTGGATAACGCATCGAGCAGGGCAGATTATCTTCAACCCGGTTCTCATTGCGATGGGGTGGAGGCTGTATACCATTAGTTACCGGTTTGCCGGTGGTCAGAATACCTTCAAAGCGAGCGTGCTTTCAAAAGGCCATCTCATTCCAGGACATTACAAACAGTGCCCACTGCAAGAAATTCTAATTATTAAGCCTGAGGATGTTGCTTAGCATGCCGATACCCCAGAATTTTGCGGACTTCGACATCGAAAATGCCGGGGTCACTGTGTGGCTATTTAAGAAGTCGGGCGGGATGGGCGGCGGAACCCCCATTTTTACCGGGCGGTGGATATCTACTACAGGCGCGTTGGAGGCGGCCCTTAAAGAGGCCGTGGTTAACGCGCGTGCTGCTATCGAAGAAGTTAATCCCTATGGTCTTCTGGCTCAAAACAATGAGGCGAGTGTTCTTAGCATTGACACGCTAGAAACGCATGCTGATCTGATCGTGTCGGCTGCAGCAGACGCATTGCCGGAGCGGAAGGTCAAAAACTTGGGCCATGTACAAAACACAGATTTTTACGTGATCAGGCTCACGAGTGGGACGAACGTGTTGCACGCCGTACGTAAGACCGATGTTTCTTGGCGATCGAGCAGGCGTGGTAACCATATCGACGTTCTATTCCGGGATGAGGGGCTTGAGCTGGATGATTCCCCACAATTCACTTTGTCAAAATATATCGACTTCTTCATTATTAATGATCAGCTTTTGATCAAGGAAAAAGCAAAATTCGAGTCGATTGTAAATTATCGACAAGCGCATGCTGATGACTTTGTTGAGCTTCAGGCCGAGCCCAAGTTCTCCGATCTTTTTACTAATCTTGCACCACTTGTCGCCTTTGTTGGGACTAATAAAATACAACTTCGCCGTGTCTGCGCTATTCGCCAGAAGGGCCACTATCAAGACGAAGCTTTTATGAACCGGCTGCGGAAGCACCACTCCCAATACCAGCTCAACCTTGAGTTCGACGCGAAGGGACTCATCCAACCCACGGCCGAAACCTGCGCCGACATCATTACCGCCCTACTTGATCATCGGCTCTCATCGGCGTTTTCGCAAAACGTCTATGACGTGCCCGACGCAACGCAGGTCAACTAGAGAATCTGGAACGCTGTTAGGCAGCTTGGCCACTTATGTTCATCCAGCATTGCAAAATTGTCGGGCGCTGTGGCAGGTGACGGCTCCAGTCGGTCGAAGGATTTGCCCGGATTTCCAAAATCGGATCGTTCGCCTCGATTGCCTTGGAGGCGGGAAGGAGTTGGATGCCGAAGGCAGTCTGTCCCCGGGCCTGTACATTCATGTGCCGGGCTGCGGGTTCGTGGAGGTGTTATCCATGGGTGATGCGTGAACCGAGACGAATGTGGAGACGGGCAGATATCGCTGGGCAGCTGTTAACTTCGGTTATTAGCGAGTAGGCCGTCATGCGACGATGTTTCTTGAGCCGATTGAGAAGCGTCACGCGCTTTAGCGTGGATCGGCAATGGCATTCGAGCGCAGCGTTGACCCAATCTCAGGGGCGTGCGTTTCATTCATTACGCAACACATACGGCCGGCGGCTGGTATTGCGAGCTGATATGCCGATGCTAGAAGGTAGTGCGCTGTGTGTGGGCGGTCCTCTTGCGGCAGCCTTGCTCGCTCATATGAACATCTCGGATTGAACAGGGCGGTCCGCAGGAATTTTGGGCGGATAGATCATGCTAATGATAAGCCACTGATCGGGAAAGCGATGAATTGTTCCCATCAGGAACTGCAGATCCTTGGCGGGTAGCTCGGTTTCGAGCTTTTGCCTGAAAGGCCCCTCCCAACTGTCGCCGTACTTGTCGACGCAGTGCCAGTATAGGGCTCCAGCTTCCCAATCGGCGATCTTATGGCGATAGCTACGCGTCTCGCCACCAACCACGCATTCGTAGTGGTAGTGGAAATTGTGCGGAAGTTTGCGCAGCAAGCGAACCTCGCGGTCGTCGTGTTCGTCGAAGAGTCCGCCCTGGATCTGGTTGCTGACCAACTTTTTGAGCTCTGCCTCGGTCCAGTCAGGATTATCTGCCTTTGTGATTTCGAGTCGGTTGATCCGTGTCGGGCGCAGTAGGGCCAGGGTCCCGCCTTGACTTCTGCGCGCGGCTTCAAGGGCTGCAAAATCCGAAAAGAGTGGGAGTTTGCTCAGTTCGCTGCGGCGCGCGGCCCATTCGTTCTTGGTGCTGATCGGCTTGCCGGCCAAAGTAATTGTATCGACAGAGATTGTGTGACTTTCGGGACGGTGATCCTTCTGGGCTTTACGGATTTGGGCGGAGATCCATTGCCACTTTTGGAATTGCTGGTTGTCGCGGATTAGGCGAAAGGGAACCGGATAGAGTCTAATGAATTCGCCCGATAGCGTCATTCCCGCAACACAAGATGTCTCTGCGTGCTTTTCGCTGGGAGAAGGATAGGTCTTGCACAGAATGAGTATGCGTTCGGTACGGACAACTGCCATAGGCCCCTCCAAGCCGGAAGTGACCGGCAGTCAGGTCAGTGTTAGCATGGAATGTCGGTAGCGTTTAAGGGCTTTAACGCATCTTAATCGGCAGTTTCTACGCGTCGTCAGGGATTGATGCCCACGTTCTTTACATCGAATGCAGCGAGCCGCACCATTTCGTTTGCCACCACTGTGCGATGGCACTGTGCCGGGCTACGCTCATAGCAAAGCAGGATGGATGGGCTCTCTTCGGCCAACTCAACTGCTACGCGCAAGGCTTCCTGTCCCTCGGGCGTTGCAATATGCGAGGTGTAGATCTCAAGAAAACCCGGATAGTCCCCACGGCGCATGGCTTCTCGCCCTGCTTTGGGATCGCCTAACGCCTTGAGATGGCTGTAGGCGATGCCCTGTTCTTCCAGAGCGTCCGCCAACGCGGTTTTCGAAAAGCCGCGCTTGCGCGACACTGGAACGTCGCGGATGTCGATCAGGCGTTTGATGCCGCAATCCTTCAATGTCCGCAGGAAATGGGCGATATCCGCCCCTTCATAGCCGACGGTATATAGGGCGCTGGGCATACAATTCTCCTTGATGCGCGGCCTGATACACAGAAAGGCGGATTTCCGTTAGTGCGAATCCTGCGTTTTATAGCCTAACCTAGGCGAGCCTCAGGACTACGCCCATGCCCAATGCGGCCATGGCGCCTATCTAGTGGGCCCATCAGCCCCAACAGTCGATCGCAGGACAAGATTCGGGGCATTGCGCTTCTGACCGTGCCGAATCTCATAGGAACCGGACACTTTTAAGCGGGCCAGGCAACGAGCTTAAATAGTCGAACAGGGCGTCATCGGCCGGTATCGGCTCAGACGGGACGCTTCCGGCCCCTCTCTGGAACGCTAGCCCACGCCAGACGCAGTAATCGGTGAACGATGCAGTCGCCTGCCAGCTATGCTGCACGCAACACGGTCGCTTAGCGATTTGTGAACAATGTGCGGTCGTGCGAAGGTAGAGACACATTTTGTTGCAGAAAGTGGCGCCCTTCGACAATTGCCCGCTTCGAGGGGGCAGCCCGGGGCTTCGGATCGCGGAGCCTTTAAGCTCAAACCGGGCAAATTAGAGGAAGTCGGTGGCTCGGCTACCGGCTTCGTTCAAGAAGTCCTGCTGCTGCCCGCCCGCGCAACCTGTCGCAGGTCTCGATACTCTGCGGTCCCTTCGAACGGCGCCACGAACGAGACGAGATCCGCTTGCCCGTTGATCACCAGCGGCCACAGGGAAAGGGGGACGGGGCGACTATCAGCGATGAGATGGAACTGGAAGCCGCCGACTGTGAAGACATAGGTGTTTAGGTCCCTCAAGCGGCGGCGGCTCGGAAGGACATAGACATGCCGGACATCGAGGCGATTGCTGCTGAGCCGGTTCGCGATCACGGGGAACTCCGAAAGGCTGTCGCCAAACGCTATGTCGCGCGCACGATCCGAATGGGGGCCAAGATCAATCCCAGCGAAATCCGGATGGCTTGAAATGGACGCGCGCCATATGACGGAGGTGACGAACGCCGCGAGACGGCTGCATGAAACGCCATCGATCCGTTCCAGCCTGCCGATCCGGGCCTCGGTAAACGGGCGTTGGGTGAATTTCAACGCATAGTCGTCAAGGCGTCCAAGCTTCCGGTCGCACTGAGCGCAAAGAATTGTTTTGTCGAAGGCGCCGAGTTGGTGACGAGCGCGCCGGGCGCCATCGGCCACGACGCGCAGATTATAGCCCCCTTCGCTGTGGAGGGTTCGTGCGAAGCCTGCAGGAATGATGTGCGCCTTGATGAACGAACGGGATGTGCAGTCAGGTCCGTTGCACCGCCCGGCCTGACGATGCGGGTCCTGATCCTCCTTGCCTTGGTTTTCACCCATAAGATCTCGCGGTTGCCGCAGCTAGCTCTTGCCTGCTCTCCGGTTTGCGCAGTCTATAGCACGATCTCCATACGGGTGAACTTCCGCTGCCGCGCTTTTACCCCCGTCGAGGAACGTGAATGGCAGAGAAAGGGGACCCCCTCGCTTACGACTACGATGCCATGGGCAGCCGCGGAGCGCCTGTACTCGAACGGTCTTCCAATTGGGTGGGCAGTTGCAGCAAGCACCTGATGCCGATAGGAAACCAGGCGAGCCGGGGGGCATAGGAAAAGACGCTCAGTGAGCGTTTCAAACTCGCCATCCTATCAGGCGGCATGGGAACAAGGTCCGGCGGGACTCGCGAGGCAGGCAAGTGAGCGATTTTAGAGGCGCGCGGGGTTCAAATACTGGCGACGATTATCATGAGCTCTGGGCGGCACGGCATGCTCTTCGATTGCTCGACGATCGCGACCCGCTTCAGGCCCTGACTGTCGAAGGCATTGCGCCTAGCGATGAGGCCAGCGCCGACGAGGCGACCTGGGATGGCGTTGATTGCGGACTTTACGAGGGCGGGCGCAATGCACGCGAGGCGAGCCGGATCGTCTTGGAGCAGCTCAAGTATTCTGCCGGCAATCCAACGGGGTCATGGACGGTCGCGCGCCTCGTAAAAGGCGAGAAGCGCCAAGACAGCGTGTTTCACCGGCTCGCGCGGGCTTGGGCGGGTATTCGCAAACTGCAACCGGGCTGCGCGGTGGAGGTGACGCTGGTGACCAACCAGCCGATCAATCCGGAGTTGGAACTCGCGAGCGGTTCAATCGCTGCAGGTGGTATCACCGTTCCAAAGGCCAGACCAGCCAAAGAGGCCGCGGATGCGACCAAGCTCGCTTATGCGGCAGGCCTCTCGAAGAAGGATCTGGAGGTCTTCGCCGGCGCTTTGCGGTTTCATGGCGGAACCGGATCGCGCTTTGCGATAGAGGAACAGGTGCTCGCCGAGATGGCCGCCTGGACCGATCTCGAGCTGCAAACGACGGTCGCAGATCTTCGCCAGTTCATCCGGCAGCGTATGCGGCCAGAGTTCAGCGGAGAGGTCATTACCAAGGAGTCGGTACTGCTCGGTTTGGGCGTATCGAGCATGGGCGCGCTCTTTCCCTGTACTCCGGTGCTCAAGCACATACTCGAGCCTGTCCCTCGTGCGAGCGTGGCTCATGCAGCCGAGCGCATCCTGGCCGGCGAACAGTCCATCTGCCTCCACGGACCTGGCGGGATAGGCAAGACGACCGCGCTTCAGCAGATCGAAGCGGCACTTCCTGCTCATTCGATAATGGTGACTTACGACTGCTATGGTGGCGGCACCTTCATGGATGCCGGAGCCCTTCGGCATCGTCCTGAAGATGCCTTTCTGCAGCTCTCGAACGAACTCGCGACGCGATTGAGGATGCCGATTCTGCTTGGCCGCCATCAACTCGCAGATCCGGCGCGCCATTTCCTGAACAGGCTCCGTCACGCAGCTCAAGCGCACAGGCAGGAATATCCCGAGGCGCTGATCGTCATTGCCGTGGATGCAGCCGACAACGCCGTGACCGCGGCGACCTCAAGAAGACCGGCTGAGGCCTGCTTTGTACGGGACTTCGTTGCCTTGGGAGAGGTACCCTCGAACGTGCGGTTCGTGCTCACGGCGCGAAGCGGACGTCTACCCGAGATCGAGCTTCCCGCTGAATTCACCAAGATCGAGATCGCGCCCTTCACAAGAGAAGAGACTGAACTCCACGTCCAGCGGGTGTGGGCTGCTCCTCCCGAATGGCTCGATACCTTTCACCGCCTGACCGCCGGGGTTCCGCGCGTCCAGACTTATGCATTGGATCTGGGCAAGGCGGATCCAGAGAGCGCTATCGAGCGATTGCTGCCGGGAGCCCGGACGCTTGACCAGGTCTTCCTCGAGCAGTTCGAACGAGCGCTGAGTAAGAGCGGCAGCCCCTCCAATGTCGCCAAATTTTGCGCCGGGCTCATCACTTTGGCTCGCCCCGTGCCCCTCGCCGACCTCGCCGTCGTTCTAGCGATCCCCGAGGCGGCATTGGTCGATATCTGCACCGACATGGCACCGGCGATCCGGCTCGCAGATGACAAGGTCAGCTTTGCGGACGAAGACTTCGAGGATTTCGTGCGTAAGGAGGGCATGCCGGAGTTCGAGCAGGTGACCGCAGCTGCGGCCACTTGGCTGGCGAGCCGTTGCAGCACTGACCCGTATGCTGCTCAGCATGTCGCAGGGGCGCTGGTCTGCGCGGGCAAGGGCGCTGAGCTCCTCGATCTTGTCGAGGCGGAACCATCACCTGAGATCATTACCGATCCGGTGCTGCGCCGTGAGGCAGAGCTCACGCGCCTGCGGCTCTCGATCTCGGTCTGCCGCGACGCGGGCGATGCCGCGCGCGCGATGCGCTTCGTATTGATCGGCGGGGAGGGACTCAAAACCGAGCGGGCCCTACGCTCACTCCTGAGCAACAATCCGGATCTGGCGGTCCGATTTGCGCCCGATACAGCAGGCCGGTTGATCCTGACCGACCCTCAACAGATCGGCTATCATGGTGCCTTTTTGCTCCACAAACAGGTCGTCGACGCACAGGCCGGTGATCGCGTCTCGCTGCGCGAAGGGCGGCGGCTAACGGGAGCCTGGATGACCGCACGGCAAAGGCTCGTTAACGAGTACGACAGCGCTGGCTGGCGGCTCAATCGTGGGGATATCGCCGCAAGTATCGAGGCGGAGCTGCGCGTGGAGGGCCCGGAAAAGGCGCTGGCCTCGCTTTGGCGATGGACGCCGAGGCGTATTCGGCTGAAGGTTGCGAGGCTCATCGGGCCTCAACTTCTGGCTCAAGGGGATGGCGAACTTCTTCAGGCAATCCTCAAGACCGCGCGTTTGCATCCAAGGGACGCGCTGTTCCTGTTGGTGCCGATGGCGATGGCAGGTTTGTCCGTTGACATGACGCTGCTCGCCGAGGGATTTGTCAGTTTCCGGTCTCGGCGCCATAATCTTTCCGGCTTCCTCTCCGCTTCGCACCCCGTTGACGAATTGTGGGCATGGATCATCGACATGCTGATGGCTGCCTGCGAAGTACTTTCAGCGAACGGCCTCGCGGCGGCATCGGTCGACGATTTTCTTGATGAAGTGCTGCGTCCGGATCACCGCCAGATTGCGAAGCTGTCAGCCGGTAACACGGCTAAGCTGGATCTGATCTTTCGCGCACATGCGCTGCGTGCCGCGAGGAGCGGACAAACTCCCGACCCTGACGGCCTTTACGTGCCGCGGCCTGTGCCAAGCGACGCGGAGAAGAAGCGCCCGGGCGCTCATGGCGAAGCCGAAGCCGACCGCAAGCTCACGGAGCTCGCCGCTTCGCTCTATCCGACCTATGCCGCAACTGCGATGATCCTGTCCGGCAGAGTCGCGGCGCAAGATGTCGCAAGTACATTGGATGCGGCAGTCAAGCGGCGCATCGACGGCCAATGGCGGTTGACGAGGGAACGCAGCGGTATCGCGCTGGCTATGGCCGCTGGCCGCGCGACACTCATCTTGATGGTGTCCGATGTGGACCGGAAGATGCTCGCCGCCAAGGCGCGCCAAGTACATGGTTTGTGGGGAACCGCTGACCTGGATCCCGATGCCCAGTTTGCGGGGCGGCTGGCACTCTGTTCCGAATTGCACTCCTCAATCGTGACTGAAATTGACGACGCGGTTGCTCAGATCCGTATCCGGCGGATGGGCGCCGAGGACAAATCAAGGGCACTGGTTGCCTACGCGCGCATTTTGCTGCCTATCAGTCCCGACGACGCGAACACGGTTTTTCACGACGCAGTCGAGGCGGCGGCTGAACTCGATCGTGAAATCAATGCACAGCTGCGCCTGCTGGGAACTCTGTTCAAACGCGGCCTGTCGGCCGTCAGCGACGAAATGACAGCGGCGCGGGACCTGTCCGAAGCGCTTGCCGATGCTGCGATCCGGCTGGGCGACGAGGAGATGCTACCCTGGGATGAGGTAATGGATGTGCTTGCCTCCCTCGACCTTCCTCTTGCATTGGCGAACGCGGCAAAATGGGAGGACGCTGATCTCGTAGGGTTGCGGCATACGCTCGAACCTGTGCTGAAATCGGGCCTCTCCTCCGGCCGGCTCAGTCCAGCTGAGGCGATGGCGATCGAGCTTTTCCTCTATGGGGACCATGGAGTGGTTGCGGTGGCATTGGATCGCCTTGCTTCAGGCGCGATTGCGGGTCCGTTTCTCGAAGAAGCGGCATGGAATGCGCTGATCCGCCACAGCCATCGAAGCAACGAGAAACTGGTCATGCGTGTTCGCACGGTGACCAGTGACAAGTGGGGCAGGGCCCTTGTCGATCAGCACACGTTTCTGGCAAGCCTGCCTCCTGTCGGAGCAGCCGCGAGGGGGCAGGGCAAGGCATCTGATCCTCGGCCCAAGCGGGATGGACCGACCAAGCCTGTTTGGACCCGGGAAATTTTGCTCGACGCCGACGAATTTGGCCGCGTCGCTGCAGCTGCGCTCGAGAGCGCCCGGGCTGATCGCCATTACATTTCGCTTTCGGATGTCATCGGCTGGGCAGCAGACAGCGTTGCGCTTCGTGACCGCGTTGGGTTTCTCGACATGCTTCGTGCGCTTACGTCACCGGTTCCCGGAGAGACAACAGAAAAACTGATCGATTTGGTCGAGCAATGGAGATCACCGGCGCTGCGCGGCTGGGCGACCAACGAACTCCCGAAAGTGATCGTAGACCGGCTGCCGGAGCTCATCCGTTACATCTCCCACGAAGAAACCTCGCTCCCGCGGGCGCTCGATCTGACGCAGCTCGGATCGCCACAGATCGTTGACCTGCTGCTGCGCGGTATCGAATTGCACGGCGAGGCGCTCGGCGGCGAACAAGTATTCGACTTGTCGGGGCTGATCGGCGGATACCTCGATCCTGTTGCGTCTGCGCAGATAGGGCAATGGTATGCACGCCGCCTGGCTGCCCGGGTCGCACCCGAACACCGTGATCAGACCTGGGCTGTAGACGAAGTTCCCAAATCCGTGTCAGTGGCCGTCGCGCGTTTTCTATATGCGTGCATGGGCGATTACGATGTCCGGGTTCGGTGGCGTGCCGCCCACGCGATACGGAGATTGGGGCGGCTCGGCGCGGAGGATGCATTACGCGCGTTCGTTGCCGAATACGGTCGCCGCGAGGAGACGCTGTTTCGCTCGCCTCGGCTGGACTATTACTGGATTGCGTCATGCCTCTGGTCGGTCATAGCATGGGACCGGGTCGCCAACGAGACTCCGCAAATGGCTATCGTGGCTGCCGCCAAGTTGCTGGAGATTTCACGTAATCAGGATTTCCCGCATCTTCTCGTCCAATCCTTTGCGCGGGACGCCTGCCTGAAATTGTCGCGATCGGGCCATCTTCACCTCGAGCCTTCGCAGATCGAGGAATTGGAGGGTGTCGCCACTTCGCATTTGGTCGCACAACCCACCCAGGAAGGGCAGCCACGCAGACGGCGCAGCCTTGTCGAGGATGAAGGGCGCCGTTTCCATTTCGATCCCATGGATTCGATTCCCTACTGGTACGATCCCATGCTCGAAGCCTTCTCCGGCGTTTCGCAGGATCAGTTGCTTGCGGCTGCAGAAGGCTGGATCATCGATCGATGGGGTTACCCAGGCGACATTCGGGCATTCGATGCGGACAGGCGCCATCATCGCTTCTCGGATCGTGACTGGTCGCTGACGAGTAACAGGCACGGGACCAACCCGACCCTGGAGAGGCTTAACAATCACCTCGAATGGCATGGTCTGTGGTGCGCAGCAGGCGAATTGCTCCGCACCGAGCCGCTCAATGAAGACCGTTCGGAGTGGGATGCACTTCCGCGCCGCATTGCGCGCGAAATGCTCGCCGAACCGCAGCACTGGTCGGCGGATTTACGCTCGCCCGTTCCATTGCGGGCCGACTTCTGGACCGCTCCGCAGGAACAGCTGGAAGAATGGGTTGCGGCGGTACGGGAGGAACGCATGCGCGCAGAGCTCCAACCATCCGACCGTCCTGGCTATGTCCTCGTGGGCGGCAGCTGGCAGGTCCGCCAATACGATCGGTCCGAGAGAGTGTCGTGTTCCAGTGCTCTCGTCGAACCGACTATGGCAACGTCACTTCTGCATGCCTTGCAAACCATGGATAGTGCCTGGGACTATGGAATTCCGCGCGAGAGCGAGGAGGAAGAGCCCGATGCCGATAAGTCCCCATACCGGATGATTCCTTGGTTGCGCACCGTGAGTTCGAACGGCGGCATTGACGATCTCGACGCTTTTCGGGGCAATGCGACCCTTGTCGATTGGCGTCCGGGCCGACGGGTAATTGAGGCTTGTGCATTGCAGCGAGGTCCTGGCAATGCCCCGTTCTGGAATGCACCGGGCCGACCGCCGATGTTCATCTATGAAGTATGGGGTGAACAGGATCGCGATGATGACCAATACAACACAAGTCCTGTTACCGCGGGCCGCAGGGTGTTTGCCGAGCAGCGCCAGCTGCAGGAATATCTTACATGCGAAGGGCTCGATCTAGTGATCGAAGTGGAGGTGCGACGTGAAGGAAACGACAATCAGAGAAGCTATGACTCGAAAGATACGACGCCCAATTGCTCGTACGATCGGGTCTATCGCCTCGACGAAGCCGGCGGACTTCACGCAGCCGAAGGACGTGTTGGAACTTGGGCGGGTGATCGTCCGCCAACTTGAACTTGAGCAGCGTGGAGAACTTCCTGCGCGATGGATGGCGCACCATCTGGCGGAACTGATCACGACGGCTGAGGAAGCCGAGGGCAAGGCGAAGGAGCAGGCGCAGGACCGTGCAGCCGAGCTCATCCTGAAGCTCTGGGCGAACCGGCGGGCGTTGCCGATACCATCCGATCCCCTCCATGGCCATCTTGCGGCGATCAAGGTCCTCGAAGCAATGCTGCCGGCAGCGAACCCCTGGCGTCGGATCGGGCGCGATCGTTCCGATGAGATTATTCTGGGCGATATGTTTGGCTCGCTGGCGCATCTCGTGATGTGTGGCATTTTGCTCACCCGCGGCGAGCAAAGACGTGAGATAGAAGATGTCGAATGGGCGGCGCTTTCCGATGAGGAACGGTTCATGGCCGAGAACCTTGTTCGCTGGGAGATATTCGCAGCATCGCCCGAACCATCCGTTATTTCGCTCGAAGCATTCTACGCCGCGTTCGTAGAAGATAATGGCGAGGTCGAATCCGAGGCTGAGCCTGCCGCACAAGATCTTGAAGAGACGGAAGTCGATCGGCGACGGAGGACGCAGTCCGCCATCGTGGCTCACATTGAAACATTCCAGGCGCACCTCACAACCTTGAAGGAGAAGTGGTGTTCAGCGTCCGGTCTGAACGGCGCCGAAGAGGGAGTGCAACCTGTCACCTAGATCCGATGCGCGCTACGCATCGAACCCGGCTTCCGGGTCAGGATGTTCGGGGCTTGACCGATCCCGAAGGCGTAATGCGGACTTGAAGCGGATGCCTGCGGTTCAACGCACGCCATTATATGATAATGGAGCCAACCCGTTCGGCGAAGTAATGCCCCGAGCCGCAATCGGTCGCGTGTTCTGCCTTAGGCGGCGTGGACAAATTCGAAGCCACTCAGTCCGAAGCCATACTGCAACATTTGCCGAAGTCGTCGCTTCGTTTAGAATGGCAAGATGCAGTTCCGACTTCTCCGCATTGACGTGTCCGCCCGCGTCATCGGCGTGTGGGCGCTGGCCTTGGCACTACCGGGTCTGATGTTTGGTTCTCTCATCGTTGTGATAGCTATATTCTCTGTACCCTTTTTGATTGCTGCCGCTGTTCTTTCGCTCTGGTTTGGGGCCGCAATCCTGCGTCGGCCAATGCCTTGGTCGCTTGCAGCGGCAGCGGCCCCCTAATTGGCGGCTGCGCGATTTTTGGCCGGGCAGGCTTGTTGTCGCTGGCCATTACCCTGCCAGCCGCCTTCTATTTCATTGCCTCGATTCGCATCATTCCACCAACACTACGAGACCAAATTGACGTAGCCCCTACTCGCTGATTCAAGGCTGCTTTTTGGAGGCAGGTTTGAGCCGGGGCGATCTCACCGAGACGGAATGGCGCCTTCTGAAGGGCTTACTACCGATTGAGCCTGAGAACCGTGGCCCAGGCAGGCGTCCCGAGCAGAACCGCGCTGTCATCAACGGGATCCTTTGGCGGCTCCGGTGCGGAACGCCATGGCGCGACGTCCCGCCTAAGTATGGGAGCTGGAACACCATCTATCGACGGTTCCGCAGGTGGAGCGAAGCGGGGGTCTGGGAAACCGCCGCCGTGACGCTGGCCGAAATCATGGCGGACAGCGGCCATTACAGCATCGATAGCACCACAGTCCGCGCCCATGTCTCGGCAGCTGGCGGAAAAGGGGGCCTCATCGACGCGCTCTTGGCCGCTCGCGGGGCCGGTTCACCAGTAAGCTTCACTGCCTGGCTGATGCCCTCGGACGACCTCTCGCCTTCCATCTGACGGTCGGCGAGGCGGCAGATTGCAGGGCCTATGATGCCCTCATCGGCCTGCCCGAGCGCGCACCCGACGCTTTGCTCGCCGACAAGGGCTACGACGCCGACGCAATCCGCGCCGACCCTGCCAAGCGCAAGATCGAGGCTGTCATCCCCGGTCGATCAAACCGTCGTGTGTAAATCGAACATGACCGAGCGCTCTACAAGCAGCGCAACCGCATCGAGCGAATGTTCGGACAGCTCAAGATCAATCGTGCGATCGCTACCCGCTATGACCAGCTTGCCAACAGCTTCCTCGGCATGGTGCATATTGCCACCGCCAGATACTGGCTCAAATTTGTCCACGCCGCCTAGATCCCTGTCGTTCCAAAGAAAAGCTCAAACACACCCACACTTGCCGTGTGGAAATTGGCAGCCTAGTCAGTCGCCGACGGGGCGTGCAGCTCCACCAAGGCGAATGGGGTTTTGCGCAAGTGGCCGAAAAATTTCTGCGTTACACGGTGGTCTTTGCGAAACATCGTAGTGTCGGTACGCCAACAGTGCCTGGGACAATCGTCATCACTCCCGACATTAGTGAGCG
This sequence comes from Novosphingobium sp. BL-S-21, assembly GCF_055521655.1. NCBI lineage: Bacteria > Pseudomonadati > Pseudomonadota > Alphaproteobacteria > Sphingomonadales > Sphingomonadaceae > Novosphingobium > Novosphingobium sp. BL-S-21. The sequence goes on from NZ_JBVFVP010000003.1 coordinate 128,722, forward strand.
TGACATCGGGCGCTTTCAGATCAACGTCGAAATAGCAATCTATCCGATAATCAGCAGTGATCGGCAATTGACGCCGCTCATTCAGGGCTACGTGGGGTTCTCTGGCGGTCCCAAGCGTTCCGGAGACCTCACAGACCTATTTGAGGCGTTCGACAATGCGAAAACCGACGTGATCCCGTCGGAAAAGCTGCCGTCATACTTTACTATGTTGCGCGAGCTGCGAGGTTACCGGCAGCTCGTATCGGCGCTAGGCCCGGAGGAAACACAGAAGGTCCTGCGAGAGCTGCGCGACATGGCGTTCGCGCAAGACCGCCATCTTACCGCCGCCTGGGTCCGAGCGGCGAGAGAAAGTGACGTGTTCAACCGTGGCTTTTTGCGTCGTTCAGACTCCTATTTTGCTTGGAAAAACTCGGGTTCAATTCTGGAGGGGGAAGAAAACGAGCGCACAGGCCTCCTGTCCGAGAAGCTTCGCATCCGCTTTCAGATGACCGGGCGACCAAATACGCACGATGTCGATTTCAAGTTCTCACTTCAGGAGCCCGTTCTTCCAAAGCGTTTTGCTGTGATCATTGGCAAGAATGGAGTCGGTAAAAGCCAAACGCTCGGGCGCATCGCGCGTGCGGCACTGGGTGGCAGCCCAGAGCTTACAGGAGGGGATGGCGGAAGGCCGCAGTTGACGCGCTTGCTTGCGTTCCAACCAACAGCCAGCACGACATCGGCGTTTCCGATCCACCGCCGGGGCGGCCGGATATGGTATCGCCGCTTTGCCCTGACCCACTCTGGGAATGTCCGCAGACGGCAGACAACGTCAGACGTGATCGTGAACCTCGCGCGCGTTAATGAGCGCATCGCCGGAATCGAGCGGATGGAAATATTCCTGACTGCTCTGCGCGCCATTGAGCATCATGACGAAATAGCCCTCATGCATCGCCGGGATTATCCAGGCTACTTCCTCCTCTACGACGTCTGGGAAGGTGACACGGATGCGCAGCTTGATCGGCTGGCACGTGTCGACGTCAGCATGGAACCTGTGCGCGTCGTCGAAGGCAAATGTTTCCCGCTCAGCAGCGGCGAGCTCGCGTTTGTGCGCTTTGCGGCGCTTGCTAGCCTGTTCATCGAGAACAGTTCGCTGTTGCTGTTCGACGAGCCTGAAACGCACCTCCATCCGAACTTCATCAGCCAGTTCGTAGCACTGCTCGACAAGCTCTTGGAGCAAACCGGTTCCGCGGCGATAATCGCGACGCACTCGTCATACTTCGTTCGCGAGACGTTTCAGGACCAGGTTAGGGTACTGCGATCGGGAGAAGATGGAGCGATTGAGGTTATCGAACCCAGGCTGCGGACATTCGGGGCGGATGTCGGCTCCATCTCCCAATTCGTATTCGGAGAGGGTGAACCTTCGCAGCTGGCGAAGGAAGTTGAGGCGCGCATTGCAGCGTCAGGGGGGCCTTGGGAGACCATCTTCGAGCGGTATCGAGATGAGTTGTCGTTGGATCTGCTGAGCGGAATTCGAGCAAGAATTGAGAAGCGCAAATGAACAAGATTGACGCTCCAGTCTTCGACGACAAGGCTGCGCTCACACTCCTGTCAGGCAAGAAACGCTGTGGTAGTTACCCACTGTTGCAGAGCTACATAGCGACGATTGAAAACGCCTACGATGATTATGAGGCCAACAAAGGTAACGCTACAGTCGTCGTCGGCACTCCTCTGCCTGACCAGTTGAGCACACCCTTTAAGGTGCACTACTCCTCACCGCCGGACTGCCTGCCTCACATCGATGATATGCGAACGGAAAGGCGGACGAAGACCTGCCCAATGTGCGGATCGCAGCGTTGCGGCACACTAGACCATGTTTTTCCCAAAGCTGCGTACGCATGTTTCGCAATTTTCGCGAAGAATCTCGTGCCGGCATGCGATTGCAATTCTCACCGCATCAATGACGTGGTTGGTCCGAACGGCGAGCGGATCCTACATCCCTATTATGACGATATCTTGGCCGAGCGGCTGATTTCCGCGCGCTTCGACGACTTGGGTGCGGTACCGGTTGTCACCATTCAGTTTGTCCTGGACCCTGCGCACGCTCTGTACTCATCAGTTGAATTTCACTTTGAAAAAGTGGTCGAAAGGACCGGGCTTATCGGTTGGCTTGGCGAGCAATGGGCAAAATTCATTTTGGAGCCGGGAGGTCACATCGCGGACCTTAGACGATACAATCCGGTGACCAGAGAAAGTCTCGTAGAAAGCATCGAGTCGGATCGAGGTTACAGCGATCGTCTGCACGAAAGTCGCAACAGTTGGTTGTCCGTATTCATCAGCGGCTTACTCGATGATCACGTAATCGACTGGATATTCGCTGCGCTCAACGCGCCAGGACGCGATCCAGGGGGACCTCTTGTTCCCGGGGTGAGATAGGATGCATAAAGCTCATAACAAATCGCCTTCCGATGATCTCTAAGGGCGCAGCCACACGCCTTGTGATTGCATTACAGCGCCCTGCACCCGATATCGGAGGTGCTTGGCACGCTGCGATATCGTCAGATTGAACACGCTCTCGGGAAGCATGAGCTGGGCGCCAGCATTTGGCACATCGAGGCAAACCTGGAGACGGTATGTCAAGCTCGCCGTCCGCTGCCGCCCCCGCGGAAGCGGTCCCTTGACGCTGCAAATATTTTAGAGCGGGCGTTTCTCGCCGAAGACCGCTATTTTAGAGGCAGCGATACATTTCTTCTGTCGTGACGGAATGTTGCCATCCGGGGAAGCTCGCGGCGTAACGCTGGACAGTCAGCGATACGGCGTTGTGCTGGGTGCCAGTTTCATGGGAGCAACTGCTCGAGTTGGCGGACCGGATGCTCGGCGATTCGAGCAAGCGCATCCGCGAGCCAAGCCTGCGGGGCCACGTTGTTGAGGCGGGCGGTCTGGATCATCGTGTAAAGGACGGCTGCGCGCTGGCCGCCGCAACCGGATCCGCAGGACAGCCAGGCCTTCGGGCCAAGCGGCACGCAGCACAGTGTTCGGCGACATTGTTTGTCAGCCAGACCCAGCCGTCGTTGCGGAAGCGGCTAAAGGCATCCCTGCGGCGCAGCATGTAGTTGATGGCCTTGACGAGGATCAGCCTTCCTAGGCAGCCGGCCATGACATGAAAGGATGCACTCTGCCAGCCCGCTTCAGTCTGGCCCCTTCGCCTGGGCTAAGAAGCGGCATTCAACGGCATCTCCCGTATGTGGCTCCTCAGGATGGGCCGTGGTTCGGTGAATGAAGGGCCGCTTTCAGGGAGCCCTCATGAGGCGCTCGACGTCAGCTATGTCGGCGCTTTTGGCCCGCGAGCCATGCTTCAGTGGAGTACACTCCGGCTGGCAGTTGATGCCAATGGAGAAGCGCCATGGGACATTCAGACTTAGATCCTGCCGTTCATGAGCGGCGCCCTTGGAACGCAGGCCAGAATGTGGGGCCAAAACGTCCGCTGAAGTTACGCGACATTTGGGCCATCCGGTTTTACCTCGACGAGAATAGGCGACTGCGCGACCGAGCGCTGTTTGACCTTGCCATCGACAGCAAGCTACGCGGCTGTGATCTCGTGAAAATCAAGATTGGTGATATTGTTAGTCGAGGGAGCATTCGTAGCCGCTCGACGGTTATCCAACAGAAGACCGGAAAGCCCGTCCAGTTCGAGATCATGACGGAAGCGCGAAAGAGCCTGACGGCTTGGCTGGACAGACGCGGTTGGAACGTAGACAACTTTGTTTTCCCCAGCCGTGTCGATTATCTCGGTCACATGAGCACGCGGCAGTACGCGCGCCTCATCGACGAATGGGTTACGACGGTCGGCTTGGACAAGCGGGAATACGGCACGCACTCGATGCGGCGCACAAAAGTCTCGCTCATTTACAAGGCGACCGGTAACCTGCGAGCGGTGCAGATCTTGCTCGGTCACTCGAACATCGAGAATACCGTGCGTTACCTCGGCGTGGATATCGATGATGCGCTCACTTTATCGGAGCGTACCGAAATCTGAGCAGCATGCCGGCTCCGCGGCTGTTTCGAGGGGCCGGCATGCCGACATTGACGGTCGGCAGGACGGCAAAGCGACCGCGCCTTTGAGGGCTACTATGCCAAGGCAATCGGGGGTCCTCGCGGCCACATCAAAGGGTGTATTGGGCTGAAGAGCCCGTCCGGCTCCGGGGGAGGCGGCTAGGCCGTCGTTTGATGCTGCCTGTCGCCTGACAGAAAGTATGGCGGAAATTTGATGATGGAGGCGAGAATTGCGGTCTATTCGCTCAATCACAAACATGATGAATTTGATTCGCTGAAAGCAACCGTACATTAACCATTGTGGCTATCTCAGTGATAATAGCTTAGCAGATTTCATGCGGAAATTTATTCCGGTCACTAGGCAATAATTGCCGGGTTATCGATAGAGTGGTTAATGTGACCTTTCTGGATTTCAAACTTGTAACCGAGTTTGTAATTATGAGCAAAATTTGACTGTCGACCCGTCGATCGGCTGCGCTTAGTTCACAAGTCTAGTGGGCGCGGGCCAGCAACGTTCTGGTTTCATTTCACATTAAGCGCCCGGCGGGGAATTGGTGTGAGCAAGAGTATTGGCGGGACATGGAGATTGGCGCTCCTCCCCGCATGGTCTGTGGTCCAGATCTGCGGCTCGGCGCAGGCCCAATCGGTTCCGGGGCAAGTCAGCCGCGACGCACAGCGGATACTTGAACAGCAGCAGCAGCAGGCGCGGGAACGCGCCGAGCAGTTCCAGGATCGGCAAGATCGCCCGCCTTCCGGCGAAGTGGTGGAACAATCCACGGAGGCTGTAGCGACCGATAGGGGATGCACAGCGATCCACGCCGTCCGCATTGTCGGTATGACCCGCTATCGCGAAACCGATTTCAAGGGGGAGATCGGGTCGCTCAAGGGGCCGTGCACCAGCATATCGGCCATCGACCTTGCGCTGCGCGCCATCACCAATCGGTATGTGAAGGACGGGTTCGTAACGTCGCGGGCGTTCGTCGGGCCGCAGGATCTCAAGGCCGGCGCCCTAACCATCACGGTGATCGAAGGGCGCGTCAGTAACTTGCAGCCTGTGGCCGATCGTGACGGCGGCATAAGCTATGGCCCCCGAGAAATCGCCGCAGCATTTCCCACAGGCTCCGGCAAAATCCTGAACCTGCGTGCGCTTGAACAGGGCGTCGACCAGCTCGCACGGATGAGCAAGGGTGATCCCAAGATCGACATTGCCCCCGGCGAAACGCCGGGAACCAGCACGGTGCTGATCAAGCGGCAACCGCTGGCCCGCTGGGTCAGGCCTTCAGTGGCTTTCAACAACGAGGGGGCCGCGAGCACCGGGCGCTGGCAAGGCACCGCAGGTCTCGACGTGGATTCGCTCCTGGACTTCGGCGAGGCGTGGTCGTTCTACTATCAGCGCAGCCTCCAGCATGGCGCAGAGCGCGGCAGCCACGCGGTTGGCGGTTTCGTGGCGCTGCCTCATGGCTGGTGGACGCTGTCGCTATCGGGCGGATCATCCGTCTACCATTCGGTGCTGGAGGGTAACGGCCTGCGCTTTGGGAGCGAGGGGCGCACCTGGAACGGTTCCGGCACCCTTGATCGCATGGTCTACCGCGACGCATCGAACAAGCTGTCGATCTCGGCCGGGATTTCTCTTCTCGATACGGAGAATGCGATCCAGGGTATCCGGCTTCAGACCGGCAGCTACCGGATCGTCACCGCGCAGCTTGGTTCCCGCTGGCAGCGGCGGATCGGCAAGAGCCAGTTCAGCCTCGCCGCCGGTTATGACCGCGGCCTCGATATCCTCGGCGCCGAGACCGTTGATACGGGACCCGGCGGTGCAACCGGCCGCTATGATCTCGTGACGGGCGAAGCAGCCCTGCAGACGCCTCTGGCGATCGGCCCCACACGCCTCACGAATACGGCGCTGGTGCGCGGGCAATGGGGTTTCGACAATCTGTTCCCCGCGCAGCGTTTCAGTCTCGGCGGTTCTTCCACTGTCCGAGGGTTTCGGGATGACGGCATCTCGGGGCGCTCCGGCGTGCTGCTGCGCGATCAACTGCGCTTCGGCATCACTGATGTGGCAAAGTCCAGTCCCCACCTCGCCTCGAGCCTTTCCGGTTATCTCGCCTACGATATCGGTGCCATCCGCCCCCACCAGGACGACCCTTATGAACGCGGGGTTCTTCAGTCGCTCAGCGCCGGGTTCAAGACTCAAAGCCGCCACCTTCAGGCGGAACTGTCCATTGCGGTGCCGGTCTCGGCGCCTTCCTGGGTGCGCACCTCGACGGCGCTCGTCAGCACTTCGATCAGGATCCTGCTCTGATGCAAAACGCTTCCTCGCCCCAAGACCCGCGTGCCGCTGTCCGGGAAAAGTGCCCGAAGGCCGCAGTCGCAACTGCCTCCAAGCCCGCACCTCGGGCCGGTCGTGGATCGGGCCGACGGATGCTCGATCTGATCGTCATTGCCGCGCTCACCAGTTCGTCGCTATCGCCCGGTTTGCTCGCGTCGGCATCCGCCCAGACCGCCCCGGTAAAGGCCCCGCCGCTGCAGGTCGCGGGCGGCCGCACCAGCCTCGATGTGACGCCTGCCGGAACGCCGATCGTCAATATCGCCGCCCCCGACCGGAACGGCACATCCTACAACGTCTACACATCGCTTTCGGCAGGTCCGGAAGGACTGATCTTCAACAATAGCCCCGCCACCGGACAGAGCACGGTCGGCGGTTACCTGCTGGCCAATCCCAATATCGTGGGCGGAAAATCGGCCAGCCTCATTCTCAACGAAGTGACCGGAACGGTGCGCACGTCGCTTGCCGGCCCGATCGAGGTTTTCGGTTCGCAAGCGGCACTGGTCATTGCCAATCCGACCGGCATCACCTGCGATGGCTGCGGCTTCATCAATACCTCCCGGGTAAGCCTGGCCGCCGCCAATCTGCAATTTGCCGCGGATGGAACCTTCTCCGGCTTCAGGACGAGCGGCGGCGACGTCACCATCGAAGGCCAGGGGCTGCTGACCGGAAATGTCGATTACTTCGATATCATCGCTTCGGTCGCGCACATCAATGCCGGACTTTACACCCGGGACCTGACGATTGCGGGCGGCTCTGGCACCTATGATTACGCGGCCCGCACCGCCAATGGCAGCGGCGCAGGTCCTGCCATCGCGATCGATTCCTCGCTGCTCGGCGGGATGTACGCCAATCGCATCCGGCTGATCGGCAACGGTACTGGCGTCGGCGTAAACCTCGCCGGTACCGTCGCTGCGCTCGACGGGCCGCTCACCATCACCGCCGACGGCGCCATCGCGCTGGCGAAGGTAGCCTCGTCGGCGGATGCCTCGGTCACCTCTGCAAGCGGCAGCGTAACTCTTGCCGACCAGACCTATGCCGGGGGCAACCTGGCGATAGCTGCGGGGTCATCGATCAAGCAGGTCGGCGGGTTCGCCGGGGCGCTTGGCGCGGCGAGCTTTACGGCGGCAGGCGCCGTCTCGCTTGGCGGCAGCGGCGCCTATGCCGGTCTCGATGCGGACGGCAACCTCACGGGCGACAGCGATCTCGCGGTACGGGGTGCCGCTATCGATACCGGGAACGCCGCGCTTGCCGCTGGCGGGGCAATCGCAATTCAGGGTGACAGCCTCAACACGGGCAGCGGCGGGCAGATCGGCGGCAATGGCCTGTCGATCGACGTTCTGGGCGCGATCGATGCGCGCGGGATCATCCAGTCCTCCGCCGATGCCGTACTCAAGGCCGACCGGATCGACGTAACAGGCTCGCTCGGCGCCAACGGCGCGCTGAGCCTGAGCGGACGCCAGATCGTCCTGGCGGGGACTGCGACGGGTCTGGCAAGTGCCACGGCAGCCGCCAGCGAGAGCTTTTCCATCACGCCTGCAGGCGCCTTCCAGACCAACGGGCTGGCGCAGATCACGGCACCCGTGCTGACCAATGCAGGAACGGTTCTGGGCGATGGCGTGAGGCTTGCGGCGACCTCGCTCAGCCAGATCGGCACGCTGCGGGTCGGCGGCGATCTCGACGCCTCGGTGCTCGGGAGCGCTGTGCTGGGCGGCGTGACGCAGGTTGATGGCGAGGCTGTGCTGACGGTCGGGGGCAAAGCGGCGCTGAACGGCCAGTTCGCCAGTGCGAAGTCGCTCTCGGTCGATGCGGGCGCCCTCGCAGTCGAGGGATCGGTCCAGGCGGCCGAGTCCCTGACGCTGCGTTCCGCAAACGATTTCGCCTCTGCCGCTACGGCGGAGATACTCGCCAACGGCCCGATCAACTTTACGGCGGCGAATGGGCTATCTCTGAACGGCGCGGTCGGTTCGAACGAGGCATTGACGCTTACCGGCTCGTCGGTCGACCTCACCGGCACCGTGCAGTCCATGGGCGATTTGACCCTTACTGCTGACACGCTTGGGCTTTCCGGAAAGGTGCTGACCGGGGGCGCTCTGGACCTGACCGTGCGCGGCGACGCGGGGCTGGAAGGTGTGGTCCAGGCGAACGGCAGGACCACGCTGGCGGTCGGCGGCAAGGCGGCGCTGACCGGAGAACTTTCCAGCGCCAAGGCGCTGTTGCTCGATGCGGGCGCTCTTGCCGTGCAGGGTACGGTCCATTCGGGCGATACGCTGACGCTGCTATCGGCAAACGATCTCACGGGCGGTGCCGCTGCCGAGATCGTTGCCGATGGTGCGGCCAGCCTGATCGCCGCGAATATGCTGGCGCTGAACGGCACGCTGGGTTCGAACCAGGCGCTGACGCTTGGCGGTAGGGCCGTGGATATCGGCGGCACCGCGCAATCCTTGGGCAAACTGACGCTCACGGCGCAGACGCTGGCACTGTCCGGCAAGGCTCTCTCGGGTGACGATCTCGCCGCAAGCGTTGACGGTGCGGCGGACCTTACCGGCACGCTGTCGGCTGCAGGCGACCTTTCGCTTGCTGCTGGTAGCCTGAGCACAGGCGAGACCGCACAACTCCTCTCGGGCAAGGCGGTGACGCTCACCGCGAGGAGCGGCCCCCTGACACATGCGGGCCTGCTCTCGGCAGGCGGCGATGCCACGCTCTCGGCGACCGGTACACTCACGCAGAACGGCGTGTTGGAGGCTGGTGGCTTGCTGCAACTGGCCGGTAGGGCCATGGCTTTTGATGGGCAAACCACAGGTCTGGGCGGCGTCCGCATCAATGCCGACGCTTTGACGCTGGGTGCTTCGTCTGATCTGCAATCGGGCGCTGCGCTGACACTTCATGCCGCACAAGATTTTGCGGCCGGGGGACGGATCGTCAGCCTGGGTGAGGTCTCGCTGATCAGCGATGGGGTCTTGCATCAGGCCGCGGCGATCACGAGCAACGGCGCGGTAACCCTCGGCGCGATTACCGATCTCACCCAGGCCGGAACGGTGAGTGCGGGCGGCCCGGTGCGTCTTGCCGCGGCCAACCTCGACAACCGCGGCGTGGTGCTGACGGACGACACGCTGGACCTCGCAGCGTCCGCCTCGCTCACCAACAGCGGCGATCTCAAGGCAGTCGGCGCCCTGAGGCTGACGGCGCCCGAGCTCACGCTGGGTGGCACGACCGCGACCAACGCCGTGCTTGGGTTGAATGCCTCCAGGGTTACGATCGCTGGAACGGCCTCGGGGCTGACCGGCATTGCGAGCACGATCGGCGAGCTGACCCTGACGGCCAGCGGTGCCTTGCAGAGCGGCACGGCGCTGACCCTCGACCTTGCCGGGCTTGATAACGCTGGTCTCATTTCCAGCAGCGGACCGCTGCGGATCGGCAGCACCGGGGCGTTTGCGAACAGCGGCCAGATCGTCTCCGATGATGCGCTGACGCTTGATGCCCGCGGCGATCTCGTGTCGTCGGGGCTGTTGCAGGCAGGTACCGACCTTGCCGCGGTGGCTACCGGCAAGGCGCAGCTTTCCGGCACGCTATACGCCGCGGGCGATCTCGAGCTTACGGCCGGCAGCCTCGCGTCCGCCGGCAGCATGGCTGCCGGCAATACCCTGACGATTACCGCGAGCGGCGATGCCGACTTCGCGGCGACGTCTGCGACGTACGCCAAGACCAGTCTCGGCGTGACCGCCGGTAACCTGACCACCGCGGGCGCGCTCCAGAGCGAGGGCGCGCTTTCGCTCGCTGCCGATCAAACGCTGGCGCTGGGCGGCACCGCGCAGGCCAGCGGCGTGACCACGCTGAATGCCGGGACGAGTGCCACGCTTGCTGGCACGCTCGCCAGCGGCGGAGCGCTCTCCTTCACCGCGCCCGAGATCGCGGTGTCGGGCCAGATTCTCGCCAACGACACCGTCAACCTGCTCGCCGATGCCCGCAACCTGACCCTCAGCGGTACGATCCAGGCGGGCAGCGATGTGTCGCTTACCGCCTTGAAGCGGCTGACGATCGGCGCGCCAGGAAGCGCATCGGATTCCGTCGGTGGCGGCTCTGGCGGCAGTTCTTCCGGTTCGGCAGGGGAGTCCGGTTCATCCGGCAGCGGCAGCTCGACCGGTGGCAGTTCGGGGAGCGGCAGTGGTTCGGGTGGCTCCACGACCTCGCTTGCGCTCGACGTTCCGCAACTGGCGGACTCCACCGGCGGGAGCACGATGCTGGCGTTGCCGGGGACACTCGCCTCGAACGGGGCGGTTTCACTCACCGCCGAAGATATCGATGTCTACGGTCTGGTGTCCGCAGCGGGTGACCTCACCGCGCTGGCGAGCCATGTCCTGAATGTCGAAGGCAGTGTCTGGGCCGACGGCAAGCTCACCGCCGACCTTGGCGGCCTGTCGCTGGGCAGCACCGGCACGCTGGCCTCGGCGGGGGCGCTCAAGGTCGTCGCGCTTGGCGATATCGCCAATCTCGGGACGATCGCCTCCAACCTTGCAGATATCACGCTCACCTATGGCGGCGCGTTCACCAATGCCGGCACCGTGTTCGCCAAGGGGGCGTTCACCGTCGACACGAGTGTCGACTATGCGGCGGCCGGGACGATCTCGGCCGATACGATCAAGATCACTGCCCGCGACATCGCGCTTGCCGGGACGTTGATCGGGACCAGCAGCCTCGACCTGTCGGGCCGCACCCTCGCGCTCGGTGCCGGCAGCGATGTGCAGACCGGCGGGGCGCTGTCCCTGACGGCGAGCCGCGATCTCTCGCTTGCCGGCAAGCTGCTGGGCGGTGCCTCGACGCTGCGTGCGGACGGCGCCCTGTCGCTGCTGAGCAGCGCGGATATCCAGGCAAGCGGCATGCTGTCGCTGACTGCGCTCGGTGATCTGTCGAGCGCGGCAGGCAGCACGATCGTGGCCGACAAGGGTCTGACGCTCTCGGGCGCCGGTCTGGCGCTGAACGGCGATGCCGTCAGCAACGCCGGTCTTGGTCTCGTCAGCACGGGCGGCATGGCGGTAGGCGGCCAGTTGACCGCGCTGGGCGATCTGACCGTGCACTCAGCGGGCAGCCTCGATCTGACCGGCATGCTGGCCGCTGGCGGCAAGCTCACGCTCACTGGCGGTGCGACCACGCTGGGGGCCGCCTCCATCCTGCAGGCGGGCGACACGCTCTCGCTGACGACGGGTGGGCTCACCGCCGCGGGCATCCTTCAAGGCGTAAAGGACGTGACGGTCGCCAGCACAGGGGATGCCTACCATACCGGCACCCTGATCGCGGGCGCCGTCGATGCCAGCAGCGGTGCGGTAACCAGCCTGGCTGATCTCTCGCTTTCTGCCACCGGCCTGCTCGACCTTCGCGGCGAAGTCAGCGCCACCGGCAATGGCACGCTGTCGGCAGGAACCCTGGCGGCGGGCGGCACTCTCGTCACGCTCGGCAATCTTGGCATGACCGCCGGCACGCTGGGGATCAGCGGGACGCTGCAGGCCAATGGCGTTCTGACCGCTCGCGGTACGCAGAGCGTCACCCTGGGCGGTACGCTTTCCGGGCTCTCCGGCCTGACGGTGACCAGCGGCGGCACTCTTGCCCAGAACGCGGCGATCGGCTCCAACGGCGCGCTCACGCTCGATGCCGCCGGCGCCCTGACCCACGCCGGTTCGACGATGGCCGTTGGCGCCATCACCCTCAAGGGCGGTTCGCTCGCTCTCGGCGGCACTGTCAGCGGGAACGGCGCGCTTGCGCTCACCAGCACCACCGGCAACACGGAAATCGCCGATGGCGCTGTACTGTCGGCGGGCGACGTAACGCTGACATCGGCGGGCTATGCCAACGTCGCCGGCACGATCGTTGGCACCACGCGGCTTGCCGTCGATGCCCGCGATACGCTGTTCCTGACCTCGACCGGCACGCTGCAGGCAGGCACGTTCGATGCCGAAGACAATGTAGACAGCCCCGGTCACATGGCTCTCGGGGCAGGCGCCGGCATCGTCAATGCCGGCCTGCTGTCTTCGAGCGGAAGGATCGCCTTCAACAGCCCCGATCTCATCAATACCGGCACTGTCATCACCGGTGCGGATCTCGACCTTGTTGGGCAGAGCTTCTCGCTGGGCGGCACCTTCACGTCGATGGGCGATATCTCGGTCCGTACCACCTCGGGGGTGCTCGAGGTCATTGGCGAGATGGAAGGGCGCAATGTCACGCTTGCCGCCAGCGGCGGCGGCCTCACGCTCGGCAACGCCTCGCACCTCACGGCCTATGGCACAGGTTCAGACGGATTGCTCAGCCTGTCGGGCAGTCATGCGATTGAAGCGCTGGGCTTGATTGCGGCGAATGGTGACATTGCGGTCTCGACCGCAGGTAGTGTGACCATCGGCGCGGATCAGAATGCCACCCAGGCGCTGGCAAGCGCGGGCAACGTGACGATCACTGCGGGCAGTGCACTCACCAACCTGGGAACCCTCCAGGCGGGCAAAGCCCTGACGCTTTCAGGGGCAAGCCTCGACAGCAGCGACCTGCTGAGCGGCGAAACGCTCCTCGTCACCACCTCCGGCAACATCAGTCTTGCCGGTGCGGCCTATGGTGCAACCGGGGTCTCCGTGACCTCGAGTGCAGGGACTATCGCGCTGGCCAGCAAGGCGACCCTGCAAAGCGCCGGCGCGATAGACTTGAGCGCGGCACGGAACATCACGAATGCCGGATCGATCGTCGCAGGCGGTCCGGTACGTCTTTCCGGCGCCGCGATCATTAACAGCGGTACGGTGCAGACCGACAAAACGCTCGATCTCAATGCCTATCTCTTGCTTGCTAGTTCCGGCGCCCTCGAGGCCGGAGGCGCGCTGACCTTGACAGCGCCGGAGCTCACGCTGACCGGCAAAAACGTGACCAACGCCGTTCTTGGATTGAATGCCTCGAAGGTCACGATCTCCGGAACGGCATCGGGCCTGACCGGCATCGCCAGCACGATCGGCGAGCTGACCGTGACAGCGAGCGGCGCATTGCAGAGCGGCACGGCGCTGACCCTCGACCTTGCCGGGCTCGATAACGCCGGGCTCATTTCCAGCAGCGGACCGCTGCGGATCGGCAGCACCGGGGCGTTTGCGAACAGCGGCCAGATCGTCTCCGACGATGCGCTGACCCTCGATGCGCGCGGTGATCTCGTGTCGTCGGGGCTGCTACAGGCAGGCACCGAGCTTGCCGCAGTGGCTACCGGCAAGGCGCAGCTTTCCGGCACGCTATACGCCGCGGGCGATCTCGAGCTTACGGCAGCCAGCCTCGCGTCCGCCGGCAGCATGGCTGCCGGCAATACCCTGACGATTACCGCGAGCGGCGATGCCGACTTCGCGGCGACGTCTGCGACGTACGCCAAGACCAGTCTCGGCGTGACCGCCGGTAACCTGACCACTGCGGGCGCCCTCCAGAGCGAGGGCACGCTCTCCCTCGGGGCAGGGCAAGCGCTCGCGCTGGGCGGCACCGTGCAGGCCAGCGGCGTGACCACGCTGGATGCCGGGACGAGCGCCACGCTTACCGGCACGCTCGCCAGTGGCGGTGCGCTCTCGTTCACCGCGCCCGAGATCGCGGTGTCGGGCCAGATTCTCGCCAATGACACCGTCAACCTGCTCGCCGATACCCGTAACCTGACTCTCAGCGGCACGATCCAGGCCGGCAACGATGTGTCGCTCACCGCGCTGAAGCGCCTGACCATCGGCACACCGGGAAGCGTTTCGGGATCGACGGGCGGCGGTTCCAGCAGCGGCTCCAGCGGTAGTTCATCCGGTTCGGCAGGTGGGTCAGGTTCCTCAGGCAGCGGCAGTCCTACTGGAGGCAGTTCCGGCAGCGGCGAGCCGGTTGGTTCTACCACCTCGCTCACGCTCGACGTTCCGCAGCTGGCGGATTCTAGCGGCGGCAGCACGATGCTGGCGTTGCCGGGGACACTCGCCTCGAACGGGGCGGTTGCGCTCACCGCCGAAGACATCGACGTCTACGGTCTGGTGTCGGCTGCGGACGATCTCACTGCGCTGGCAAGCCATGTCCTGAACGTCGAGGGCAGTGTCTGGGCCGACGGCAAGCTCACCGCCGATCTCGGCGGCCTGTCGCTGGGCAGCACCGGCACGCTGGCCTCGGCCGGATCGCTCAAGGTCACAGCGCTTGGCGATATCGCCAATCTCGGGACGATCGCCTCCAACCTTGCAGATGTCACGCTGACCTATGGCGGCGCGTTCACCAATGCCGGCACCGTGTTCGCCAAGGGGGCGTTCACCGTCGACACGAGTGCCGACTATGCGGCGGCCGGGACGATCTCGGCCGATACGATCAAGATTACTGCCCGCGATATCACGCTTTCCGGGACGTTGATCGGGACCAGCAGTCTGGACCTGTCGGGCCGCACCCTCGCGCTCGGTGCTGGCAGCGATGTGCAGACCGGCGGGTTTCTTGCCCTGACGGCGAGCCGCGATCTCTCGCTTGCCGGCAAGCTGCTGGGCGGTGCCTCGACGCTGCGTGCGGACGGCGCCCTGTCGCTGCTGAGCAGCGCGGATATCCAGGCAAGCGGCATGCTGTCGCTGACTGCGCTCGGTGATCTGTCGAGCGCGGCAGGCAGCACGATCGTGGCCGACAAGGGTCTGACGCTCTCGGGCGCCGGTCTGGCGCTGAACGGCGATGCCGTCAGCAACGCCGGTCTTGGTCTCGTCAGCACGGGCGGCATGGCGGTAGGCGGCCAGTTGACCGCGCTGGGCGATCTGACCGTGCACTCAGCGGGCAGCCTCGATCTGACCGGCATGCTGGCCGCTGGCGGCAAGCTCACGCTCACTGGCGGTGCGACCACGCTGGGGGCCGCCTCCATCCTGCAGGCGGGCGACACGCTCTCGCTGACGACGGGTGGGCTCACCGCCGCGGGCATCCTTCAAGGCGTAAAGGACGTGACGGTCGCCAGCACAGGGGATGCCTACCATACCGGCACCCTGATCGCGGGCGCCGTCGATGCCAGCAGCGGTGCGGTAACCAGCCTGGCTGATCTCTCGCTTTCTGCCACCGGCCTGCTCGACCTTCGCGGCGAAGTCAGCGCCACGGGCAATGGCACGCTGTCGGCAGGAACCCTGGCGGCGGGCGGCACTATCGTCACGCTCGGCAACCTTGGCATGACCGCCGGCACGTTGACCACCAGCGGGACGCTGAAGGCAAACGGCGCCCTGACCGCTCGCGGCACGCAGAGCGTCACCCTGGGCGGTACCCTGTCCGGGCTCTCCGGCCTGACGGTGACCAGCGGCGGCAGTCTCGTCCAGAACGCGGCGATCGGCTCCAACGGCGCGCTCACGCTCGATGCCGCCGGCGCCCTGACCCACGCCGGTACGACGATGGCCGTTGGCGCCATCACCCTCAAGGGCGGTTCGCTCGCTCTCGGCGGCACTGTCAGCGGAAACGGCGCGCTTGTGCTTACCAGCACCGCCGGCAACACAGACATCGCCAATGGCGCGGTGCTGTCTGCTGGCGACGTAACGCTGACATCGACGGGCGATGCCAATGTGTCCGGTGCGCTCATCGGCACTCGGCAGCTCGCTACCGATATCAGGGGCACCCTTTCGCTGACGGCGGCGGGCATGCTGCAGACCGGTACGACCGATGCCTCGGGCAATGTGATCAGCGTCGGCCAGATGACGCTCGGTGCAGGGACGGCCATCCGCAATGCCGGCCTGCTGTACTCAACCGGCGGTATTGCCTTCAACAGCCCCGGTTTCGTCAACACCGGCACGGTCAGCACCGGCGCGGATATCAATCTTGTCGCCCAGACCCTTTCGCTGGGCGGTACCTTCCAGTCGCTGGGCAACATATCGGCGGGAACGACGGCAGGCGCCCTCGAAGTGATGGGCGGACTGGAAGGACGTAACCTCACGCTGTCCGCCACGGGCGGCGATATCACGCTCGGCAGTGCCTCGCATCTGACCGCCTATGGCACCGGCGCGGACGGGCAGCTCAGCCTGACCAGTAGCGGGGCGATCAGCGCCATGGGCGTGATCGCGGCCAATAACGACGTAACGCTCACTGCGGCGCAGGGCATAACCATCGGTGCGGACCGGGCGGGGAGCGTCGCGCTTGCAGGGGCCGGTAACGTCACGATCGCTGCGGGCGGCGCCGTGACGAACCAGGGCAGCGTACAGGCCGGTAAAGCCCTGACGCTTTCCGGAGCAAGCCTTGTCAGCAGCGGCCTGCTGGCAGGCGAAACGCTTACCGCGACCACCACCGGCAATATTACCCTGTCGGGGGCAACCTACGGCCAGAACGGCGCGACGCTTGTCTCCACCGGAGGTGCTCTCTCGATGGGCAGCGCGGCTAGTGTGCAGAGCCTCGGCGCTGTCACCTTGCGGGCGGCGGGCGATCTTACCAATAGCGGCCTGATCGGCGCAGGCGCACAGGGCGCCGGGACACCGCTCGGTGCCATCAGCCTGACCAGCGGCGGCACGCTTCGTTCCACTGGCGCGATCGTCTCCAACAACGCTACGGTGGCGCTCACTGGATCAACCATTGTGTTGGGCGGCAAGCTTGCCGGGAACGGCGGCACGTATGCTGCGACTGGCCTCACGCTTGATGCTGCCGCGCTGACGGTGCTTGACGGCGGCGAAGTCGTCGCGAACCAGGCATTGACCTACAACGGTACCGATCTGACGCTGGCTAGCGGGGCCTTGCTCCAGTCGAACACGGCGATGTCCCTCATTCTGGACGGGGCCTATCGATCGGCGGGAACCCTGGTGTCGCTCGGTGATCTGTCGCTTGCCGCCAGCGGCGCGCTGACCAATCTTGCCGGGGCAGGAATCTTCGCCGGGGGTTCGGGCGCGAGCCGCAGCGGCGGCACACTTTCGCTTGCTGCGGCCTCCATCGACAATGCCGGAACTATCGTCGCGGCGGCAAGCCAGAGTGGAAGCAAGGGGAACGCCACGCTCGCCGCCGGTTCGATCGTCAACACCGGTCTGATCCATGCCGACAATACTCTTGGCCTGTCCACCGCAAACCTCAGGATTGAGGGCAGCCCCGCCACCGTCGAAAGCGGCGCGGCGCTCTGGCTCGACATTCCCACTGTCACGCTGGCAGCAGGCGGGACGCTCAAGAGCGCCGGCGACCTGACGCTCACTTCGACTTCGCTTGCCAACGGCGGCGCCATTCTGTCGGGCGGCGCGCTTGCGATCACCGCGCGCAGCAGCTTCATCTCGCCGGGCACGATCGGTGCGGCGCAAGGCGTAACGCTGCGCAGCAACGCCGACATGACGCTGGACGGCGTGGTCTCCTCGGACGGCGGCCGCCTTTCGGTCATAACCTCCGGTGCGCTCAAGTTGGGGGCGAACGCCGGCCTTTATGGCAAGACCGGTCTGACTGCCGAGGCCGGTAGCATCGATATTGTCGCAGCTGCGAACCCGGCCAATACCGCCATGGCCTCGCACGGCGACATCACTCTGACCTCGGCTCAGGGCCTGACGCTGGGCGGCGCGATCGTTGCCGATGGCAGCGTGTCGCTGACCGGCACGAGCGGGATGACGCTTGCCGCAGGCAGCCTCATCTCGGCGGGAAGCGCCCAGACGGCCCCCTCGATTACGGGTAGCAACATCACGCTGAGCGGACCTCAAGTGTCCAGTCTCGGCACCCTGACGGCGACTGGAGGGCTTGCCTTCAGGACCGGCGCCCTGACCGTGGGCGGCAGCGCGGTCGCCAATGGCGACATCACGCTTGCCGGCTTCGGGGGCGGTTCTGCGCCAACGCTTACCGTGGGGCAGGGCGGAACGCTTGCCAGCTATCTCGGTAACGCCAACCTCGGCACGCTGTCGGGCCTTACCTTGGCAGGTTCGTTGATCGCCAGCAGCGGTGACGTAACTCTGACCACACCTTTTGCGACGATTACGGCGACCGGTAAGCTGGGTGCGGGGCGCAACGTGTCGCTCACAACCGGCGTGCTCGATCTGGCGGCGGGCGGAGAGATCGCTGCTACGAACGATCTCTCCCTTGCCGTCACAGGAAGCCGTGCCGGCGGCACTGTCGCGGTAAATGGCGTCACTTACGACCTCAGTGGGACGCCGGTCTCGGCGGCGGTCTTCGGGAAGCTGAGTGCGGGCCGCAATCTCTCGCTTACGATGCCGGGCGCGCTGCTGATCGGCGGAACAGCGCAGCTTGTCGCCAGCAACGACATGTCGATCGGCGCGGGCCAGGCGATCATCGGCGCGCGCTATACCGCCGATGGCGCGGGGCAGCCGCTGACGCTAGGCGTCATCGCCGGCCGCGATCTTGCGCTGACCGGCGGGCTGACGCTCGACGGCAGCATGCAGGCCGGGCGCGACTTGACCATCACCGCAAACGGGGCGGGCGTGACCAGCACTGCCGCCGCGCAGTTCGTCGCGGGCAACACCCTGAGCTTGTCGGGGGCGTCGCTTGCGCTTGCGGGCACCAATTCCGGCGAGACGTCCGTCAGCTTCTCCTCTCCCGGCAACGTGACGCTTGCCGGTGCGACGGTGTCGAATGGCCGGATTGTGCTGGCTGCCAACACCGCCACCGTAACCGGCAGCGGCTCGCTCACGACCCATGGTGGAGCTGGCAACCTGACCGGGGTCGGCCGCAATGTTGGCGCTTCGGCAAATATCAACCTTGAGACCACCGGCGATCTTACCAACAACGGCGCGATCTGGTCCGATGGCTTGGTGTTCCTCAAGTCCGCCGGCGGCAATATCGTCAACAACGCCGGCGGCGCGAACGGCGGGATCACCGGTCTGACCGTCATAACCCAGGCCGACAGCGGTTCCTTCCTCAACCAGGCAGGGGCTTTCAAGGCGGCCAACGCCGGGCTGTTCCTGACCGGAGACTTCAACAACAGCGGCAGCTTCGCGCCCTCGGGCAACTACTGGATTTCTGCGGCCAACATTATCAATTCGGGCCTGCTCGGCGCCTCGGGCGATCTCACGCTCACGGCCGTGAACAACATCACCAACACCGGCACCATCTACAGCGGCCGCAACCTGACGCTCACGGCCGGAGGCACGCTCGCCAACGACTATGTGGGCGACGCACAAGGCAATGGCCAGCACGGCCTGATCCTCGCGCAGGGCAACATTGCGATCACCGCGCATGACGTGGCCAATCGGTCTGCCACGATCCAGAGCCTGGGTGGCGGCATCGGCATCGACCTTACCGGCGGAAGCCTGACCAACGAGATCAAAGCGTTTAGCTTTTCTCCCGAGACCAAGCGCGTCAAAGTCTGTTTGCAAAGTAACGGTAAGGGCTGCACCGAGCCAGATTGGGTTGTGCTGGAAACAGGGGGGCTCAACCTCTCCGGCACGACCGGAACTGCGACGATCTCGTCGGCCGGAGACATTCGCATCAACGCCGGTGGCGGCAATGTGGTCAACCGTAATGCCGCCATCCTCGCGGGCGGGGCGATCGCGATCACGACAACGGGTACCGTCAGCAACATAGCAGATCTGCTTGTCAACGCGACGGTATCCACGACCGCCTCCGGCGACCCTTATGTTAGCGGCACGTCCAACAGTTTCATGCCCAATGCGCCAACGCTGATACAGGCTGGCGGCACCGTGACGATCCAGGCGGGTAATTTCGAGAACATCCTGAACAATCGTATCAGCGCGGATTCCTTCCCCGCGCTGGCGCCGATCGAGCATGCCGGAACCTCTGGTCCCGGCAATGGCAGCCCGGCTACCGGCAGCACCGGCAACAACGCCTGGGGAGCTACCCGGGAGACAAATATCGGATCAGGGGGAGGAAGCCTTATCGGTGGAAGCCGCGCGTCGTCGGCCGGCGCCGGCAATTCCGGCTCAGGCAATTATGTCACTTCCGCGCAGGGCGCTGGCAGCGCTGCGACGGCGTCGACTTCCATTGGTGGCAGCGGAAATGTGGCCACAGCCCAGCGTAGCCACTCTGGCGGAGCGGGCGACACCGATGCCGTCACCGCACTGACCGGTGCCGCCGCGCTTGCCGGCAATGGCAATGCGGGCGTCGCGGGAACCGTTGGCACCGTTTCCGGCGTCAGTGGCGGCGTAGCAAGCTCTGGGCTTGTCACGTCTTCTCTCGATCAAACCGGGATCGATCGCAGCAATGTTGGCGGAGTGCCGATCGAGGCTGGCAACGCCGGAAATGTCTCGATCACGATGGGCAGTGGCGGACGCATCGATGCGTCGAAGCGCACCGACACCTCCATCGGTAGCGGCGGGACTTTGATCACAGAACAGCGGGAAGGCTCGGTGGTCTCGGCCAACGTGGTTGGCGCGGATTCAGCCTCGATTGATGCGGCCAATGCCGCCGCCGGCGGCGTGACCAGGACCGGGTTCGTCAGCGGCACGCTCGACGGGCTCTCGGTCGATCCCGGCAGCGAGACCGCGCTTCAGACCGCGAGCGGTGTATCGACCGGCAACGGCAATGCAAACCTTGCCCAGAGTTCCGGCAAAGCTGCGCTGGGCACCGCCAATCTCTCAGGGTTTGGCGGCGCGAGCCTGCCTGCGATCGGCAGCCAGAACTTCGGCGCATTCCTCGGCACGTTCCTGACGAGCCTCAATCTGACTGGCCAGAAGGGCGGATCAGGCTTTGCGAGCAATGGCTCGCTGTTCACTTATGCCAACAATCCGAACTCCGCCTATCTCTTCACGACCACTGCAGCGCTCGCTTCCGAGGCGGCGCTGTACGATTCCTCGTATTTCTTCGATCAATTGAACCTTGATCGGGCAACCACCTACACCCGGCTTGGCGACGGCCTGTTCGAAGCCATGCTGGTTTCCAAGCAGGTGCAGGCCGAGACCGGCCAGGCCCAGCTTCAGGACTACGGATCGGCGCTCGACCAGTATCAGGGCCTGCTCAAGAACGCGGCCGATGTGCAGAGCGATCTTAACCTCAGCCTCGGCATGGCGCTGACCGACGACCAGGTGGCAAAGCTCACCGCACCGATCCTCTGGTATGTCAGCACCAACGTCGATGGCCACGACGTGCTGGTGCCGGTGCTCTATCTTTCGGCCTCGGATCCGAAGGCCATCAGCGGCGGCGCCCTGGTAGGCGGCACGAATGTCCTGATCACGGCCAACGGCGGGATCACCAACAGCGGTACGATCAAGGCGAACGAAATCGCCGCGCTGGCGGCGAACGGCGGCGATCTGGTCAACGCCTCGGCCGGTGTGATCGCTGGCGGCACCGTCGTCGCCAAGGCCGCGCAGGACATCGTCCTGCAAGGCGGCAGCACGATCGCGGCGAATGGCACAGGCACCTACACGCTGGCCGACGGCCAGGCCTTGTCGGGCGGGATCGCCTCGCTGACCGCGGGACGGGACATCGTCAGTTCCACGATCGCTACCAGCAGCGCCACCGGCGGGACCGACCGCGCGGGCAACGGCCAGTTCACTATCACGGCAACAATGACCGAAGGTGTGGCCGGCGCAGCGGTCAATGCTGCATCGGGCCTCCAGCTCAATGCGGGCAGCAACATTGCGCTGAACGCCGCGCAGCTCGCCTCTGGCGGTTCGGTGAGCCTGATCGCCGGGCAGGACGTGACGCTCAGCGGCAGTACCGCGACCGCGACGACCACCGAGTTCGAGCGCACTGGCAAGCGCACTTATTCTGACAGCACCAGCACGCAGGAGACCTACATTGGCACCAGCATAACCGCTGGTGGTCCGGTGCAGATCGGTGCCCTGGGCGGGACGCTCTCGATCACCGGCGGCACGATCACGACGACCGACAAGATCGCGGGAACGATCGCACTCTACGGTGCCCAGGGGATCGATATCAGCGCCGGTCAGCAAAACGGCACGCTTCAACAGTTCGAACAGACCGGCAAACGCAGCACCGTCACTACGATAGCCGCCAGCACGACGGGCAGCCTTGCCGCAATCGATGCTGCCGGAGGCCTTTTGATATCGACGCCCGGCGCGCTAGCGATTACCGGAGGCAGCCTCACGAGCGGTGAGGCCCTCACGGTGACGGCGGGCTCGTTCGCGGTGAACGGCGTGATCGATACCGTCACCGCCGATGTCTCGACCCGGACGAAGAAGAAGGGCCTGCTGTCCTCTAAAACGAAGACGACCACAACCAGCACCAGCGATGAAACGGTGGTGGGTTCGGTCCTGTCGGGAGACACCCTCGCCATATCGACGCCGGGCGCGGTGACCATCAACGGATCTGCCCTCGTCGCTTCCAACGGCCTTGGCATAAAGGCGGGCGGCCCTGTTTCCATCGGCACGCTGGCGGAAAACGATACCCTCAGTCAGACCGTCAATGTCAAGAAATCCGGCTTCAGCCTGGGCAGCGGCGGCCTGTTCCTCGGCGTCGGCAAAGTCAAGACCACGGCCAATACGGCGGATATTACGAACATCGGTTCGCTCATTGGCACCACCGCCGGCGATCTCTCTATCGTCTCCAGCGACAAGCTCTCGATCACCGGCAGCCAGGTCGTCGCCGGTGGCGACGTGCTGCTTGCGGGGAAATCCATCGATATCGCCAATGCGCTTGATATCAGCAAAAACACGCAGACCACGAAGTCGTCGAGCTTCGGGCTGTCGATCAAACCTTATGAAAACGTTTCCGCAGCCGCGAACAGCCTGGCAGGCTTGCCAGGGCGGATAGGTGACAACGCCTCTGGTGGGGCTGCGCAGACAGGCATCACAGCGGTATCCGAAGCGCTGCGGTCGACCCGCGCCGTAATGACAGCCTTGACCAATACAGCGGGTATCTCGGCGAACCTGGGCTTTTCGTCGTCCCGCTCACACAGTCACACTACGGAAAGCGCGGTCGTTGGCTCATCCATCGCCGGCAACAATGTTATCATCGCCGCCACCAACGGCGATCTTACGATCACCGGGTCGACCGTCACTGGCCAGAATTCGGTCAATCTGCTGGCGAGCAAAGATGTCATCCTGAATAGCGCTCAGGCGCATACCGAAACGTCGTCGAGTTCCAGCACTTCGGGTGCGGGCATTGGCTTCAATGTAGGCGTTGGCATCGTTGGCGGGGTTAACGCTTCGCTTTCAGCGACGCTCAGTCACAGCAAAGCCTCGGGAACCAGCGAGCGCACGGCTCAGGTCAACACCGTAATAGATGGGGGACAGCAGCTTACCATCGTCTCCGGACGCGACACCACATTATCTGGTGTCAATGCATCGGCTACGAACGTTTCGGTGGAAGCAGGTCGTGACCTCACCCTCGAGAGCCTGCAGGACACGGCCTCGCGATCAAGTTCGAGCTATAGCGTAGCCTTGGGCGCTACGTTGTCCGGACCACAGCAGACTTACGGCAAGCCAACTCTGGGAGGCAACATCGGGGCAGCCGTTGGCTCCGGTTCCGGACACTCGGCGGTAGTCACAGATCAGACCTCATTGATCGCGCAAGGTGGATCCCTTGATGCGCATGTAGGCGGAACCACCTCGATCATCGGTGCGGTTATCGCAGCAGTGGATGACGCCGGCAAGGACAGCGGTCAGCTGACACTCGCCACCGATCGGCTAATCGTGGGCAATATCACCGACAGTGCGTCAAGTCACGACGTCAGTGTTGGAGTATCGGCCAACATCAATGACCCGACACGTAGTAGTGAGCATAATAACGGTAATAGCCCCATATTGGACGGGGCCTATGCCAGCACGGCATTTGGCCAGCAGACCACCGGTACGATCGGCCAAGGTTTGGTCACCATCGCCGATACCACCTCCAGTACCCCTCTAGCCGATGTAAACCGCGATCTGGCGCAGGCCCAGGTGGTGACCAAAGATACCGCGTCCGGATTCAGCGTCTATGTCGATGCAGGAGCAGCCAATGAGCTCGCCGCGCTTGCCGGTGGGGATACCACGAACAGTGTCATCCTGGAGGGCGTAGCGGCGCTTGCCAACAATCCGTTCAAACCCGTTAGTGACGTGGTCAATGAAGTGAAGGCCCTTGCCGACAGCGAGCCCGGCAACAGCGTCATCGAGCGATTTGCGACGAGCCTTGTCCAGCTTGTTAACGATCAGAAAGTTCCAAGCTATGTGGCCGCTCAGATTGGCAACGATCAGGCCTCCAAAATGCTTGCCGCAATCGTGGGAGACACGCCTCCCACGGCCGAGCAACAATCAGCGCGCGACGAATACGCGCAAGCACAGTCAAGCCTCTTGCAACACCCCGACGATCCAGATGCCAAGCAACGGGTCGCGCAAGCATTTTCGGCCCTGCTCGACACAGCGCAGGCCGATCCGCGCCAGCAGGCGATCGTCGATGATTATCTGGACATGGTGTCGAAAGCATCGCCTGCGAGCGGGCCTGAAGAAACGCTGGTCGAAGGCCACCGAGGCTACGTTATAAGCTCCCTCATGGACAATGCGCCCATCTATATCGGCGAAACAAAGGCCAAGATCGGGGGAGCTGTCGGGGCCTTTGTCGAGCAGCATCCGGGCGCGGGGCTGCTGCTCAATGTCGCGACGGCTGTCGGCTCGGTTGCCGACCCTGTCGGGTTTGCGGTCAATCTGATCGGCGATCAGGCCAAGGATTTTGCTGCGGGGAAGATCGGCGAAGTCTTCGTTGATTCAGGATGGAGCGATGGCAAGGGGCAGGCCGGCGGCGACGGAACCGTCTTTGCTGTCGGCGTCCTCGCCGGGAGCGCAAGCGCACTGGGCAGCATCCAGTCCGTGGGTAAAGAAACCCCAGATGTGAACGCTCCACCTGAGTTACCGAACATCGCTCACAGCGCGAACTCTGCCGCTGAGAGGGTTCCTACTCGCTTTATCGATACCGTCGTGGTGATTGATCGAAAGGCAGGTAAAACTCTGACGGGAACCGTCGACCTCGGCCCGACGCTAGATCGCATCAAGACCGGAGGGAGTTTCCCTCACAGAAATGACGGTTCGATATTCCAGAATAGAGCTCCCAAGGGCGCATCGAGCCCACTCTTGCCAGCGAAGCCTGCTGGCTTTTACAAGGAGTATGTGGTGCCAACACCGGGGGTCAATGGCCCTGGTCCGCAGCGAATCGTCGCCGGTAGCGACGGAAAAATGTATTATACTCCCGACCACTACGTCAGCTTCATTCCAATTAATTAGGTTATCCGTGATGAGCATACCAAGGTTTATATTTACAGACTGCGACGATCACCCGGAGTTGCAAGGCTCTTTCAAAGGAATCGTTGGGTCAGCGATTTTTGACGCTGATAGGCTTCTGGACGAAGTCGCTAAATCTCTGAAATTTCCGGCGTACTTTGGAGAAAATTGGAATGCTCTCTTTGACTGCCTAAGGGACCTCAGCTGGATTGAGGAAGAGAGAATATGCCTTATTCACGAGGAGCTTCCTTCAATAGGAAATGAAGATTTGAGAGTCTATTTGGAAATTCTTCGAGACGCGACTGATGATTGGAAAGCTGGAGAAGTTCACCAATTTTATGTTCTGTTCCCTGCTTGCATTGAGGAACGGGTTCGGAGTTTATTGCAGTAATCTCGTTAGACAATTGTCACAGAAAAGGCAGGAGGTGCTGGACTCCCGGAAATTTATGACGGTGAACTTGAAATCCGCCAATTGCATGACGCGAATACTACACCAGGTGAACGCCCCCACCTGCGTTTTTCACCGCGGCGAGATCAAGGGGCTTTTCGAAGTTGAAGGGAGAGGTCTCGGGCTTTGGGCGGCACGGCCGCGCAAACTATCTGGGTGCAGTCCGGAGGCTAGTAGCGATATCTTTCAACACGGTTGCATTGGGGCAGTCTGACGCAAAGGCGATACGGATGCGTGAGTCGCTTTCGATGACGCAGGCGTCTCCTCGCTCTTGATCGCGCTGGGCTGTCTGCTCATTCTGTGCTCCTGTTTCGTAGCCTTCCTGGCTGCTCTCAGGCAGGAAATTCAATCATCTCAGTGTGCAGATTCTTCAGGTCACCTCTGACTGCGGTAACGAAGGCCAAATTTTGAGGAAGGCGATTGACGCCATCTATGCCAGTTTGGCCCATAGGTTGGCCGTTAATGGTCGCTAGTGGCTAGATGAACAAATGGCGGCTTTCATGGCGCGCGAATAAGACACTGTATGTCGGCTTTGTCGGCGGGCGCGGTCGGGCTTCAAATCCCGACGCCAAGAGCGAACTGCAGTTACGAGAATCGATTGACCACAGATCAAATTGTAGCTACAAAAAGCTATGATCATCGTTTGGGATGAGCCCAAACGGCAAGCGAACCTCGTCAAGCACGGGATCGACTTTGCTGATGTGGGCGAAGGATTCTTCCTCTCGCTCTGGTTACCCCTGCGAAGGACGGACGCTTTGCCGCCATTGGTGAGATGAACGGCACGATCACGGTGATTTTCGCTGTGCTGGGCACCGAAGGCGTTTCGATCATCTCTGCCCGCCCGGCCAGCATTACGGAACGGAGGCTCCTGTCATGACCGACCCGAAACATGCCGCTCCCGGATACACCCAAGCCGATATGGATGCGGTCAGCAATAACCCTGAATGGACAGCCGAGGACTTCGCGAAGGCGAAGCCTTTCGCTGAGGCCTTCCCGGACCTCGCAAAGACGATTCGCGCACGCGGTCCGCAGAGGGCCCCGAAAAAGGTCAGCACCACACTGCGCCTTTCGCCCGAGGTGATCGAGCATTTCAAATCCAGCGGCCCCGGTTGGCAGTCGCGGATCGATGCAGCTCTCAAGGATTGGGTTGCTGCGCACTGACGCCGATTGTCCCCATGGGTCGGGACCGGAAGCCGACGCCGGGGCGGCGGAATGGCCGCCATCCCGCGTTCGTGTATGCAAGATTCGCTCTTGGTCGTCCCTTAAGGCTGGGACAAGCGCCGCCAGCGCCAAGCGTTTCACCCGGTGCATTTCCTGAGATTGGGCGCGAGGATCGCGATAGCCGGGCTTGGAGAAGTTTCTCTACTAATTTAGTTGAGAAATCTTTTTAGGCTACCGTGCAGCGCGTGGTTAGGGTTGCCGCGTCATACATAGCTAAGAACGGAACCGACGTGACCGGAAAGGCCGCCTTGATCGCCGCAGCTCTTGTGAGCACCTTGATGTCTCCCATCGCTATGGCGCAAACGAGCCTGGCGGAACCGGTAAATCAGTCGCCCTTGGGCAGACCTTCGGCCGAGCGTGAGGCTTCCCGGCCCAATTTCCTGGTGATCGTGGCCGATGATCTCGGATGGTCGGATCTGGGCGCCTTTGGTGGTGAAATCGCAACCCCGAACCTCGATGCGCTTGCCGCCAGCGGCGTTCGGTTCACCGGATTCCATACCGCGCCGACGTGTTCGCCCACCCGCTCCATGCTGCTGAGCGGAGTGGACAATCATGAAGCGGGGATCGGCACCATGGCGGAATCGCTATCGCCGTCACTTGCAGGCCGGCCGGGCTACGAAGGCTATCTGAACGACCGCGTAGCTTCGATAGCCGAGCTTTTACAGCAGGGCGGCTATCGCACGTTGATGTCTGGCAAATGGCACCTTGGCTTGACCGAGGATCGCGGCCCAGCGGCGCGCGGATTCGAACATTCCTTTGCCTTGCTGCAGGGGCTGGGCAATCATTTCGGGGCCGATCAGGACGGCGCGTGGAAGAAGGCCAAGGCGAACACGCTTTACCGGGCGGATGGAAAGCTGGTCCGGTTTCCCGTCGGACGTTACTCCGCGGACTACTTTGCCGATCAGCTGATCTCCTTCCTGGATGGCGGTGCGAAAGATGCACGTCCCTTCTTCGCTTATCTTACGTTCACCACACCGCATTGGCCCATGCAGGCCCCGGCCGAAACGATCGCGAGGTACAAGGGCCGCTACGATGCCGGTTATGAAGTGCTTCGCGCCGAACGTCTTGAGCGGCAGAAGAAGCTCGGCCTGGTCGCACTCGACCAGCAGCCCCATCCCCTTGACGGAGTGAAGCCATGGGCCAGCCTGACGAGCGACGAAAAGGCGCTCGAGGCGCGAAAGATGGAAGTTTATGCGGCCATGGTCGATCGCATGGACCAGAATGTGGGCCGCGTGATTGCTGAGCTGAAGCGCACCGGCCAGTACGAGAATACCGTCATCGTTTTCTTATCGGACAACGGCCCGGAAGGCAGTGAGATTGATGCGCCTTTTCAGGTTCGCGGAGTTCCCGGCGGGGCCAAAAAGCTGGGCATCGACAATAGTCTCGAGAATATCGGGAATGCCACTTCATATGTGGGCTACGGCGCCGGATGGGCGCAGGCAAACAGTACCCCTTCCTGGCTGGTCAAAGGCTATCCGACCGAGGGCGGTACCCGGGTCAGTGCCTTTGCCGCTGGCAAGGGCGTCGTCGGCAATCGTGTCGCCCGTGGGAATCTGAGTGTCACCGATATCGCGCCAACGCTGCTTGACCTCGCCGGGCTGGCGCAGCCGACAACGTTCAAGGGCCGCGCGATCCTGCCGTTCGAGGGGCATAGCCTGGTGCCGGTGCTCGCCGAGAAATCTGCCGAGGTTCGAACCCCCGACGAGCCTGTCGGCACCGAACTCTTTTTCCGACGGGGGCTTCGGAAGGGAGACTGGAAAGCCGTCTACCTGCCGACTTCCGGTTCGACCTATCCTCGTGACGGCGTGGGCGAGGGCAAATGGCAGTTGTTCAACCTTGCGACCGATCCGGCAGAAAGCACGGATCTGGCCGTCAGATATCCGGACAAGTTGGAAGAGCTTGTTGCGGACTGGGGCCGTTATGCCGCGCAGAAAGGCGTGGCAATTCCTGAGGCGGCCACGGGCCAATCGTCCAAGCCCTGATTTAGGCGTAAATTCTACCGGCAAGCGGAGTGTGGGAGAGGCGGGCCGATTGCACGGCGCGCCTCTCCTTACCTTGAGATCGCCGCCGTCAACCGGTCTTCCATCATTGCTTGAAAATTCAAGAGGATATCATGCGTAATCGCAGTGTTTGTGCCGTTTCAACCGCCGTTCTTGCTCTGTTGGCGGTGCCTGCCCTGTCTCAGGAAGCCGCGCCCGGTGGCGCGCCCGAAGTTGGGGCTACGGTGAACGCTGGAAAGCCGGCCAGCGCCGTGACCCGTGAGCGTCTCAACACCTTCGCACAGACGCTACCGACGAGCGATCGCGAAGATTATGATCTGGTCCAGCGCGGCTTCATTGCGACCGTGGCGGATGGCAAGCTGCGCAATCCGGATGGTCAAGTCGTCGGGGATCTGGATAGCGACGCCTTCTTCAGTCAAGCGTCGCCCGATACGGTGAACCCGAGCCTTTGGCGCAACGCGCAATTGCTGCAGAAGCATGGCCTCTTCAAAGTGGCTGAACGGATATATCAGATCCGCGGATTCAGCATCTCCAATATGACGGTGATTGTAGGCGATACGGGCTATATCGTCGTGGACCCGGGATACGACGCTGAAGCCTACACGGGGATGAAACTCGTTTACGAGCATCTCGGAAAAAAGCCGGTCACGGGCGTCATTTACACCCACAGTCACACTGATCACTATAGCGGCGTGCGTGCGGTGATATCCGATGAGGAAGTCGCGGCCCGGCACGTGCCGGTGATTGCACCGGAAGGCTTCATCAAGGAGATTCTTGGGGAAGCGGTCATCGCAGGCCCGGCGATGATCCGTCGGGCTGCCTTCCAGTTCGGCTTTGGACTTCCCGTTACGGCTACCGGCAACGTCAACCTGGGTCTCGGTCCGCAGATCAAGCCGGTCGAGGCGCAGCCGGGCCAGGTTCCTGCCACACCACGCGCTCGCCTGCCGATCATTCCCAACCACGATATCAAGCAGACCGGCGAAACGCTGGCGATCGACGGATTGCGCTTTGAGTTCCAGATGGCTGCGAATACCGAGGCTCCGGCGGAGATGTTTTTCTATCTACCCGAGCTCAAAGCCTTGTGCCTGGCCGAGGATGCCAACGGTACGCTGCACAACGCCTTGCCTGCGCGCGGCGCCCTGGTGCGCGACACCAAGAGCTGGTCAAATGCACTGACAGAGGCGATCAGCCGCTACGGTGGTCGCACCGAGGTTCTTTTCACCTCGCACTTCTGGCCCCGTTGGGAACAGGAGAAGATCGTTGATTACCTGGGCAACCAGCGCGACGCTTACGAATACCTGCACGACCAGAGCGTTCGCTTGATGAACGACGGCCTCACCGGGCCCGAGATCGCGCGCACCCTCCAGTATCCCGATAGCCTTGCGGCCAAATGGTACAATCACGAATACTACGGCACGCTCAGCCACAATTCCCGGGCCGTCTACCAGCGCTACATGGGCTATTATGACGGGAATCCGGCCAACCTCGATCCCATGACGCTGACCGAAGGCGCTAACCACTATATCGATGCGCTCGGCGGCGATGCGCACGTTCTGGCACTGGCCAAAGCCGCGATCGACAAGGGCGACAATCGCTGGGCGGTCGAACTGCTCAACAAGCTGGTCTTCGCGGATCCGAAAAACCGCAATGCCCAGCTCGTGCTGGCCGATCTGTACGAGCAACTTGCCTATCAGGCGGAGAGTGCAACCTGGCGCAACGGCTATCTCGAGGCCGCAGTCGAACTGCGACGCGGTCCGCTTGAGCCGAAACGGGCCTCGCCTTTCGCCGGGCTACAGGGTCTGCCCACCGACCTGTTGCTGGATACCATCGCGGTGCGACTGGTGCCCGAGCGGGCAAAAGGCGTGAAGCTTGCCTTCACCATCGTCGACCCGGCGACTGGAAAACGACAGATCGTGCAAGTGCGCAACTCGGTGCTTATCCATGAAGAGGCCGACGCGCCGCTTAGCGGCGCGCCGATTTTGAAGCTTTCAGCCGCTCAGTTCTTTGCGGAATTGACAGGTGATGGTCATTCCATCCTTGGGTCAGACGATTACGCCTTGGTGCGGCGCTTCGCCAGCCTGTTTGACGGGCCTTTGGGCAACTTCCCAATTGTTACGCCGTGAGTATTGGAGCGATCTCCAGGTTGTTCGACTACGATGAGCCGAATGGGGCGGATAAGCCCTTTATCCGCCAACACTCATCTTCGCACTGAACCGAAACATGCATGATGGAGTTGTGATAAGTTCGCTCCAAGGAGGGCTTGATGACGCTATTACTCACTGTTGAGAAGAGTTACCCGACCAAAATATTATAAAACTGCCCGCTTCTTGGCTGTCTACCGCTATGATCGCGAACGGCTCGCTAGCCAAGACTCGTGGTTCGCGTTCAGACTGACAAACACGGTTTGGGCTCACGCCGGGTTGTTCAGGTTCATCCATAACGGGGAGAACCAACGGCAGCTATCAGGGATCCGAGATCACGTGCTCTACTACCGCTCTGTCGGCGGAATAAGTGCTTTTGCCCCTCGAGCCATGCTTCAATGGAGTATACTCCGGCTGGCAGTTGATGCCAATGGAGAAGCGCCATGGGACATTCAGACTTAGATCCTGCCGTTCATGAGCGGCGCCCTTGGAACGCAGGCCAGAATGTGGGGCCAAAACGTCCGCTGAAGTTACGCGACATCTGGGCTATCCGGTTTTACCTCGACGAGAATAAGCGACTGCGGGATCGTGCGCTATTTGACCTTGCTATCGACAGCAAGCTACGCGGCTGCGATCTCGTGAAAATCAAGATTGGTGATATTGTTAGTCGAGGGAGCATTCGTAGCCGCTCGACGGTTATCCAACAGAAAACCGGAAAGCCCGTCCAGTTCGAAATCATGACGGAAGCGCGAAGGAGCGTGACGGCTTGGCTGGACAGACGCGGTTGGAACGTAGACAACTTTGTTTTCCCGAGCCGTGTCGATTATCTCGGTCACATGAGCACGCGGCAGTACGCGCGCCTCATCGACGAATGGGTTACGACGGTCGGCTTGGACAAGCGGGAATACGGCACGCACTCGATGCGGCGCACAAAAGTCTCGCTCATTTACAAGGCGACCGGTAACCTGCGAGCGGTGCAGATTTTACTCGGCCACTCGAACATCGAGAATACCGTGCGTTACCTCGGCGTGGATATCGACGATGCGCTGACTTTATCGGAGCGTAACGAAATCTGAGCAGCATGCCGGCTCCGCGACTATTTCAAGGGGCCGGCATGCCGACATTGACAGTCGGCAGGCAACGGCAATGCGTCATGGGACGTTTGGAGGGCGGCTATAACGGCGAATTCACTCACAATTACAGGCTTTCCCACGATTATCGCAAGCGCCTTTGGGCTATCCGGTGAGGCCGCGCCAGTCTTACCCTGATGGAGGCAATTGATCTGCGCCCGGTAAACTGTCCTTCATTGTCATCGACGATTCCTACACCACCCACGGTGGGCCATGACCAGATAGCGGGACGATCAAATATCAAATAGTCGAATTATAGCCCGAACCAGACTGCCGCTTCCAATTCGTCGGCCAGCTTACCAAGGCGTCTGGGTCGCATAGAACCGTTTCCAGAAGTCGATCTTTTCTAAAGACGCCAAAGGCATTGGGGCAAAATGATCTCCCAACTCCATGACCTGTGGCAGCTGGGCGCTCCAGGCCGGCCATTGTGGGAGCCCGGGACCGTTGGGATTTCCAGTCTTCACAATGTTAGCCCAATAGGATGACATCGTGTCCGCGATCTGGCGGTCTTCGCGCGTCCACGGGAGGTCGACCGCATCCAGACTGTTGAAGGCATAGGGGATCTCAGAGCCATGGAAGGCGCCGCGCGTATCGTGGGTCGGTCCGGGTTGGGCGTGGGTCCAGAAATAAGTGTGGAGGGGCAGAGAATTGGTCTGGCGCCACAAGGTGCCCCAAAGCCAGGTCGAGATCCGCGAATTATCCCGTGCCGAAGTATTATTCTGCAGCGCCGCCTCCGCATCCGTGGAGGCTGGATAGAGCTTGAGGAAATCATCGGCGAGGGGGCCGAACTTGCGACGCGCCGCAGCCTGGAACTGAGCGACCGTGACGCTAGTCTGGGGCATGCCAGCGCGAGGCGGGGTCGTGCGGGCGCGCAGCACGGCAAAGGCGGTTTCGGGGACCGCGCCGGTCTCGTCCTTATTGTTGCCCGCCACGTAGGCAACCTTGTTCTGGCTGCCTGATTGATACGTATCCCAATAGGACTTTGGGATCACCCAACCGTCGACTACCGGCCGGAAAAGCGGTGGTTTGCCGTCGCTGCCGGTCTCCACGTCGGGATCGATCGCGGAACTGCCCTCGATCAGTTGCTGCCAGGGCATTTGGCGCAGCTCTGCAAGGGTGCTGGCACCGTGCTGGGCAGCGTACTGCGTGCCGGACTTTTCTGCCGAGGCAAGCGAGCGCCAGGAAACCGACAGATAGCGTAGCTCGGTATCGCGGGGATAGCGAGCATGGCTTTCGGCTATCCCGGCGCGGAAAAGGCCTTTCGCGAGGGGTGACATCGAGAGGAAACCGACCGATCCCGCCCCTGCGGACTGCCCCCCGATCGTCACTTTCGCAGGATCGCCGCCGAAAGCGGCTATGTTGCGTTGCACCCATTTGAGCGCGGCGATGTCGTCCAGCAATCCGTAGTTGCCCGAGGCGCCATGCCCGGATTCCCGGCTGAGTTCCGGCGTCGAAAGGAAGCCGAGAACCCCGACACGGTAGTTGAGGGTGACGACCACGATGCCCTTCTTCGCCAGCCCTTCGCCGTCGAATTCAGGACTTGCTCCGGTACCGCCGATGAAGCCGCCACCATAGATCCAGACGTAGACCGGCCGCTTTTCACCGCTGCTCGGCGCGGCCGCCGTCCAGACGTTGAGCGTAAGGCAGTCCTCGCTCTGTGCCATGCCCTGCGCCATGTCTCCGCCGGGCTGCGGGCAGGCCGGCCCAAAGGCATCGGCCTTGCGTACGCCTTGCCAGGCAAGGGGCGCAGCAGGCGCACGCCAGCGCAGCGGCCCGACCGGGGGGGCGGCATAGGGAATGCCCTTGTAGACAGAAATCGAGGGATCGCGGCCAGGAATACCGCTGAGAAGGCCGGTCTCGACCCGGATCGGCGTTCCCGTGGTCTGAGCCGCTGCCATCGCCGGTTTCGCGGCGTAGCCCACGAGATCACCCGAGGCCAGCACATGCCCTGTCATGGCTGCCTTGAGTGCCGAGAAGCTCTGGCCGTCCCCGCGGGCAAGGACGATGTCGAGCGCGAACACTTGCGTGTGATAGGCGTGACGGTTGGCGTCGTGAGTATGGGGGCCGGCATAAGCGGCGGCGGGGCCGTGGACATTGGGCCCGTAAACCGCGCCGGCAGGTGCCTGCGTCATGCCCTCGGGAAGCGTCGTGGTTCCAGCAGGGAGGTTGTAGAGCACGAGGTGAATACTGGTTACGGCCCGGCCCGCGTCGCTTTCTGCAGGCATGCCCTGCATGACCACGACATAAGAGCGCGTACCCTCGGGGCCTTTCGACCATGAAAGGCCGGGAAAGCGGTTTTCGCCATATTGCGTGCTGATCAAGGGCATGTTCGCATCGGCTGGAAATGCCGGACTGGTCACTTTCAAGGCTGCGCCGACCCGGGCGGGGACCGCTGCGATCAGAAGCTGCGGGTCGTGGCCGATGGTCGATGCAGCATCTGGTGAAAGCCGCGTGGAAGCGTCCTGAGACCACGCCACGCCGGAAACCGCCAGAGCAAAACCTCCCGCTGCCAGAACAGTGCAATGCGCTAGGGCACGACCGGTTTTCATGGTCATCTTCATATTCCTGTTCTTCCGTGGCTGGAACCTCAATGCACCGCTGCGAAGCGGCCGGGCTTGCTCAACCAGCTGTCGATATGATCGTAAGTCGTCTTTTCGGTATCGCCGAACTCGCCGGGTCTGCGCTCGCATTCCTTGCAGGTGTCATACATGTGCGTCGCACCTTCCACGAAGGCGATCGACTTGTCCGGGCTATGCGAGAGCTGGTAGAGCGTCTCGCTGGCAAGGTATTCCCAGTGCCCGGTCATGCCCATCACCAGCAGGGGCACCTTGATACCCTGCACGTTGCCCGGCGGGCTGGCATAGGTGGAAGTCCAGTCCACACCGTGCACGCTTGTCTCGTCGTAGCCGAAGCCGGGTCCAGTTCGAATTGCGTAGGAATTGAGGTAGTTGCGCAAGGTCGTCTTCAAGGCGCCTTGCATGAGCGAGGGAGTCTGGCTGCGGGTGTTTTGGGGCACGCGCACGGTATGGACGATCTCGGTCGTCTCGCGGCCGCCGGCATGAAGCAGGGGCCAGGCCTTGCGGGTATGCGCCATGAGCGCGACATCCTGCGAGAACAGCTTGTTGTTGCTGCCGAGCAGGATTGCGCCAGGCACGACGAAGGGGGCGTCGTCCTCGTAGGGCCCCTTGCCAGCGGCGACGGCGGCCAGCCGGCCTTGGGCTTCCGATAGGAGGGCAATGTTTCGGGCACCCTCGGCCTGGAGAAACCGCCGCGTGAAGACGGGACCATACGCAGAGCCGGTCGGCCGGAAGCCGTTGGCGGGCGCGTACATGTCGAGCCGAGTATCGGTGGCCATCCCCCCATCTTCGCCGCGCACGGCAGGGTCGATGCTGAACAACGTCATCGCTGCCAGCCCCCAGTTGGAGTCGATCAGCATGAGCCCGTCCGCGGGAGGAAGGTCCGCCAAGGTATCCGGGCACTTCCAGATCTTCTCTTTCGATCGGCAGGCGTTCGTGCCACCTTCCGCGATGAACTGGTAAGCGCTCATCACTGTGCCGCCCCCGCTGTGGCCCAACAGCACAACGTGCTTCACGCCGGGTACCTTGCGTAGCCAGGCGATACCTGCCTTTGCTTCCAGCAGGACCCGATCGAGCATGCCGTCATTGGAAATGCCGGACTTGCTCGTACTGTTATTGGCGCAAAGCACGCGGTACCCGCGCCGGGAGAGTTGGGTGCAGGCCGAAAAGCTCAGGTAGTCAGCGGAAGAGTGCATCACGAACACCGCCGTTTCGGCCTTGGGGCCGATATTGGCAGGCTCGTAGAGCACGGCCGGCACACCGCGTGCCAAGTGTACGAAACCGGTGCGGGGCGCGGCTGTCTCCGGGCCCTCGGCACGTGCAGCGGTACCCTGCTGGCACGCCAGCAGGATGAGTGCCGCGCCTAGGGCCGCCTTTATGTTCGAGATAGCGCGAATGATCGCCTCCTGTTCGCCTGCGCGGGCAGGTCTCAACCCTTGACCTTGAACCCGATCACGAACGCTCTGCCGGTGGGGTCGTCGGAGAATTCGTAGGACTGTCCCGCCGAAGTGGTTCCGCTGTAGTAGCCGCTGAGCGGCGGTTTGGCATCGAAGAGGTTGGAGACGCTGAAGTACAATGAGCTGTCGGCGATCTTCCAGGCGGAGCCGGTGTCGAAAGTCAGCGTCAGGTTGGTCGTGGCATAGCTCTTGACGTAAGGGTCCGTGAACACCTGCGTGGCCACGCCGCTGCGGCGGAACTTGTTGCGATAGTGCTCGAAGAGATCGAGTTTTACGCCGTCCGTCAGCTGATAGCTCAGGAAGCCGGCCAGTTGCACGCTGGGGCTTGGCATCAGTCCGTTCTGGCCCCAGCCCGCACCGCCCTGATCGATCGTGGGAATGCCCGGCTGCTCATAATAGATGTGCGGCTGATAGTTCACCAGGAGTCGCAGGCCGAGCGGCCGGCCGGCAAGCGACGTGTTGTAGTCCAGTTCTCCGTCGATGCCCCAAGTGCGGACTTTGGCGATATTCTGCGGCTGGATATAGAAGGCGGTTACGTTGCCCGCTGCGTCACGCTGGATCAGCGAGCAATAAGGCGAGGTTCCATTGCTGGAGTAGCAGGCGTTCTGGATCGCGGCGTTGAAGCCTTGAACGGTCGTGATCGCGTCGTCGACGACTGTGTGATAGTAATCGACCGTAAGGGTAAGGCCCGGCACAAAATGGGGCTTGTAGACGCCGCCGAACGTATAGGTATGCCCTACTTCGGACTTCAGAGCGGTGTTGCCGTTGTTGATGGACGGCACGTAGACGGTTGCCCCGGTGGACGTGTCCACGAAGGACCCGGTGACCACCGTTTCCGGCTGGAACAAGTCATAGAGCGTGGGCGCGCGGATGTCTCGGGAGAGTGTGCCGCGGAACTTCAGGTCATCGTTCACTTCCCAAACGCCGCCGAGCTTCCACGTCGTGTAGTGGCCGCTTGTGCTGTAGTCGGTATAACGGGCAGCGCCGTTCAGCGCGAGCGACTTGGCGAAGGCGACGTCCTGCAACAGTGGGAATTCCACCTCGATCGCGGCTTCCTTCACGCTTTGCGAGACGGTGTCGCTGTTCGGGAAGGTCGTGGGATAAAGCGTCGTGGTAGAGGTGCAATTGTAGCGCAGACCCGTGCAGTCGGCATAGTCGGTGGGTGAAGTGGTGCTGGCGGCGTCGAACGAGATCCTGCGCCATTCTCCCGAAAGTGCGACGTTAACCGGGCCCGCCCAGTTGTCGAACACCGGGCCGCTGATCGAGGCGTCGGCCGCATCCATCTTCGTGTGCGTGAGGAAGCCCACGCTGCCCAGCACATAGTCCAGCGCGGCGTCACTGCTGGCGGTCGGGCCGAACAGGCTGAGCGGCACGCAGCCGCCATAAGCAGACGGATTGGTCAGGCTGGCCTGACAGACGGTCTGGCCGGTCGCCGGATCGGTGACGGCATCGAGCGCGGCGGCAAGGCGCTGGGCATTGGGCAGGTTGCTGATCGTGGTCTTCAGGCGCGAGGTGCCATGGGTGTAAGTGCCGTTCCAGTCGAAGGCGCCCAGTTTGCCTTCAATCCCGGCATTCAGGTAAATTTGCCGGGTCTTGGACATAGCCTGGATACGCGGCGCCCCGTTCCAGATCTCGTTCATCGTGAAAGTCGACTGGCCTGCCGCCGCGAAGGCATCCTGATAGTCTTGCGCAAGGTAGGCGTTGGTGGCGCTGAAGGTCAGGCCCTGAAGCTGATTCCATCCGGTGTAGGAGGTATTCTTCTTCAGGTTCGCCGCGCCCTGGACATAGACATGAACATCGTCGGTCAGATCATAGTCGAAGCGGCCGAAAATCTGGGTGCCCTGGAAGGGGGAGATCATCGAACTGTTCTGGTAGGCGCCGTCGCCGCCGATCTGGCAGCAGGACGACCCTGTCGCAGTACCCCTGTCGAACGCGCCGATTACGCCGTCGGACGCGAATTGCTGGCCGGAAAATGCGCCCTTGGACGTGATGTAGCCGCCGAAGGCATAGTTACTCAGGCGGACATTCGTGGCGAGCGTATAGGGATTGGCCGCTGTCCCAGCGCCCTGCAATGCAGCCAGATTGTCCCAGTTTCGCGCCGTGGCGCGGTTCAGGATGCCGTCATTCTCGCGGTGCTGGACGCTTGCCTCGAAATGCCCGCGGGAACCGACGTCGAAGCCCAGGGCGCCGCCGAAATCCCGGTTGGCGGCGTCGCCGCGCTGCGAGATACCCGCTTCGGCATGGGCCTGGAATCCGTTGAACTTGCGGTTAAGCACATAGTTCACGACGCCCGAGACCGCGTCCGACCCGTAGACGGCCGAAACACCGCCGGTTACCACATCCACGCGTTGGATCAGTTCCTGAGGGATAAGGTCGACATCGACGGTGGAGTTGTAGAGCGTAGGCGGAATGCGATGGCCGTCGAACAGCACCAGCGTGCGATAGGCGCCAAGGTTGCGCAAGTTGAGGACGTTGGCCGCGCCGTTACCGCCTTGCACACCCGTGGCATTGGAACCTGGGTTACTGAAAGAATTGCGGGAGCCGGAGAAGACCGGGAGGTTGTTCAGCGCGTCCGAAATCGAGCCTGAAGGCGCAGCCGCCATAAGCGCGTCAGTGGTTACCGTGGTCAGCGGCGTGGGGCTGGCCGAACCGTTGCGTAATACGCGTGAACCGGTGACGATGATGTCGGCAGCGGAGGGAGCGGCCGGTTCCGACGCGGGTTCGACTTCTGCGGAAGTGCCTTCCGAAGCCGCGCCCGATTGTGCGAGAGCAGGCATTGCCAGGCCCAGGGTGCTCACGCCTACCAGCAGGCCGCACGTCAGGATTCTGGTGTTCATCATATTCCTTCCCGATATCGTTCGCGGCGCGCGCCCTTGCAGCGCGTCGTTCCGTCCCGAACGTTCGAGACGCTGATCGCATGGTCCAGGATGTCTGCGGATATCAGTTTTGGTCGGCGCCGAATAAGATCAGCATTATAGAATTGTAACTCTGGCTTGTTAAATCGGCCGCAGGCCTTTCCTCAGGCGCTATGAATCGAGCGCCCTCCGATAGGTTTCGAGAGTACGATCCTGTCCACGGTTCCGGTGGTGGTTTACCTTTGGCGATTCAAACAGTTTGCATTCGGAGAGAGGCGCCATGAAACCAAAGTCTTTGTTGGTCCCTGGAATTGCCGGGCTATTGCTCTCCGGCTGTCAGTTGGAGTCGGGGCCGGTCGCGCAGACTTTGGCTTATGTCGGCACCCAGGCGAGCGGGCCGGGCGAGGGGGTGGTCGCGATCCGGCTCGATGCCGCGAACGGGTCCCTCAAGTCGCTCGGCGTGATGGCGCAAGTCGACAAGCCGACCTGGGTCCTGGCCGATCCGGCGCATCGGCGCATGTTCGCGGTGAGCGAGGTGGGCAACGACGGCAAAAGCGACGGCGCCGTCTTCGCTTTCTCCTACGACCAGGAAACGGGCATGTTGCGAGCGAACGGACAAGGCGCATCGGGCGGCGGGGGACCGACGCACCTGGCCCTGAGTGCTGCGGGTGAAACCCTGTTCGTGGCCAATTACGGCACTGGGCAAGTCGCGGCGATCTCCGTCGGCAACGACGGGAGGCTGGCCACAGCACCGACAAGCATCGCCGCACATAGCGGCACCGGGCCGAACCGCCGGCAGAAAGGTCCGCATGCGCACGGCGTGACGCTGGATCCTTCCGGGCGCTATCTTCTGTCCCCTGATCTCGGTGCTGACAGGGTTTTCGTCTATCGGGTCCAGCCTGGACCACGCCAGCTGGAGCCTGCCGATGCCCCCTTCGTCCAACTCCCGGCGGGATCGGGACCTCGGCATATTGTCTTCGCGCCGGATGGACGCCTCGCGTTCCTCATGGCCGAGATAACGGGCATGATCTTCAGTTATGGCTGGGAGCCGGGTAAGGGCAAACTGACGGAACTGTCGCGAAAGCCCCTCGATAATGCCGGTTACAGCGGCCCGCCCAGCGGCTCCGAACTGGCGGTTTCCCGCGACGGGCGCTTCCTCTACGCCGGCAACCGTGCGGCGGATCGCATCCAGGTCTATGCGATAGCGCGTAGCGGTGCGCTCGCCCTGGTGCAGAATATCGATTGCGGCGGGAAAGTGCCTTGGGGGTTCGCACTTAGCGGCAGCGGCAAATGGCTGGTGGTGGCCAATCAGGGATCGGGGAACCTGGCGAGTTTCGCGGTGAACAGGTCCAGTGGTCGTCTGAAGGCAACCGGCAATCGACTGGAGCTTGGCAAACCGACCTCGGTGTCGTTTACGGACCGTTGAAAGGACCTGCCATGATCGAAGCATTCCGACCTGTCCTCTATCTCAAGTCCACTTGTCCCCACTGCCTCAAGCTGCGGATATTCCTGTTGGAAGCCGGCTTGCTGGAGCGGTTCGATCAGCGCATCTTCACCCAGGGAGACGATGCGGAAGCTGCGATCCGCGCTGACCTCGCGGCTCATTTCGACAAGGTCACTTTTCCGGCCGTCCAATATGAGCCGGGACGCTTCATGAAGGATTCCGACGCTATCATCGCCCATTACGCGGCGGTGGCAGGGGTGGACGTCGAAGGGCTGCCGATCTTCGCCGCCTATGCACAAGGCGTGCTGCCGAAATACATGGAAACCCGCCGGGAATTGACTGCGCTGAAGCAGGATGCCTGACGTGAGGGGGGACCGTGCCGGTCCCCCCTCCGTTCCTCAAAACTCGAAGCCTGCCGTTACCCCGTAAGTGCGCGGTGCTGCATAAGTGCCGTTGTCGCCGCTGTTGGTGGCTCCGATTTGGCTCCAGTAGAACGTATCGGTCAGGTTCTTGCCCCAGAGGCGCACGAAGAGATTTTCGCTTGCAGGTCGCCATGTCAGCGAGGCATCCAGCGTCTCGTACGACTTCTGCTTCACGCGCTCATCCGGCGAACCGACGAAGCCTGAGTTGTGGTAGAAATTGCCGGCAAGGGTGAATTTGCCGATACCGGTCCGCAAGTCGTAGGCACCGCCGACCGAAGCGGTGAAAGTGGGCGTGTTTTGCAGGCGGTTGCCCGAAGCGTCCCCGATCAGCAGGCAATTGCCGCCCAGCTGGGCATAAGGGCTGCCATTGGTGCCAAGGCAGGTCTGGCCCGCCGGGATCGTGAAGCCGGTCGGCAGCGGATAAGGCGTGGTGATCACGGCCGTCTCGAAGTCGGTATAGCGGGCATGTGTCCAGTTGAAGCCACCGAAGAGGCGGAAATCGTTGGTCACTCGCCACGTAAGGTCGGCATCGATGCCGTAGATATGCGCGCCGTCGGCATTGTAGACGGTTTGTGCGCCCGAGATCACCTGCATGACCTGGATGTTCTTTTCGTCATAGAAATAGCCGGACACGTTGAAGCGCACGCGGCGGCCGAACAAGTCGGATTTCAGGCCCAACTCGTATGCGTCGACGATTTCCGGCTGGAGCAGGACGATAGGATCGGATTGGGTGATGAAAGTGCCCGATCGGAAGCCGCGGTTATAGCTGGCATAGGCAAGCAGTTCGGGCGAAAAGCGGTGGTCGAGCGAAAGGCGCCAGGTGACTTTGCTGAACGTCTTGGCCTCGTTGACCGTGTCGCTGGTTGTCTTCAGTCCGGCCGGAGGCACATTGCCGTTGAACGAGACATCGTAGGCCGAGAGGTTGCGCTTGTCGCTGGTGTAGCGGATGCCGGCGATAAGGTGCGTGCTCTCGCCGAAGCTGTAGGTTCCTTCCGCGAAGCCGGCATAGCTGTCCAGCTTGATCGAATTGTAATCGTCGACATAGCCGTTGTTGCCGAAAGTGAAGAGGCCGGTGGTGCGCGATCCATCGTTACCGGCGTTCCCGTGCATGTAGAAGCCGCCCAGCACCCATTTGAACGGGCCGTCACCTTCGGAGACGAGGTTGATCTCCTGGGTGAACTGTTTGTCGTAGAGATGGTTGTCCACGACGATGCGCTTCGCGGTCGTGCCGTCAGGATCGAAGTTGTAGTTGAATTCGGAATGGCGGTAGGCGGTAATGCTCTTGAACGAAACGCCGCCAAGGTCCTGCTCGACAGTCAGGCTGGTGCCCCAGGCGCGCGTCGTCATGTTAGGATCGACGTCCGCCAGGATGTCGCGATGTGGATCGCCGCCGAGAGCCTCGATCTGCGCCGGCACATTCTGGCCCAAGGCATTTGTGGTGAAGTTACGGAAGGCCGGCGCCGCCGCGTTACGTCCGTTGAAGTCGCCGGATAGCGTCACTTTGGTGAGTTCGCTGGGCTTCCAGAGCAGCTTGGCGCGCCCAGCCCACGACCTGCTGGTCTGGATGTCGTTGCCCGTGAACAGGTTTTTGCCGTAGCCGTCCTGCTGGTTGTCGTATTGACCCGAGAGACTGATCGCGACGGTATCGGTCAGTCCACCCGAGACATAAGCAGCCGAATGGACCGTATCGTAGTTGCCGTAGCCAATCTCCGCCTTGCCGTTCCAGTCGAAATCGGGGCCGAGAGTGGACATCTGGATCAGGCCGCCGGTGGCGTTCCGCCCGAACAAGGTGCCCTGCGGGCCCTTGAGCACGGTCACCTGGTCGGTGTCGAAGAAGTTCTGGAGGATACCGAACGAAGCGCCGTAATAGACGCCGTCGACATAGACCGCGACCGGGTTCTCGATGCCCGGTCCCTGTCCGGTGGCGCCGATGCCGCGGATGCGGGGAAGTCCGATGCCGCCCGTGCCCGTCGTGATATTGAGGGCGGGAACGGCCGCCTTGAGATCCAGAGTGCTGGTCACGCCGGCGCTCTTCAGCTGCTCGCCGCCGAGTGCGGTAATGGCGATCGGCACGTCTTGTGCGGATTCGTCGCGCTTTTGGGCGGTGACGATGATCTCCTCCACCCCGCCCGCATCGGCGGTCTGCTGCCCCGCCGACTGCGCTGCGACAGTGTGCGGCGCGCAGGCGGCGAAAGCGGCGCCCGATAGAAGCGCTTGGCGCAGCGAAACGAATAGTGATCTCGAGATATGCTTCACGGTTTTCCTCCCAGGTTCCGACCCTTATTGGATCGGACAATTTCCCCCCCGATCAATCGCCGCCCTGCCTCATGATGCCGAGAACCGGCGTGCCGGTCTGACCGGCGCACAGGGCGCAATTGCGGTATGGCCTCGATGTAGTCCGGGAAGCGGAGCCTGCAGATATAGGCACTCGACCGGCGCCGATAATTTCGGCGACGGCGCTGATGCAATGAAACGAAGCGTCGCCTAACACGAGTGTCTGCACAGGAAACGGCTTTGCAAGGGGCCGTACCGGGAAAGCAACTTGTCCAGAAACGCGAACCGGGTTGGCGGGGAGAGAGTGAAGTGAAGCGTAGAGATTTCCTGGCGGCCGTCCCCGCATCCGTCCTCATCAGTCAGATCGGGATCGCCAAGCCGGTTCCGGCAAAAAAGGGCGTGATGATGATGAACCGCATCGCCCCTTCGGTTTCGGAGCTTTACGTCGCCGCCACAGACGGTAGCGGAGAACGCAAGGTGTTGGCCGAGAGCGCCTACGACTACAACGTCGCGCTGTCGCGCAACGGCGCCCGCATGGTGTTCACCTCGGAGCGACTGGGCGATGGCAACTCCAGCCTGTTCACGGCGAGCGGGGACGGCACCGGCGTCAGGGCGATCGCCGGAGGACCGAGCGTGGACGATGCCGCCGCCCTGTCGCCGGATGGCAAGTGGCTGGCCTTTGTTTCGACACGCAACGGCTACAGGGCGAATATCTGGCTGATGAACATCGATACCGGCAAGCTGAAGCAGCTGACCGGTATCGGCGAAGTGAAGGGTGCGGCCGATAGTCCCGACACCTACTTCCGACCCGCCTGGTCACCCGATGGCAAGTGGATCGCCTTCTCGTCGGATCAGAACACCGGTTGGCGCGGGCATGATGAGGGGCACGGTTGGGAACATACCCAGGAACTGGCCATTTATCGGATCCGTCCGGACGGGACCGGCTTTGCGAAAGTTTCCGCGCGCAAGGAGTGGTGCCAGGGATCGCCCACCTGGTCGCCCGACGGCAAGCGCATCGCCTTCTACGAACTCTCCACCGAGGCGACTTGGGGCGCGCGCCGTCCCGAATGGATCGGCCGCGTGACCTCGCAGATCGTCTCGGTCGACGTCGAGACGGGCGAGAGGATCGAGCACACCGATTCACCGGGGCTGAAGGTCTCGCCGCACTGGATCGACGCCGACGAGATCGGCTATGTCGTGAAGGGCGGCCCGGACGAGGGCATCGCCTATACTTCCGGTCGGCTCGGCTTCAAGAGACAGGGCCTGCGGGCGCCGTTCTGG
Organism: Novosphingobium sp. BL-S-21; assembly: GCF_055521655.1. NCBI lineage: Bacteria > Pseudomonadati > Pseudomonadota > Alphaproteobacteria > Sphingomonadales > Sphingomonadaceae > Novosphingobium > Novosphingobium sp. BL-S-21. The sequence goes on from NZ_JBVFVP010000003.1 coordinate 173,369, forward strand.
ACGGCGGACGGCAAATCGGTGATCTACGAGGTGCAGGCGTTCCGCCCGGTGCGCAAGCTCGACAAGCCTCTGTTCAGCTGGGACCCGGACTACGACTACCGTTTCATGGACGTGTTCCCGATCCTCTCGCGCCAGGGCATGATGGCCTTCACCGAGAAGCAGACCGGCTCGTCTTCCATCATCACTTGCCGGCCGAACGGCACCGAGCGGCGCGTGGTGTTCGACAATACAAAATCCGGGCTCGATCCGGAGATGGTCAGGAAGGGGCTGGCCGGGGCGTTCCAGCCCTGCTGGTCGCCCGATGGCGAATGGCTCGCGTTCGGCGTCGGCACCTGGTTCGGTGAGCGGTCCCACTCGAAGGCCGTGGTGGTGCGGGTGCGCAAGGACGGCACGGGACTGGAAACTCTGACCGACGGGAGCGTTCATTCGGGCTTCCCCAGCTTCTCGGCAGATGGCAAGGAACTCGTCTTCCGGGTTTGGGGCCAGGACGGAGAGCGTGGCCTCCGTATCCTGAACCTGGAAACGCAGCAGGTCCGGGTCCTCACGCGCGAGCTGGACAACCTGCCGGGCTGGTCGCCCGATGGCGAACGCATTGTTTTCACACGCAAGGTCGACGGCACGACGTTCCAGGTCGCAACTATCCGGCCGGATGGCAGCGACTACAAGGAACTAACCACTGGCAAGCAGAGCGATGGCCACGCCGTCTGGGCGCCGGATGGCCGCGTCATGTGGTCGGGGTCCGAGCACGGGTTCCGCGACGAGGCGGCACTCTACGACAACACCTTCCAGCAATATGGTCAGATCTACGTGATGGATGCCGATGGCCGCAACAAGCGCCTGCTGACCGACAGCAAATGGGAGGATTCGATGCCGCTCTATATCGACAAATCCTTGCTCTGACCCGCTCTCTCCCCTGATGGGACAACCTTCGGGGAAGATGCCGCCTCGGCATCCTCCCCGTTTTTCGTCAAGCAAGGGTCTGGTTCAGCCAGCTTGTCGAAGCAGCGGCGGCGGCGCGCAGACGTGCGTGCGGATCACCTCGATGAAGGCGGATTGCACCGGTGTCGGCATCCACTCCGCGCGCGTCGTGATGCCGATGGCGGGAACCGGCTCAATCGGTCCGCAGTGCAGGGTTCGCAGGCCTTCCTCGAAGCTGATCTCGTAGGAGGTCATCAGCGTCAGGCGATCACTCCCTTTGAGCAGGTGGCGGATGACGGGCAGGGCGCAAGTGGCAACGTGAGTCTGCGGTCCTTTGGTACCCTCGAAAATCCGGTCGAAGCAGGCACGGCGGCTGGAGCCTGCAGTGCCGGTGATCCAGTCGTAGGCCATGAGCTCCTCCACCGTGACCTTGCCCGCGCGGGTGAGCGGATGGCCTTGCCTGGCGACGACGGCATAAGGCGTTTCGATCAGCGGCTCGCAAACAAGTTCGGGCGGGGTTTCCGCCGGCAGCAGGCCGACAACGAAGTCCACTTCGCCGCCGCGCAGGCACTTGGTCATCTCCACCGCGCTTTCGTTCATGATGCGGATGTCGGCGCTGGGGTGGCGTTCGAGAAAGCGATCGAGCACCGAGGCCAACAGCACGCTGCCACCAAAGGGCATGGCGCCGATCACCACCGGCGTCGCGGTGCCGTCCAGCGCGGAGTCGATCTCCCGCACGCCCCATTCGATCTCTTGTAGCGCCAGCTTGACCATCAGGCCCAGCTTCATGCCTTGCGGGCTGACCAGCATGCCTGCTGCCGTGCGGTAGAACAGAGAGACCCGCAAGTTGCCCTGCAAGTCGCGCGCGGCGCGCTGGAGCGATGCGGCGGAAATGTCGAAGCACTCGCTCGCCTGCTCGAAAGAGCCGTGCTCCATCACGCCCACCAAAGTGCGCAGTTGCGAGCGGGTGAGGCGGTTGACGATGGCGCGGGCGCCGTCGGCATTCACGGCGGCGCCGATCTCGATCACGGCGCGCTCGGTCTGTTCGAAGAAACGCTTCACGCGGGCATGAAACACCATGCCGAATTCGTTGAGGTAGCTGCCGCTGGCGCGCCGGTCGACCAGCGTGGCGCCAAGCTGCGCTTCCATCTTGGCAAGGGCTTGGGTGACGGCAGGCTGCGACAGGCTGCATGCTTCCGATGCGCGGCGCACGGACTTGAGATCGCCGATGGCCTCGAACAGGCGAAGCTGGCGAAAGCTCAGGCTCTGGGCGCGTTCGTGGCCCGAGGTCTTGTGACTCGTTTGCGTCATGTTTTGATCCTCTCTCCACTGCGGACCTAGCGCGAAATTTATCAGGGCTGCAATGGGTGCAGCTATCACCCCGGCCTTCGCGGTTGCGACAGAAGAGGAGGGGTGGCTCACGTCCGAACGCCGGATATACTGACAAGAAGTGTTGCAAAACAGCCTCTTGCGTTGCGGATCATTTGGATGATGGTGGAGTCCGCACCGCATCATCCTGCGACAGTCCTGTCAGCGAACCTATTACGCCCGGCGCTGGATTTATATGCCGGGCGGCGCAAATTCTATCACATGGCCCCGGTGCCAAGAGGTTAGCCTCTATAAATTGTGTGCTCGCGCCGACCGGTTCGGGATGGTGCCGCGTTGACTTGGAACCGGGCTGGGCGCTTTTCGGGGGGCAACCGGCATCGGACGTTGCAGCAAACGCCGATAGCCGTCTTTACTCATTCCCGAGGAGAGCGACCTTGAGCCAGAAAGTCCGCCTGAAGTTGGCGATTGCCGACCATCCGCACACTGCCGCGATCCGCGACGGCAGCATTGATATCGAGGGCGTGGACGCCGAATTCGTGACGGTGAAGCCGCAGATCGGCGCCTTCCGCCGCATGGTCCGCGATGTCGAATTCGACGTGTGCGAACTGGCACCCACCACCTACATCATTGCCCGCGCTTATGGCGCGCCCTTCGTCGGCCTGCCGATCTTCGTGGTGCGCCGCTTCCACCACGGCGGCATGCTCGTGAAGCCGGATTCGGGCATCCGCCACCCGAAGGATCTGGAAGGCAAGAAAGTCGGCGTGCGCGCCTATTCCGTGACCACCGGCGTGTGGATCCGCCAGGTCTTCATCGACGAATACGGCATGGATAACGACAAGGTCACCTGGATCGTCGATGACGAGGAGCACGTGACCCAGCTCCAGCTCCCCGCCAACGTGCAGCACACCCCCGAAGGCGTGTCGCTGGCGGACATGATGGCCAGCGACCAGATCCAGGCCGGCGTCGAGGCTGCCGCCGGCATCGGCCGCACCGGTGCGCCGACCGGCGGCTGGCAGGAAGTCGACACCAGCATGTATGTCGACCTGATCCCGGATGCGGCCGAGGCCGAGGCGGAATACTATGCCCGCACCGGCGTCTATCCGATGCACGGTACCATCGTCGTCAAGGACGAGATCCTTGCGGAGCACCCGTGGATCGCGCGTTCGCTGAACGACGCCTTCACCCGCGCCAAGGACGAATGGCTGGCCAAGCTTAACTCGGGCGAGGCGACCGGCAAGGGTGCGGACAAGTACCGCGCGCTTCAGGAGATCGTCGGCGCCGATCCGCTGCCCTATGGCATCGAGGAAAACCGCGCGACGATCGAAGCGCTTGAGCAGACCGCCTTCAAGCAGGGCCTGACGCCGCGCCGGATGACGATGGAAGAACTGTTCGTCGATCCCGCCAAGGCGCCGGTGCGCGTTTGAGTCCGACGCTGAAATAGCACCCTCGTCGTCCCTGCGCAGGCGGGGACCCCGCTTGTTCTTCCGGCGTTGCGCCGGGATACAAACAGGAAGCGGGAACCCGGCTTCGCGCGGGCGACCGGGTGAGGTTGGCGAGCGAACTTGCTTAATTTCGACTGACCCTGTCCGTCAGCCATAAAATTCCACGGAGAATCCCATGATTATCGACTGTCACGGTCACTTCACGACGGTCCCCAAGCATTTCCGCGAATGGCGCAGCGCGCAAGTCGCGGCGGCGGACGATGTGGCGAACGCGCCGCTCGTCGCCGATGCGCATGTCAGCGACGACCAGATCCGCGAAGGGATCGAGGGCGGCCAGCTCAAGCTCCAGCAGGAGCGCGGCAGCGACCTCACCCTGTTCTCGCCGATCGCCGGCCTAATGAGCCATCACCTCGGCAACGAGCGCACCAGCCTTGAGTGGGCGAGCGTCTCCAACGACCTCGTCTACCGCGTTACCGAGATGTATCCGGATAACTTCGTGCCGGTGGCCATGCTGCCGCAGAGCCCCGGTGCGCCGCCGAAGAACTCGATTCCCGAGCTTCGCCGCGTGGTGGAGGAACTGGGCTTCGTGGGCGTGAACGTGAACCCGGATACCACCGGCGGCTATTGGACCGGCAAGCCTTTCACCGACAAGGAATGGTATCCGCTGTTCGAGGCCATGTGCGATCTGGACGTGCCAGGCATGGTCCACGTGGCCGCGTCGTGTAATCCGAACTTCCACGGCACCGGCGCGCATTACCTGAACGCCGATACCTCGGTGTTCATGCAGATCCTGCAGAGCGATCTGTTCAAGGACTTTCCGACGCTGCGCCTGGTCATCCCGCATGGCGGCGGCGCGGTTCCCTACCACTGGGGCCGGTATCGCGGGATGTCGCTGGAGATGATGGACCGCCCGCTGGAAGGGTTGCTGGACAACATCTACTTCGACACTTGCGTCTATCACCATCTCGGCGTGGAGCTGCTGACCAAGGTGGTGCCGACGTCGAACGTGCTGTTCGGCTCGGAAATGATCGGCGCGGTGCGTGGCACCGATCCGAACACCGGGCATTACTTCGACGACACCAAGCGCTACGTCGTTGCTTGTGACGCGCTGTCGGATAATGACCGTTTCGCGATCTACGAAGGCAATGCCCGCAAGGTCTATCCGCGCCTCGACGCGCGGCTGAAGGCCAAGGGGCTTTAAGGGCTCCGACCCGGCCGCTGCCCTTGCTACCATAAATTCCGTCATCCCCGCGCACGTGGGGATCCCGCTTGTTCTTCGGGCCTCGCGCTGTGGGCAGACGAAAGCGGGGCCCCGCCTGCGCGGGAGGCGACGGAGTGGTTTAGGATAGGTCGGTCTTGCACTCTACGACAGCGGCGGAAGTTATGCCTCGCGGCTGACAATCAACTCCCGCCGCCGCCGCCCACCCCGCAAATTGACAGCAACCAGAACAGAGGCCCGGCAGCGAAGGACCGCTTCCGGCAGCGGAGACAGGTGCATGACGTCCAAGTTTGTCGATATCCATCCCCACGTCATTTCCGACGACGAAGGCGCTTATCCGCCCGCGCCGCTGTTCGGAAAGCGGTCCGACTGGTCGCAGGAGCGGCCGAGCACGGTGGAAACGCTGATCGCCTCCATGGATGAGGCGGGCGTGGCAAAGGCCGCCGTCGTCCATTCCTCCACCACGTATGGCTTCGACAACAGCTACGTGGTGGATGCCTGCAACCGCTATGCGGATCGCCTGATCGCGGTGGGTTCGGTGGACGTGCTGGCGCCCGATGCCGTCGATACGATCCGTTCGTGGGTGGACCGGGGCCTCAAGGGTCTGCGCGTGTTCACCGGCGGATCGACCAAGGAATTCGATCCCAGCGAACTCGACGATCCGCGCGCCTATGCGGCGTGGGAACTGCTGGGCGAGCTGGGCCTGACCATGTGCATCCAGACCGGCCCGGTCGGCCTTGCCGCCGTGACCGCGCTGGCCAAGCGTTTTCCGAATGTGCCGATCATCCTCGATCACCTCGGCCGTCCGGATGTGACCGACGGCGCGCCTTATGCGAATGCGCAGAGCCTGTTCGATCTCGCGCCGATCGAGAGCATCTATCTGAAGCTCACCCCGCGCATCATGGGCGATTCGAAGAAGGGCGAGGCCACGCCGGAGACGCTGTTCCCTAAGCTGGTCGACGTGTTCGGCGCTCATCGGATGGCCTGGGGCTCGAATTACCCGACTTCGCCCGGCACGCTGGCGGAGATCAAGGCGACAGCAGAGGCCCGCCTGGCTTGTCTGACCGACGCCGACCGCGAATGGATCTTCGCGAAGACGGCGCAGAAACTCTACCCCGCTCTGGACGACTAAGCGCCAGACGCGACAATAGGTGACATAAAGTGGAGAGAGACGAGATGGACAAGGCACTGGAACGGGGCGGGGCAAGCAGGGGGGCGAGTACCGCCGCACCCGCAAGCGCGGCCGCCTGGGCGGTGCTACTGCTGCTGGCGCTGGGCGTGATGATCGCCTTCGTCGACCGCACCAGCATCTCGTCGGCTCTCGCCGATGGGCCGTTCATCCAGCACTTCGGCATGACCGACATCGACCGGGGCTGGGTGAACGCAGCGTTCTTCTGGTCCTACGGCTTGATCCAGATTCCCGCCGGATGGATCGTCGATCGCTATGGCGTGAAGACGCCCTACACGGTGTGCTTCGTGCTCTGGTGTCTGGCGACGGCAGTGACCGGTCTAATCTCGACCATGTTCGCTCTGATCCTAATGCGCTTCATCGTCGGCGCGGCGGAAGCGGTGGTGATGCCGGCCAGCTATCGCTGGATCCGCAACAACTTCAAGGAAGGGCAGAGCGGCACCGCCGTCGGCCTGTTCGCGATGGGCAACAAGTTCGGGCCTGCCATCGGCGCACCGATCGCGGCCTGGCTGATCACCGCCTATGACTGGCGCGTAATGTTCATCGCCACCGGCGCGGTCGGGCTGGTCTGGCTGTTGCCGTGGATCTTCCTGGTGAAGAACGACCTGCCCCGCCGTGAAGACATGGCTGCAATCAGGCGCAAGGCGTCTTCCGTCACGTTCGCAAGCATCCTCTCCAGCCCGCTGGTCTGGGGCACCCTCGTGGTGAACTTCTGCTATGGCTACTTCACGTTCTTCTGCATGACCTGGATGCCCAGCTATCTAGTGGAAGAGCGCGGGCTGAGCCTCGAAAAGTCTGGCCTGTTCACGTTCTTCAGCTTTGCGGGCATTGCCATCGTCGCGCTGATTGCCGGGTGGACGGCCGACAAACTGATCGCACGCGGCGGCGATCCGGTGTTCGTGCGCAAGGCCTTCGTCATTGCTGGCTTCATCGGGGCCTGCACCGTGCTACTGGGCGCCAAGGCGGAATCCCTGAACGCGGCGCTGTTCTGGAACGTCTTCTCGCTATCGTTCCTGGGGCTTGCCACGGCTAACAACCTCGCGCTCTGCCGCCTGACCCTCATCCCGGCGCCCGCCGTGGGTCTGGTCACCGGCGTACAGCAGGTGGCGACCAGCCTTGCAGGCGGTGTCGCCGCGAGCCTTTCGGGCTGGCTGCTCCACATCTCCGGCAGTTACGACCTGCCGATGCTGGTGATCTTCGTCTTCCTGGTGATCGGTGCGCTGACGACGTGGCTGGTGCTGCGTCCCGAATGGGCACCGAAGATTTCCCTCGCAGCAGACGAGTGACGCTGCGCACCGGGCGGAAGCACCCCGTGGGGCGGGTTGCAATCGCCTGGAGCGTAGATTGGATTGGTCGGCCCGACGGGGGCGGCCTAGATCTGCGACACGCTCGCAACAGATGATTGAAAGAGGATGTAATGGCGCAGATCGTATTCGGCATGGCCGTTCCGCACAGCGGAATGCTGGGTCAAGCCCCTGAGGACTGGCTGACCAATGGCGATCGCGACCGCAAGAACCCGGAGCTCTGGTATCAGGGTCGCACCTGGACCTATCCGGAACTGGAAGCCGAGCGCGGCGCCGCTTTCGCTCCGTTCCTGACGCTGGAAGAACGTACCGAACGGGCCGGCCGCTGCCGGGCCGCGCTGGACGAGATGGCCGAGGCTTACAAGCGCGCCAAGGTCGATGTTGCCATCGTACTGGGAAAGGACCAGAAGGAAATCTGGCCCGGCCAGTCGCCCTCGATCACCATCTACACCGGTGAAGACGTCCACAATGGCCCGCCGCAGCGCCCGGTCTATGCGCCCGACCACCATGTGGTGCATCAGGCCTATCCGGACTTCGCGACGTATCTGATCAAGACCTTCCAGGACCACAACTTCGATCTGAACGACCTGCAAAAGTGGCCGCAAAACACCTGGATGGAATCGCGGCAGGGTTATGCGCCGGACTACCCTGTGGTCCCGCATGCCTACAGCTTCGTCTACCATCAGATCATGGGCGACGACGTGCCGCGCCACGTGCCGGTGCTGTTCAACCTGTTCTATCCGCCGACGCAGCCCTCCATGGCGCGCTGCATCGAATTCGGCCGCGTGCTGCGCGATGCAATCGAGGCCTGGCCGGAAGACGTGCGCGTAGCAGTGATCGCTTCGGGCGGTCTGTCGCACTTCGTCAATGACGAGGAGTTCGACCGCGACGTGATGGAAAAGCTGGCGAGCTACGATTACGAAGGCCTCGCCGCGATCCCTGACGGTTACTACCAGTCGGGCACGAGCGAGGTGAAGATCTACTCGATCGTGATGATGGCTCTCCAGCACACCGGCGCGAAGATGACCTTGGTGGACTACGTGCCTTGCTGGCGTACCGAAGCCGGAACCGGCGAGGGCATGGGCTTCATGTACTGGCAGCCTGAAGAGTGAGTTGCGAACCGGCCCGTCTTTCCTGAAGGCGGGCCGGTTTTCGATGGCGGCGGTCGCCGGATCAATCGGGTGCGACCGTCCGGGAAGAGGTACGGGCAGAGCAAGCCCGAAAGGAAAGATCCAAGCAATGACCCAGACGCGCCTCAACGGCATCATCCGTGCTCTCGAAGCCGGCAAGCCCGTTTTCACCTGCTTCTCGAAGGTCGACAAGCTGACCGCGCAGGAACTGACCGATGCCCCCTATGACGGCATCGTCTTCGAGATGGAGCACAACCCCTACGACGTCGCCGCGCTGGGCGATGCGCTCCAGTATATGCTCAATCGCAAGAAGATCGCCGAGAGCGGCTCGGTTGCGCCTGCGGTCACGCCAATCGCCCGCATCCCGGCGAACGGCGGCGAGATGAACCAGTTCCAAGCCAAGCAAGTGCTGGATCGCGGCGTCTACGGCGTGATCACTCCGCACGTTTCGACCGTGGAGCAGGCTTACAACATGGTCGCCTCCGCCCGCTATGCGAAGCCGACCGGCGCCGCGCTCTATGAGCCCAAGGGCATTCGCGGCGACGGTCCGGCCACTGCCGCGCGCTACTGGGGTCTCTCGCAGCCTGATTACTACGCCAAGGCCGACGTCTGGCCGCTGGCACCGCATGGCGAACTCCTGGTCGGCATGATGTGCGAGAGCCCCGAGGCGATCGAGAACCTGAACGACATTCTCGCCAATGTCCCCGGCATCGGCCTGGTGCTGATCGGCGAGGGCGATCTGTCGCAGGCCCTCGGCTACCCGCGCCAGTACGACCATCCCGAAGTGGTAAGCGCGATGAACAGGATCGTCGAGGTCTGCAAGAAGCACAACGTCGTCGTCGGGAACCCGCACACCAATGCCAAGAACGTCGAGCGCCTGATCGGTGAGGGCTATCGCTTCCTGATGTCCGCGCCGACGCGTAGCTACGGCGTCGTCGGGCAGGGCCGCGAACTGGCGGGGTACTGATCATGGCCAACGGTGCAGAAACCCTCGTCAACACGCTGGTCGACAACGGTGTGGAGGTTTGCTTCGCGAACCCCGGCACTTCGGAAATGCACTTCCTGGCGGCGCTCGACAATCCGCGCATGAAGTCGGTGCTGTGCCTTTACGAAGGCGTCTGCACCGGCGCGGCGGATGGCTGGTACCGGATGAAGGACGTGCCGGCATCCACGCTGCTGCACTTGGGCCCGGGTCTCGCCAACGGCCTGTCCAACATCCACAACGCCAAGCGCGCCTCGTCCGGCATGGTCAACGTCGTCGGCGAACATTCGGCGTCGCACCTGAAGTACGATCCGCCGCTGACGTCGGACATCGAAGGCCTTGCTCGCCCGCTCAGCCACTGGGTGCGCCGTGCCGAGTCCGCGACGACGATTGCTTGGGACACCGCCACCGCCTGCGCCAAGGCCAGCGAACATCCCGGCCAGATCGCCACGTTGATCCTGCCGGGTGACACTGCATGGAAGGACGCCGGAATGCCGGTCGTGCCGCAGGGCCTGACCCGCGCTCGCTCAGCACCGGATCAGGCGCGCGTGGATGAAGTGGCGCGCGTGCTGCGCTCGGGCGAACCGACGCTGCTGATCCTTGGCAACAAGGCCACGCGCGGCCGCGCGCTGGACCTCGCCGGCGCGGTTGCAGCCGGCACCGGCTGCCGCCTCGGCTCGCAGTTCTTCACCGCGCGGATCGAGCGCGGCGCGGGCCGCACGCCGCTGGAACGCATTCCCTACGCGGTGCCGCTGGGGCAGGCCTTTCTCAAGGACTTCAAGCACATCGTGACTTTGGAGACCAAGGAACCGGTGGCGTTCTTCGCCTATCCTGACAAGCCCAGCCTGCTGAAGGCGCCGGGCACCGTGGTCCACTCGCTAGTCGCGGATGACGAGGACAGTGCGCTCGGCCTGGAAATGCTGATCGACGCGCTGGGCCTGAAGGGCGCCGCGCCGCTGGTGCAGGAACGGATCGAGGCGGGCGTGCCCAGCGGCGCGCTCAACCCCGAAAGCATCGCCCAGGCCCTTTCGGCAGCGCTGCCGGAGAACGCGATCCTCGTCGACGAGTCGCTCACCACTGGCCGCCAGACCATGGGCCTGACAATGGGCGCGCGTCCGCACGACCTCATCAACAACATGGGCGGATCGATCGGCTACGGCACCCCCGTCGCCACCGGCGCGTCGATGGCCTGCCCGGACCGGCGGACCTTCTGCATGGTGGGTGATGGCAGCGCCATGTACACGATCCAGTCGCTCTGGACGCAGGCGCGCGAAGGGCTGCCGATCACCACGATCATCTTCGCGAACAATCAGTACGCGATCCTCAAGGCCGAATACACGAATATGGGGGCGGGCCAGCAGCCCGGCCCTCAGGCCATGGCGATGATCGATATCGACCGTCCGACCATCGACTGGGTGGCCATGGCAAAGTCCATGGGCGTGCCCGGTGTGCAGGTCGACAATGCCGAAGACTTCCACAAGGCGATGGCACGCTCCACCGAGATGGACGGCCCCTGCCTGATCGAAGTCAAACTTTACTGATCGGGAGAAGGATCACCATGACCACCACCGACGTCCTGACACTCAGGGCAAACGTACAGGATTATCCGCAGACCAAGGCGCTAAAGGACGGGCGGGTTTCGTCCGATATCGTCAGCCTCGATTTCTGCGGACCGGAAAAGGCGCACAACGGCTTCAAGGCCATGCTGCGCGAGAATGCCTTCGATTGCGGCGAACTGGCCATCGTCACCTGCCTGCAGGCGAAGATCTACGGCAAGCCTTTCGTGCTGCTGCCGGTGCCGATCTCGGGCCGTTTCCAGCACCACTGCGCGGGCTTCAACCGTGACCTCGGCCATCTCGACCCCAAGGATATCGAGGGCAAGCAGGTCGGCGTGCGGACCTATGCGCAGACCACCGGCCTGTGGGTGCGCGGCGTGCTCCAGCATGAATATGGCGTCGATCTCGACAAGGTGACGTGGATGACCGTGGGTGACGGTCACCTGCTGGAATACACCGATCCAGCCAACTGCGTGCGCCTGCCCAAGGGTTCGGACATCGGCCAGATGATGCTCGACGGCGAACTGGCGGCGACGCTGCAGGGCGTCGATCTGCCCAAGGACCCGCGCGTGGAACGGCTGATCCCCGATCCCTTCAACGCTGCCAAGGACTGGTTCGCGCGGGAAGGCGTGGTGCCGATCAACCACATGTTCGTGGTGCATCAGGACCTGACCAGGAGCCGCCCCGATGTTGTGCGGGAACTTTACCGTATGGTGGTGGAGAGCCGCGACCTGACCGAAGGCGGTCTGCCCGATCCGTTCCCGCCGGTGGGGCTGGAAGCCAATCGCAAGGGGATCGAACTGGCCATCGACTGGGCTTTCGAGCAGAAGATCATCCCCCGTAAGATCACTGTCGACGAGCTGTTCGATGATGTGACGGCAAGCCTGGGGGCCTGACGCCGAAGGACCTGACGAAAAGGGGGCCGGGCAGATTGCTCGGCCCCTTTTTGCGTTTAGCTGACGGGCGCGCGTGCCGGTTCGTGATCGAAGCTGTCGGCGTTGCGTAGGGCTGGGAACCACCGCGGCCAGAGCGCGACCACTGCCAGTGTGCCCACTCCGCCCAGCACTACCGCCGTGACTGGGCCGACCGCGGCGGCGAGGAAGCCGCTCTCCGCCTCTCCTAGTTCGTTCGAGGCCGAAACGAACAGCGAGGAGATAGCCCCGACCCTTCCGCGCATCTCGTCCGGCGTGGCGATCTGCATCAGCGACTGGCGCACAGAGACCGAGATCATGTCGGCCGCGCCGAGGATCGCCATGCAAACGAGCGAGAGCAGCAGTGATCGGGACAGGCCGAAGATGATCGTTGCGATGCCGAATATCGCGACTGAAGCAAGCATCTTGATGCCCACTTGTCCCTGAAGCGGCCGCCACGAAAGCCAGAGACCTGAGGCCAACGCTCCGATGGCAGGCGCCGCCCGCAAATTCCCGAGGCCCGCCGGGCCGACATGGAGAATGTCGCGCGCATAGACGGGGAGCAACGCGGTTGCGCCGCCCAGCAACACGGCAATGAGGTCGAGGCTTATCGCGCCGAGCACTAACTTGTGGCGGATGACGAACGTGAGCCCGTCCATCATCTGTCGCAGCGGATGACGATTGCGGTCGAACGGTTGTCGTTCCATCCCCCGAATGGCGAAGAGAGCGCAGGACGACAGCAGCAAGAGCGCTGCGCTCAGCGCGAAAGCCAGATAAGGAGCAACGGCATAGGCATAGCCGCCCAGTACCGGCCCGAGGATGGCGCCGATGCGTCCTGCTACTGCATTCGCGGCGACTGCGCGAGGCAGTAATGCGCGGGGCACCGTATTAGGCGCGAGCGCAGTGATGGCGGGGCGATAGACGGCGCGGGTAACCCCGGTAAGCGTGGCGATCAGGAAGTAGACTATCAGGGTTCCCCTGCCGTCATGGACCAGCCATGCCAGGAGAGCCGCTCCGGCGAGCTGCGCCACGCAGGACCAGCCGGCCATGAGCCTTCGGTCATAGCGGTCCGCCATCCAGCCGGTCAGCGGCGTGAGCACGAACATCGGCACGAACTGAACGAGCCCGATCAGCCCGAGCTGGAGAGCAGCTTCCCGCACGTCCATGGACCGCCGCGCGACATCGTAAACGAGCCAGCCCAGCGCGATCACCAGGCTGCTCTGCGATAGCATGGAGGCCATACGCGCGATCCAGAACAGGCGAAAGTTGCGATAGGAAAAGGCGCTGCGCCCGAGATGCATGTTGCTCATGAAATCATCCAGTCCGTCTTCGGCCGATCGTGTCCACCGTGATTTTTGGCCGCGACTGCGGTCCCTATGGCAAGCGATCTAGGTAGCCCTATCGAAGGCGTGGAGCGGGCGATAGGTTTACGATGCACGCGAGCAGTTGCGGCGATTGTGCTCATTGGCAGAAACAATCCGATTACCGAATTGAATTAAATAAATCTACGTTTAATTGCAGAAATCTGGCGTATTCATCCGGGTGGCGCCAGTCGGCTACGATATATTATGAATAAATTATCGGGAGGAAGTGTCGGACTGCAAATGCTCGCAGATGCCGGACAGATCGACGAACCTGTCATTCGATCGCAGCAGATGGCCTGCGAGCACGTGCCGTTCCACGTTGAAGCTGTAAAACAGCGCCTCCTGCGATATCGTCGACTTGCCCGACATCGACCTGTGTCCGTCCTGATAGAACAGTGAATCAAACACGCAGGCTACTTCAAGCCAGAGTTTTTCAATATTATCTCTCATTTGTGGCCGTTCATCGTGGCTGGCCTTTAGATGATCGAATGGCCGCTTCGCAGAAGCTCACAGGAGGTGTTGAATGACGGCTTTGTCGGCGAAGGCTGAGCTACGACAGGCGGCGGCCAGCAGGCCGCGACCTAATCCTCGCCGTTCCGAGTTGGCTTCCTGATTGTCCGCCTCGCGCCTTTCGGAGTGGATCCGTCGTGGACTGGCTTACGTTTTGCAGAATCAGTTCATTCCGGCGTATCTAATCGTTCCTGCTAGCCTCCCCGTTATGTGGATGTGCGATAAGCTCGGATATCAAACAGGAAGCGATTGGCAGTCGCTGAGGCTCGTTCGGCCTCTTCTGCCGGGATGTCGATCACGTGCGCGGCCTTGTTGAGACTGCTGACGATGCCGATGAAATCTTTCGTGGAGGGCAGATCGCGCACCCCTTCGTTTAGACGCACCATTTCGCTTAATACTAGTGGACGGTCGCTTTCGACGCCGTCGCCCTCGATCAGAGCGCGCAGTTCGCGCCCTATATCGATGCGGAGCTTGACGAGCGTCATCATTGGAAATTCTCGGGCCAGGTCTTCGGCGGTTGGCAGCGCAGCCTGAAGGGGGGCAGGGAGGGCCGCCGACAGCTTGTAATCCGCAACTCCCATCGGTTTAATGGAATCCCGCAACGCATATTCTACTACGGCGGCGTTCTTGCCTTGGCATAAAATGATACCAATTGTTGGTGCGTCGTCGGCATGCCGCAGAAGGTCATCTACTGCCGAGAGGTAGAAGTTCATTTTGCCTGCAAACTCAGGCTTGAACTCTTCAATTTTCAGCTCGACCACCACGAAGCATCGCAGCTGCAAATCGTAGAAGAGGAGATCAAGGTAATAATCCTGTTCTGCAACCTCGAGATGGTATTGGCTCCCTACGAATGCGAAGCCTTTGCCGAGTTCGAGAAAGAGCGACCGCAGGTGATCGAGCAGGCTGCGATCCAGTTCTTGCTCGGAGATGTTCGCGCCAAGACCTAGGAATTCAAAACTGTAGGGATCCTACATGAGCGCCTGTGCCAAATCCGACTGTGGAGCTGGTAGCGTTCTTGCAAAGTTAGTGATGGCCTTGCCCTGCCGAGCGAAAAGATCGCTGCGGATCTGGTGGGCGAGGACGTTTCGGCTCCAGCCGTTTTCCCGCGCTTGCTTGGCATACCAGATACGCTGATCGGATACCTTGATAGCCTCCATGAGCGTGATCGCATGGCCCCATGGCAATTGTGCAATGACCTGTTGCACGATTTCGGTATCGGGAACGCCTCGGCCAATGCGCGCATATATTTAAGGTTGTGAGGCGAGAAGCCGGTCATTTCCGGAAAGTCGCGCTTCAGGTCCACCGACAGACGATCGACGATCTTTGCGCCCCAACCGGAAACTCCCTGACGCTCGAATATATCGCGGCCGATCCCCCAATAGAGCAAGATCAGCTCCTCGTTGACAGCAACCGCTGCCCGCAGCCGTGCGGTGCGGATCCGAAGCTTCATTTGGGAAGGAGCCTCCAGGCGCAGCCGCTTGCCGCAATGCAAAGCAAGGCATTCACCACTTCGCGCATGTCCGTGGTGCGACGCCGACCTCCGCGCGTGGCTGGCGGGATAAACGGCGCGGCCAATTCCCACTCCCTGGCCGTCATATCGCTGGAATAGCGCAACCCTTTCCGGCTATGCTCCTGCTGGGCAATACCAGTCCATGCCATCGATCACTCCATCTCTCGCAGGACGGCGTGAATCACAACATGCTGGCATTGCTTAACAAATTTCGGGATGGCTCTTACAGTTAACAGAGACGCCCAGACGCGGCGAAACGTTCTTAATTCGGCTTAAGCGGACATTGAAGATGCCGGATGGCACACCATCTCACGACCGCGAAATAAAAGGCCAAGGACGCTGATAAGAAGTTGAGCTATTCGAAGGGCGTGTGCTGATACGCACAGAATCGGAACCGAAACGGCGGCGTGCGTTCATAGGCGAAGAAGCGGTGCACGAAACCGGAGAGATAAAGGTGCGGCGGGATAATGCTAGGTGGTGATGTGAAGCACGAAAGGGTTAAGCGTTCCAGTCGCTGGGATATGAAGCCTGCTATATTGATTGTCGACGACGCCCCGTTCGTAGCTCTCGATCTGGAAGACGCCGCAGTGGCTGCCGGTTTCAGGGTCATTGGGCCGTGCGGATCTGTTTCTGCAACGTTAGGGGAAGTCAATCGCTGGACGCCTGCTTGCGCCATTCTGGATGTGCAACTTGCCGACGGCCCGGTCTTCCCTGTCGCGGATTTTCTACAAGACGCGGGGGTTCCTCTCATATTTCACTCTGGCACTTCGGCCGGCGATGAGCTGTTGGACCGCTATCCCGGCGCGCGGTTTTGCGCCAAACCCAGTCAGCCCGCGGATTTGATGAATTTCGTGCGACAAGCTGTCGATTTATGACCGGGTGCAAGTCTCATAACGCTCGGAGCAACGGCGCGCTCGGTGGTTCGGCGCTCCGTCATGAGGAGCAGGCGACCGGTGGCTTGGCCGTTTGTTCTTGCTACAGGTATCTACCCCGATGTCGTGCGTGAGCCTCAGGCGGCATGCAGCTCGCCTGTGAATAAGCGCAGGCGTGGGCATGGTTCGCCCCTTAACGGCGGACGGCCCGGCGCGGTCATTATCTCTCGCTCGAAACAGCCTATCAAAGAGATCGGATACCGACGCGCCCCGAAATCCGGAGCGGAACGCTCGTGTAACCGTGGAAAGCGCAAATCTTGCGGGATCCTTGTCTCAGCCCGGCGGCGTATGCTGAACATACCTGTCCGCGATTAATGAGCTCTTTGCAGTGTTCCTGCAACGCCTTCATCGCCGAAATCAGTCTCTTGCGCGCCGGCCCCCAACGAGGAAGTGCAAGCGGTAGTTGTCCATCTAACCTCATTGAGTCGCGCCCTCAGGTAACAAACCAGTCACCGCTCGAGGCATTCGCTTTGAGTCAGGCTAGATCGTGTCCCAGGACGTGGTGTAGCTGAAGGCTGAGGTGGTCACCGTGATTTCGGGTAGGTTTGGGTTGCGAAGCTCCAACCTGACGAAAGGAATCACGATGATGTCGCCAGGCTATTTCATCAAGGCGTTTAGCAGCACAGTGGGCATAGCGCCTTATGCCTGGTTGATTGAGCAGAGGCTTGCCATGGCATGTTCCTTGATCGACAGTTCCGTTTTCCCACTGGCGCAAATCGCGCTCGATTGTGGGTTTTTCCGACCAAAGCCACTTAACGCGAACATTCGTGAAGCGACGGGGGATGACGCCGGCGCGTTGGCGACAATGGCGGCGAGAGGAGCAGTTAGCTCTTTCGGATCGGTGATCTTGCGCGCGCAAATTGAGGCGTACAACTAAATGGGCGCCCGTCGCATGCATCCATGTCATCGCCTTGGCGGAACACCCACTACCGCTGCCCCGAACACTCTGGCCGCCAGCGTATGTTGTAGGCTGGTGCAGGCATTTGAAGATACTCGGTTTATCCGCATTGGAGGCGCTGATGTGAGGTGTGGAGCGGCAGCTATGTCGGCTGAGCAGGGCAGGGGGTATCGGCAGGTCGCGACCCTTTGCGGACTCTCGCCACCTCGTTTCACCTCCCTGGGTGCGGACGGTCCGCTATCCCGGCAGGTGCCGACCAGGCCCGGTCGTTCTTCGCTCGCCGGAGGAACGGCGAGATTCACTGCTAGCGGTCATTCGCCCGCCGATGATTGATGGGGTCAGTCAACGTCCAGTTCCAGGCGAGTGATCTCCGCTCCGGAAAGGCCGACATGGGTGGATTGCGGACCTAGCCCTACAGGACTTTGCCCTGTCGGTAAGCAACCTTTGCGTTGCCTTGCGCCTTGGTTCCGCGTTCCGTGATCGACACAGCCGGTATATGGTCGAGGCGCGTCATGAGAATGCCGATGAAGCCGGAAACAGCTCGCTGGACGCCACTGGTTTCGACGTGAATTGCAAGAGCATTAGGATCGGTGCCGTAATTTCGCACGACAGCGTCCTCTCCGAAAATGCGTCGTGCGGCCTCGCGAATGAAGGAAGCCTGCTCTTGGGTAAGTTCACATGGCATCTGTGGCGGCATTGGTGGTTTAGCGGGAGGCATAACCACTTCTTAGTGCCCCGCAGCAATGTCCGCAAAGGGCGCTTGGCCGCCATTCCCACCGAGTGCACGTAGGGGCCATTCAGCGCCCGACCTTTGTCGGTCGTTCGGCCGGTGATTTCCGATTCCAAGTGCAGCCCGCCCGGTTTGCGGGTCTCGCTTGATAGAACTCAGGCGCTACGATTCGAAATTTTGACCTCATCTACGAGCGAGTAGCCAGCGCTGCGTCCACCGGCGGAATCCTTCTGCAGAATGCCTCTTCGAACCAGATCATTGATGTCGCGAAGAGCCGTGTCGGAGGATGTCTTGGTCATCGCTGCCCACTTGGCATTGGTCAGTTTGCCCTCGAAACCGTTTAGGACACGATTGAGAACCTTTTGCTGTCGGTCATTGAGAGACTGGCCCACCATTGAATCCCAAAACCTCGCCTTGCGCATGACGTTGGCCAAAATCGACTCAGCCCTATCGAAAGCACGATCGAGGCAGTCAATGAACCAGAGCAGCCACCCCGTAATGTCCAGCCCGCCTCTCTGCGTCGTTTCCAGCATGTCATAATACGTCTTCCGCTCAGCACGGATCTGAGCCGACATGCTATAGAAGCGTTGCGCCGTTCCTTCCGCACGCGCTAGCGCAAGATCAGCAATCGCGCGCGCGATGCGTCCGTTCCCATCATCAAACGGATGGATCGTTACGAACCACAAGTGCGCAACGCCGGCCTTCAAAACGGGATCGAGCCTGGCAGTCTCGAACCACGCAAGGAAGCGGGACATCTCCCGATCCATCAAATCCGATGATGGAGCTTGGTAGTGTATGCGCTCACGGCCAATCGGCCCGGAGACGACCTGCATCGCGCCACCTTCAATACCTCGCCAGGCACCTACCGTAATGCGGCTCATCCCGCTTCGTCCCGTAGGGAATAGGGCCGCATGCCAGTCGAAAAGGCGCTCAGCGGTCAGAGGTTGAGCATAATTCTGGGTCGCATCCAGCATCATTTCCACGACGCCGTCGACATCACGATCCACTTCGACCAGTCCGCCGATCTCCATTCCGAGCCGGCGGGCGATAGAGGAGCGCACTTGCTCCCTGTCAAGAATCTCTCCTTCAATCTCGCTGGATTTGAGGACATCCTCGGTAAGCGCATGAAGCACAGCTTCTTCACGCAGAGGAAAGCCCAATGCCTCCATATGCCCGATCAATCGCCCTTGCCGGTGACGCACGGCAGCAAGTGGTTGAAAGAGTTCTGGCTCGTTCCAGATTAGGTTCGGCCAGTCTGTCAGTTCATGGATATAGGGCACAAACACCGCTCCTTATGCGGTGAATATATTCATCATTCACTGCATAGCGCAACGATATTCGCCGCGAAATATGCGGCGAACATAGGATCAATCACCGCATCCGAGAGCGCAGATTGAATGGTTGCACATCGTTCACGAACGGCGAACTCACCGTCCTGCCGGCGGAAGCCGTCGAGGTGCCAGCAGTCCCGTCGTCACCCAACAGCGGCATTCTCAGCCTGACGCTTCCCGGAACGTCGGACGTACTGAGCGGGAAGGGAAGCTCGTCGATTGCTTTTGTCGGTATCACACCCGAAGGCTCGAACGAGCTTGCTAACGGTCACCTAAACTTTGAGGGCGACATCATCCAGGCCAGCAGCAACTTCAAAACTTTGGAATCGAACAAATCCCCATGTTTGTGGACTGGGCTGCTGCCAAGTCTTCCATTCGAGATAGGTCGTCCTATCCACTCACCGAGGTTTCGGAGCGGCACGCTCCCGTGCAAACAAGCCACTGACTGAGGTTCTGTACTCTCGATGGATTGGGCGGCACGGGCGGCTCCTCCCATAAGGTCGTGACTGATTGAGGCTATGCATGAAGTGCATGCATCGAAGTTTGCAGGTTCCAGTAGCGGCTCACGAATATGGCCGCTAATCCCACGTCCGGCTCAGGTCCATCAACAAATTGGTGAACCGACGGCAGCTATCAGGGAGCCGAGATGACGTGGTCTATGTCGGCTTCGTCGGCGGGACCTGAAAGTTCGCGTTTCTGGAGGAGTTATCGCCCGGCAATGACGCGAGCCCCTCCGCCGACCTAGGCAGCCGTTATGCGCTATGCGCGTTTGAGGTGGGATGGACCTGCGTGATTCTGATGACGAGAAACGAGCTGCAGCTCAGGCGGCGGTGGGCGAAGTCGCTGACGGGATGATGGTCGGGCTTGGCACGGGTAGCACCGTCGCCTTTGCGATCGCGGCGTTGGCGCGGCGCTGCCGGGAAGGGCTTTCGGTTCGGGTAGTCGCGACCTCGCTGCGCACCGAGCACGCTGCCAAGGCTTCAGGCATCGAGGTACTGGATTTCAGCACGGTGTCGCATGTCGACCTTGCCATAGACGGTGTGGATCAGATTGACCCACGCCTGTGTGCGATCAAGGGTGCGGGCGGTGCGATGCTGCGCGAGAAGATCGTGGCGCAAGCCGCCGCCCGCATGATTGCAATCTGCGATGCCAGCAAGCATGTGTCCCGCTTGCCGCCGGGGCCATTGCCTGTCGAGATTCTACCGTTCGCCCAGGCTTTCGTAACGAACCAGATCGAATGCTTGGGTGCCACAGCAAACCTGCGCGGGATCGAGGCAGGCAAACCCTACCGGACCGACCAGGATAATCTCGTGCTCGACTGCACTGCGCCCGCTGGCTTCGATCTCGAGGCCTTCGCGATCCACTTGCAGGCCATCCCCGGGATCATGGGGCACGGTTTCTTCGCAAACGAAATAGACGCCGTCTACCTGGCCGAGGGTGATCGCGTGCGACTTTTGGAAAGGCCGGCACCTGCATGGCCCGGGACATAAAAATCGCGCCCTCCGTGCTCGCCGCCGATTTCACGCGGCTGGGCGAGGAAGTACGGGCTGTCGACCGCGCGGGCGCGGACTGGATACACGTGGACATCATGGATGGCCTTTTCGTGCCGGAAATCTCGATCGAGCCGACAGTCGTCGAAGCGATCAGGTGCTCCACCCAAAAGCCGCTCAACGTGCACCTGATGGTGGTGGAGCCTGAGCGTACGATCGAGCGCTACGCCAAGGCCGGCGCTGACCATATTCTCATCCAGTCGGAGCCGGGCTCGACCGTTCACCTCCACCGGGTCTTGAGTCAGGTTCGCGAACTGGGCAGTCAGCCCGGCGTTGTCGTAGACCCGGCGACACCGATCGCCTGGATCGAGCAAGTACTGCACCTCGTCGGCGTGGTCCTGGTGATGACGGTTAACCCCGGATTCGGCGGCCAACGGTTCCTGCCCGAGATGCTTCCTAAGATCGCCGACCTGAGCCGCCTTTGCCGGGAACGCGGCCTTGATCCGCACATCGAGGTAGATGGCGGGCAGGACCCGCTGACCGTGCGCAAAACGATCGAGGCCGGCGCGGATGTCATCGTCGCCGTCACGGCGATCTTCGGTGCCGATGACTACGGGCAGGCCGTCGCTTCCCTCAGGCTCGCCGCCGCCGGTTAAGGCCCGGAATCCTTTTCTGAAGCGTTTTAGACATTCCAGAAACAATAGGCGCCCGCTGCCGTTATGGAGGTGCATCACGGAGTCCACGATGGCCACCGAACCCGGATCGGACGCAAGACCCGCCCTCCCGTCACGAGAGATGACTCGGCCACATAGGGCGAGCCCTTGAAAACCTTGTCATGGTTATCGCATCGCTGGCGGCCGGACATAAGTTCTGTTCCGCCCGCGGCGAGGGCTGCCCGGCGCAGCCACTGCCCATGTGCGGGAGCGCGCCGGACGGTGCTGCATTAGCGATACGTAATTGCTCTGAAATAGCTGACAGGAGAGCCTCATGGCCAGCCTAGACACGCGCACTCTCGCCTCGGATGCCGACGCCAGACGGCAGGCGATCGATACGATCCGCACTCTGGCGATGGACGCAGTCCAGAAAGCGAACTCCGGCCATCCGGGTACGCCCATGGCCATGGCGCCGGTCGGCTATACCCTATGGCGCGACTTTCTGCGGTATGATCCGGCCGCGCCCGATTGGCCCAACCGCGACCGTTTCGTGCTTTCGATCGGCCATGCCTCGATGCTGCTCTACGCCCTGCTCCACCTCGCTGGGGTTGAGGAGATCGACGCAGATGGGCGCAAGACCGGCCAGCTGGCGGTCAGCCTCGACGATATCCGGCAGTTCCGCCAGCTGGGCTCCAAGACGCCGGGCCATCCCGAATACCGCATGACCACCGGTATCGAGACGACGACAGGCCCGCTGGGCCAGGGCGTCGCCAACGCGGTAGGCATGGCGATCGCTGAGCGCGCGCTTGCCGCGCGCTTCAATCGGCCCGGCTTCACGCTGTTCGACCACGACGTCTACGCGATGTGCGGCGACGGTGACATGATGGAAGGTATCTCGGCCGAAGCGGCCTCGCTCGCCGGGCACTTGCGCCTGTCGAACCTATGCTGGATCTACGATGACAACAGCATCTCGATCGAGGGGTCGACCCAGATCGCCTTCACCGAAGACGTCGGCAAGCGCTTCGCCGCTTATGGCTGGGCCGTCCTCGAAGTGGCGGATGCTAACGACACCGCCGCCGTCGCCAGTGCGCTCGAGACCTTCCGCGCAACCGACGACCGCCCCACGCTTATCATCGTGCGGTCCGTGATCGGCTGGGGTTCGCCCCGGGCCGGCAGCGAGAAGGCGCACGGAGAGGCGCTCGGCGAAGAGAACGTACGCCTCACCAAGAAGGCCTATGGCTGGCCTGAGGATTCCTCGTTCCTGGTGCCCGACGGTGTCTCCGATACCTTCCGCGCCGCCCTTGACGCTAACGGGGGCAAGGCGCGACGGGAGTGGGACGCCCTGTTCGATCGCTATCGCGACCAGTTCCCTGAACTCGCGGGCGAACTCGACGACTTGCGTTCCGGCAAGGCGGCAGGGGGTTGGGACAAGGATATCCCCGTGTTCGAAACCGACGCCAAGGGCATCGCCTCGCGCGATAGTGGCGGCAAGGTGCTCAACGCCATCGCCCCGCACATCCCGCTGCTGATAGGGGGCGCCGCCGACCTCGCCCCTTCCACCAAGACCAACCTGACGTTCCAGGGCGCGGGCACTTTCGAGGCCGACACGCCGGGCGGACGCAATATGCACTTCGGGGTGCGCGAACACGCCATGGGCGCGATCGCGAACGGCATGGCCCTGTCCTACCTGCGCTCCTACACGGCGACGTTCCTCGTCTTCGCCGACTACATGCGCACGCCGATCCGGCTGGCGGCGATCATGGAATTGCCGACCATCTTCGTCTTCACCCACGACTCGATCGGCGTCGGAGAGGATGGCCCCACCCACCAGCCGATCGAGCATCTTGCCACCTTGCGGGCGATACCGGGCCTCAACACGATCCGCCCTGGCGACGCCAACGAAGTGGCCGAAGCGTGGAAGGTGGCAGTGGAATCCACGCACGAACCGACGGTGCTTGTCCTCTCCCGCCAGGCCTTGCCCACGCTCGACCGCTCGCGCCTCGCCGGTGCCGACGGACTGCGGCGCGGGGCCTATGTGTTGGCGGACGCGGCTGACGGCGATCCCGAGGTCATCCTCATCGCCACCGGCAGCGAAGTTTCGCTGGCACTGGACGCGCATGATCGGCTGGCGGCGGACGGGGTGCGCTCGCGAGTGGTCTCGATGCCGAGCTGGCATGCGTTCGAGAAGCAGGACGATGCCTACCGGGTCAGCGTATTCCCACGCTCGGTGCGGGCACGGCTCGCGATCGAACAGGCCGGCTCGCTGGGCTGGGACCGCTATGTCGGGTTCGACGGGGCGACCATCACCATGTCGACCTTCGGTGCTTCCGCGCCGCTCGCCAAACTTCAGGCCAAGTACGGGTTCACGGTCGACAACGCCGTGAAAATGGCTCGTGAACTCATCGGAAAGACCGCGTCATGACTAGTCGTCTCGCAGAACTGAACGCCGCCGGGCAAGCAGTCTGGCTCGATTTCATCGAACGAGACTTCATAGCCAGCGGTGGCCTTGCCAAGCTGATCGACGAGGACGCCCTGACCGGAGTCACCTCCAACCCTTCGATCTTCGAAAAGGCACTGGCCGGCCGCGCCGTCGACGATGGGGACTGTAGCACCAGCGCCATCTACGAAAGCGAGGCGATCCCCGACATCCGCAGCGCGGCGGATCTGCTCAGACCGGTCTATGATCGTCTCGACACGCGCGACGGCTTCGTGAGCCTCGAAGTCTCGCCTTACGCGGCGAACAACACGGAAGTCACGATTTCAGAGGCGCGGCGGCTCTGGGACGTGGTCGCCCGGCCGAACCTGATGGTCAAGGTTCCGGGCACGCCCGCCGGGGTTCCCGCGATCCGGCAGCTGATCGAGGACGGCATCAACGTCAACGTGACGCTGCTGTTCTCGATCGACGCTTACGAGCAGGTGGCCGAGGCCTATCTCACCGGCCTCGAAGCGCGCGTCGCCAAGGGTGAGCCGATAGATCGCATCGCCAGTGTCGCCAGCTTCTTCGTGAGCCGCATCGACACGCAGATCGACAAGGCCATCGACGAGCGGATCGGCAACAACGATGCCGAAAGCGATCGGCTCGAGGCGCTGCGCGGCAAAGTGGCGATCGCCAATGCCAAGCTGGCCTACCAGAGCTTTATCGCCACCTCTATCTCCCCGCGGTGGCAGGCGCTGGCGGCCAAGGGCGCGAAGCCGCAGCGGCTGCTCTGGGCCTCGACCGGGACCAAGGACGCGGCCTACCCAGACACGCTCTACATCGATAGCCTGATCGGGCCCGATACGGTCAACACCATGCCGCCCAAGACGATGGATGGCTTCCGCGACCACGGCACCACCGCGCAGACGCTCACCGCCGATGTCGATGCCGCAAAGCAAGTGCTGGCCGACGCCGACGCGCTCGGGCTGGACCTGCCGGGCGTCACCGAAATTCTGCTCACCGAAGGGTTGGCGTCATTCGCCGACTCGTTCGACAAAATACTCGGCAGCGTGGCGTCCGGGCGCACCAAATGGTTCGGCGACAAGCTGAACGCGATGACCGAGCGGCTGCCCGATACACTCGCCAGCGCCGTGGAGGCGCGTCTGGAGACGGCGCGCGAGGCAGGGTGGTCGCGCGGGCTATGGGCAGGCGATGCGTCGATCTGGACCGGGGGCGACGAGGGCAAATGGCTCGGCTGGCTGGCTGCGGGCGAAGGCAAGCAGGTGGACTTCGCGCAGCTGTCGGACCTTGCCGAGGCCGCGCGCGGCTTCAAGGACGCCGTACTGCTGGGCATGGGTGGATCGAGCCTGGGGCCAGAAGTGCTCTCGCGCGTGCTCGGCTCGGCGCCGGGATATCCCCGGCTCCACGTCCTCGACACCACCGACCCGGAGCAGATCGGCGCAGTCGCCGCGCAGATCGATCCGAAGGAGACGCTGTTCATCGTCTCGTCCAAGTCCGGCTCGACGATGGAGCCCGAACTGCTGCGCGCTTACTTCTTCGCCGCCTCGGGCGAGCAGGCCGATCACTTCGTCGCCGTCACCGATCCCGGTTCCAAGCTGGAGGCACTGGCGGGCGAAGCTGGGTTCCGCCAAGTGTTCCACGGCGATCCGGCGATCGGTGGGCGCTATTCGGTCCTCTCGGTGTTCGGCATGGCTCCGGCGGCCGCGACCGGTATCGACGTGAAAGCGCTGTTCGCCGCGACCCGGCCGATGGTCCTGGCCTGCGGCGAGGACGTGCCGCCCGCCGCCAATCCTGGGCTGCGTCTCGGCGCGATCCTGGGCGAAGCGGCGCTGGCGGGCAGGGACAAGCTGACCATCGTGCCCTCGGCCGGGCTGGAGCCGTTCGGCTCGTGGCTGGAGCAGTTGATTGCCGAATCCACCGGCAAGCAGGGCAGGGGCATCGTGCCCGTGGACCTGGAGCCGCTGGGCCCACCCGAAGTCTACGGCACCGACCGCATGTTCGCGCACCTGCACCTCGCGGGCGACCAGGATCCCGATCTCGAGGCCAGGCTCGATGCGCTTGCGGCGGCCGGGCACCCGGTCATCGCGATTACCGTGCCTGATCGCCTGCAGATGGCGCAGGAGTTCTTCCGCTGGGAGATCGCCACCGCCGTCGCCGGGGCAGTAATCGGCATCGATCCCTTCGACCAGCCGGATGTCGAGGACGCCAAGATCGCAACCCGCAAGCTGGTCGACGCCTACGAGCAATCGGGCGCGCTCGAACCCGAGACGCCCGTATGGGAGGACGACACCGTCGCTGTATTCGCACCTGCCGGTACCACCTTTGACGAGACAAGCCTTGCCGGTGTCCTTGCAGGCCATCTGGCGCAGCTCAAAGTCGGCAGCTACCTCGGCATCCTCGCCTATATCGAGCGGGACGCCGACAACGAGGCGGCGCTTGGCCGGATGCGCACGGCGGTGCGTGATGCCAGGAGGGTCGCCACGGTCAGCGGCTTCGGGCCGCGGTTCCTGCACTCGACCGGGCAAGCCTACAAGGGCGGCCCGGCCACCGGGACGTTCATCGAAGTCACCCGAATGCCCAGCCGCGACCTTGCCGTGCCGGGGCGGAAGGCCAGCTTCGGCACCGTGCAACTGGCGCAGGCGCGCGGTGATTTCGACGTGCTCGTTGAGCGCGGACAGCGGGCGCTGCGCGTTCATCTCAAGACCGGAGACGTGTCGGCGCTGGACGCCGCGCTGGTCTCGGCCGCGACTCTCTAGGAAGGATCACCAAGTATGCGTATCGCCATGATCGGCCTGGGCCGAATGGGAGCCAACATCGCCCGCCGCCTGATGCGCGGAGGCCACGAGATCGTCGCCTTCGACCGCAACGAACCCGCCGTCGCCGAACTGGCGGGAGAGGGGGCGATAGCCGCCAGCTCGGTGTCCGACATCATCGGCAAGTTCGACGGCGGCCCCCGCATCTTCTGGATCATGCTCCCCGCGGGCGCGCCGACCGAAGACACGATCACCCAGCTGATGGATCTTGCCTCGCCGGGTGACATCCTCATCGACGGCGGCAACAGCTTCTACAAGGACGACATCCGCCGCGCCAAGGCCTGCCGCGAGAAGGACCTGCACTACGTCGACGTTGGCACCTCGGGCGGCGTCTGGGGGCTCGAGCGCGGGTACTGCATGATGATCGGCGGCGACAAGGAGACGGTCGACCTGCTCGATCCGATCTTCGACACCATGGCGCCCGGCTACGGCACGATCCCATGCACCGACGGGCGTGATGCGACCGACGACCGCGCCGAGCGGGGCTATATCCATGCAGGGCCAGCGGGAGCGGGCCACTTCGTCAAAATGGTTCACAACGGCATCGAATACGGCCTCATGCAGGCCTATGCCGAGGGGTTTGACGTGCTCAAGGGCCGCGCTTCCAACAAACTGCCCGAGGATGAGCGGTTCGACATAAGCCTCCCCGACGTCGCGGAGGTCTGGCGGCGGGGCAGCGTCATCTCGTCCTGGCTGCTCGACCTCACCGCCATCGGTCTTGCCAAGGATCCCATGCTTGAGCAGTTCACCGGCCGCGTCGCGGATTCCGGCGAAGGCCATTGGACGATCGATGCCGCGATGGAGGAGGCGGTGCCAGTCTACGTGCTGTCTGCCGCGCTGTTCGCGCGCTACCGTAGCCGCGTCGACACGACCTTCGGCGACAAGCTGCTGTCAGCCATGCGCTTCGGCTTCGGCGGCCACGTCGAGATGCCGCAGTGACGGACGGCAAGGGGCCGGCGGTGGCACCGGCGGCCACGCTCGTCATCTTCGGCGCGATGGGCGACCTCGCCCGGCGCCTGCTCGTGCCCTCTATTTTCAACCTCGTGCGCGATGGCTTGATCCCCGAAGATTTCGCAGTCTTGGGCGTGAGCCACCACGATGCCGACGACGAGAAGCTGCGCGGCGAGCTGGAGTCCTTCATCCCGGAGGAGGAGCGCGGCGGTGATGCCTGGCAATCGCTCCGGCGCCGGATCGGCTACCTGCAGGGAGACTTCGAACAGGACACGACTTATGCCGAGTTGGCGAAGCGGGTGAGCGGCAACGCGGTGTTCTATCTCGCCACCGCGCCGCAGTTCTTCGGTCCCGCGGTGGAGAAACTGGCGGCAGCCAAGGTGCTGGACGAGGACGAAGGCTTCCGCAGGGTCCTGGTGGAAAAGCCGTTCGGCCGTGATCTTGCTTCTGCGCGGGATCTCAATGCCAGGTTGCTTGCCTGCATTCCCGAGGGCCAGATCTACCGGGTCGATCATTTCCTGGGCAAGGAGACGGTCCAGAACATCATGGTCGCGCGTTTCGGCAATCACCTGTTCGAAGCGATCTGGAACAACCGCTATATCGACCATGTCCAGATCACTGCGGCCGAGACCGTCTCGATCGACACGCGCGGCAAGTTCTACGACGCCACCGGCGCCCTGCGCGACATGGTGCCCAACCACCTGTTCCAGCTCCTTGCGATGGTGGCGATGGAGCCGCCCAACTCGTTTGATGCCGAAGCGGTGCGCAACGAAAAGGGGAAAGTCCTGGCGGCGGTGCGCGGTCCGCGCGCCGCCGAGGTGGAGACCTATGCCGTGCGGGGCCGGTACGTGGCGGGGCGCGCAGGCGACAAGGATGTGCCGGACTACCTGAACGAAGCCGATGTCGCCTCCGGCAGCTGCACCGAGACTTATGCGGCGGTGAAAGTGGAGATCGATTCCTGGCGCTGGGTCGGGGTGCCGTTCTACCTGCGCACCGGCAAGGCGATGACGGCGCGTGACACCGAGATCGTCCTGCAGTTCAAGCCGGTGGCGTTCGCCCTTTTCCGCGACACCGACGTCGGCCAGCTACCGCCCAATCGGCTGGTCCTGCAGATCCAGCCGCAGGAGGGCATGTCGCTCCGCTTCCTTGCCAAGAAGCCCGGACCGCTGGTCGATACCGCCGAAGTCAGCATGGACTTCGCCTATGCCGATGCCTTCTCCATGGGTCATCGCACCGGATACGAGACGCTGCTCTACGATGCCTTCATCGGCGACCAGACGCTGTTCCAACGGGCGGACATGATCGAGGCAGGCTGGGCTGCGATGGAGCCGGTGCTCGAAAGCTGGCAGACAGCCGGACAGCCCGAGGATTACGAAGCGGGCAGCGATGGGCCTGCCGGCGCCGAAACCTTGCTGGCGCGCGACGGCCGGCACTGGAACTCCCTGGGATGAGCATATGATCCGCCTCCTCGTTTCCGACATCGACGGCACACTCGTCCGCACCGACAAGTCACTGGCACCAGCCACCGTTGCTGCGGCGCGCAAGTTGGTTGCGGCGGGGGTGCCGATGAGTCTCATCAGCGCCCGTCCGCCGTCTGGCATCGGGTGGATCGCGGAGGAAATCGGCCTCCCGGGACCGTTCGGTGCATTCAACGGCGGCACCGTGTTCATGCGCGACGGTACGGTCGTCGAGCGCCATGGCCTGGAGCCCGAAGTCGCGCGCCGGGTCATCGAACTGGTGCGCAAAGCCGGGATCACCTGCTGGGTCTTTGCCGATGGATTGTGGTATTCGAACAGGGCGGACGACCCCTACAACCTGCGCGAGGTCAAGGCGGCCAACGTCCAGCCGGTCATCACGCAGGATTTCACCGCGCTGCTTGGCCGCGTCGACAAGATCGTCGGTGTCAGCCCCGACGATCATTGTCTGACGGCGCTGGCCGAAGCTGCCAGGGAGTTCGCAGGCGTCCGCGCCACCATCGCTCGCTCGCAGACCTATTACCTCGACGTAACCGCCCCGCAGGCGAACAAGGGCGACGGCGTCAGCCGCATCGCCGCGGCTTTTGGGGTGCCACCCGAAGATGTGGCGGTGCTCGGCGATCAGGCCAACGACCTGCCGATGTTCTCGCGCGCCGGTCTTTCCATCGCCATGGGGCAAGCCACCGACGAGGTGAAGGCCCATGCCGACCACGTGACGGCGAGCAGCGACGATGATGGCGTCGCCCAAGCGATCGAAGCGCTGCTGAATGGAGACTACGCCGCTCGCGGCGCAGCGTCACTGGAACGTCGCGC
Source organism: Novosphingobium sp. BL-S-21 (assembly GCF_055521655.1). Taxonomy (NCBI): domain Bacteria; kingdom Pseudomonadati; phylum Pseudomonadota; class Alphaproteobacteria; order Sphingomonadales; family Sphingomonadaceae; genus Novosphingobium; species Novosphingobium sp. BL-S-21. Next base: position 203,256 of record NZ_JBVFVP010000003.1, read on the forward strand.
TCCAGGATAGCACGGGCCTATCCGAACTTTGTCGCCGCTGCCGCGTTCGTTTCGCGAGGCGCGGCATGTCGTTGCCATGGGAGACACGGGCATGGAAGCTGCGCAGGTATTCACCAAGCTCGACCTGGAACTCAGGCCCGATCCCTCCCGAACGGTGGTCCGGCCGTTCTCCTTTAATTATCCGCCAGCCTTCGCCGAAGGCCGCCCGCCCCGCCCGCACGTCGTCGTTCAACGCATCCTCTCATTGGATGACGGCGTGCGCGAGCGGATGTTCGACTTCATCGCGGGTCCCATGCGCGAACGCCACCGCAACGTCGAGGGCACGTTCCTGCGCCACTTGGAGGCCCTTGGTGACGAACTGGGCGACCTGAGCGGCGTCAGCGAACGCGATCGCCTGCTCATCGGCGCCTATTTCAGCCAGGAATACGCCTTCGAATCCGCCGCACTCTTCAACCCGAGCATCGTGCGTATGCCCGGAAAAAACGAGGTTGGAGGCAGCGGCATTCGGTTCCTGCTCTCGCTGCGGGGCATCGGCGAAGGGCATATATCCTCGGTTACGTTTCGTACCGGCACTTGGGAGGGCGGTGAGGCCCTGACCATCGATCCACCCAGCGAATACAGCGTCCCGCCCCGGATCGAGAGCGACCACGAAGGCTGGGTCCGCCTCTTGTGCGACGACAGCCAGGATATCTCGGAAACCGTCATCTTCCCCGTCCTGCCATCCCAACGCCAGGGCGTGGAGGACCTGCGGATGGTCAATTTCACCGACGATGACGGCAGCGAACTCGTGATCGGCACCTATACCGCCTATGACGGGCTCAACGCCTGGCAGGAAATGATGCGCGGCGTCGATCTTCGCACCTTCGAGATGCGCCCCCTGGCCGGCGCCATGACGGGCTATAAGGGCATGGCGCTGTTCCCGCGCCGGATCGACGGCCAGTTTGTGATGCTCGGCCGGCAGGACAGCGAAAACATCTGGCTCCTGCGCTCCGACGACCTGTACGTCTGGAAAGAGGGCTCCATCATCATGGCTCCGCAGTTCCCGTGGGAGTTCGTGCAGCTAGGGAACTGCGGATCGCCGATCGAGATCGAGGAAGGCTGGCTCGTCTTCACCCATGGGGTCGGCATGGTGCGCGGTTACTGCATAGGTGCGTGCCTGCTCGACAAGGCAGATCCCTCTCGTGTGCTGGCCCGCACCAGCGCGCCCCTCATTTTCCCTAGCGCCGAGCAGCACGGCGGCTACGTTCCCAACGTAACATACAGCTGCGGGGCACTGGTACACGAAAGACGAGTGCTTTTACCCTATGGCGTCGGCGATGAGTCCACATGTTTTGCCGTCGCAGATCTCGATGATTTGCTGGGCGCAATGGTCCAAATCTAACGTCGTATGCGCAGCTCGCGCGCAGTCGTAGATGCACGCGGCTGCTCCGGGAAGAGCCATGGGCGAAATTGACCGCGCTCAGTGTCTCGGCCTTCCACCGGCACTTCAAAGCCTTGGCAGCGCTCAGCGCGCTTTAATATACCAGAAGCAGTTACGCTTCGCGTTTGACCGCCGACAAGCGGCCAGTCCGAAAAGCCCCCTTTCTGCCATCATACGATGCCGGTCAGGCAAACGATGAATGGTCAGCCCGTGTCAAAAAGCTGCTGCGCTATCGCTCAAAACGGTAGAGATGTCGCATCTACAGGCGATGATCGGCCGGCCGAAATCGGAAACCTGATTTTAGCTTGGGAATGACCGTTATGAGGGCGCACATCGCGGGCTGGGGAGGGCGGTAGTGGCAGGTCGCGACCAGCTCAAGACATTCAGTGTGCGGGTGCGAACGGTCTAATTTGACAAAAGCCGCCTTTCGCTCCTCTGACAGCAGCCAGTCGGTGAGGGCCCTTATTGTCGTCATCCGGAACATGAGCAGGCCCCAATACTGGACGTCGCTGCCTGCCGCATGAGATAAACCTCAAAACCACGATGGCCACGATTTCTCGCGCGTCCGCGCAAACTGGGTGCTTGGGGCAATCCCAATTTAAAAATTAAGCGAACCATGGTCATCTCGCTAGAGGTGTACCACCGCAAAGCTCATGAATTATTCCACGAAGCCAGCGATGGGCGGCATCGTTCTCGAAACGAGGATGCCAGGCCTGACGCAATGTCACTGGGGGCAAGTCGAGCGGGATGGGAAATGCACGCATTCCTGTGGGTAGGTGCTGGTCGCCCAGCAGATAGAGATCGGGTAGTGGCAGCAGCAATTCGCTTCCTGGCAGCAGCAGCAGTGCCGTCGAGAAGGTCGGGGCGGTCAGCGCGATCCTGCGGCGCAGATTGAGAGCTGCGAGCGACGCATCGATCGGGCCGCTCAACCTGCCGCGACGCGAGACGACGATCTGATCGACCGCCGCGAAACGTTCCGCCGTTATTTCGTTGGCAAAGATCGCATGTCCTTCCCGCGCGATTGCGACGATTGCCGTCTTTAGCAGTGCCTGAACCCGCACTTCCGGATCGAGCGCATTGGTCGCACCGATGAACAGATCAATATGGCCTTCGCGCAAGGCATCATCGTCATCGCCGACCTCCGGCGCAAAACGAACAGTCACACCGGGTGCCGTTTCTCTCAGACGCAGGGCGAGTTGCGCACCGAAAGCGACGATGAAGCTATCGTTGGCGCGGATGGTAAAACAGCGGCGGAGAGTTGCTATCGCGCGTTCGCCCGCCGGCTGCATGAACCCAAGCGCCTGGTTCACCAGACTGTGGATCGGATCGCGTAGCTCCAGCGCGCGAGGGGTCGGCACCATTTTTCGCCCCGCGAGAACGAGGATCGGATCGCCGAGTACCACGCGTATGCGGGCTAGTGTGCGGCTCATTGCCGGCGCACTCAGGTTCATGCGCCGCGCTGCGCCGACGACACTCTCCTCCATAAGCAGGGCGTCGAGAGCAATCAGCAGGTTGAGATCGGGATATTCCACGTCAGGCCGTCCAGTCATGACGCCTGACGCAATGCCGAGCGCTATTGTTGAATGTTCCTGCCCGGAATTCGCGTAATCGACGAGAGGCAATTTCTGCTTCCTTCCAAAAATGCCAAGACGGACAAGTATCCGATTTTGCAGGGTTTCGCGCTCTCGACCAGTGCGTCTGGTGCATTCATGAAGTGCAGCGCAGTCGATTTCTGAGCAGCATTTGCAGCGGTATCGAACTCGCCACCGTTCGAAGACGTGCGAGACTTGCCATGCCAATTGACCGATTTCTCGTTTTGCGCAGCGTATCGTGACAACGATCGCCGCAGCTCCATTGACCCAGGTTCCCGTCTCTACGGCACCACCAGCGGCCGCTTTGCCAGTGTTCGGGCGGCGCCTCGCGACGGGACTGGTCGGCGTACTCCTCGTGTCCCTTACCGCTGGCCTGAACGAACAGGTCACCAAGGTTGCGCTGGTCGACGTGCGTGGAGTCTTGGGCATCGGCCATGACGAAGGGACCTGGCTCACCGCTCTCTATGGCGCAACCAACGTCGCCGCCATGGCCTTCGCGCCCTGGTTCTCGGTGACTCTCTCGCTGCGGCGCTTCACCATTGGCGCGGTTCTCGCGTTTGCGCTGCTGGGGCTGCTGTGTCCGTTTGCACCGAATGTCGGCGCTTTCTATGTATTGCGCGCCTTGCAGGGTCTGGCGGGCGGGTGCCTGCCGCCGATGCTGATGACTGTGGCGCTGCGGTACCTTCCTGCCAATATCAAGATCTACGGACTGGCCGGTTACGCGCTGACGGCGACTTTCGGCCCCGGCCTCGGTACCCCGCTGGCCGCGCTCTGGACCGATTTCGTCGGTTGGCAGATGGTGTTCTGGCAGGTCGTGCCGCTGTGCCTGCTGGGCGCGCTGGCCATAGCCTGGGGTATTCCGCAGGACCCGCTCCGACTGGAACGGTTCAAGACGTTCGACGGGATCGGCCTCGTCACCGGCTTTACCGCTATCGCCCTGCTCGTGATCGCGCTGGAGCAGGGCGACCGGCTCGGCTGGCTGCAATCGCCCCTGATCTGCGCCCTGTTCGGCGGCGGCGGACTGCTCCTGCTGCTTTTCCTCGTCAACGAGTGGAGTCACCCCCTGCCGTTCTTCAAGCTCCAAATGCTGGGACGGCGCAATTTCTCGCATGCGCTTATCACTCTGGCAGGCGTGCTGGTGATTTTCCTCGGCGTAATCGTAATACCCGGCGGTTATCTGGCCGAAACGCGCGGCTATCGCCCGCTGGAAACCACACCGCTGGCGCTGATCGTGGCGCTGCCGCAGCTCGTCGCCCTGCCGCTCACGGCGGCCATCCTCAACCTCCAGCGTGTCGACTGCCGCTGGGTTCTGGCCATCGGGCTCGGGATGGTCGCGAGTTCCTGCGCGCTCGGCAGTTTCGTCACCGCCGACTGGGTGCGGGAGAACTTCTACCTGCTACAGGCGCTCCAGATCATGGGCCAGCCGATGGCCGTCATCCCGCTGCTGATGCTGGCGACGACCGGCCTTCCTCCCGTCGAGGGGCCGTGGGCCTCGGCCATGTTCAACACGGTCAAGGGCTTCGCTGCTGCCCTTGGCACTGGCCTTGTCGAGGGGCTCGGCACGGTACGCGAACATTACCATTCGGAGATGCTGGTCGACCGGCTGGGCGGCCAGCTAGGCGGCATGACGGGCAGCTGCGACCCCGCCGCACTTTCCGAACTGGCCGAGCGCATCCGCACCCAGGCGGCAGTGCTGATGTCCGCCGACCTCTACATGGTGATGGCCGGTATCGCCTGCGGCCTGATCCTGCTCATCCCGATCATGCCAACCCGCATCTATCCGCCCCGCGCCGCCGCCCCGGCCAAGACCCAATGAAAGCGACGAACATGGCCTATCGCCCTTCCAGCAAGCATGTCCTCCTCACCACTTCCGTACTGGTCATCGCCGGTATGGCGCTGGGCGGCGCCCGGCTCGCCGCGCCCGCCGGGCAGCAATCGACCGACGACGCCTATGTCCGTGCGGACGCCACTATCGCGGCACCGCGCGTGCCCGGACAGATCGCCGAACTGCTGGTCGACGACAATCAGCAGGTGAAAGCCGGCCAGCTTCTGGCGAAGATCGACGATCGTGACTTCCGCGCAGCGCTGGCCAGCGCCGAGGCGGACGTTGCCGTCGCCCAGGCAGACATCGCCAATTTCGATGCCGAGATTGCCCGCCATCCCGCAATAGTCGCGCAGGCGGAAGCGACACTGCGCGCGGACCGGGCAGCCGCCTCTTTTGCGCAGGCCAATGCCGTACGCTATCGCCACCTTTCGGCAGGCGGCGCGGGCACGACGCAGGAAAAGCAGCAGGCCGACAGCACGCTCGCCGAGCGGTTGGCTACCAGCGACCATGACCGTTCGGCGCTCACCGCCGCGCAGCAGCAATTGGGCGTTCTGCAAGCAGGACGTTCCAAGGCGGTCGGCGCGCTCGGCCGCGCGCAGGCGGTGCTCGACCAGGCGCGGCTCAACCTTTCCTACACCGAGATCCGCGCGCCGATCGACGGCCTGGTTGGCCAACGCACCATCCGGGTCGGCGCGATCGTCGAGGCAGGCACGCCGCTGCTCGCCGTTGTCCCGCTGACAAAAGTCTATGTCCTGGCCAATTTCCGGGAAAACCAGCTCGCCAACATGCGGATCGGACAGCCCGCAACGATCAGCGTCGACAGCCTGCCTGGAGTCAGGCTCAAGGCGCATGTCGATAGTCTTGCGCCGGTTACCGGACTTGCGCTTGCCCCCATCGCGCCGGACAACGCCACCGGCAATTTCACCAAGGTGGTGCAACGCCTGCCGGTCAAGCTCACCCTCGATCCGGGGCAGGTCGATGCCGCGCGCCTGCATGTAGGGCTCTCGGTCGTGCCGACGGTGGACGTGACCGCCCCCGGCGATGCGCCCGTTTCGGGAGCGGCACAGCGGTGAACATCGCTTCTTCCTTGCGAGCGTTGATGGCGCTCGGCTTGACCAGTCCGCTTCTCACCGGATGCATGGTCGGCCCGAACTTTACGCGACCCGAAGTCGCCGTGCCTGTCGCTTATGGCCGGCTGAACAGCGCCGTGGCCCCGAGCCGCCCCGTAGAGGTGCCGGTCGTCGCCGAATGGTGGACCCTGTTCGACGATCCAACCCTCACCTCCCTCGAAGCCCGTCTGGCAGACGCCAATCTCGACGTGAAGGCCGCGGCCGCGCGGTTGCTCCAGAGCCGGGCGCAGCGCCGGGTTGCAGGCGCGCGGGAATACCCCAGCCTTGGCGCCGCCGGGTCCTATTATCGCGAGCGGGCCAGTCCGAACGGCATTCTTTCGCTGATGGGCTCCGGGGCGGCGGCAACGCAGCAGCAGTCGGCTGCAGGGGCTGCGCCGTTCGGGGTATCCAGCCTGCCCGGCTCGGACGGCTCACCACCCTATGACCTATGGCAGGCGGGCGTGGACACATCCTGGGAGCTGGACCTCTGGGGCAGCGTGCGCCGGAGCGTCGAAGCCGCCAATGCCGCCTTGCAGGAATCGCTGGAAGACCGGCGTGCCATCCTGCTGTCTGCACAGACCGAACTGGCCCGCGATTATATCGACCTGCGGACAAACCAGGCCTTGCTTGCCATCACACGGCATAATCTCGATGTGGCCCGTGACAGCGTCAGGCTTACCCGGTTGCGGTTCGATCAGGGGGTCGTCACCAACCTCGATGTGGCCGATGCGCAAGCCCAGGTCGCAACCATCGAGGCGCGTATTCCTGCGCTCGAAACACGCCGCGATGCCCTGATCAACGCGCTCTCGCTGCTATTGGCGCTGCAGCCCGGCGCATTGGCTGGGGAGTTGGCCGGGAAGCTGGCAAGCGAGCGCGAAATTCCCGTCCTGCCTGCCGCGGTGCCGGTCGGCCTGCCGTCCGAACTCGCGCGGCGGCGGCCGGATATCCGGCGCGCCGAAGCCGAGCTTCACCGCGCGACCGCTGCGATCGGTATCGCCAAGGCGGACTTCTATCCCAGCATTTCGCTCACCGGCAGCCTCGGCACGCAGGCGCTGGCGCTTTCCAATCTCGGAAGTTGGGCATCGCATCAGTTCGTTGCGGGTCCGTCGATCTCGCTGCCCTTCTTCCAGGGCGGCCGCCTCAAGGGCACGCTTGCGCTGCGCAAGGCGGAGCAGCAGGAAGCCGCGATCCGGTTCCAGCAGACCGTGCTCAAGGCCTGGCACGAGATCGACGATGCCCTCTCCGCTTACGATGCGCAGCAGCGGCGGCGCGATCGGCTGGCCGAGGCGGTGCGCCATAACAGGGCAGCGCTGGACGTCGCGCAGCGACGTTACCGCGAAGGCGCGATCGACTTTCTCAACGTGCTCTCGGTCCAGCGCGCGCTGCTCGATGCGGAAAGCGATCTTGCCGCAAGCAACGGACAGGCGGCGAGCGATCTCGTCGTTCTGTTCAAGACGCTCGGTGGGGGCTGGGAGACCGCCTTCCCCGAGGCCTCCCCATCTTCCGAGTCTATACCACTACCGCTCTCAACAAACGACAGCAAAGGAGCAGCGTCGTGACCGAATTTACCGGCGCGCGTCATTTCAGAATTCACGATATCTCGCAGTTTCCCGTCGTGCGGGCCCGCGCCAGCACCGTGCACCCGGGCTACGGGCCGGACTGGATACGCGAGATGGAAGACCTCCTTTCCGCCGCGACACCGTTCGTATTGCTCTACTGCGAAACCCTGCCCGAAGAGGACCACGAAGATTTCAAGCTCCGTGGCATCTGGATGAAGGTCAATAGGGAGCGGTTGGCGGCGCACTGCAAGGCGGTGATACGGGTCGAACCGGACGCGAAGAGACGGACAAAGGTCTTGCAGCAATCCACCGGGACACAACGGGCTTTCGGCGTTCCCACCGAAGTCGCGTCCACGATCGAGGAGGCCCTGATCCGGGCCGGTACGCTTTGCGCGGGACACTATGACCCAGGCGACATAGCCGGGGCGGATAGGACCGGCCATGTTTCATAGAATCCTGGTAGGGATCGATGGATCGCGCCGCACGGAAGTCATCGTCAACGCAGCCGCCAGCCTCGCGTTGGCGGCCGGCGCTTCTGTGCATATTCTCTGCGCGGTGGATCCGGCTTATTTTCTCGAGGAGGCGAATGGCATCCGCCCGAGCCGCACCGACGAATTAGATTATCCTGCAGCCGCGAGCGAGCGAGAGAGAGCCGACAATTTGGTCCGGCAAGTTGTCGCAGAGCTTGTGACTAAAGGCTTAGAGGCTTCTGGCATGGTAGTTGGCGGTGAGCCGGTCCAGGCGACCTTAACAACAGCATTCCAGCTCAAATGCGATGCCATTGTGCTCGGGCATCGTCATTTAACGTGGCTGGGACGGATGACGGATCGGTCAGTTTGCCACGATCTGCTCGAGCAGTCGTCGATACCGGTATTGGTAATTCCTACTAGCTAGGCAAGTTGCTTCCAGGATGACGATAAGGTGCCGCCACGGACAGTGGTGGCATCATCTCAGGCGCTACTGGGTCGTGGTAGCTTGCTGGCCATGGAAGTGCCTGTTCCAAGGCGATTACCGCGTAACCGCAAACGTCCGCTTCAACCCAAACATGCCGCTCCCAGTATGGTTGCGAATCTCGGGTTTGTCCCAGGCCCGGCCCATCACAGCGGACCCCTTGCTCCCGTTCAGCCGCCCATTTCTCTTTCCCAGTTTCGGCCAGTCCGGTTTTCTCTCAGCGACGGCCAAACGGCCAGACGGTTTGCCACCCTAGGCGACAAACCATCCGGCCCCTAGGGCTTGGTGATTAAATCTGCACCTGGCCGCCATCTACAAAGAGTTCGACACCGTTGACGAAGCTCGTATCGTCGGAGGCGAGGAACAGCACGGCCTTGGCGATTTCCTCGGGCTGACCGATCCGGCCCGCGGGGATCAGGCTGGCGAGATAGTCCTTGGTGTCCGCCGCCTGCTCGCTGCCGCCGAAAAGATGGTCGAGCCCGGCGGTCTCGGTTACGCCGGGGCTGACGGCGTTGACGCGGATGCGGCGATCCTTGAGGTCGAGGATCCAGTTGCGCGCGAAGTTGCGCACTGCCGCCTTGGTCGCCGAATAGACGCTGAAGGCAGGCGTGCCTGAGATGCTCGTTGTCGAACTCGTGAGGATTACTGAGGCTCCGTCCTTGAGCAGCGGTAGCGCCTTCTGGACGGTGAACAGCACGCCCTTCACGTTGGTGTCGAAAGTGCTCTGGTAGTGCTCCTCGGTGATCGCGCCGAGCGGCATCATCTCGCCGCCGCCGGCATTGGCGAAGACCACGTCGATCTGCGCATGCTGCTGCTGGACCGCGTCGTAGAGCCGGTCGATGTCGGTGAGCTTGGCCATGTTGCCCTGGACGCCGGTTACGCGCCCGCCGATTGCCTTCACCGCGGCATCGAGCGTTTCCTGCCGCCGCCCGGTGATGAACACCGATGCGCCCTCGTCCGCGAAGGCCTTGGCCGTCGCGAGACCGATCCCGCTGGTGCCACCGGTCACCACCACCACCTTGCCATTGAATTTATTCGTCATTGTCTTTCTCCTTCGTGTTTCGGCGAACCGCCGTTGCCCGAATGAGATGGCATCAGAACGATGATGCGTGTAGACAGCAGATATGGCACTTAGCGTTCCACTGGAGGAACGATGATGCGGATCGACCTGAACGACTATGCCTATTTTGCCGAAGTGGTGGCGCACGGCGGCTTTGCCGCAGCGGGGCGCGCGCTCCGGGAGCCCAAGTCCAAGTTGAGCCGCCGCATCGCCGGGCTGGAGGAGCGCCTCGGCCTACGCCTTATCGAACGATCCAGTCGGCGCTTCCGTGTGACCGACACCGGCCTTGCCTTCTACGAGCGGTGCCGAGCCATCCTCGCCGAGGCCGAGCAGGCCGAGGCGCTGGTACTCGAGGCACAGACCGAACCCCATGGCCGCATCCGCTTCAGCTGTCCCACCGGCATGGTCGAGCCCATCTCGGGGCTGATATCCGCGTTCCTCGCCCGCTATCCAAAGGTGCGCCTGCAGCTCGTCGCGACAGACCGCCCGGTGGACCTGATCGAGGAGCGGATCGATCTTGCCTTGCGCGTGCGCGCCGCGCTGACCAGCGATGCCGCGCTCACCATGCGCTCGCTAGGCAGATCGACGCGCATCCTCGTCGCCTGCCCCGAACTGGCAAGCCAGATCAAGCAGGTGGAGCAGCTCGCAAACCTGCCGACGCTCGCCACCGATGACGCCGCGGACGATCTCGAATGGCACCTTGAGACCGAGGATGGCCGCAAACATGCCATCCGCACCGCTCCGCGCATGGGCTGCACCGACATGGTCGCGGTACGCAACGCCGCCATCGACGGCCTCGGCATCGCGATACTGCCCGACCACGTTTGCCGCGAGGCGCTGATCGCCGGCAAGCTGGCCCACGTGCTGCCCGACTGGCGCGGGCTCCAAGGCATTGTACACCTTGTCTTCACCACCCGCCGGGGCCTGCCGCCATCCGTGCGAGCGTTGATCGATCATCTCGCGGTAGGGTTTCCCCGCGAGGTCGTAGAGCTGATACCCTGAGTTAGAGTTCAGGCAGACCGCAAGAGTATGGCCGACCCTTGCCGGCGCTCAGCGGCTGAATTTCGTTCTCGCGGTGCAGACCGTCCGGTCTCCCCGCAGGTGTCGACCAAATTAGCCCGTTCGTCAGATGAGGGCATGACTGCTAATCTCGAAAACCCGAGCGGAAGCTTTTTAGGCAGGCGCCAAGGACGTTTGCCGAACTCACATAATCTACGGGGCAAAATCGCCGGCACGTGCAGCGATTGGCCGGGCCTCGGTCACCAGCGTCGTCAGCAGTTTGCCCGGCTCCTCGCTGGTGATGTGATGGCCCGATCGCTCAAACCAGATCAAACGTTTCGACGGCGCGCGCACCCTCGCGAACCACTCGGCTGCCACCTCGCTCGACACATTCATGTCGTGCCGGCCAAGCAGGAGCACTAGCGGCACATCCAATCGCCGTATCGTCGAGAGGTCGGTTGCCAAAACCTTGGGAAGCAGCGCCTGGGTGACCGGTTCCTGACCCTTGAACGCGTTGCGGACATCCTCGTCGCTGTATTCCGGAGCCAGCTTGAACGCGGCTGCCTCGAAATCGCCGCCCGCCCGGCGCCAGGCCGCGCCGCCGTAATAGTTCAGCCACTTGCGCTGCGTCAGGATAGCGGCAACCGTGAGCTGACGGCCAGGGGCACCATAGGGGGCGATTGCTTCCATTTCGTGCACGGCCTGCGCGTTACCGTCGGCCCGCGCCTTAGAAATTGTCCATTGCCAACCGCGCCGCTCGCTCTCCAGTCCGTCCGTCAGCTGGCCCATCCCGATATAGGCATGGAGCCATTCAGGATGCGCTGCCGCAAGCTTCAGTCCTAACATGCTGCCCCAGCTGTGCCCGAGCACGAACACCTTGCGCTTGCCGAACCGCTTGCGTGCCCACTGCACCAACTCTTCGGCATCGGCCTGGAATTGCTCCGGCGTTAGCGTGGCAGGATCGCTCGCGCCGCTCAATGTATACGTCTTGCCAGCGTTGCGCTGGTCCCAATGGATGACAGTGAAATACTCGTCCCACCCGCGGTCCCACCACCAGTCGAGAGGCATCTCGACAAACCCGGGACCGCCATGGAAGTAGATCAGCACAGGGTTTTGCAAATCCTGGCTGCGGATTGATACGGCTTGGGAAATGCCGCCGATCGGCACCGTCTCAATCGCCTGCAAACCCTGCGGGCTGACGATTTCCCGCAGATCGGCAATGATTTTGACAGCTTCCGCCCTGTTGTGCGGCCCCACGGAACCTTGCTGGTGTGGTTGGGCGGCTGCAGGAAGAGCGGCGACAATCGCGGCTAGTGCAACGAGCTTTTTCATACACTGTCCAATCGGCTTGGTATCGGACTGTCAGCTTGCCAAATTTCGTGACCGCCCGTCCATCATCGATTGGGCCAACATGACCCACGAAATTCCGGCATCGGCCGATTAGGTCAGGTCGTTCCGCTAGTAATGATAAAGGATCGCGGTCAGCAAAACCCGGACCTTCCCATGCGCCAATTAGCGGCGATCGCACCTCAGAAGAAAAGGCGATCGAATATCACGGCGGCGGCGCCGAGTGCGGCGAAAATGGTGGCGCACGACGCATTTCTCTCCGTCCTCGCGATCGCTCTTGACGAAGAGCGTTTCGATCTGGCCGCGCGACAGCTCGACCGCTCCTGGCTCCTGAAACCATCAAACAATGGTCGACGTTCATCGACAACGGACTTCACAGCCTTTCGTGAGCACCTGAAGTCGCTCGAACATCGCAACCAACGGCTGGACCTGAGACGCATCAGTGTTCATGCAGATCTTATCAAAGACGCGCACAATCACGGTGCACTTCCAAATTTCGAAAGCATCATGCAAGCAGATCTCGTCTGCTACATCAGAGGCCAGAGCCTCGGCGAATACTACGGCTGGTATCCGGAAACGCTTGTCTACGCTTCGGATCGATGGACTCCCTTTGCGGTGTTTGCCCGTTCCGAATCGGCTGAATACCTCGGCCTCCTCCTACCGGTTCTCGGCGCGAGCGACCTTGCCGCATTTCAGAACCTGATCACGCGAACCGACAGCAGTCAGCGCAACTCAAGCCTGTTCAATCGCGAAGGCTTGCCCATGCGATACGTTGCAAATTTGGAGCATCTCGGGACGAAACCCTAGGGGTAGCCCCGGAGGCCTCGTTGCACCTGTGCAGCCGTTCGAGCAACCCGCGAACGTCCACTTTTTGGGCGGTAGCGCTCCAAACCGGACCGAGCGCAAAGTAACATTCCCGGCCGTTCATCGTGGCTGGTCTCTCCGTGAACGAATGACCGCTTCGGAGATGCTCTTAGGAGGCGCTGAATGGCGGCTCTGTCGGCGGCTTCAGATGGGGGGCAGGTTAGGGCTTTGGCGGCTAGCCCCGAAGACCGGCAGGACCTCGCCGATGAGGATGCCCTCGAGCATAGCGTAATCGTAAGGAAGCAGCCATGACATCGGGATCCGTGCAATGTCGTTCCTGGAAAGCTGGGTATCACGGAAAAGCTCGCTGAACGCTGTCCAGACCGGCAGCTTCTCGTCCACGAGACTGCGTTCACCCATAAATCCGAACATGCCTGACCTGCCCGGTGCACACCAGAGCAATGCCGGATCTGATTACCGGCATACAATCCCTTTGGTCCGTTGCCTAATCCTGGGACCAGTCCATAGTGGCCCTCTTCAGTGAAGGGACAGGGGCTGGGAGGTGCGACCCGACTCAGCAAAGGCGCCGGCGTTAGAGACCCTCGGCCTGTCGCCGCCCCTATCTTTGCAGCAGTATCGCTTCCGGCAGACGCATGGCGGAACCAGGTCTTTGGCCTACCTTGCCCTGCAGACGAATTGCGCCATGAGGCTCTGATGCACAATTCGGCGCGATCGGCCGCTTCACCTTCCAGATCGTGGAGACCCGGTATCAGATCCTAACATTTTGCCTGCTGGCCGCAGGCCTGGAATGGTCGATCTCAACGAGGAACCCCACCCCGGCCATCTGCTACAATCCTTGAGGCTCACATGGCTATCTCTGCGGCAGACTGGATAGCTTTCAATTTTAGCGAAGCGCTTATTGAAAGGAGCCGGTGTGTACATATTTTAATGGGCCTTTGCGCAGAAGCATGTGACATACTTCCCGGGATTGTGGCGGCAGTCGATGTTCAACACGACGGAACCAACCAGCCGTACACAATCCATGCAGCAGCGCCCGTCGTTCCTGCATCGTCGTGGCCGGTGAATTGGGACCTGTCCGGGTGGCTGAGGCGAATGTCCAGGTCAACACGACTAAAGGTCTCGGCCCATGGCTCAAGCCATTGGTAACTCCCTCACGCCCGGGCTTCTTCGTAGAAACGCCTTCTTGCTTTGTCGGCGTTCATCCGTAAGCTTTAGTTGCGCCGATATTCGGCGTGAAGGTGAGCCAACCGCCTTTTCAGGAAAAATCGCTCGGTGCTTGCATCCGGGCCGCTGGCGCGAATGTCCAGGCCTTCGGGCTAAAGGCGCCGGTAATCGATTCCAAGTGGTTGGCCCGCTCGGCTTTGGCTGGGCGGTCTCCGTCCGGAGAGCTGCCCGTGATCCTGGGCAAAATGAGCGCGCCTGGAGTGCGCGTAATTCGTCAGGCTGCAGGCGGGGTACCGCCATGCGCCTGAAGATTGATGCCGTTCGTTCGGCAGAACGTGGTCTTGACGAAGGTGATCCCTTGCCCCCGGACGACCGTGTCCGAAGCAGCAAGGGCGATTGGCTGGACCGCCTGTACAGATCGCAGCGCGACAAGCTGGTACGCTTTGCGATGCGGCACATTCAGCCGGAGCATGCCTCCGATGTCGTGCAGCAGCTGTTCGCTCGCCTTGCCGTCAGGGGCAGGGGCAATCCGCTGGAGGTCGAGGCTCCGGACGCTTATCTGCGGCAGGCGACGATCAACCTGATCCGTAGCGAGGCACGGTATGGCCGCCGCCGCTGCGCCAACCTTCATGTCTGCGCCGACGACGTTCCGATCGCGGGAGGCGATCTTGTCGCGGCGACCGAGGCGCGCGACATGCTTGCGAGGTTGGAGGAGATCATGGCAGAGCTTGCGCCGCGAACCCGCGAAATCTTTCTGGCTCATCGCTTCGATGGCTATACTTACACGGAGATTGCCGCGCGGACAGGCCTCAGTGTCAAGACGGTCGAAAAGCATATGACCCGCGCGATCGGCCATTTGACGCGGCGTCTGGAACAATGACGAGAGACAGGAAGGTCGTGAGCAGCGAATGAGCCTCGAGCAGGATGCCGACAATTGGTTCGTCCGGATGCGCGGACCTGACGCTGCCGCCGCGCAGGCGCAGTTCGACGCATGGTATGCCGTGCCTGCGCATGCCGAAGCCTATGCGCAAAGGGCCAGATCTTTCGACACCATCATGTTCCTGGCCCGCACCGCAACCGTCAGGAACAGGGACCTCGAGGCGGCACAACCCTGGCTGCTGCGGACCTCGTTCAGGAGATACGCCGCAGCGGCGATCGGCGTGATGCTGGCAGGGGCACTGGTGCTGCTCGTAATGCAGCGCAGCTGGGGATCGGCCCAGGTGCTTTCGCGAATGGAAGTGGCTTCCCTGGACGATGCGCCCCGACGCGTTGCCCTTCCCGACGGCTCTGCGGTGATCCTCGACCGTGGATCCCGTATGCAGATCTCGTTCGATAAACGTGGGCGCCGGCTGCGCCTGCTGGCGGGAAGAGCGCGTTTTGCGGTTGCCCATGAGAGTGCGCGACCTTTCGTTGTCGAGGCCGGTGCGGGAAGAGTGATCGCTCATGGTACGCTGTTCGATGTCGAACTGATGCAGAATTCGGTGAGCGTGGCCCTGTTGCAGGGCGCGGTGGAAGTACGCGACGTTGGTGCGGGGCACGGCCGCAAGAGGCTTGAGCTGTCGGCGGGCGAGGGGACTGCGATCGCGGGTGGATCGGTCGGAAAGCCTTTTCGGATCGATGCCGGCCAAAGCAAATGGCCCGACGACATGCTCGTTCTCGACGGGGCGGAAATCCATGACGCTGTCGCGATCTTCAATCGGACCGCACCGAGACTTGTTCTCGTCGAGCTGAAGTCGGCTCGGGCGATGAAAGTCACCGGCGTGTTCCGACGATCGGATCCCGAAGGCTTCGCACGGCAACTGGCAGCAACCTTCGGGCTCGGCCTGGAAGAGCACGACGATGGCAGCCTGGCACTTGTTGACGGTCCGTCCTCACACAGATGAACCCTACTGCCCGGGGCCGCCGCGTCGCCAGCATGAGGTCTCGCGCAATGAAGTGTTGTCCCTTGTTCGAACTTGTCTAGAATCAGAGGATTATGAAGTCCGATCTTGATCACCTTCCCGAAGAAAAGCGTGCCGACCTGAAGCGGGTGGTCGAGATTATTTTCGCAGAGTTCGAGGATGTCCTCGCGCTCTCGATGCAGGGTTGGAAGAAGCAGGGACGGATCATGAAAGTGATCCTTTACGGCTCGCATGCACGCGGCGACTGGGTCGCGGATCCGGTCGGCGGCTATTTCTCGGACTACGACATCCTCGTCGTGGTCAACGACGAACGTCTGGCTGACGAGGCGGAGTATTGGGGCAAGGCCAAGGACCATCTCAACCGCGCGTACGACATTACCCATGTTATCTCGGCGCCCGTCGGACTGACGGTGCATTCCATGGCAGACGCGAATTTTCAGCTGGCGCGAGGGCGACCGTTCTTTCTCGATGTCGTGCGCGAAGGCGTGGTGCTCTACGAACTTGAAGCCCAGCAGTTCGCGCTGCCAAGGCCGCTGGATACTGGGTTGGCTCATGTCGAGGCGGAGAAGCATTTCAAAAAGTGGTTTGCAACTGCCAGCCGTCATTTGGCCGGTGCGAAATTCTATATCTCCCAAGGCTGGAGCAACGAAGCGTCATTCTTGCTTCACCAGTCGACCGAGAATTTTTACCACACTGTGCTTCTGGTGTTGAAGCTCTACAGCCCCAAATCCCATAACCTGAAATTCCTGCGGGGGCGCGCGGAAGACATTTCGCGCGATCTGATCCCGATCTGGCCTCGCGACACCAAATTCGCAAACCGCTGCTGGGAGTTGCTGTATCAGGCCTACGTGAAGGGCCGCTACTCCCCGCACTATGTCATTCGAGATATCGAACTCGAATGGCTGGTCGAGCGGATCGAACTACTCGAGACGGAAGTGCAGGCAATTTGCGAAAGTCACCTGAGTAAGTCGGGCGGCAAGTAGCAGGCCCTCATAAGGCAGGTGCCCGAACGGACAGGCTCGCTGTCGCGACGGTGAATAACGCGGATTTGTGCCCTGTTTGGCAGTCAGGAAAAATATTTGCGCACAGCGTAGGGTGTTTTCCAATCGCCGTCGATCCGCCGCTGAAGGGTTCTGCTGAGAGCAGGCCTCGGGGATGGAGGTTCACAAGTGCGTTACCAACTACTGGCGTGCTGCAGCATGGCTGCGGCCGCGACGATGATCTGTGCGCCTGCTTCGGCCAAGGCCGATACGAGAATTGAAGTGCACCTGCCGGCCCAGCCGCTTTCCGCGTCGCTACGGGATATCGGGCGTATCTTCGGGCGCAATGTGGTCGCGGATGACGCGGTGGTCCGGGATCGGATGGCATCGCCTGTCGATGGCAAGCTGACGTTCGAGGAAGCAGTCGCCGCCTCGCTGTCCGGCACCGGATTGAAATTCAGCCCTTCCGGTGGTGGGGTCGTCGTCGGCAAGCTGGCGGAGGGTGATGGGGATGAGGGCGGCATCGTCGTGACCGGCTCGCGCATTCGAGGGGCACCGGTCGCCTCGACCCGGCTCACCTATGACCGCGAAGAGATGCGCAACGCGGGACAAGCGAGTGCGGCCGATGTCATCCGCGCAATCCCGCAGAACTTCTCTGGGGGACAGAATCCGGGCGTCGGGGCCAATGTCACAGGCGGCAAGAGCGTCGATATGGGAGGCGGCTCGTCGATCAACTTGCGCGGGCTGGGTAGCGACGCCACACTCACGCTGCTCGACGGCCGCCGCCTTAGTTTCGACGCGGCTATTCAGAGCGTCGACGTTTCCGCCATTCCCTTCGGTGCGATCGAGCGGATCGATGTCGTTCCCGACGGCTCCTCGGCCCTGTTCGGCTCCGATGCCGTAGCGGGCGTCGCCAATATCGTACTGCGCCGCAAATTTGACGGACTTGAGACGACGGAACGGATCGGCAGCTCGACCGACGGCGGGTATTTCCAGCAGCAGTACGGCGCGACAATTGGTAAGGTGTGGTCATCCGGCAGTGCTGTGGTTTCTGCCGAATATGGAAGCAATTCCGGTATCTGGTCGAGCCAGCGCTCCTATCTCGAGGAGCGCACGCCGGGCGTCGAGGTCTACCCCTCCATGCGCCATCACAACGCTGCGGTTACCTTACGGCAGGAGCTGGTGCCTGGCCTGACACTCGATCTCGATGGCATCTACAACAAGCGTCGGCGTGAACAGACACTGCCGCTCAATGCCGCCGGCGATCTTTCGGTAAGCCGGTACGATTCGTTCCAGCGAACCGAATCCTGGGCGGTCGCACCATCGCTAACCCTCGAGCTGCCCGCCGAGTGGCAGGTTTCTCTGGCCGGCAGCTATGGCTGGAACAAGGTCTATTACAGCGTTGACACCACGTACGGCACGGTTGCGACGAATGCCGGCTACGGCTTCTACCGCAACGAGACCGCAAACGTGGAACTGAGCGGCAACGGCAAGCTTATCGACCTGCCGGCCGGTGCGGCCAAGATCGCCGTCGGCGCCGGATTTCGCCGCGACATGTTCAATCGGCAGACCTACCGGGGCCTTACGGAATTTGTCGATCGGATGAGGGACAGCCTCTACGCCTTCGGCGAGCTCAGCGTGCCGGTGATCTCACCGGACCAGGGATCGCCGCTCGGCAAGAGCCTCGATCTGAGCATGGCTGCGCGGTACGAACACTATTCGAATGTGGGGTCGGTGACGACGCCCAAGCTCGGGCTCATCTACGCGCCGGTTTCCGATGTCACGCTCAAGGCAAGCTGGGGGAAGTCGTTCCGCGCGCCGACTTTCTACGAACAGTACATGCCGATGCCTGGCTATCTCTACAACGCGACTACGTTCGGCGGCACGACGGGTACTGTCATCTACGTCGTCGGCGGCAATCCGGAGTTGAAGCCTGAGCGATCGACCAACTGGTCAGCGACGATGGCATTCCATCCGGCGGCGCTCCCAGGCGCCGAACTCGAGATCAGCTATTTCAACATCCGCTACCGGGACCGCATCGTCACGCCGATGGCCTATCCTCGCCAAGCACTGACCAATTCGGCCTACGCGGACTACGTCACTCTCGATCCCGACGCAGCCACCCAGAATTCGGTCATCGATCGGATGGTGTCGTTCACCAATCTGACGACCACCGCCTACGATCCCGGCACCGTGGTCGCGATCATCGACAACTCGAACATCAACGCCGGGCGCCAGAACATCTACGGCATCGACGTGCTTGGCCGTTACAGCTTCGACCTTGCAAACGGACGTCTGAGCGCCGCGCTTAACGGCAGCTATCTCCACAGCGAGCAGCAACTGCAATCGGGGCAGGCATTCACGCAGCTTGCCGGTACACTGTTCAATCCGCCTCATTTCCGCGGTCGGGGAGAACTCGGCTGGGGCAAGGGCGGCGTGACCCTCACCGCCGCAATGAACTACATCGGTTCGATCGAGGACAAGCGCACGGCGGTCCCGGTGAAAGTCGGCAGCATGATGCCGGTCGATTTCACGGTGCGGTACCGTACCGGTGAGGAAGGCGGCCCGCTTGGCGGCATCGATGTGATTTTCTCGCTGCAGAACGCCTTCAACGACAAGCCGGATACGATCGCCACGACGGCGTTCACTGACACGGCCTACGACAGTACCAACTACACGCCGTTCGGCCGCGTCGTCAGCCTTTCGGTGACTAAGAAATGGTAAGGACGATAGCCAGCCTGCTCGCGATTGTGGCCGCAAGCATAGGAGCGGAAACTGCCCTCGCTGTCTGTGACGACGTGGTGCCAAAGCAGGGAATTGTGGCGGCGCAGGAGCGCCGCGATATATCGCCTGCGGATTTGGTGCGACTTCGGGATATCGGATTTCCAGAGGTCGTATCCAGCAAGGTCAGTCCTTCCGCGCTTTCACCGGACGGACGCAGCATTGCCTTCGTGGTCACACGCGCAGAGCCTACCGACAATACGATCTGTAGCGCGCTTGTAGTCGTGCCGCTGGATGGCGACATCGCCGGGGGAAACGCACGGCCGCGTGTCCTGGATATCGGCGGCGCTCTTCCCTTCTCGAGAGGCGTCTATCGCGGTCTTTTCATCAAATCCGGTGTTCCCGCGCTGATAACACCGGTCTGGTCGCCCGACGGCAAGAGCATCGCTTATCGCAAGACGGTCAGCGGCATAGTGCAGGTCACCCAAGTCAACGTGGACGGCAGCGGAGCTGCCGCCGTCACACGTTCCGAGACGGATATCGAAGATTTCTCCTGGTCGCCCGACGGGTCGCAATTCACTTACCTCGCTAGGCCAGGAGAGCTCGAGTCTAGGCGCAGGACGGAAGCGGCTGGTCGCTCCGGATGGCTCTATGACTCGAGCGTTCTCCCCAACGAGTCCCTGGACCCGCGTCCCTGGGCAAAGGACATTCCTCTCAACGCGTTCACCGTCGATCTGTCGACGGGAGCAGCGCGGGCGGCAACCGAGGATGAGCGCCTGCGCGTCATCCCGGCGCCTCCGACCGGGACGTCCTACGAAATGGAAGCGCGTGCTGGTAATGGAGCAACAGCGTGGACGCAGCGATTGGGGGGCGGCCCGGAAAGTGAGCAGAGGCTTTGGGCCACGCTGCCGGGCAGGGAGAAGCAGGCTTGCGCGCACGCCGAATGTTCGGGACGGATCGTTCAGACCTGGTGGGATAGTGCCGGCACCTCTGTCGTGTTCCTCCGCCGACAGGGATGGAACAGGGAGGTCTGGGCGCTCTACCGCTGGTCGCCGGGGACGAATGGGCTGGCTCTGATTACCAAGACCCGAGATGCGCTGACAGGGTGCTTGCCGGCGGACAAGGAGCTGATCTGCGGCCGGGAAAACGCCGTCATGCCGAGACGGGTAGTCGCAATCGATCTTCGCTCGGGCAAGAGCCGTATGGTGTTCGATCCCAATCCGGAATTCGCCCAATTTCGGTTGGGAAAGGTCCAGAGACTGCGCTGGATCAACGAACGCGGTCTTTCGGCCTGGGGAGACCTCGTGCTTCCGCCGGGATACGATGGAAAGTCGCGTCTGCCTCTGGTCATCACGCAGTACCATAGTAAGGGCTTCTTGCGGGGCGGGACGGGCGACGACTATCCGGTCTTTCCGCTCGCCGCCAAAGGCTTCGCTGTCCTGAGCTTCGAGCGTCCACCGACTGTTTCATCGATCACTCCGGGCGTGACCGATTGGGACGAAGCCCTCAGGGTGCAGTTCAAGGATTGGGCCGAACGGCGGAGCATTTTCTCTTCGCTCGATCGCGGTATCGACAAGGCCGTCGCGACGGGCTTCGTCGATCCTGGCCGCATTGGCATAACCGGGCTCAGCGACGGTGCCTCGACGATCGAGTTCGCGCTCGTCAATTCCCGGCGCTTTGCGGCGGCAGCCATGAGCACCTGCTGCGACGACATGCTCAGCTCCATGGTGCTCGGCGGCTTCGCGTGGGGCGAGCACAATATCAAGATCGGGCTGCCGCCTTCGGTCGATAACGATCGCGACTATTGGCGTCCGGTCTCGCTTTCGGTGAACGCGCGCAAGATCGACACCCCCATCCTCATGCAGCTCGCCGATCGCGAAACCCTCCTTGCTCTGCCTGCGTTCGGGGCGCTCCGGGAAGCTGGCAAGCCGGCCGAGATGTTCGTCTATCCCGACGAGTACCATGACAAGTGGCAGCCGGCGCATCGACTGGCGGTCTATCAGCGCGGCATCGACTGGTTTTTGTATTGGCTTCGGGGGACACGCGATCCTGATCCGGCGAAGCAGGACCAATATGCCCGGTGGGATGGGCTTCGCACGCTGCGAGACAAGGCGCGCGCTGTCAATTCTCCATGATTCCCCGTGCCCAGGTTTCTGCGTCCAGCAGATACAGAATCCTGCCGTAGGTCGTTCCCGTGAGGCGCTCTGTGTCCCTGAGCGCCCTGGCGAGCGCGGTCGTGTCGATCACGCCCGCGCTCGCCAGAATGCCGTCCAGGAGATAATCGGTGATGGCGGCTCTGTTTCGCTCGAGCAGTGAAAACAGGAAGCTTTCGGGATTACCCTTGCTCCGGCGCCAGGCGATTTCCGGCGGCAGGAGAGTTTCGAATGCCGTCCTTGCCGCGGCGCGATTGTTGCCGCGCCCAAACCAGTGCCAGCTGGGAATTGCTAGGCACAGCTCGATCAGGGGCTGGTTAACCAAGGGAGCGATACAGTTCTGCTTCGTGCCATGCGGACCATCCTCCACATAGCCTTGCGCCGCGATGAGGATCGCGATGTGCGCACCGCGTCCGGGCAGTGCGAACTCTGGGGGTGCCAACCATGGGTGAACCGCGCCTTTGTCGGCGAGGGTCTGCGCATCCCGCGCGAGAAGGCGGCTGTCACCTTGCAGCTTGTATGGTCGTACGCCTTGCCATGCGCGCCGCCGCGCTTTCCAGCTTACCCGCCATCTCGCCGCGCCGGCGAGCTGGGCGATGTCGTCGCGCACTTGCCGAAAATGATGGATGCCATCGGGATCGATGAGGCAGTCGGCAGCGAATGCGGCGGAGCGCAGCGAGCAGAACACATTGTCGCCGCCGCCGCCATCGACGACGCCATCGCAGCCCAATTCTCCTGCGACCTGAGATGCCATCTCGAAAACCAGCTGCTGGTAACCTCTGGCTACGGGCCGGGGCGTGCGAACGGCGCCGATGCGCGCAAAATCGTATTCCGCGACCGCCATCCTCCGCTCTTCGAGCGGACGCTTGACGTGCTGCGCGACCCGGCGTGCAAACTCCCTCTCGTCGCCTGCATGGTCCCGGGTCGCCAGATTGAGGCACGAGAAGGTGCGGTCATCGGCGGCCAGGCTTGCCGCAAGGATTGAGGAATCGAGCCCACCGGACAGCATCAGCAGTGGGTTAGAAAGGTCAGAGGTTCTGGCCGCGACCGAGGCTATGCATTGCTGGCGTAGCCGGCGAACCGCATCATCTGCATTGTCGATGGATTTCCCGGCCGCGACGGAAGACCAGGGCGACCACACGTTCTCAAGGCGCATCCCGGCCGGCTCGACGAGCAGCCGCGATCCGCCCCGGAGCTCCTCGATCCCGGAGAGCGAAGTCGTCACAAGGCGCATGTCGCCAAGGGCCAACTGTCGCGTGATCTCTTCGAAATCGAGGATAAACGGGGTGCCGCTCGCAGACCGGAGGAGGTCGATATCCGACGCGGCAATGGTCCCGGGACCCTTGCGCTGAAACAGGCAAGGCAGACGGCCAAAGGGGGCTCGTACCAGCGACGCGCCATTCGGGGTGCGCAGGATACCGACATAGGCGCCCCAGAATGCCTCGAATAACCGGGTTCCAGCGGATTTAAGGATCGCCCGGCGGGTGTCGTCGGATAGCGCTGTCAGGCGCTGATGGTTGCCGGACTGATAAACCGGTCCGATGACGAGGCCATCGTCATCTAAATGAAGGTTCGCGGCTGGATCGTTGCACGCGACGACCACCTCCGGCGTTTCGAATGCGGCCGTGAGCTCGTTCTGACGTGCTGCAGCAAGCAGCTGCGCGCGGTCGGCTTCGGGAAGGAGGATCCCGGCGATAAACCGATCATGTTTCATACGACGAGGATCGGCGTGAACACGTCCGTCCTTTCTTTATATTCGTTGATCAGGGTTCCGCCGACCTGCACCCAGGCATGGGCAGCGAACGGTGTGAGCCGTACTCCGAGGATCATCAGCGGGTCGATCCCCAGCGATAGCAGCCGATGCGCGATGGCAAGCGACCAAGGCAGGCATCGACCATGCGTATCGATGATCCTGGAGACCGCCGCAAACGACCCGGCGACGCGAATGAGGTCCCGCTCCGGAGCAGTGGGAACAGCCGGCATCGCGTGCAGCCTTCGGATAGACGCCTTTCGATCGACCAGATGCTGGATCGTTGCCGCAAGCCCGCGTAGTCTGAGCTCGGTCCGGCTTCTCAAAATCCAGCCGACAGCGGCGAGGCCATCCAGCGCAGCCAAGCTCCTTGGCTCGCCGCAGAGTTCGCCGGTGACCTCAGGCATGATGCACGGCGTAATGTCGTTCGCCCTTGCGTCGGCGATCAGCAGTTTGCCGGATTGCAGCCCGCTCGAAGCCGATCCGCCTGGTGATCGCCCCTCGATGAGGTCGCGGAAATCGGCCTCGATTTGCGGTGAAAGGCAGAAATACCGATCCGAAGGTAGGTCGAGAAACACGAGCCTGTCCCCGGCGACGCAGAAGGACAGGCCGCCGCGCAGTGCATAGGCCATGGCAATATTCCGACAAAGGAGGGCGACAAAAGGGATGCGCGACCCTATCGCGCATCCCCCCTTGCTCAGTCGTCGGAGAGGCCGGCGACATCCTGGCCGATGCCCACGTCGGGGTTCTGGCCGCCGAGGCCCTGGGTTTCGACGCTGGCAGTGCCCAGCTCGATCACGTCATCATTCCGTTCCATGACAGTTTCCTCGTTACTCGCCGCGACATTGCGGCAACGAGGATTTTATGACGTCGATGCGGTCATTTGAATTTTATATTGAACATATAGCGCGAATGTTATTTCGGTTATCTGCTGTTCTGAAAGATTTCGTTTATTAATTTAGGAACGATCGTCAATCTCGCCCTGTGATACTCTTGTACGAGCATTTTAGTCGATCTTGGGCTTTGCTCTAGCGAAACAGCAATAGTCCGAATCTCGTCGACGGCGTTCTCGATGAAAGCCGATTCGATTTGGCGGATGTAGGCAAGTCTGGCGTTGGCCGAAGCAACCTGCATGACGATCTCGGCGCTGCGGGAACGCGCGGCGATGAACGAGAAGAGGTCGGCGGCGTCCATCGGTTCGGTTTGGTTATCGGTGGGGATGTGTAGTCCCCGGCTTATGCGCAGGGCCGTACGCACGAGTTCGTCGTTCCAGCGGTAGAGATCGCGCAGACCGATCTCGTTGACGGCAGGCACATGAAACCCATCGCTTGAGCGCGTCTCGACAAGACGCTCTCCTGCGAGGCGATGCAGGGCGTCGCGGATCGGCGTTGCGCTGCTGGCATATTCCTGGGCCAGCCTCGCGGGCTCGAGCCGCGCGCCTGGCGTGAAAGTGCCGTTGGCGAGGGCCCGCTTCAGCCTGTCGTAGACTCGTACCGCAGTGGTGCCCGCGTTCATGGAAACAGGCTCCGGCTGACCGGGGTGGCGGTGCTCGCTAAACAGGGGATGTCCGCGATACCTAAGTCTGCGGCCTGCCAAGGATCGGGGCTTTTCAACGGCACTCCTGCGGAATGGGGCGTAAGGTTATGGTCGATTGCGGTGACTGCCTTTGCCGGGACCGCGCCGCGCACCGCGCAGTATCCGATTTCCCTTAGTTCCGCCGAAATCCGGCTCGCCTTGAGCAGGAAAGGCTTAGTGAACATGTGCGGCCTCCCCACGCGGTTCCCGCGCCGGGGCAGGCGCGCAGATGCCCCCGCGTTCGAGTAGGGTTGGCGTATCCTCGTCGATCTCGATGAGCATGGCGCCCAGAGTCTTTCCGTCCACCACTTTGGGCACGCCAAGCGGGCGGCATCTCCAGCCGAATGTCAGGATCTGGCGCAGCCACGATAGGTCGGCCACGCCTGTGTAACGCTCGATGCCGTTGGCGAGCGCGAAGGCGACGAGCGCATGGACGAGCTCGTTCCTAGACTCGCGTCTTTCGCCCGCCGACGATTTGCGCTCCAGGCAGAACCGGGTGATTTCCATAGTGGTCGGGCCGCACGGAACCGCCTCGTCGCATAGCGTGGGGAAGAGCGTGTCGAGGATATGCGGCTGCGTCGTCGGTAAGAGGCGCGCCGATGCGCGGTGGGCGCCGTCCTTGTCGGACAGCACGATGTACATGGCCGCCTCGTTGTCGAACTGGTCGAGCTCGAACCGGCCGGCGAGGGCCGGCAGGTCCCAGCGCAGAAGATCGATGAACACGCGCTTGCGCGCCTCGAACATGTTTCGAAGAACAGAATGCTCGGTTGCAGCGGGGGCGTTGGACAGGCAGTGGATCATTGCGAACCTCCTTTGAAAAGGTTCGCAAATTTCCCTCGGAAATAGCCCTCGGGCTATTCACGGTTCCGTGTATAGGAGCCTGCTGGCACTTCAGGGAAACTGATCACTCCGTTCCGACACGCGAGGAAAGCCAGCAATGGTCTGTTCAGCGCTCCCAGCTTTTTGCAAGCGTCGTTGACATGGCGCCGGACCGTCGCTTCGCTGATCCCGAGGATTTGCCCGGTGTCCCAATCGCTCTTGCCGGCCATCATCCAGATCAGGCATTCGCGCTGGCGTTTGGTGAGCAGCGCAGAATCGATACATTCCATGACTTCCGCAAGGCCGACCAGCCGGCGCGCTGCCGCAAAGACTTCCGGCGCGACGAGCCTGGCGAGAATGAGGCCGTCCTCGTCGAGCGGCCGGCCGGGTGCGGTAGCGAAAGTACACGATCCGAGGAATTCTCCAGGGACGTTCGAGGGTATCGTGAATCCGTCGTGCAGTCCGTGCTGCCTGGCCAGTTCGAGGAAGCGCTCGTCGTACGCACTGTATTCCACGAGTTCGTGTGCTTCCCGCCAAAGGAAAGGGTTCTGGGTTCTTCCGGATGCGCGGTG
Source organism: Novosphingobium sp. BL-S-21 (assembly GCF_055521655.1). Classification (NCBI taxonomy): domain Bacteria; kingdom Pseudomonadati; phylum Pseudomonadota; class Alphaproteobacteria; order Sphingomonadales; family Sphingomonadaceae; genus Novosphingobium; species Novosphingobium sp. BL-S-21. The sequence continues at coordinate 229,578 of NZ_JBVFVP010000003.1, forward strand.
CACGAAATCGCGGCCGACAAAACCGTTTCGGTCGTAGAAGTCGATCCAGGGTTCCGGGTAGTTGAGCAGGCGGAACGCTTGCGGTTTGCCGGTACCCCGATCGATGTGGTGACCTATCGCATAGTAGTTGCAGCCGACCGCCTGAGTGATCTGGTTGAGGGCAAGATCAAGCTCGGCGAGATCTTTGGTTGCCCGAACAAGGTCCCTGAATTTTTGATATGCAGTTTTGACGCCCATACGCTGTCACGGCTCTTCGCGGCGTCTCAAGCCGCCAGGACGCGTCGAGCCGTCCTTTCCGCTTGCGGGCGAAATCGCTTCGGGCCCTCATTCCCTCGTCGATCCGCGTTTCTACATAGTCCGCATACTACCCAGGGATCGCAACACTGCGATGTGATCTCTGTCACGCAGCCGTCACACATCGTCCGGTCGCCGGATCTCGCATGACCGATGGAAAAACGGCGATAGACTGGCGCAATTCGGCCAATTACCGGGAACTTGCGCGCCTCGACCGCGCAGCCCTGATGTGGGAATGGCTCCGCCGCAGTGCCGGTTATGCAGAATGGTATGCTCAGGCGAGCGAAGCCACGCGAGGGGGATGGGACGGGGAGGCAGCCCTAAAATGGGGACTGCACTTTCGCCGAGAACCCCGCAGTCGGCGCCTGTGGGGCAAATCTCATCTGGAGCTCTGAGTTCGATCCCGGGGCGCTCGAAGTCGACGCATGTGCGGCAGGCCCTGGCGATCCGGACGCCATCGATCCGGCCCGGTTCGGCCCTTGGCTGAAACTTGTCGAAGGGCCAGGCAGGCATGAGTACGCCGTGCTTGCCGATGGGCGCCGGCGAATTCGCCTCGATGTTCTGGCCGGATCGCTGAGGAGAGGGCCGGTCGTGCTTCACTACCGTCTGGCAGGGACGCAATCCGCACAGCCCAGAATGCTGCCGCTTCGCCGGTTACTGGCGTTCTGCAGCCACAAGCGATTCATCGCTTCGCTGTTTCCGCCGGATCCGAGGATGGTACGCTGGGTCGAGGCGCTTAGAGTGCACGATGCGCTTATGGGCGGCGTCAGTATAACAACCATCACGGAGGAACTGTTCGGTGCCGAATTCCTCGATCTCGATACCAGACGCGGTTCGACTTCCCTGAAATCCAGGACCCGCCGCCTGATCCGCGAAGCCCGGTCGATGGCGGCGGGCGGATATCGTTCGCTTTTGCGCAAGGGACATTCCTGAGTCTGGCAATTCAAAGGCCGCGATTTCAGCCCGTTTTGATGCCCAGCTTGCGCTAGGTTTTCGTAGCAGTTGTGGAGCCTTCTTTTCTTCAGTCACGGCCGTCCCATTCCCGGCAGTGTCTGTTCCCTTGACTGACCTCTTCCGCCCGCCAGTGCTACCGAGCCCGAACTGGAAAGCCATTTCCGAGTGCTTTGCGGCATACTCGGGAAAGACCATCGGATACTCGATCGGCAGTTTCCAGCGTGCACGGTATTCCTCTGGCGAAAGATTGTGCTGGATCCGGGACGCACACACGCTGCCTATGCAATCCCAGCTCCTGCGCAGCTTCTTGCAGACCATAGCAACACGAGCCCACCTGCCGGATAGGGGACGTTTCCGTCTGTTACGGGCTCGGCTCGACCCCGAGCAGGCACTTCACCTATCTAGTAGTTGACATCAAACGCTTGGTACCGGCCCGAGAAACGGCAGAAAACGACCAATCTGGTGGTTTCACTCCGCAGCGAGGAACGTCGAGTCACGCTGAAAACGGCCGATAGTGCTGGTCGAAGTGGCGGGTTTGCAAGGCGCTAGCTCGGCGCCGGACGCACCAGTTTGATGCGGATGGTGCCGATCCGATCCGTGGGGATTACGCTGAGTCGTTCGTCGCCATTTATAACGCGCCTGGCCAGCCAACTTTTGGCATTGAAATGACCTTCTTCGACCCGGTCGACTTCCGCCAACTTCGACCCGATAGCAAAGTCTGCGGTGAACCCTTTCCCGACGATAAGGAACGTGTCGTTCCCTTCGTCGATGATCAGGCCGAAGGCTCGGCCGTCGCCAGGCGCCGGGCGGGCGGTCGGACCTTCAGTTTCGCTTGCAAGCGGCGGCGGCGCGGGCGGCGGCTGCAAGCCGACATCAAGAAGCATCTGCTTGAGCAGTGCCATCGTTTCCTGAACCGTGATCGTGTAATCGCCGAGCTTGATAACCGCAGGCTTGCCATCGTCGAGCAGAACGCCGGCGATACGCCCCTCCGCCTGCGCCTGTGCGATCATGCCATCCATTCCGGAGAGTGCAGAGAACGCCTGCGCGAGTTGTCCGTCGATCCTTCCGTCCTCGATCCCGAAGACGGAGTAGCCGATGGTACGGTGCTGGCCGAGCGCCCAAAAGATATCGCCGGTTCGGAACTGTGCTTCCGGTACGAACAGTGGGTTGCTGGCATGATCGTAATCCGCCAGCACCTCCTTGACGTTGGGCGCGTAGATATCGGGCGAGAGCATATCGAGCGACGGTGCCGCTGCGCGCCAAACATCAAGAACCCGCTTGGCCGGGCCACCGCTGGGGTACTGACCTGCCATGGGCTGGCCTTCCTGCGGTCCGAGCCAACCGTTGACGTACATGGGCAGCGCCAGTTCGTGCTTACCCGCTGCCGCGAGCGCTTCCATGTAGCGCGCGAAATGCCAGGCCATGAACACTTCCTCGGCCTGCCAGTCTGAGCCGAAGACCTCAGCCCAACTCCCTGAGGATCGGCGGCCCTTACGGCTCCAGGTTTCCTCCAGTTCCGGTTTCAAGGTTGAGCGATGTGTGGAGAGGTACTTCAGAAGCTGCGTCGGCACAGGTGCCTTCCATGCGGCTTCGGCCAAGGCGGAACGATCGCGGCTGTCCCGGAGCAGGCCGGTCTCGTTGTTCACCTGCACCATGATCACGCGGTGATTCGTATCGACTTCGGCCAAGTGCTTGATCATCGCCACGAAAGCCGCTCGGTCCGCCTTCAGCAGTTCGGGCGAGAACACCGAGAGAACCGGCTTCGGCATTGCGCCCTTGTAGGTAAAGGCCTCTGTCATCGCGCCTTGGACGACAGCTCGGGGAAAACGCCGGGTATCACCGCGCACCCAACTCGGCGCGTAAGTCGAGGCCGCGTTCTTGAAGGCACCGAACCAGATCAGAACGAGACGCATATCGCGCTTGCGGGCCTCCGCGATCTGCGCGTCAACCGCACGGAAATCGAACTGACCTTCCTTCGGCTCAAAATCCTCCCAGCTCACCGTCCCGATCACAGTCTGGACATGCATGGCTTGGAGCTTGTCCCAGATCGGCAACATGTAGTCGGGACTGGAGGCGCTCGAATTGTGCAACTCCCCGCCGAGGGCGAGGTAGGGCTTGCCGTCCACCAGGAGTTGGCGGTCTCGGATCACGGGAAGCTGCTGTGCCTCGGCGACGGGACTCATCGCCGCAAAGGCGGCCACAGACATAGCCAACCGGCACAGCACATCTTTCACAGCATTCTCCCTGGCGAACATTCTTCTGACGTCAGATTAGAATTATCATTCTTAATATGCAACCAGCAATGGGGGAGTGCTTTGAGGCAGCTAGATCGCGGGGCAGCAAACGACCAATCTCGCGCATTCGTGGAGACGATCATCAGTGCTTCAGGAATGGCATGTGTTGGATGGGGACCTGCCGTTCCCGGCGCTGGCAGCGAATGGCGGCTCTGTCCCACGAGCTTCCGGCAGTAGCCGACCAACTTACGTCGTTCCGAGGCGAATGCGGGAATGGCGGCTGTTGTCACGATCCGCCGCGTGGCTTACGTAAACATGCCTGGCCGCGATCGCGATATGCCATCCAGATATTTGGGTTAACGCAAGTCAGATGCTATTGGCCCTTGCATACTGTCCTAAGTACGAAGCGCTGGGCTTAGGAGTACGAACGAAGGTCTGACGATCTACTGAGACCAAACCGAAATGAGCTGTGTACGCTCGGTTCCATTCGAAGTTGTCGAGAAGCGACCAATGGATGTAACCGCGTACGTCCGTGCCGTCGTAGATGGCTCTCCCAAGCCCAGCCAGCGCGCGTTCGATATACGCCACGCGTCGCTTGTCGTCCGAAATAGCGACGCCGTTTTCGGTCACGATAATAGGCTTGCCTGTTGCTTTGGCGGTCCACTTAACGGTCGCTTCTAGCGCTTCGGGGTAAAACTCGATACCGCTCTCTGTCACCTCGCTGCCGGGCGGCGGAGGAAGATCAAGTTCAGGACCAACGACGGCGCGTCCGTAGGTTTGCACACCTACGAAATCATCCTTCGAGGCAACCTCGAACCAGGGCGTGTAGACCTCATCAATCTTGCGCTTGAGCGCGTTAGGTCCGGGCGCCGCCTGCTCATCTGAGATAGCGATGCTGAGCCCGAGAAGGAGATCGGGACGGGTCGCTTTGATGGCGTCGCGCGCTCGCTGATGCGCCACCAATTGATTTTGCCGCGCGCTTGGAATGTCAAAAGTGGGTGTCGACGAAAACCGGTCCGACCCGACCATCCTCGCCGCTGCCTTGTTAGCCATCGAGAAGAACCGCATGGTCTTGTTAAACTCTGGCTGCCACGAAAGCTGCGCGGCCAGGTTGGGTTCGTTGAAAGTGATGGCATGCGTGTAATTCGGACCAAGGGCCTTAGCAGCGGTTTCGCAAAAGCGGACAAAATGATCGACGTTGCTGGCCACCTCCCAGCCGCCAGCCCCCGCGAACCAGCGCGGAACGCTGAAATGCGAATAGGTGACGAAGGGCTTGATCCCCAGCTCGACGCAATAATCAATCATTCGACGGTAAAGGCTAAGGGCGGCCTGCGAGTACTGGCCTTGTTCTGGCTCGATTCGCGACCATTCGATGCCGAAACGATAAGTGTTCAGTCCGATCCGCTTGACCAAATCGATGTCTTCATTCCAGCGGTTAAGACTATCGCAGGCATCGCCTGACGGCTCTGCGAAGGAACTGGGCTTGAGATGCTCCATCACCCAAACGTCGGAATTGACGTTGTTGCCCTCGACCTGATGGCCCGCTGTGGCAGCGCCCCATAAGAAGTCTTGGCGCAGCTTACGGCGGGTCGCACCCAATAGCGGCGATGCAGCGGTGGCAGCAATGAGGCCCGCCCCGGCGGTTTGAAGAAAGTGTCGGCGGTTTAGCGGATCGAACACGCTGGTCTCCTTAGAACCGGAACTGCACGTTCGCACCGATGGTGCGCACCGAGTCGAAGCCGAATTGCTGCTGGTAGCTGGCAATGCCTTGCGTTGCGTCGCCGGCATCAAGGCCGATAAAGTTCGGATTGTATTCGTTTGTGCAGTTCTTGCAGAAGACGGAGATCCGGATCCCATTGTCGAGCTTGATGCCGGCACTGGCGCCGATCAGATCGACGATCGGAACGCGTGCCCCCGGCGCGCGATTTACGAGATAGTTGATGGAGGAACGGTGATACCAGTTCGCCTCGATGAACGGATGGACGCTTCCTCCAGTGTCGAACTCGTAGATAGCCTGGAAAGATGACGTGAAGGTCGGCGCGGTTGGTGTCTGGTTGCCGCGAGCGTTGAAGGATCCGGTTGTTGCGCAGCTCGGATCGGTTTGCCCTGGATAACACTGTGCGCCGGCGAAATCGCCGAACTTCGAGTCCAATACGGTGCCAGACGCATTGATCGAAAGGCCGCGCAGCGGATTTGCGTTCAGGGTAACTTCCACCCCTTTGCTTTTGACCGAAGCCGCATTCTGCACCACAAAAGCCTGAAGCGCGGTATCGAGAGACTGGGTTTGATAATTATCGAACTTGGTGTGGAAGGCGGATACGTTGAAGACCAACCTGCGATTGAACCAGCTCGTCTTGAAACCGATTTCTGCCGTGTTCGACTTCTCGCCGCGTACCAGAAGGTCAGAAGTCGCCGTTGCGGCTGTATCGTTGAAGCCCGGCCCCTTGTACCCGCGACCATAGGATCCATAGATCATGGCGTCCGGTGTCAGCTGGAACTGTCCGCCGGCACGCCAACTAAAATCGGTGTGACCATAGGATTGCGCAAACGTCCCCGGAACTGCCAGGGGTACGAAGTAAGAATCTTGATTCTGATCGAGATCGATCGAGATCTCGTCACGCGTTACGCGGCCGCCTGCGAAGATTTTGAACGCATCGCTCACCGAGAACGTCAGTTGTCCGAAAGCCGCATAACTGTCAGTCTTCATGCGGTAATCGTAGTCGCGTCCGAGGAAAAAGTTGTTGCTGACGGAACAGGTGCCCGGAGGTGCGCCCGGCGTGGCGGTGGCACCGACGCAAAACGGATATCCTGGCAGCAGGAATGACGGCAGGAAATTGTTGCCGGCGATCTGACCCTGTTGATCTATAGTCGAATGGAAATAATAGAGGCCAGCTTGGCCCGTCAGTCGATTTTCTGCGGGAAGAGCGACGCGGAACTCGTTCGAAAACTGATCGTATCGACCATCAGTGTAGTTTCGATTGGCGCCGTTGAGATTGGTGAAATCAACGTCGAGCTGCGAATTTATGCTGTAAAATTTCCACGCAGCGACGTTGCTTACGACAAGCCCGTTCGGGCTCGTCCATGAAAGCGATGCCTGGGCTCCGCCCAGCTTGAGATCGCGCCAATATCCACCGTCTCCGGCAAACGTGTAATTCTCGTCTCCCGGTGTGATAGCGGAAGACGCCAGCGCGGCCGCATTAGTGCTATTTGGTCCCAATGATCGATAGGTTCGGTCGCTTACCCCAGCGACGCCATGCGCCTCTGCGTACTCGCCGATGATGTACAGTTCGAGCGACGGTGTTATTTCCTGAAGGTATTTCGCCCTTACCCCGTATTGTTCGCGATCGAGATCGTTGCGCACGTTGTTGAGACCGACGAAATTAGTTCCCGGTTCCTCATACGAGTACGTACCGTTGATCCGCAGCGCCCCGCTTTCTCCCACGGGAATATTGATCGTCTCTCGTCCGATCATAGACCACGATTTAACCTTGCTGCCCGGCGTGGACCGATTTGAAAACTCCATATCGGTGACGCTCTCGAACGTGCCGAGCTTCGGCCGAGTAGACACGACGTTCAGTAGGCCCGCCGAAGCGTTCTTTCCGAAAAGCAACCCTTGAGGGCCGTTGAGCACTTCAACACGCTCGACGTCGTTGAACAGCCCCTGAGCCAGGAACGGCCGGCCTAGATTAACGTCATCCAAAGCGGTGGCTACGCTGGAGTCGATGGTGGTCGCGAAAGCTTGGGTACCGACCCCGCGCACGGCGAATGTGTTGTCGCTGCCCACCTGCAAACTAGGCGCTGCGAGCGCAACCTGAGTGAGGTCATTTACGTTTCGATTGCGCAGCGTGTCGGCCCCGAGGGCGGTCACGCTTACCGGAACATCTTGAAGCCGCTCCGCTCGGCGTTGCGCAGTAACGACGATTTCGCTCACGCCTTCACCCGTCGCTTCGACCTGCGCCCAAGCCGGGCTGGCCACTGCAGACAGACCCACCGTTGCAAGAAGAATTGCCCTATTCATCCCCTACCTCCCGAACCTGCGACCCGATTGACGGTCGCTTGGGGCATAGATAAAACTGAAACATACATGTGTGCAAGCATGAATGTTTATTATGGCAACCTATCGACGCGGTAGCTAGAACTAGGATCGGACGAAAGAATGAGTGCAGATGGAACCGGGACGCCGACGAAGGTCCGCAGGACTCAGGAGCAGCGCACAGCCCAAACGCGACGCGCGCTGATCGAAGGAGCCATCACGGTGATTTATGAGGTGGGCTACGGCGGAGCTACCATCGAACTTATCTCAGCGAAGGCAGGCGTCTCGCGAGGCCCTGTTCTCCATCACTTTGGAACGCGTGCGGCTTTGATGGCCGAGGTTGTTAAGCACGTCGCCGATGAAGACATGATTGGCTACGAGGAATCCCGCCGAACGACAGGCATCGGGAACAACCTGTATGACTGGCCTCACGTGCTTTGGGGAGTGCTTAACAAGCCGTCCGGCATCGCTGTTCTGGAAATCCTTCAAGCTACTCGCAGTGATCCCGATCTGGCCGCATATGTCTTACCGATGCAGGAAATCGTTGAGGAAAATGCTCTGAAAGCGATGCGCAGAGCATTCGGAGGTGATCGAGAACTGGCATTGACCGTGATGCGCCTCATGGTTTGGGCCGCGCGAGGCTTATCAATCGCCGATCGCCATCTTCCTCATGTAGACATGAACAAGTCTGCCATAGATTTGCTTTCCAACCTTTTGCGAATGGCAGCCCCAGACGGAATGTTGCGCCCCTTGGCCACTCTCCAGGCATCGGGAGATTTGGGAGGATAGATCAGCGGCTGGCGACTTATGGAACGCTCGCGCCAACATAAAGCAGGGGGGCTAAGTGCTTTCGCGATATCAGCTCTTCGCCCGGGAGCAGCCGTTGGTTGCTAGGCGGCGTGGACAAATTTGAGCCCATATCTGGCGACGACGAATTGCATAATGCCAAGGAATCTGCTGGCCAATTGCTCCTATTCGTCTGCCCCCAATGAGTAGGGGCGGGTCGCTCATACCCAAACTTCCGCTTCCCACCCCTTCCGGTCAGTCGGCTTGACGCCGGCGAGGTCAGGGGCGGGCGCCGCCGTCAGCTTCGAAACCGATCGATCGCGCGCTTCCATTCCCGCTCATCTGGCATTGGCAGGCGCACGGTCGGCTCTTCGCGGCAGGTCTCGAATTTCACCGGCGCCAGCTTCCGAAATTTTGTTCGCCAGCATTCGCTGCAGTAGAAACGGCCCTGCGCCTTTGTGAAGGTGGAATCCCAACCCTTGCGCTCAAAGAGATACCACAGCGCATGGGGATCGAAGACGGCCGACCGCCCGCACGCGCACGTCACCTTAATCTGGTAATGCCAGGCTGCGGCTTCGAACAGCCGGGTCGGGATCCTCAGTCCGTCAGAGTAGCGCACTTCATCAGCTGCGCGCCGACTGCTTCGCGAGAACAGCGGCGCAGGCGAGGGCGCCCGTCATGTAAGGCCCGTCGTCCTGTTCGCCTGATCTTATCTGTCGCAGGAACTCCCGATTATCGAGGCCGCGCGTCTCCAGCGCTGTCGCCACCGCGTGGCGGATTTCCTTTATATGTTCCATCTTTTGATCCTCCGGGGTGCTCTGCACACATCGACTCATGGTGAGAACATATAGAGAACATGCTAGAGTCGCGCTACCGATTCGACAGCGAGGATTGCCATGGAACAGCTGCCCACCACATCGACACTCGACGACTTGCGCCGCGAAGTCAGCAGAATAGCCGGAGGCGGTGGCTCGTTTCAGGATATCAGCAAAGGCCCCGATTTTCGGGCTTTCGTGCCCGCAGCCCCCGACCCGCGTCTTCGCCCCGCCGGGCGAACGGCTGCGCCTGCCGAGCGCGGAGCATTTGGCCGCTGGCTACTCACGCAGACCGGGCGCGGTGGTCTGGTCGGCGAACTGGCGAAGTGCGCCGTGGCGGATCGCGGCTTTCCGAAGGACGGCGATCCCGAGGCGGTACGGCAGCGGCTTCGCGTCGGCCAGGCAGAAGGCGACATGTTCGAGGCGGTCGATGAGGCCGAACTCGACTGGCTGAGCTATTGAGGCCGGGCCGTAATTTTAATCCGGCGCGGATCTCTCCCGCATTGCATCCGGCTTTTCCGTCTAGGATCATTCGTTGATGCTGAAGCAGGCCGAGATGATCATAGTAGCGTTGCTGATGGCGGTGGCGTTTTTGGCGCAGGTGGTGGGCTGGTCCGCTTGAACCATGGCTCGCTCGTGCGATCAACGATCAGCGGCGCGTCATAGACGCGGCAGAGCGCGAAGGCTTCGTCAGGATCGCCGTTGGTCCAGCGGTCCCAATGCTCCTGGACAAGGACCGTCGGCATGCGATCGTGGACGTCGGCCATCTGCTCGCACCCGTTTACCATGACCATCGAGTAACAGTCGCCCCACTCAGCCGTCGGCCGCCAGACACCTGCGACCGCGAACACGCCCTGATCGGGGAGGGAGTACCATGTGCGTGTCATGGCGCCCTTGGCGCCCTCGGCTTCCGCCCAGGCTGTGACGGGGATCAGGCACCGCCGTTTGCGGAAGCTGTCCACCCAGAAGCCGGTGTGCATCTTGTCCTCCCGCGTGTTGTTGACGGGCTTGGGCTTGAGCGGCGCGCCGGTCTTCTTGCTCTTGAGGACGAGGGGAAAGCCCCAGTTCATCGCGCGGACCGCGCCGTCTGCGACCACGAGGCCGGGATAGCCGGGGTAGATCTCGGCCGCGAAGTTTGGCGCGGCGTTCGATGTCGCTCGGAACAACCCTGCGACGGCGGCGGCGGGCGCTGTCATCCGATAGAGATTGCACATGCGCTGATCCTGCGCCTCGCCTGTCGCGCGGTCAATCCGATGGGAGAGGGGGCGTCTTGTCAATCGACTAACAATATTGCGTGACCGCGACACGACGCGGCACCCTTTCAGACCGCTCTTGATCCTCCGCCTTGCCCGCCCACTTTTCGTCTTGGTCTCGATGCACATCGGCGGCACCGGATATATGGCTGGCTTCCTAGGTTCGGTTGGGATGACGGACCGTATCGCCGGTTGGGCCCCCTGATTATGCCGTCATTAGTGATTTCCGCTTCGCAATTTCCGCACCTGTCGCTCATGTAGCCCCCTGATCTTTCGATTAAGGGTTATGTCGCGGGTGGCGGCGGCATGCAGAGAGGGCGCTCCTTGTTCTATATGTGATCCATTCTCTTTGGATAAAAGGGATCCACCTTCAGCACCTATCGCATGCCATCTTGAGGGCGCCTGCCTGGGCGCGTGTCGGCATGACCATGCGTGACGAGCGGATGCGACCAAAAGCCGCTGCAGAACTTGCGCTATAGATCATCGAGCGGCTTGCCGACTATTCGCCATTCCGGACCCGATCAGTGGACGCTCTTCCCCTGTGCGTCTCCGTTTTCGGTCCGGGCGGCGAATGGAAGATATTTGCGATACCCTTTGGGATTGGCGATCAGGCGGCGCGCGCGGAAACCGATGCCTGTACGTCCAGACCTTTGCGACGCGGCGTCCAAATTTTCTCCGGACCTATAGGGTCTCCAGCGCCCGATCGCATTGTCATCATCCGCGAAGAGTCAAGGGACGCCCGCTCAATCCAGTGCTCGTTCCTACCGTCTGAACGGCGATACCTGGGAGGTCCTTCTGGTGACGTCTCAGTGCAAGGGGAGATGGATCCTTCCAGAGTGCCAGATAGAGCCGGGCGAAACAGCCTCGCAGCGTGCCGCAACCGAGACCTTCGAGGAACCCGGCGTCCGTGGGACCGTGTCGAGCCAGCCGCTTGCGACTTCTGCCCTGATGTATCCCAGCCGCGCCAAGGTCTATGCCTTGATAGTGAAGGCGGAGTGGGACAGCTGGCCGGAAATGAACGTGCGCGAGCGGGCGTGGCTTTCCCTGTACAAAGCGCACACTTTCTTCGAGACAAAGGCCTCCAACGGGCTCTGAAGGCATTCGCGGGGCAGCGCAACTGGGCGAAGGTTCAGCAAGACAGGGGTTCGTTGCGCCTCCGGTGTAACGCTATTTTCCGACACAGACCGGGGCGGCAAACACTGCCGGGGCGCCTCACGCCGACTGCGTGACCGCGCTCTATGCCAACGCGCTGAAGGGCTGATCGCCCTCGTTTCCGCGCGCAGGGCACCGAGCCCCTCGCAAGCTTGAGGGTCTCGGCCTTCGGTTTCGATCGCTGGCGCAAGGGGAAGTGGCGGTCGGCGGGGCATACCCCGCCTCGATGTTGACGCGCGCAGGCTGCGCCCGCGCGCGGCATCAGTTGTGAGCCTCTCCCGATCAAAGTCGGGGTGCGGGCTCGACAACCGTCTGGGCCCGCCATCGGCCCCTGCAAGCCGCTCCTTCGTCGCGGCTCCTCCACATCCGTTCCGGCCTTTCAGGTGCAGGCGCCGCTTGATGCGGGCCCTGTCGGTCGTCCGGGCCGCCCACCCCCCGCCTTTTCGGGGGAGGCCCATGATGGGTTTTGCGGGCAGTGCAGGAGGTAAGACATGCGCAGCAATCCCAAGGTCCCGCAATGCGCGAGGCCCCAATCGGATCAGGACGGGAAGGCCAATGCATCAGGCAGGGCCTCGCTCTACGACGAGGTCACGGCCCGGATCATGGCCGAGCTTGAAGCGGGGCGGGTGCCATGGGTGCAGCCGTGGAGCAATGAAGTCGCCGGAGGAAGTCCTCCCGTCGCGGGACTTCCCGTCAATGCGCTGACCCGGCGTGCCTATTCCGGAATTAACGTGCTTATTCTTTGGGGATCGGTGATCGCGGGCGGCTGGGCCTCTCAAAGTTGGCTGACCTTCAAGCAGGCGCTGGCCGCTGGTGGCAATGTCCGCAAAGGCGAGCATGGGACGCAAGTGGTCTATGCCGACCGCTTCACGCCTGAGGCGGAAAAGGTACGGGCGAGGGAAAGCGGCACTGATGCCCGTTCAATTGCATTCCTCAAACGCTTCACGGTTTTCAATGTGGCCCAGTGCGAAGGCCTGCCGGACGATTTTCTTGGTTCGCCGATTGCCTTGCCCGAGCGCGAAATCGTGCCGGTGGCAGAAGCCGTCATTGCCGCAAGCGGAATCGAATTTCGCGTCGGCGGGACGAAAGCGTTCTATTCGCCCGGTCAGGACTTCATCCAAGTTCCGCCGCAGCAGGCGTTCCACGATCAGGTGAACTTCTATCGGACGGCGCTGCACGAACTGACCCACGGAGCCGGCCATAGTTCCCGTCTCAATCGTAATCTGACAGGTGCCTTCGGTTCAAAGGACTACGCCCGTGAGGAAATGGTCGCTGAGATGGGTTCGGCTTTCCTGTGCGCTTCGCTCGGGATCGTACCAACGGTTCGCCATGCAGACTATATCGGGGCATGGCTCGAGGTGCTGCGTGAGGACAACCGCGCCATCTTCCGCGCGGCCAGCATGGCGAGCAAAGCGGCGGAATGGCTCCTTACCCGCTACGAGGCATCGCTTCCCGATAGGGGGCGGATTCCCTTTGGCGAGGAAATGGACAGCGCCGACCTGCCTGCAAAAGAGGGGAGGGCCGAGGCATGACCACCCTCATCCGCGCCGCGACACGCGCCATGCTCAGTGCCAACTTCGAGCATTGCATGGCCAATCCGAAGTTCGATCCGCTCCCGCTGGTGCGCCTGTTCAATCCGATGGGCCGGGCGGTCTGGCTGATTACCGAACTCTATGCCGACAACGATACCCTTTATGGACTGGCCGACCTTGGCTTTGGCAGTCCGGAATTGGGCATCTGCTCGCTTCGCGAAATCGAGGCGATCCGCTTGCCCATGGGGCTCGCCATCGAGCGCGATACCGGCTTCTCCACCCGGCACCGCTTGTCGGTCTGGGCCGAGGCATCGCGCCTTGCGGGATCGATCCGGGATGCCGCTCTGTTGCTGGACCGACTCACGCGTGAGGACCCGGCTGCCATCAGGCTTTCGCCCCGCTGAGGGGGAAGACGCTGGCGGGCGTCTCCCGCCGATCTAAGCCGGTCCGCCCGACCATTCCACCTGAAGGACGGACCGGCACTCACATATGGAGTGCCACCATGAGACTCGAGTTTATTGCACTTGGCAACCTTGCCGTCAGCAAATCCAACATGCGCTACGCGCGCAAGGCCCCAGACGTGTCCGACATCCTGCCGACCGTGAGGGCGCGCGGCGTCCTGCAGCCCGTTCTCGTTCGGCCGGGCTGTGAAGCCGGCCATTACGAGATCGTCGCCGGATGCCGCCGGTTTCATGCCGCGCAGCTAGTCGCAGCCGAAAGGCTCGCGGCCTGCGCTGCGGCCGGGGAGCCGGAGCACGAGGCGAGGCTGCTGCCCTGTGCGATTTTGGACGATGCCGACGATGCGAGCGCGGTCGAGGCCTCGCTGATCGAGAACATCGCCCGGCTAGATCCCGATGAAGTCTCACGCTGGACCTGCTTCACGCGGTTGGTGAGGGAAGGGCGCAGCATTGCGGAGATCGGCCAGACCTTCGGCCTCCCCGATCTGGCGGTGAAGCGCATTCTCGCACTCGGCAATCTCCTCCCGCGTATTCGGGAGATGTACCGCGCCGAGGAAATCGACGCAGCGACCGTGCGTCACCTCACGTTGGCTTCGAAGGCGCAGCAGAAGACATGGCTTGCCATCGCCGACGATCCCGATGCCTATGCTCCTCGCGGCTTCCAGCTGAAAGCATTCCTCTTCGGGGACGATGCCTATTTCGTTGATACAGGAGCATTCTGGGACCTCCAGAACGCCGCCATCGAAGCGAAGCGGCTGGCCTACCTCGAGGCTGGCTGGGCAGATGCTGTGGTGCTTCCTCCCGAAAGCCACTTCCATTCGTGGGAGTATGAGAAGACCGCCAAGCGCAGGGGCGGGCGGGTCTATCTCGACGTGCGCGCCAATGGCGAAGTCGTGATTCATGAGGGGTATCTCTCGCGCAAGGAGGCCGTGCGGCTTGCCAAGGCCAGCTTGGAAAATGGAGGCGCCGGGAATGACGAAGGTGCGGCTGCCACGGCGGCGCGTCCCGAACTGACTTCGATCACCCAGACTTATATCGACCTGCACCGCCACGCCGCCGTGCGCGCCGAACTGCTGGGCCGTCCGGGCCTTGCCCTCCGCCTCATGGTCGCCCACGCCATCGCCGGATCGCCGCTTTGGCGGATCGTTTCTGAACCGCAGGCGGTGAAAAGCGACGCGGTCAGGGAAAGCGTTGAGACCTCGCGGGCAGAAGCGGTGTTCGATACCGCGCGCCGCAGCGTCCTCGCCTTGCTGAACCTGCCCGACGACGAGCCGACTGTAATTGGCGGGGGTGTGACCGGTGGAACCTGCTACGGCATGCGCGGATCGCCGCGGGATTTGTGCCGCCTGTTTGCACGGCTCATCGAGCTTCCCGACGAGATGGTCATGGAAATCCTGACCGTGGTCATGGGCGAAAGCCTTGCGGCGGGAAGTGCGGCGGTGGAAGTGGTCGGCATGGAGATGACTGTCCCGATGGCGGGGTGGTGGCAGGTGGATGCGGCCTTCCTCGATACGCTGCGCGACCGTGAAGTCCTGCTCGCGATGGTGGGAGAAGTTGCGGGCGAAGTTGTTGCGAGCGCGAACGGCAGGGAGAAGGGCAAGACCTTGAAAGGCATCATCCGCGACCACCTTGCAGGCACAGACGGACGCGTGACGCGCGAAGGCTGGGTGCCGCGCTGGATGGCGTTTCCGCCCTCTCAATACACCGAGCGGGGCGGCGTTGGCACGGTGGACGCGCATCGCCGGGCGTTCGAGGTGTCCGACCCAGATTTCGGCGAGGATGAATTTCATTCGGGCGAGCACGGCTCCGGCATTGCCGATAGCAATGAGCGTGACGGGGAGAGGGAGGGCGATGGCTCCCGGCTAGCTGCCTGACGAAATGGGCCAGAGGCGGACCGTTCCGCCTCCGGCCGATCTTGTTCCGGCCATGGAAAATTTCGGCGGCGAGGCCGCGCCCTGGCAGGCGCGGCCTCGCCGCTGATAGCAAAAGTTCATTGCCGTCGGGCCCCGCCGATGGCACCCATGGAAAGCAATGACCGAAGTTAAAACAAGCGCACTTCAAGCCATCGAAAAACTGGTTTCGCGTCTCGCTCCGGAGCCTGTCTGCAATGATTGTATCGCCCAGACGCTGGGTCTGTCGCCGCTCGATCATGTGGAACAGGTGGCCCGCGAACTGGTCGGAGCCAATCGCTTCGAGCGCAGTAAAGGCGCGTGCAGCCTCTGCGGCGAAACGCGCCTCGTCACCCGCCGGCACTGACGCAAGGCAACAGGCGCTCGGTCTGGGCAGCGATGCGAAAAGCGGATCGCCCCGTCAGGCCAACAGTTGATCGAAAGCCTGTTTTGCCGGAGCCGCAGCGTGGCTAGCGGCGCGGATGCGATCGGGGCCTCCTTTTTGCCCGGATCGCGACAAACCGTAAGGGGGACCGCCCCAATGCCCCCCGGGGCGGTCTTTCCTGTAATGGCAGCGCTCGCCGGTCTCGCGTATCAGGCCGTTTGAAAACGCATTGATGTCGGTTTCTCGCCCGGGTTCGATCCATGCTGGATGGTGCAAAGCCTGCGAGTTCCCTGCCACAGTTCGGCTGCACGCCCGGCCCTCACATCGCTCGCCTTCCGGTGGGCGGTTACCAGCGCTTCGGCGGCGTCTTCGGCATCGAAGTCGAGACGCAAGGCGCCCGCATTCCCGTCGCCCGGGAACTTCAAGGTATAGATGTCCACTTCAGGCTCCTCCAGCCGCTTGCGTCGTGTTTCCCGACCTGGTCGCGCCCGCGCCGAATAGCATTGTTCTGTGTCAACTTCGCTATACCCAATTCGGGTGAGGCTGGCGGGCTCTGCTTCGCGTCCTGCGTTGCTCCAACCTGGCGCCGTCTTGCCGTCGCTTGTCGCGCTCCACGCTGCGGCGTCATGAAGCCGCAGGCCGCGGGCGCCCCCTTCACCTCTCCCGAATGAACCGGCCCGGCATTGCGGATGGATGCCCGACCGAAACCGCAGGGACTGGCTATCAGTCGGCCGGATCCCGACCTGGCTGCTCCGCAGGCCCCGTCGTCCTCGCCCGGTTCGCGTGCCCTGAAGACGGGCTGCGCGCGGGGAGCGTAATTCGCGTCCGCCACGAGGCTGAGCGACAGGCAGCTGTGTCCTGGTGCTATCCCGTGGGCGCAATCACCCGCCGCCGACCTCGACGCTGCCCGAACGAATACGATAGGTCCGTGCCCCGCCAGGCCTTGCGCGGGTTGAAGATAATTGATCGCCGCAAAATCGCCGGCCGCAAGCCGGCCGAAGCTGACTGGCCGCGCGCAAGAGATTTATCCGATTGCCGGCATCCTTTGGTGCTCCCGAGCCCGGGCGCCCGCACCCATTCCCGGATCCGAAAGGCAATGACCTGGAAGCGGTCGCGGTCCCGTCGAAACCATCGCCCGGCAACTTATTTCCCCGACCGCGGTGCGGTCTCCTCGCGGCCGCTTCGCTCGCAAATAAGCCGCCGGCTCCGGTCCTTCGCTGCGCTTCGCCCCAAGGGTTCGCGGGCCCTGGCGAGCCGTTCCTCTCGGTCTGCCATCGTCCGGGAAATCGGTCCGGGACGACCCAGTCAGGAGACGAACAATGCCAGCAATCGGATATGTCACGCGCGACGGCCACAGCTTCAAGGGCCAGCTTCGCACCCTCTCGATCCGCGCCGAGATCGAGATCAGCCCCAACCCGCGCAAGACCAGCGACGCCCAGCCCGACTACCGGGTTTCCTCAGGCGGGGTCGAGGTCGGGGCCGGGTGGCTGCGCCGCAGCGAAAGCTCAGGCAACGACTACGTGTCGCTAAGCCTGGCGGCCCCGGAATTCGGTCCCCGACGGCTCTACGCCAATCTCGGGCGAGCCGCAGGCCGGGACGACGAGGACACCTTCGCGATCATCTGGAATCCGGCCGACTGATAGGCCAGTCCCCGCGCCGATCCGGCGCGGGGATTTCTTCCCTTCGGGCCCAACACAAGTGTTGTTCTCTCCCAGAACTCGTCTAGAATCAGGTGATTATGAAGACGGATCTAGGCCATCTCCCGGAAGCAAAGCGCGCAGACCTGAAGCGTGTGGTGGAGATCGTCTTCCATGAATTCGAGGACGTACTCGCACTGGCGACCCAAGGCTGGAAGAAGCAGGGTCGGATCACGAAAGTGATCCTCTACGGTTCGTACGCGCGAGGCGATTGGGTCGCAGATCCAGTCGGCCGGTATTATTCCGATTACGACATTCTCGTCGTGGTCAGCGACGAGCGCCTCGCCGATGAAGCCGAGTATTGGGGCAAGACCAAGGACCACCTCAATCGCGCATACGACATTACCAAAGTGATCTCCGCACCTGTCGGGCTCACCGTCCATTCGATGGCGGACGCTAACTTCCAGCTCGCGCGCGGACGGCCGTTCTTCGTCGACATCGTGCGCGAGGGCATCGTGCTGTACGAACTGGAAGCCCAGCAGTTCGAAATGCCCAAGCCCCTTGATACAGGTCTTGCCCATATCGAGGCGGAGAATCACTTCAAGAAGTGGTTCATAAGTGCGAGCGACTTTCTTACGACATCAAAGTTTTCGATTTCGAAAGGGATGAATAATCAGGCTGCATTTTTGCTCCACCAAGCAACAGAAAACTTCTACCATACCGTTCTGTTAGTCCTGAAACTCTACAGTCCTAAGTCGCATAACTTGAAGTTTCTGCGCGGCCGCGCCGAAGACATTGCCCGCGATCTCATCCCGGTCTGGCCGCGTGATACCAAGTTCGGTAACCGCTGCTGGGAACTGCTCTATCAAGCCTACGTGAAAGGCCGATACTCCGAGCACTACGTCATTCGCGACGTCGAACTCGAGTGGTTGGTCGAGCGCATCGATCTGCTCGAAGCCGAGGTCAGGTCGATCTGTGAGAAGCACCTGGGCAAAGCGCTGGACTGAAAGGAGTTGTCTCCTGCGTAGGGTATTCATCGGTGACTGGAGTCTCCCACCGAACGCTCTGACGCGAGGTGATTATGAAGACGGATCTTGGCCACTTACCCGGACAGAAGCGAAACGACCTCGACCGGATAGTCCAGATCATCTTCGCGGAATTCGAGGACATCATCGCCCGCGGGACACAGCCCTGGAAAAGGCGGGGCCGGATCCTGAGTGTCATTCTCTATGGTGCTTATGCGGGTGCCGACTGGGATTCCCGCCCAATGGCCGGGCATGCATGGGATTATGATATCCTGGTCATTGTCAATCACGAGCGGCTAGCCGACGAAGTCGATCATTGGAGCAAGGCGAAGGACGCACTCGCGCGTGAGTATTCGATTGCCAAGCGCCTATCGGCCCACCCAAACCTGATCGTTCACTCGCTGGAAGAATTCAACCGGCAACTCGGACACGGACGCCCGTTTTTTGTCGACGTATTGCGGAGGGGAATTGCTCTCTACCAATGCGGCTCGATGCAGTTCCCAACGCCCCGAAAGATCGGTCGCGATGAACTTCGCCTGCAAACCCAGCAGCTTTATCATCAGTGGTTCGACAGTGCCAGGATCTTCCTCGATATGGCGGATTTCGCCCTGTCGCGGAGAGCGAACAACCATGCGGCGTTCCAGCTTCATCAGGCTGCCGAGCAATCCTATCAGGCTATCCTGGCGCTCAAGACGCTTCATTGCCCGCTGTCGCACCATCTCAAATTCCTGCGCGGTCGTGCCGAGAACGTTGCGCGCGATCTGATCCCGATCTGGCCGCGCGAGGACAAGTTTGGCCGTCGCTGTTTCGAACTTCTGCACCTGGCCTACATCAAAGGCCGTTACTCGCCCCACTACGCGATCAACGATGCCGAACTGGATTGGACTTTCGATCGGGTGCAGGCGCTTCAAGCAGCAGTTCAAGCCATCGCGGAAAAGCGATTTTCTGAACTCTGATTTGGTTCCTAGCATCTTTTCTGCGATTGGCCGGTGTGCCGGATTGTTACACGACCCCGCGTCGCGCGCGCCACCGGGTTGACGCAAAAGACCATCTGGAAAACCATGCTCCCGTAATAGGGGGCATGCATGCCAAAAGGCAGGGTAGCGACATTCAATGCTCGAAACGGCTATGGTTTCATCACGCCTGACGATGGCGGCGCCGATTGCTTCGTCCATTTGTCAGCGGTCGAGACGTCGGGATTGACGAAACTGACGGCCGGCCAGCGCATTTTCTATGAAGTCCTTGTCGCGCGAAACGGAAAGGTGTCCGCGATCAATCTGGTGGAGGACTGAGCGCCGCTGAGCACTCGGGAGTCGAATTTGCCTATAGCCGTTTTCGACTCTGCCTGACCGGCGGATTGTCCTTCATTTGAGTGTCCCTGACGGGCGGCTCGGTGTCGCCCGATGCATGGAAGGGACACCATGAAAGATTCTGACGAGATCGATCGGGCGCAGCGCGCAAAGCGCGGCTCCCCGTTCCTCAACACGCCCCAAGCTGCCAACTATCTCGGAATATCCATCCGCCTTCTGCTCCGGCTCAGGCGGTGCGGCGGCGGCCCGATCTACCGCCGACATTGCCGGTTCATCCAGTACCACATCGACGATCTAGATGCCTGGAGCGAAGCCAACTCCGGCCGGGCATTCCGCCGGTGAGCGGGCTGGTGACCCCTCGCAGCGAGGCAGCGCTGAAGCCGCTGGGAACGCAGGAACGCGCCGAGAAGCGCCGCTTTCGGAGGCGCCTGATCTTAGCCGTGCTGGCCGGCTTCTGGGTAGGAGCTCTCGGCGGATCGGCGTCGTTGCCACCGGCACCGCTATTGGTCTGGAATGCCAGCCCAAGCGCCCCAATGGGGCTCTATTGGGTAAATCGCAAACGGGATGTCCAGCTTGGGGAGACGGTCATTGCGCGCATGCCTTATGCCTGGCGGGAATTTGCCGCAACCCGTCGCTATCTGCCCAGCAACGTTCCCTTGGTAAAGCGTGTCGCCGCTTCGGAGGGCCACGAAGTCTGCGCGGTGGGGCGCCTGATTTTCATCGATGGAGTGCCGACTGTCGAGCGCCGGCTGCGCGACGGACAGGGACGTCCGATGCCTTGGTGGGAAGGATGTTGGCGGCTGCGTCACGGTCAGTATTTCCTGCTGATGAAGGATAGTCCGGACTCCTTCGACGGTCGGTATTTCGGCATTACGGGCAGCGCGGACATCATCGGACCTGCGAGGCGCATATGGGCGCGCTAAAAGGCCTGATCGCCCTCGCAGCGATCGTTGCGGCAAGTGCCGCCTGCCCCGCGGGCGCCGCGGGCGCCGAGGAAATCGCGCGCTGGGCTCCCCACATCGCCGAGGCGTCCACGCGGTTCGGGGTGCCATCCAGCTGGATCGCGCAGGTCATGCGTGCCGAAAGCCGGGGGCGCACACAGCTGGGAGGCCGTCCGATCCGCAGCGTCAAAGGCGCTATGGGACTGATGCAGCTGATGCCCGGGACCTGGGCGGAGATGCGCGCCCGTCTCGGGCTCGGAAACGATCCCGACGACCCGCGCGACAATATTCTGGCAGGCACGTTCTACCTACGCCTGCTATACGATCGCTTCGGCTATCCCGGCCTGTTTGCAGCCTACAATGCCGGGCCGTCACGTTACGAAAAGTACCTCGCAGGCGTGCAGTCGCTTCCCGCAGAGACGGGCAGCTATCTTGCGCAAGTAGCGGCGGGCGTGAACGGCGCCGCGATCGATCCGGGCCGCCCTTTTGACGCTTCTGCCCAGCATACGATGTTCATCGCCATCGGCAAAGGTGGTTCGGACGGGAGGGTGGCACCGGACGAAACCAGGTCGGACGTCGATCCGATGTTTGCGGTCCGCGCAGTGCCCTGATCGCTACGTGATGGAAGGCCGCCGGTGTTTTCTGACAGAGCTTGTCTGCAATCGTGCGCGAGGCGGAGAGGTCAACACCTCTCTCGGACTTACCAGCGTGACGGTCTGTGCGACGGCTGTAAAGGCCGGCGGCCCCTCCAATTTTGCTGCAGAGAATGAGCGCGCTTCGCGCGCGAGTTTGTTTGTTTTCCTGCAACAAAATCGGTTCCTCCGCCGCCGCTTCGCGGCGCACCGGCAAGCCGGCGCGGCCCTGACAGCCGCCGCGCCAACCGTCGTCCGGGAAGGGTCCTCGAACGGCGGGGATGCTTAGGCGAAGGAGACTATCATGGTTGCTTACGTGAACATCTCGGCTGCGGCGGATCAGGTCATGGCGAAGCTGGTGGCAGGGCTCGAAATCGAGTTCGGGCGCGGTGCGGCAGGCGCATTAGCGGCGCGGTTTCTGGAAGCGGAGGAGAGCGATTTTGTATGGGATGCGCGGGTGTGCGAGCGTTGGTTAGGCGCTTGGGAATACGGCGAGGAGGAGGATGGCGAGCTCGATCGGGTGGCCGTGCTGGGGCGGCTCGATGGGCGCTGGTTCGCAGCGGTGAGCATTGTGGATGGCGGGGGGCGAGCGCAGGGGCTCGTTGCGCGGCGCAATTGCGCAAGCGAGGGTGAAGCGCACGCGGCCTACGCATCCTTGCGATGAGGGCAGCGCGAGAAGTTGCAGCCGGGACGTGGGTGATCCGGTACCAGCGTCCCGGCCATTGTCTGCGTTCAGGGCGGCGTTCCCTGTACCGGAGTCAGAAGGCGGCCCAAGTGGGGATATGGGCTTGATGGCGGGTAAGTGGCGGAGGTCGGCGGTACAACAAGATAGAAGGCGTGTCTCGCGGCACGCTTAACTCTCTGTCTGCACATCATTTTATCGCGAGACAGTCGGATCGTTGGCGAGACTGCCGCGAGACGGTAGCTGGAGGAGGCCTTTCATGGACTTCGACGATGATTCCGAGCCGCGCCTGGGTCGGCAAGGTAACGCCGGTAGCAAGAAGGCGGGAAAGCAGGCTATGCGGTATGCGAGCCGCGTGGCGATCGCCGCCGGACTGATCGGCGGTGCCAAGGGAGGCCGCGAGTTTGTTGGCAGCAGGATCGGGCGAGGGGCCGCTGTCGGCAGGGCCCTGTCAAGCCGGGACCGGCTTGCCGGGTATCGAGCCCGGCGCGTGGTCGTAAAGACAAGGCTGGTCAAAGTGCGCGGCGGTAGCGCGCGGGCGCTGAAGGCACACCTGCGCTATATTCAGCGTGATGGGGTCACGAACGAGGGTGCGCGCGGAGAGCTTTACGGCCCGGAAAACGATCGCGCCCACGGCAGCGAATTTCTGGAACGCTCGAAGGATGATCGCCACCAGTTCCGCTTCATCGTCTCGGCCGAGGACGGCGATCAGTACGGCGATCTCAAACCGTTCGTTCGCCGGCTGATGAACCAGGTCCAGGAAGACCTCGGAACGAAGCTCGAGTGGGTCGCAGTAGATCACCACAACACAGGCCATCCGCACACGCATATCGTGCTGCGCGGGATCGACGATCAGGGCAAAGACCTGGTGATTGCGCGGGATTACATTTCGCATGGGTTTCGCGAGCGCGCGGTCGAACTGATGTCGCTCGACCTCGGGCCGCGAACCACACATGAAATCGAGGCCCGCCTGCGCCAGGAAATGCAGCAGGAGCGCTTCACCGGGCTGGATCGGCGTCTTGTCGGCCGGATGGATCTCGATCGATGCGTATCGCCCCATGACCGCGACCCGCTTTTCCAGGCATTGGAAACCGGGCGTCTTCAGACGCTGAAGCGGATGGATCTGGCTGAGGACCTCGGCGATGGCCGCTGGCGACTGGCCGGCGAGATGGAGGATACGCTGCGCGCGATGGGAGAGCGCGGCGACATCATCCGCTTGATGCAACGTGAGGTTACGCGCGCGAAGCTCGAGCGCAGCGAGCAGCGCATCTATTCGCCCGATGCTGGGCCAATTGTGGGAAAGGTGATCTGCCGAGGGCTGGCGGATGAACACCGCGATCGCCACTATCTGCTTGTCGACGGTGTCGACGGACGCTCGCACTATGTCGATATCGGCACCGCGAATGCGGTCGAGCAGTTGCCGCGACAGGCGATCATTCGTGTGACTCCGCGACTGGCCGGCGTGCGTGATATCGATCGGACCGTGCTGGAGGTCTCGCGGGCAAATGACGGCCGATACTCGCCTGCCTTGCACCAACGCCAGGATCGCAGCGCAAGTCCTGCATTCGCAGAAACCCACGTACGCAGGCTTGAAGCGATGCGGCGGGCAGGGCTCGAGGTCCGCCGCGAACTGGATGGATCATGGCGCATTTCGCCCGACCATCTGGCGGTTGCCGAGCGCTTCGAAGGGCGGGATGTGAGGGGGCGGCCCGTCGCTATCGAAGTGCTGGGCGCTGGCGATATCGGGAGAATGGCGGGAACAGAAGGGGCGACCTGGCTCGACCGGGAACTTGCCGCGCCATCCGGTCTGCCGCTCAGGGACGCGGGGTTTGGGCGCGAGGTCCGCGCGGCGATGGATCAGCGCCGGCAATGGCTGGTCGAGCAGGATCTGGCCGACGTTTCGCCAACAAGTGTCCGGCTAAGGCAGAACACGCTTGCCCTGCTGCAGAGACGCGAA
Source organism: Novosphingobium sp. BL-S-21 (assembly GCF_055521655.1). Taxonomy (NCBI): domain Bacteria; kingdom Pseudomonadati; phylum Pseudomonadota; class Alphaproteobacteria; order Sphingomonadales; family Sphingomonadaceae; genus Novosphingobium; species Novosphingobium sp. BL-S-21. The sequence continues at coordinate 253,547 of NZ_JBVFVP010000003.1, forward strand.
TTGCTCCGTATTGCGGCGCGCCTGTCGGACGAACTTGGCAAGGAGTTTTCGGAAACGAGGTCGGGAGACCGGATCGCGGGGAAAGTGAGCCGGCGGATCGACGGCGTGTCCGGTCGCTTCGCCCTCATCGAGCGCAGTCACGAATTTACCCTGGTTCCGTGGCGGCCCGTGCTCGAGAAGCATCTCGGGCAGCAAGCGGGCGGGATCATGCGCGAAGCCGGCATCACCTGGCAGTTCGGCCGCGGCCGATCGGGACCGGAAATTTCGTGATCCGCGGGTAGCTGGAATCCGATGGTGGAAACGATTGGGGCGCCCATCCAGCAATGGATGGCCGCCCCTTCGATGTTTCAGGCCGGCAACCGAATGCCGGCATGGATTGGTCTTCGGGCCTCAAGTGTCTGCAGTGCTTGCCCCTGCCGACACAGCGGGTGCGGTCGTTGAGGGCGTAGCAGCCGCCTTCTCGACCTCAGGCACCTTGATCCCGAGCTTCGCGCGGCCTTTCTTCGGAGCCGCCGACTTCGCCTTGGCGGCCGCCGCAGCCGTCGGGCTTACCGAGGCGGGCTTTACCGAGGCGGGCTTTGCTGTCTTGGCGGCAGCCGGCGTGCTGGACGCCGGGGCGGTCACGGCGGGTTCGATTGCTGCGATAGTTGCAGTGGCTTCAGCGAGCGTGCTTGCGCCCTTCTTGTCGGCCTTCGCGCCGCGCGGCTTCGCGGGTGCCTTGGCAGAGGCTGCAGCCTTCGCCGGGCTGGCGTCCTTGCCGGCGGCCTTCGGCGCCGTGCCGGCAGGCGTGCGCGCCATACGGCGAGCAGGCTTATCGGTAGCCTTTACCGAGGTTGCCGCCTCGCTCTTCGCTTCGCCGGCCTTCTCAGCTCCCGCCTTTACGTACTGCGAGGCGGCAAGGTTAGCGGCGGCTTTGGGGGCCGGCTTGGCAGCGGGCTTCGCAGCAGTCTTCGGCTTCGAAGTCGGGGCTTTGGCAGGAGCCTTGACGGTCGGGGCCGCTACCGCAGGTGCAACTGCCGATGCTGCGGCCGCCTTGCCGGACGATTTGCCGGATGATTTGCTCGCGGGCTTCGCGGCAGTCTTGGCGACCGGTGCCGCCTTCGATGGTGCCGCCTTGTTGGCGGCGGGCTTTCCAGCTTTCGGAGCTGCCTGAGCAGGGGTTTCCGAGGCTTTGGCCGCAGCTGGAGCCTTGCTTGCAGCAGCACTGTTGCCACCCAGTCCAGATGCCTTGGCAAAGGCCCGGCGCTGTTCTGAATAGCTTGGCGAAACCATCGGATAGCTCGCCGGAAGGTTGTACCGCGCACGGTACTCTTCCGGAGTAAGGCCGTTGTTGGCCAGATGCCGCTTCAGTGCCCGGTAGGGCTTGCCGTCGATCAGGCTCAGAATGTGATCGCGCGAGGCAAGGCTTTCCTCGACCGAGACGGCCGGCTTGTATTCCGGCGTTTCAACCGGCGCGGTGCTCTTTCCGGCCAGCGCTGCGCGCGTGGTCTCGATCAGACCAGCCAGATCTTCGCTGGCAACAGCGTTTTTGGAGACAAAGGCGCTCAGCAGTTCGACTGTGAGGCGGGCGAGTTCGGACTGCTCGTTCTCGGGCATGGAAGGTCCCTCTTTTGGACTTTTCGGAAGGGTTGCCCTTGTCTTCCCAATTTTTAGCCAAGTAAAGCGGATTGTCGCAGGCCATTTGGTCCATTTTCGCCACCGTTACACTGAAGACGGCGGTTCGGCCTCGAGTAATCATACGATCGCGCGCTTCTTCAAGCTGTCCTTCATGGTCTCGATTTCGGAAGAGACGCTGGAACCGCGATAGGCAAGCGAGGTTTCGTGCCGGACGAAACTCCCTTCTCTGGCGGCGCTAAGCCAGTTGAACGAGCCGACGCAATAGACGTTGTTGTCGGCCATCACGATCTTGCTGTGCACGTCCTTCACTTCGATGACTGTCGCACCGGCGACTTCCAGGTACTGCTTGGCGTTGGCAAAGCTGGCCAGCGCACTCTTGTCTTGTTTGCCGCGCCACTCGTTCAGTGCGCGATCGGTGTAGACCGTGACCGCAATCCCTGAGTTCGCTGCCGCTTCGACGAGGGGCACGATCCGTGCGCCCTGCAGGCCGCGGTCGGTCAGCCAGGGCGTGACGATGTGAATGTCCTTGCGGCATTCTTCGAGCACGTCGCGCAGGAAGCCGTCGTGTGCGTCGAGATCGGTGAGATGTACGAGCCCGGCCTCGCCTGACAGATCGGGCCGGGCAGGCGCATCGAAAAACAGGCGGTTACCATCGTGGGCGAGGAGCCGGTGCCTCAGCAGGCCGCGCGGGCTTCCCGGCGCTGCCGACGAGAAGCAATCCATGTCGCCGAACACCAGGAAGCTGTTCTTGGCCCGGGATACCGCGACGTTCAGCATGCTGGCCTTGCCGTCGATGAAATTGCCGTCGGCATGCTTGGAATATGTCGGCGAAAACAGGATCACTGGTCGCTGGCCACCCTGGAAGGTATTGATCGTTCCGATCGTAAGGTTGACGCCGGTGAGGCCTTCCTGGCGCCCCAGCGCCGATGTGATTGCCCGAGCTTGTCCTGCAAACGGCGTTACGATGCCGACGATCTCGTCGAGGCGCTTGCCCGGGTAGGACGCGCGCAGTTCCGTTTGCCGCTCGGCCAGCCAGCGGGCGATCGTCTCCGCCTCAAGCACATTACGCCGGCTACCGCCGGGAATGGCATCGCAGCGTCCGTCGATATGCAGGTAACCCATCGCGGGCAGGCCGTCGTTTGCGCGCGCTTCTGATTTCAGCCCGCGCTTGGGCTGCAGTTTTCCGCGGTAGCAGACGTCGTTGCAGTAGCCGATGATCTCGTCGAAACATCGCCGGTGCTCGTAGAGCATCAACCCGCGTTCGAGGTCCTCATCCTGGTGATAGCGCGACGTGTGCTGGGCGATCCGCATCACGCTGCCGGAAGAGGCGGCGCGGCCGGTGTCGAGGAACTCCCCAACATCCGGTCCGTTGTCATCGGTGCCGATGAGCCCGACCTGGCGCAAGTTGCCGACGTCGATCCGGCTTGGCACGCTCCAGATCGGCTCGATCTGCGCAGTTTCGCCGATGATGAGGGCGCGCTTGGCCAGGGCCAACGACGCCCCGGCAATTTCGGGAGTGACCTGACCCGCTTCATCCACGATCAGCAGATCGATCTGACCGTAGAGGTAGTCGGGCAGAAAATCGCCGTCCTGGAAGCGGCTTGCGCAGAGCAGCCGCGGCAGCATGTAGAACGTCGAGACGGCGCAGGGCGTCAGCTTCATGCGGCGCGCCCACCGCGCGGTCATGGGGATCCTGCCGGTCTTCTTCTGCTTTGCCGGAATGTCCGGATCGGCGGCCATGTCGAGCAACCAGCGCCCTTCCCAATAGTGCGTCGTGGTCAGGAAGATCGGGAACCGGAGCAGGCGGTCCGCTGCCTCGTCGGCATCGGCGAGCGTCATGCTCGCTGCGGCATCTGCCGTGACGTCCAGCACGGCGAGGGCATCGGCCCAGAATCCCAGTGCTGAGGTTTCGTCTTCGATCAGCGCGTCCGCGTGGCTTAGCGATGTCACGATGTCGCTTACCGCAGACTGCGCTTCAGCGACTTGCTCCATCACCGATGCCGTGATCTCGCTCAGATTTTGCCATTCCGGCAGTAGGCCGGGCCAGGTTGGTCCCAGAGCCGCTCTGGCTCCGGCGAGCCTGCGTTTTGCGATTGCGGGAAGCCAGCCCAGCAGGGCATGGAGCATGGACTCGGATGCCTGATGCTGATCCCACAGGCTCGAGAGGGCTTCGACCCTGTGCAACTCGCTTTCCGCGCCTTCGAGAGCGATGGCGCGGTCGGCGCGCGTTTGCCGGGGGTCGGGTCCCAGTTCCGCATGCAGTGTGGCTCGCTTCTCGACGAGATCTTGCCAAGCCTGCTCGATCCTACTCAGCATGCCGGCCTGCTCGACCAGGCGCTGGTGCAGTGCCGCCACCGCGGCGCCGACAGTCATGTGTTCGAGGTGAGGGAATGCCTTCGCTGCCGCGTCGAGGTAGGAAAGGCGGCACTGCTCGACCTGATCGCCTTCCTCCAGGCGGTCGAAGAAGGCTGCGGTCTGATAGGTCCTAGCGGCCTCTGCCTCGCGCAGCTTGGAGGGGAAGTAACTTCCGAAGCTGCGGAGCCCCGGCAGCCACCGGCCGGCGAAGGGCCCTTTGCCCCTTGCATAGTCGGCGCCGAAAGCATCGAGGATGTTGGTCACAGCCTGATTGTTGGTCGAGGTTGCGACGATCAGCGGCGCATCGCCCTGTTCGAGCGCGGCTTTTGCCCAGAGCGTGGCGATGACCGAGAGCAACATCGTCGTCTTGCCGGTGCCGGGCGGGCCGTTGACGGCGAGAACTTCACCGTCCTGCGATACCGTCAGATGGGCGAGCGCGTCGCGCTGCGCCGGCGCCAATGCATAGGTATCGCTGGAGTGTCCGAGCCGGTCGGCAAAGCGCGCGTTTTCCGGAAGGCATGGCTCGGTCTGCTGGTACTTCTGCCCGGCAAAAGTGGCAAGAAGCGGCCCGTGCGCACCGTCGCGCTCGATCTGGTCATAGAGCGCCAGGACATTGGCCGATATGCTGCCGTGTCCGTTCGACTCCTGGACATATCCGTGCGGGAGCAGCTCAAAGCGCGGATCCTCCTCCAGCGCTGACGCCACGGTTTCCATCAGCGCTTCGCAATGCGCGGCATAGTCCTGCCATTCGCAATCGTCGGAGAGCGGGTTCGTCGTGATGAACGTGTCGAGCGCGTCGACCGTCCCGACCGTAAAGGCCATGCGATGCAGCGGTTCGAGAATGTCTCGCGGGACCACGCTGCTGACGGGGCGAATGAGCCGGCCGTCGCGGGTGACGGTCATGCGCGTTGCGATCGGCGTCACGACTTCGGGAAGGCTGCCGCGCTTCTGGCCCCGTTCCGTACGCGAGGCAAAGACGAATGGACGCAGGATAATGGCGCGCGTGTCGTCGGGGCCGCCATCGCGTGAAAACAGGGCTGCAGCGAGCTCATGAGGCAGGCGGCCGGTATTGAGGCTGTCGTGATCGACGGTTCGAAACTTGTTCAGATCATCCAGATGGAAGGTGCCGCGGCCCAGTTCTCCATCCGCCAGCGAGTTGCGCCAGTACTTCGTAACCTTCTCAGTATCGCTCGTCATGATGTGCCGCATGCCTTTGGAGGGCGGCATTGTCATGATTAAAATCGAGTAATCAATCGCTCGTCCAACGAATCGTCCGATGTGGTTTGAGTTTGGCCGTCTTCATCGCTCGTTTAGTCGGTAACAGGAGCGCGAAAGTCTTGCTCTCCAATTTGAAATGCACCCAATAGACATCTCGGTGCACCAGACAGGGTCTGTGAACCGGCGCCCTTTTTCGAGAGTCTTCGCCGAGCGCCCGAGGATGCGTCCCGGGGCGGGCGGAGACCTTCATGACACCGACCAAACTCCTCATCGGACAGATGGCGATCGTGTTTGCGATCGTCCTCGCCGGTGTCTGGCTGGCAACGCAGTGGGCGGCGGCCGAGCTTGCCTACCAGCCTGAACTGGGTGACCCGTGGTGCGAAGTCGCGGGCCTTCGCGTTTACGCGCCCTGGGCGATCTTCGTCTGGTGGTTCGAATTCGACGCCTATGCGCCGATCGTCTTCGACAAGGCCGGTGGTATCGCGGCGTCCAGCGGCCTCGTCGGCTGCGGCGCGGCAATCGCCGGTTCAGTCTGGCGCGCGCGTCAGCGCAGCAATGTTACCACATATGGCTCTGCCCGTTGGGCAACGCGTCAGGATGTTCGCAAAGCCGGCCTCCTGGCGGAGCAGGGCGTATTCCTCGGCCGGTTCGGAGACGACTACCTGCGCCATGACGGGCCCGAGCATATCATGGCATTCGCGCCGACACGTTCGGGCAAGGGCGTGGGTCTGGTCGTTCCGACGCTGCTGGGCTGGTCCGGCTCTGCGGTCATTCACGACATCAAGGGCGAGAACTGGCAACTGACGGCCGGTTGGCGCGCGCGCTTCTCGCATTGCCTGCTTTTCAACCCGAACGATGCGCGGTCGGCGCGCTACAATCCGCTCCTCGAAGTGCGGCGTGGCGTTCATGAAGTCCGCGACGTTCAGAATATCGCCGACATCCTTGTCGATCCCGAAGGCGCGCTTGAGCGGCGCAGCCATTGGGAAAAGACCAGCCATTCGCTGCTGGTCGGCGCGATCCTGCACATCCTCTATGCCGAAGAAGAAAAGACGCTCGCCCGGGTCGCGACGTTTCTGTCCGATCCGGCGCGCAGCTTTGCCAACACGCTCCATGCCATGATGTCGACGAACCACCTCGGCACGATGGAAGCACCGCTGGTTCATCCGGTCGTGGCTTCGGCAGCGCGCGAAGTCCTCAACAAGTCCGTCAACGAGCGATCGGGCGTACTCTCCACGGCCATGTCGTTCCTCGGCCTCTACCGGGACCCCACCGTCTCCGCCGTAACGTCTGCATCGGACTGGCGGATCGCTGATCTGGTTGACGGAAAACACCCGGCATCGCTTTACCTGGTCGTGCCGCCCTCAGACATCAACCGCACCAAGCCGCTGATCCGCCTGATCCTCAATCAGATCGGTCGGCGCCTCACCGAGGAACTGCGTTTCGAGGACGGCACCGGGCATGCGGGTGCAAGTCGCCACCGTTTGCTGATGATGCTCGACGAGTTTCCCGCGCTCGGCCGGCTCGACTTCTTCGAGACCAGCCTCGCATTCCTCGCCGGCTACGGTGTTCGTGCTTTCCTCATCGCCCAAAGCCTCAACCAGATCGAGAAGGCGTACGGCGAGCACAACTCGATCCTCGACAATTGCCACGTGCGTGTGGCGTTTGCTACCAACGACGAGCGGACCGCCAAGCGGCTCTCCGATGCTCTGGGCACGGCGACCGAGCAGCGCACCATGCGCAACTATGCAGGGCACCGCCTTGCGCCCTGGCTGTCGCACGTCATGGTCAGCCGGCAGGAAACAGCCCGCGCCTTGCTGACGCCGGGCGAAGTCATGCAGCTCAATCCCGGCGAAGAACTGGTGCTCGCATCCGGTGCACCGCCGATCAGGGCGACGAAGCTGCGCTATTTCGAAGAACCGGTCTTTGCCGAGCGAGCAATCGAGCCGCCAATGCTCAGCACCAAGGGCTATGCTGACGTGCCGCCCCAGCGGACCAGCGACTGGTCTGGTCAGGTTCGCGGGGTCGACGACAGACTGGCGCCTCCGGCCAGCGATCTTGAGGCCGAGGACGGCGAAACGGCGGGTAAGCCGGTCGCTACCGGCGGAATGGATCAGGCGCCCGCCGTCGAGGCCGGCGTCCAGGGCGAGGTCCCCGATCAGGAGCCGCAGGTCGCCACCGATCCGCTCGGACTGGTCGCCGATGTCGACGATCCGGCGGCGGACAAACGCGTCATCGACCAGGCCGCGCAGCAGCGGCTCGTGCGCGTCACATATGCCTTCGGTTCGGTGCAGCGCGCCGACCAGTTCGATCTGGAGCTCTGATCATGACGGACAAGGTTCGCTATCAGCTATTCCTGCCGCAATCGCTCAGCGCGCGCCTCCTTGAAGAGGCAAGCCGGCCCGGTGTCACCAAATCCGACATCCTCGTGCAGGCGCTGACGGTCTGGCTCGATAAACGCGGCAAAGGCGAACTCGAGGACCGTTTCGCGCGGCGCCTCGATCGGATCGCCGAACTGCTCGACCGGCTCCTGCGCGACAGCCATATCGAGCTTGAGACGCTGGCGCTTTTCATCCGCTACGAACTGGCGATCAATCCGCCGCTTGCCGATAATGATGCCGCCGGCCGGGCCGCTGCTGCGGCGCGCTTCGAAGCCTTCCTCTCTCAGGTCGCGCGTCAGCTGGCGCTCGGCAAGCGCACGCTCGACAAGGACAGCGTGCTGTGAGCGGCCATGCACACGGCGCAGAAGCCGCCGCCCGCAAGCATGCGATGCTGCGCACCGCACTGGGGCCGGCGATCGAGGCGGCACTCGGCGATCCCCGCGTCATCGAGATCATGGTCAATCCCGACGGCAAGCTCCGTGTCGATATCCTGGGCGGGGGTCGGGTCGACACTGAGATCCGCATGCCTGCCGATCAGGTCGAGCGGATTGTCCGGCTCGTGGCCAGTCACACCCGCGCCGAAGTCCATGGCGACCGGCCGATAGTCTCGGCTGAACTTCCTGCGCATGAAGGCGGCGGCGGCGAACGCTTTGAGGGTGTGCTTCCCCCGGTGGCGCATGCCCCATGCTTTGCGATCCGCAAGCCTGCTGCGCGCATTCATACGCTCGCCGACTATGTCGCCGACGGCATCATGGATGAGGGCGCCGCGAGGCTGCTGCGCGGCGCGGTCTTGGGCAGGCTCAACCTGCTGGTGGTCGGCGGAACTTCGTCCGGCAAGACCACGCTTGCCAATGCGCTCCTCGCCGAGATGGCCGAGCTCGACGAACGCGTGGTGTTGATCGAGGACACGCGTGAACTCCAGAGCCCGGTACCCGATACCGTCGCGCTGCGCACGCGGGCGGGGCACGTGACGATCGGCGATCTCGTGCGCTCGACGCTGCGTCTGCGGCCCGATCGGATCATCGTGGGCGAAGTCCGCGGGCCCGAAGCGCTCGATATGCTCAAAGCCTGGAATACCGGCCATCCCGGCGGGATCGCCACGATCCACGCCAATGGGGCGGCGGCAGCGCTGCACCGTCTCGAGAGCCTGATCCAGGAGGCGGTCGTTACCGTCCCACACCGGCTGATCGGCGAGTCGATCAATCTCATCGTCTTCATTTCCGGGCGCGGCCTTGCCCGCCGCATTGCCGAGATCGCCCGCGTCGAAGGCTTCGATGCCGCCTCGGGCGAATATCGGCTCACCCAGCTTCTTGCCCCCTCACTGCCAGAAGGAGAATGACGCCATGAAGTCGTTTCAGATCAGCCGATTTCCGAAGGATACGCCGCTCGTCGCCGCGGTGTTGGTCGCTGCCTCGCTCTCGGTCAACACATCGGCCTGGGCCTCGGGATCGGGCATGCCATGGGAGCAGCCGCTCGAGCAGGTGCTGGAGTCGGTGCAGGGGCCCGTCGCCAAGATCGTGGCGGTCATCATCATCATCGTCACCGGCCTCACCCTGGCATTTGGCGAGACCGCCGGCGGGTTCCGGCGGCTTATCCAGATCGTCTTCGGTCTTTCGATCGCCTTTGCCGCCTCGAGCTTCTTCCTCTCGTTCTTCAGCTTCGGCGGCGGAGCCCTGATCGCATGACCATATCGATGATGGGCGCCGGCCAGCCCATCGAGGGCTTCGAGGTCCCGATCCATGCCAGCCTCGGCGCGCCGATCCTGCTCGGCGGCGCGCCGCGCGGGATCGCCATCGTCAACGGCACGCTCGCCATGGCGGTCGGTCTCGGGCTCCAGCAATGGCTGGCCGGCCTTGTCATCTGGGCGGCGGGGCACAGCCTCGCCGTCCTTGCAGCCCGGCGCGATCCCGATTTCGCGCCCGTGCTCCTGCGCCATCTGCGCCAGCGGGGATACCTTTCATGCTGAACCTTTCCGAGTACCGCAGCCGGGCAGGGCGCCTGGCCGACCATCTGCCCTGGGCCGCGCTCGTCGCTCCTGGCATCATGCTCAACAAGGACGGCAGTTTCCTGCGGGTGCTGGCCTTCCGCGGACCCGATCTCGAATCCTCGACCGAAGCCGGGCTCGTTTCGATCGCAGCACGCGCGAACAATGTGCTGCGCCGCTTCGGATCGGGCTGGGCGCTGTTCTTCGAAGCAGAGCGCCGCGAGGCGCTGGCCTACCCCGACGATACATTTCCGGATCCCGCCTCCTGGCTAGTCGATCGCGAGCGCCGAGCCGCCTTCCTGGCCGAGGGGCTGCATTTCGAGAGCGCCTTTTACCTGACTCTCACCTGGATGCCGCCTGCTGACAGCCAGGACGCAGCAGGGCGGCGGCTGGTCGACCGCGCCGACGAGGCCAAGGGGCGCGACTGGCGCGAGGCCCTCGGCGGTTTCATCGCCGAGACCGACCGCGCACTCGACCTTTTTGCCGGCTTCATGCCTGAAGTCCGCGCTCTGGACTCCGGTGAGTTGCTGAGCTTCCTCCACGCCACGATCTCGGATCGCCGGCATCCGGTGCGCGTACCCGAAACGCCGATGTACCTCGACGGCCTAATCCTCGACACGCCGCTAACGGGTGGGCTCGAGCCAATGCTCGGCGACAGTCACTTGCGCACGATCTCGGTGCTGGGCTTTCCCCCGCTCAGCCGCCCGGGGCTGCTCGATGCCCTCAATCAGCAGAACTTTCCCTACCGCTGGGTCAGCCGCTTCATCGCCATGGACAAGGCTGAGGCGACCAAGGTCCTGACCTCGCTGCGCCGGCAATGGTTCAACAAGCGCAAGTCGCTGACGGCCATGCTGCGCGAGGTGCTTTACAACAGCCCGGCCCAGCTCCTCGACAGTGATGCCGACAATAAGGTCGTCGATGCCGATCTCGCGCTTCAGGCGCTGGGCGGCGATCATGTCGCCTTCGGCTACCTGACGACAACGATCACGGTCAGCGACGAGCGGCGCGATGTGGTCGAAAGCCGCATGCGGCAGATCGAACGCATTCTCGGCGGCCTCGGCTTCACCACCATCCGCGAGCGGGTCAATGCGGTCGAGGCCTGGCTCTCGTCGCTGCCGGGGCAGGTCTACGCCAATGTCCGTCAGCCGCTCGTCCATACGCTCAATCTCGCCCATCTGATGCCGCTCTCGTCGGTCTGGGCAGGACCGACGGAGAACGCCCATCTGCGTGGCAGCCCGCTGCTCCATGCACGGACATCGGGCTCCACCCCGTTCCGGCTGTCGACCCATGTCGGCGATGTCGGCCACATGTTCGTCGCCGGGCCGACCGGCGCCGGCAAATCGGTACTGCTGGCGCTGATGATCCTCCAGTTTCGGCGCTATGCCGGTTCGCAGGTCTACATCTTCGACAAGGGGCTGTCGGCCCGCGCGGCGGTGCTGGCCTGCGGCGGCGCGCACCATGCACTTGGGCTTGGTACCGACGCCGGGCAAGGCCTCGCTTTCCAGCCGCTGCGCGAGATCGACGACGTTGCGAAGCGCGCATGGGCGGCTGAATGGGTCGCCGCGCTGCTCGCACAGGAAAACGTGACCGTCACGCCTGACATCAAGGACCAGGTCTGGTCCGCACTCACCAGTCTTTCGACAGCGCCGGCCTGTGAGCGGACGATCACCGGCCTCGTCCTGCTGCTGCAATCCAATGCGCTGCGCACGGCACTTTCGCCCTATACGATCGAGGGGCCATACGGCCGCCTGCTCGATGCCTCGGAAAGCGCGCTCCATTTCGCCGACGTCCAGTGCTTCGAGACCGAGGCTTTGATGGGCCATTCCGGTGTCGTCGCTCCGGTGCTGACCTACCTGTTCCATCGGCTTGAGGAGCGTTTCGACGGCCGGCCGACACTTCTGGTGCTCGACGAGGCCTGGATCTTCCTCGACCATCCACTGTTCGCGGCGCGCATCCGGGAATGGCTCAAGGTCCTGCGCAAGCGCAACGTTTCGGTGCTTTTCGCAACTCAGAGCTTGTCCGACATCGCCAATTCCCCGATCGCGCCGGCCATCCTCGAAAGCAGCCCGCAGAGGATACTGCTGCCCAACGACCGTGCGATCGAGCCGCAAAGCCGAGAGATCTACGAGCGTTTCGGTCTCAATGCCCGGCAGGTCGAGCTGATCAGCCGCGCGACGCCCAAGCGCGATTACTACCTGCAATCCGCGCGTGGAAACCGGCTGTTTGAGCTTGGCCTGGGCCCGCTTGCCTTGGCTCTGTGCGGATCGTCCGATCCTACGGCCCAGAAGCGGATCGACGCGATCCTGGCCGAGCATGGACCGGACGATTTCCTCGCCCGCTTCCTGGCCGGCACGCCGGCCGGATGGGCGACCGATTTCATCAGCTCATTCCCGGGCGCTGAAGCACAGCTCGCCGTCTGAATATCCCTCTCAAACTGAGGAGAAGCACCATGAAGGAGAAGTTTCGTAAATCCATGCCCGGCCTGGCAGCGTTTGCCGTCCTGGCTGCTGGCGGGATCGCTGCAGACCTGACGCTCGGCAGCCAGCCGGCGCAGGCCCTCATCGTCTATGATCCCTCGAACTATGCGCAGAACGTGCTGACGGCGGCGAGGGCGCTCCAGCAGATCAACAACCAGATCCAGTCGCTGCAGAACCAGGCGACCAGCTTGGCTAACCAGGCGAAGAACCTCACGAAAGTGAGCTTTCCCGAGCTTCAGGCGCTGACCCAGACGCTCCAGAAGATCGACGTCCTGATGGGGCAGGCACAAGGCATCCAGTTCAAGGTCTCGAGCGCAAGCCAGCAGTACGCAGCGCTCTACCCCGACGCCTTCAGCCAGTCGCTCAAGCTCAACGAGCAGGTTACCGCTGCGCGCACGCGGCTCGATACCGAGGTTTCTTCCTACCAGCATACCGTGACGATGCAGGCGCAGATCGCCGAGAACGTAGAGGCGGACATGACGACGCTGAATGCGCTCGTCGAGCGCAGCCAGGGCGCCGAGGGATCGCTCCAGGCCCAGCAGGCAACCAACCAGCTCCTGGCGCTGACGGCCAAGCAACAGTTCCAGATCCAGCAGCTGATGGCCGCACAGTACCGCGCGCAGGCGATCACCGAGGCCAATCGTGCGCAGGCTGCCGCCGAAGCACAGGCGGCAACCGCCAAGTTCCTTGGCACCGGAACGGCCTACACGCCGAATTAGCTTCACTCGATCGCTTCCGCCTCGGGTTCTGTCTCTTCGAGGCGGCTTGCGGCGGCGGACTGGTCACCCGGCCGCCGCGCCGCGGGGCACGTGCTCCATCCCCGGCCGTGCCCCGCGGCACCCTGACGCGCGCCTGTTTTCGAGGAACCCGTACATGAGTGACCTCAACATCATCGATCAGTTCATGACTGCCTTCATCCGCTACATCGACAGCGGCTTTGGCCTGTTGGGCGGCGATGTGCGCTTCCTGACTGCAACGCTAATCGCGATCGATGTGACCCTGGCGGCGCTGTTCTGGACCTTGGCAGGCGAGGACAATGTGCTCGGCCGCTTCATCCGCAAGATCCTCTACGTCGGTGCCTTCACCTTCATCATCAACAGCTTCCAGACGCTCGCCGACATCATCTACCGATCGTTTGCGCAGGCTGGCCTTACCGCCGGGGGCGGGGTCCTCACGGCCGACGATCTCCTGAAGCCCGGACGTCTGGCCGGTACCGGTTTCTCGGCAGCCTGGCCGCTGCTCGAACAGGCGGGCAAGCTGCTTACGGTCACCAGCTTCTTCCAGAACGCCCTGCAGATCACGGTGCTGCTGATCGCCTGGCTGCTGGTGATTCTCGCGTTCTTCATCCTCGCCGTGCAGATGTTCGTCTGCATCATCGAGTTCAAGCTCGTCAGCCTTGCTGGTTTCATCCTCGTGCCCTTTGCGCTGTGGAACCGAACCAGTTTCCTTGCCGAGCGTGTGTTGGGCCATGTCGTGAGCTCAGGCATCAAGGTCATGGTGCTGGCAGTCATTGTCGGCATCGGATCGAATTTCTTCGACCAGTTCATCGCCGCGCTTCAGGGCCAGGAACCCGATGTCGGGCAGGCCATGAGCCTGGTGCTGGCCAGCCTCGCGCTGCTCGGGCTCGGCATCTTTGCGCCTTCGGTCGCCAGCGGCCTTGGGTCGGGCGCGCCGCAGCTCGGCGCCGGCGCGGCGGTGGGAACTGTAGTTGGCGCCGGCGGCGCCGCCATGCTTGTCGGCGGCGCTGCCGTCGGCGGTGCGCGGCTTGCCGGAACTGCGCTTGGCAGTGTGCGTGCCGGAAGCTCGATGGGTGGCGGAGCCTCGGCTGCCGAAGGTCTTGGCGGTCACGGTGGCCATCCATCTCCCGGAAGCGGCGGCAGCAGCAGCGGCGGGCAGGGCGGTTCAGGCGGAGCCGGTGCGGCTCCCCATACCGATCATGCCTCGCACCCATCCAGCGGGGGGACGAACCATGCGCGGGCTACTCACGAGGCCACCCCCGAAACACAATCGGCTCACGGCGGCGAAAGTAGCGACGGCGACGGACCACCGGCTTGGGCCAAAGCCCTACGCGCTGAGCAGACCGCCCGCCATCGCCAGCAACTTGCGATCCATGCCGTCCAGCAAGGCGACCGCGGTGGCAGCGGCGCTTCCCCCGACATTAGCGAAAGGAACGACTGACCCATGCGATTTAAACGCAGCGTCCAGGCTTACGGGCGCACACCCGAACCCGAAACCCCCTTCCAGCGGGCAGGGCAGCTCTGGGACGATCGGATCGGCTCCGCCCGTGTCCAGGCGCGCAACTGGCGGATCATGGCCTTCGGCTGCCTTGGCCTCGCCGGCGCGATGGCGAGCGGTCTCCTATGGCAATCGCTCCAGAGCCGTGTCGTCCCTTATGTCGTGGCGGTCGACAAGCTTGGCGAGCCGCGGGCGCTCAGCGAAGCGGAAACGAGCTATCGGCCAACAGATCCGCAGATTGCCTGGGCGCTCTCCAAATTCATCGGCCATGTCCGCGGGGTCTCGCTCGACCCCGTGGTGATGCGGGAAGGCTGGCTCGAGGCTTATGACTTCACGACGAAGCGCGGCTCGCGCTTCCTCAGCGAATATGCGCGGGCCTCGGGTGCTCTCAGCCAGATCGGCGAGCGTACCGTCTCGGTTCAAGTGACAAGCGTGGTGCGCGCTTCGGACACCAGCTTCCAGGTCAAATGGATCGAGAACGCCTTCGAGCGCGGCAGCGCGGTGGGCACCACGCAGTGGACCGCGATGGTGACGCTTGTCGAAAAGGCACCGCGGGACGCCGACACGCTGCGGAAAAACCCGCTCGGCATCTACGTCGACGCCATCGACTGGAGCCGAGAGCTTGAGCCTCAGGACCAGTCGTTAACTCGCCCGCCTTCAGCGGCGCAGCCTGGGCTGCGCGCAACCGCGCCGACGCCGGCCAGCGCGCCCGCTGTCGCGAGCGCTGCGAACGTACCGCTTTCCGATCCACTCGCATCCAAGGAGGTCTTGCCATGAACTCGCTGCTCCTGACTGCCGCGGCTTTTGCCGTCGGCGCCCATCCGATCCTGCCGGCGGTGCATGCCGTGCGGCCCGGCCCGAGCGCTTCGCCGGCCCAGCGCGGCTCGGTCGAGCCGTCGCCCTCAGCCTGGGTCAATGCCCGGCAGGTCTTCCTGTGGTCGGACGGGGCGATCTATCACGTCTACACGCAGCCCGGCATGATCACCGACATTGCCCTGCAGCCGGGCGAAGCGCTGATCGCCGTCGCGGCCGGCGACACCGCGCGGTGGGTGATCGGCGATACCACGAGCGGCAGCGGTGACGACAAGCGCACGCATGTGCTGGTGAAACCGTTCAGCGCCGGGCTTTCCACCAATATCGTGATCACCACCGACAAGCGGACGTATCATCTCCAGTTGTCTAGCGGACCGACTGGCGGAATGGCGGCGCTGGCCTGGAACTATCCGCTCGATGAGCTGGTCGCGGCAAAGCCCGTCGCTGCCGGTCTCGGCATCGAGCAGATGTACTTCGGCTATCAGATCAGTGGCGACGGGCCCACTTGGCGGCCGCTGCGGGCGTTCGACGACGGTCGCCAGACCTTCATCGAGTTTCCGGCGACGATCGGCGTCGACGAGGCGCCGCCGTTGTTCCTGATCGGTACCGACGGAGCGGCGGAACTGGTCAACTACCGTATGCGCGGGCGGTTCTACGTCGTCGATCGCATCTTCGATGTGGCCGAACTGCGGCTCGGCACCAAGAAACAGCAGGTCGTGCGCATCACACGTGGAAGCAGCAAGAGGAGGGGGCGCTCGTGAGCGAGGAGATCGAGCAAGTCGCGCGAGCCGAACCCCTGCGGCAGCGGAACCCGGATGAACAAGCGGCGAACCGGCCGACAGCGGAAGCTCCCGCGCGTCCTTCCGAGAAAGTCGACCCGGAAACGCTCGCCATTCGCGCCAGGCCTCCGCGCGCGACACGTTTCAGAAAAGAGGTAATTATCGGCGGCACGGCCGTCGCTACCTTCGCCCTTCTTGGCATCGCGTGGTTTGCGCTGTCCCCGCGGCTGACGGGGCAAACGGTGCGCCCAAGCGATCTAGCCCAGCCTGGCAAACAGGCCGCCAACGATGCGCTGAACGCTTTGCCGAAGGGATACGGCGATGTGCCCAAGCTCGGGCCTCCACTGCCCGGCGATCTCGGGCGCCCGATCCTGCGGGCACAGGAGCGGGATCTGGGAACAAATCTGGCGGTCGAAAGTCAGCATTCGACCGCAATCGATCAGGAACGACAGAAGCGTGCCGACGACCTCAAAAATGCGCGCCAGTCGGCATTGCTTGCCCAAGGGGTTCGGCCTGGCTCGGCGGCATCGACTGCGGGCGAAGTCTCTCAAGCGGCGCTAGGCGCAGCCGGCAGCGGCAGTACGACCACACCGGACCCGTCGGCGACGGATCGCAAGATCCAGTTTGCTGAAAAGCTGGACGGGAAGGGGGACATCAATCCCCACAGCGTGAGCCGGTCGCCCTCGCCGAATGTCCTGATGGCCGGGAGCGTCATTGCCGCCAGCCTGATCACCGGGCTCAATTCCGACGTTCCCGGTATGGTCGTTGCTCAGGTCACGCAGAGCGTGTTTGACAGCGCGACGGGACAGGTGCTGCTGATACCACAGGGCGCGCGCCTGATCGGGAACTACGATAGCGTCGTTGCCTATGGACGGAGCCGGGCGCTGGTTGTGTGGCAGCGACTGGTAATGCCCGACGGTTCGTCGCTGCGTCTCGATAACATGCCGGCGGCTGACCCGTCGGGCTATGCGGGTCTTGTCGACAAGGTCGATTATCACACCGGCCGACTGCTGAGAGGCGTTGCGATCGCGACATTGTTGGGCGTGGGCACGGAGCTGTCCATCAACGGTGAGAGCGATCTGGTGCAGGCAATCCGGGATTCCGCGCAGACGAACGTGTCTCGGGCCGGGGATCAGGTCACGCAGCGCAATCTCGACATCCAGCCGACGATCACGGTGCGCCCCGGCGCACCGGTCAGGCTGCTGGTCCGGCAGGATCTGGTTTTGGAACCCTGGAAAGGAGGTAATCCGCGATGACCACTATCAAGCTGGCAAAACTGCCCGACAGGACCCCGATCAAGCTCACGGTCACGGTGACCCCGGATCTTCATCAGAGCCTGCAGGACTATGCCCGGCTGTACGCAGCCTCGTATGGCACGCAAGTGTCCGCCGCAGAGCTGGTGCCCGCAATCCTGGCTGCCTTTCTCGACGGGGATCGCGGATTTCAGCAGCAACGGAAGGGTAAGTCATGATCGAGCAAGAGTATGACGCGCGAGGGCCGTCTGCGGGGATGGAGCAGATTAGCGTTCGCATGTCCGACGCGGTGCGGCTGACCGGGCTCAGCCGCACTAAAATCTATCAACTCATTGCTCATGGTGATCTGGAGGTCGCAAAGATAGGTCGATCGACGGTCGTGCTCGCATCCAGCTTGCGGGAACTTGTCGGTTCAATACGGACGCGTCGCTGATAGGCACAATGATGGGTGGGGCAACTTCGAGGACTTGCGCCCTACAGGACGTCGCACATCGATTTGGCTGATATGTCGGACAGTCCGGAAGGGCAGCTTTAAAGACGCGAAAACCGGATAGCGGACATTCCAACGCTTCTGTCTGGGCTTCCGGCGCCGACCCTTTGTGATCGTTCAGCAGCTTGTCTTGCGCCCCCAGGGTGTGAATGGTCCGGTATTCCATCCACCGCGCTATTCATATAATCCCGACCTATGAATCTGAACTCGGTGGCGGCCATCGTCGCAGGCAGGTTTCTGAGCCCAGTGACACCTTCTTCGTAGGCGTTCGGTGAAGACCCTTCAGGTTTAGCCCAAGCCTCGCTGATGGCGGGACAGGCTACTTGGGCATCGGTGTAAAGGTTGGTTTGACGCGCTTCCCAGTTCCACGGCAGGAGTTTGTGCAAGCGGGTCTGCGGATGACCAAGGCGCCGCCGGCCATCGCCCTGGAGTCGGACGCAACACCTCGCGCCCGACTCCAACCTACTAATATGTATCAGATCACTTCAGCAGACTCGCGAGCGCCGTTACGCCCTTGCTCCGAGTATCGTTGGGCATCCGGTTGCCAAGAATGTCTCCGATCGTGCCGCGAAGCGCGTCGATATTGCCCGTCTGCACGGCAGTTCGCCCTTGCACGACAAGCTGGTCGTGCCTGGACTTATCCAGCGCCAGATGGCGCTCGTTCTCCAGGTCGGAGAACATAGCTGCGAGGAAGCTCGGCTGCTGGGCGAGTTCTCGATAGAACACGTTGGCAGCCTGGTCCAAGGCCTGGCGCGCGCTCGCCCAGTTGCTGATGCCCATCTGCTCCCGGGCGGTATGCAGCAGTCCGCTCACCCGCTCCACGATCTGAGGGTCAAGGGCATCGACATGATCGGCCACTGCCTCACTGAGACTTTCGATTTCATGCGACAAGGCTGCGTGGCGATGACCGTCGCTGTTTTCGAGGCGGCTCAGTTCCTGGCGGATCAGCAAGGCTTCCTCGGTGACGGCACGACGCACTTCCGAATCCTGCGAGTGGGAAAGGAGGTCCCGCTGGCGAGCAATCCGCCTTTCCAGCTGATCGAGGTCGAAAGCTGCCGCTCCATCCAAGGCAGAACGGGCGTCGTCAACAGCGGAGGCTGCATCGGAAAGCTTGTCGAGAGCAAGGCGCTGGCCCTCCTCCCCGGTGAAGGCGGCATGTCCGATCGTCGAGGCGTAGAAGTTATGGTGATTCCAGCTCAAGCCCAGGTCGGGAACCGCAATTGCGCACTTGAAAAGACCGTTGTCATCCATGTTCCAGTGAAGCTCGACGGTCGATCCGGCGGGCAGGCGCTGGCCCGGGTTGAGGTCAGTACCGTGAATGCGGATGGCGCCGATGAACAGGTTTAGCAGGGGGGCGTCTACCCCCTCGGCCTGGTTGAACAGCTCTGCCTCGAAAAACGCCGGATCGCCGCTGACGAGCCCCTCGCGCAGACTGAACGTGTCCATTCCCGATGCGGGCAGCGGCGTGCCCTTCTTCACCAGGACGGAGAGCGTATTGGTTCGCTCGGATGCCCGGCCCCTGGCCACTTTGACAGAGACGGTCTGCGTGGCAGGAATAGCCGCGGCAGACGCCGCAGTACGAACTATCGTGATCTCCTGAGCCGGACAGACCTGCGCACCATTGTCATCGCATACATCGATCCAGAAGCGGTGCTGGCCAGGCTCCGCGAGAGACACTTCGAACGTATCGGTCCCGGTAAACTCCGCGAAGCCATCGGAGCCGCCCTGCGCATCGCGCACGCGGCGGCGAAGCCGGCGTTCGGGGGCGTCGGTGATCAGGCGGATCGTCGCCGTCTCCTCGGAGGAGCGGGCCGTGAAGCGCAGCGACACCTCGACCTGGCCGGAAGCGGAAGCACGGCCGACTTCGCTCTTGCGCTGTCCCGCGGCGTCATCCCACACGCGGCTTTCGGCAAAGATCGCAGCGCCCCTCGCTACAGCCGTCATGGGATCGGTTCGGTGGTCCGCGGCAATGCCGAGTTCGCGGCTGACCATTTCGCGAACCAGCGGCATCTTCGATGGGCCACCGATGAAGACGACGCGATCGATATCCTCATGATTCAAGCTGTTATCGTTCAGAACCTTGCGACATAGGGATACCGAATCCGAAATCTTATCCCGTATGAGCTGTCCCAGCTTCGCCCGTTCAAGCCGCACATCAACATAGATCGGCTCGCCGGCCTGATCGTCGGTTCTCGCTTCTTCCTCGGCGAGGACGATATGCGTTTCCTCCCTGGTCGAAAGTTCGACTTTCGCCGTTTCCGCCTTCATCCGCGCCAGCGTGAAGAGACGGCGATATTCCGGGCGCACAGTGGCATCTGCCGGCAGGCTGAAGGTCGCATGCAGCCAGGGCCGGATGACGGAATCGACGATCATGCGATCGAAATCCCGGCCCCCCAGCATGTTGATACCCTCATGGGCGATCACATTGACCGCGCCTCCGCTCGCTTCCACCAAGGCTACGTCCAGAGTGCCGCCGCCAAGGTCGTAGACGAGAAAGCGGCCATCGCGCTGCGTGGCGCCTTCCAGAGACGCCATTGCCGCAGCGATGGGTTCCTGCAGGAGCCCGACCCGCTCGAGGCCGGCGGCATGGGCGGCCCGGATGGTCGCTTCGGACTGCATCTGGTTGAACGCAGCAGGAATGGTGACAACGGCGCCGGTGACCGCCGTCGCTCCAATTTCCAGTTCGACCTGACGAAGCAACTGGCGGATGATCTCCGCGCTGGCATCTTCCGGCAACAGCGTCAGCCCGGCGCCCTTCAGCTCGATCGTGCTGGACGTGCCCATAAGGCGCTTGAACCCCTGAGCCGCATTCTCGGGCGTGAGTTCCGCCTGCGCCTGCGCCTTGACGCCCACGGCCATGCGGCCGCGTCGATCGTAATGGAGGACGCTGGGCAGCACGTCGCGGCCGTCTTCGGTCTTGAAAAGGCGAAGGCCTTCGTCCGAATGGCCGACTACGGCTGAATTCGAAGTTCCCAGATCAATTCCCAGATACATGTTCAGCCCCCTTGGCAATGACCCGTGCCATTTGCACAACCACACCTTCAGCAATGATCGCCGGTTCGAGCGTCGTTTCGACTTCCAGCGCGTCGTATTCCGAGAGCTCCTCGGCATTGACGACGACGATCGGCAAATCGGTGCCGACCGCCATGCCGTCGAAGGAGACAAGTTTCATGCCCATCGTTTCGAGGTGCCTCGTCAACCGGTCGGAAGCGTATCGCGTCTGCGCTTCCGCGCGCGCCGTCCGCTCCGGCGGTAGCGCCGCCGCCAGTGCTTCGTAAGAGCGCAGGAGTTTCCAGAAGTCGGTGCTCATAGCCGCCACCGCGGCCGGATCGCAGGTCGTCATCAATAGCCATTTCCTTGATAGCCGGTATCGGCGTAGTCATCGTTTTCTGACGTGGCGCTCGACGAGCCATAGCTATCGGCACCTCCGTAAGCGTCAGCCCCCGGTAATGTCGTGATGGGAGGGGCCACGGGCGCGCCTTGCCGGATCAGAGCCCGGCCTTCTTCCCGCAGCCGATAGTCCTGCGCCATAACTTCGAGGTTCACCGCGCTCATGTCGCGTTGGTCATAGCGAAACTGTCCGCAAAGTCCGTTGTAGTCGTTGATCAGACCATTGAAGGCGGATTGCTGCGCATATCCCGAAACCGCTTCGCGCGCGCCGTCGAGCCGTTTGCCCTGCATCATGCAATAACGAAGCTCCTGCCGGGAAAGGCTTCGCTCACCCCCACCTGCGGTGGGCATGGCCTCACCGCTGTCATCGACCACTTCCTCCGGCAGGGTCTCGACAGCATCGTATGCGGGTTCGACTTGCTCGGCGGCGTAAGGCGCTTCGCTCGCTGTCTCGGCGGTGGCGTAGTCAGAAACCGTCGAGCCGGAATGGGATGAATTCGCCATCGCGAGCAGAATCGGAACGCCGATTATCGCACCCCAAATTGCAGCCTTTGTGCGCCGGCAGTTCGTTTGCCGCCTTTCAGCAATGGAACGCTGGAGGTTGGCGAGATTCCGGTACTCTTCTCCGCTTGCCTTGACGATCAAAGCATCGCTCAGCTTTTCGGCATCTGTCCAACGGCGGGCTTGCAGCGCCTCGCCCAGAAGCTTCCAGTTGCGTGCCCTCCAGAAAGTTTCCAGATCGGTCCGGATCGTCTCCTGCGCCTCTGCTGTCGCCGAGGCAGCAATACCTTCGAGGAACTTGGTGACGACGAGTGCGGCATCCGGGTTGTTGAGGTCGTTATAAAGGTCGATGGCAAGATTGCGGGCTTCCGTGACAGCCTGTGCAACGACGTCAGGACCGGGATTGCCCTCGGCCACGGCCGTCAGCGCTGCGAATAGCGCGGTGAACGCATTCGCAGGGGCATAGCCATTGCGATGCTTTGTCATTCTGGCGCGGGATTGAGCGATCGCGACGCGCAGTTGGGCGAGACGTGGGGCGATGCTCCGGCGCTCGACTATTTCCTGAAGGGCAGCGTTGTCCGTTCTGAGCAGTTCCGAAAACTGCGGCATCCTTTCGCAGACACCGAGCGCTGCTGTGCTGATCTCAAGTGCCTCATCGTCACGATTGGCCCTGTTGAGTTCTAGCGTGGTCTTTCGGATCTGTTGGAGCAGCTTCAGCGAACTGGGATCGTCGAGGCCATCCTGCGCGTCCCGTTCCTGCAAAGGCCGCACGAACGAAAACCACTGGTTCAAAAGAGCTCGAAGGGCGGTCACGCGCGAAGTGGCGGTCTGGCCCGCGCGCACATCGTCGAGAATAGTCTCCACCTGCGCGGCCAGACCTTCGATCTTGTCTGCAATTTCAAGGGCGTAGGCATGGAACAGGTCGCTCAGCAGCCGGCGCCTTTCAACCGAGCCATCACCGGCTTCCCACGCAAGCAGTTCGAGAGATGAGGCGGTCGTTTCGATGGGCCCGGCTAAGAGGAGGCTTACGTGCTTCGCCCGGAGCCTGGCCAAACCGTTGTCGAGATCGGTGTCGGATACTGCCCCGAACCCGGAGCTTTGGCGCGCGGCATCCACAGCCCGGCGGAGCTTCGAAACGTCCAGATCGCCGTAAGCCCGGATCAGGTCCGTCGCTGGTTCCGGCCAGATCGACCGGCCGGATTGCGCGGAGATCACAGCTTCGCAGCAGTGAGCGGCGAGATTAATGGCCGCGAGGCCGCTGATCGTCGCCGGAACGGCCGCATGTCTCCCGCCAAGTTCCGCAAGAATGGCCTTGGCATCGTGATCGGGCAGTTCGAGAAGGTAGGCCAGTTCCGCGTCGAGACGCTCGCGGGGGCTGGACATGGCTTGTCGGGCCAGCTCCAGGCTGCGTTCCTGGTCCGGCGTGTCCATGTCGAGCTGCCGGCCACGAAACGCGCGATTGATTTCGTCG
Source organism: Novosphingobium sp. BL-S-21 (assembly GCF_055521655.1). Classification (NCBI taxonomy): domain Bacteria; kingdom Pseudomonadati; phylum Pseudomonadota; class Alphaproteobacteria; order Sphingomonadales; family Sphingomonadaceae; genus Novosphingobium; species Novosphingobium sp. BL-S-21. The sequence goes on from NZ_JBVFVP010000003.1 coordinate 276,508, forward strand.
CGCGACGAGCGAGGAGAAACGCCGAGTTCCGCGAAGGGACTGCGCCGCAGATCGAAACTCAAGTGAACCCCCTTATCCAGCTGGCGTCCTTGGACAAGACGCGAGCACTTTGATATTAAACACAATTGGATGATTGGTTAACAAGAAAGGAACTCTATCGCCTCGGCATCGCGGTCGTCGTTCTTTCGCGTCTTACGTAAGGGCAGACATGCTCCGACGACATCAACCGCAGCCCATGACCCCGCTGTTCGAATGCACGGCCCATGTGATGAGCGCCACAGCAAGCCTCCATCGGTGCGGCGCAGATGGGCAGAAGAGTGCCCAAGTTACTTCACCGCCGCCCGGGGATGAGGCGGAGTGAACGGATTCTGTTCTAAAGGGGCCGATCCCGTTGGAATCGGCCCGCTTTCTTCATTTACGGATCAGAGTGAAACTGCGACCGGCTTCGTGGTCTCAGCCTCAGGCAGCGGCTTGATCTTGAGGCTGGTCATCAGCTTGGGCAGCGATGTGCCGATAGTGCCGAGACCCTTGCCCTGCATGCCAAGAAGACCTGCGGCAGACTTGAACTCGCCCACGCGGCCCATCAGTTGGGGGCTTCCAGAAACCGACTGGACCATCCCCGGTGCAGCGCCGGCGAGCTTCACGTTACGGTAGACGCCCAGGGCCAGATTAGCGAGCGCGGTGCCGATTACCTGCTTCTGCTTGGCATTACCGGCCTGGTAGACTGCGGTCATCTTGTCCGTCATAGCGCCCTGCTCGTTCAGGATCGCAAAGTTCTGCTGCATCTGTTCCTTGTGAGAATTCAGCTCCCCGAAGCTCTGCGATTTGCTGATGGACGCGATTTCCGCGCTCCTCGTGGCGAGGCCATCGCGGTCCTTGAGAGCCTGCGCCAGCAGAGCGGCAGAGATCATGACGTTCTTCGTCGACAGCATCGCTCCGTCGAGAAAGCCGTCGGCGTCGGCACTGCTTATGCCGCTGTCGGAACCGCCGCCCAGCGCCTTCTTGCCAAGGCCGCCCAGGCCGCCAAGCCCGGCAGATGCACTCATGGGTGCGGCGAGAACGGCGGTAGCGAGAAGCATTGCGATCGGCTTACGGATATTCATGAAGTTGCACTCCTTGATAAATTTGATGTTTTCAGGATGCCGGCTTGAGTGCGGCGGCAGCTTTGGCGGCCACCGGGAGCACCTGCGCGACGAGGTCGGATTCGAGCATGGCGGCCTGTGCCGCCGCTTCAGAGCCCGCGGGCATGCGGGTGGGCGTAAGCGTCATGGCAAGCCCGCTGGTGCCGATCTTGGCGTCCGAGGCGGAGGTGCCGCGATGCAGTGTGTAGCCCACGGTCACGTTGTAGCCCGTCGCCGCCGGAACAACGGCAAGAACCGGAACGAAGCAGCTTTCCGCCGTGGCTTCCCTGGCCGCCTCGAAACGGTTCCAATCGGCGAAGCTCGGTGCATAGTCCCGCAGCAGCGCAGGCAGGCTGGTCAGTCGGACCGGCGCCGCCATGTTACCGGCCAACAGGCCAGGGGCAGCCAGGGCATAAGCTGGCATCGGCACCTGCCCGCGATCATCCAGTGCTGGCAACCCGCCCGAGCCACGACACTGCCCGACACTCTGGCGGGTCGTTGCGGGGACGCCCGAGGCTTCCAGCGCCACCACTTCACCGCCGCGAAGCGCAAGCGGAACGACGCCGGCATCGGCGACGGCGAGACCACCGGAGACCACCTCGCGTGTGGTGACTTCGCCGACCGCGACCATGACCTTGCCTGCCACGCCGGCAAAGTTCCCGGACGACGGGCGCAACACCGGCAGGGTCTGGCCGAGGCCTGCCATCCCTCCGGTGTCTGCCATGACCAGCGCGCCGCCCTTGCCCTTTAGCGGCACGAAGCGCGGCTGCGGACGGAAGCCTGCCATCGCCTTGGCTGCATCCTCCAAGGCGTTGCGCAGTACGGCGTCATGCCGCTGCGCAGCGGAAAGGCGGATGCCAAGGCTCACCTTATCCTCGATCACGTTGTGGCCCTGCCAGGTCCCGATCGCCCGGCCCGAGGCGTCAACAAGCGTGACGAAGGCGAATGCTTCGTGACGATCAACGACGACGCCCGGGATTTCGCTCGGTCGGGTGAACGAATCGAGCAGAACCGTGCGCACGCTCGCCACATAGTCCGGCAGGCTTCGCGCGTCGGGATCGAGATTGGCGCCCGCGCCGCCCAGCGCCATCGTGCGCAGGCCGGAAAACGCCGCGTTGACCGGCACCGGCGCGAGCGCGCTGCCGCTCCCCAGCGCATCCTCGAGGATCTGCCCCAGCCATTGCGACGAATAGCCCTGCGGTGCGCCGTCCACGACCGTCAGGACACTGGGACGTGCCAGCGTCTCGACCGGTGCGGTCGCCATGCGCGAGAGCACCTGTCCGTTGCGGTACTCGCTCAGCTGCGCTTCGACGACAGCGTAATCGGGCCCGGCATAGATGACCTTGCCGTCACCATTGATGCCATCGCCCGCGCGCAAACCGGCGTTGCGGCCTTTGTCCACGACATAGCCGGTTTCGCCTTTCGCAAGCGTCACCGATCCCACGACCTTGGCCGTCTGCGCATAAGGGCGGAAGGCTGCGGCGGACTCCGCCACCAGCTTCTGCATCGCGTTCGAGAGGTGCGCCTGGAACTGGCGCGCCACGTCCGTTTCGACGGTGCCGGCAGCCTGCACGCCTTCGGCCACATCGCTGCGGGTGCGGGTGAAGACAACTTCGCCGTTCGCCGGGTTGGTAATATCCAATGTCAGCGTGATCGGAGCATAGGCATCGACCGCGCCGCCGGGCTTAGCCACGGTATGCAACGCTGCGCGGGTCAGGCGCAGCGATACGGCAAGCGTACCGCGCAGCCTGGCCACTGGTGTCGCGCCGGCGGGGAGATGTGCACCGAAGCTCGGCTCCACATTGCGGAAAGCCTGTCCTACCGCCTGAGCGAATGCGGCTCCAAAGGCAGCACGCAGATCGATGCCAAGCTGCGGGCAGAACAGCGGGTCGACCATCGCCGATCCGCTGGTCGCCGCATCCGTCACCCCGGTATTGTCCCGGCAGACTCCGCCTTCGAAACCATAGAGCGCAGGTGCCGCCCAGAGCCACGGGGCTGCGGCGTCGGTCGCTTCAGTGCCCTGCGCCAGAGCCCCCGGCGCGTAGGCGGACGCAAGGGCCGCAGCCGCCGCAGTTGTTCGGAACACGATCTTCATCGGCTCATGCCCCACCGCAGACCGCGAGACACAGGGTGATCGCGCGGCCATCCACTGTCGACTGTAAGGCAGAGAATGCGGGCTTTGCGCGCAGTTGCTGGAACAATGCGAACTGCAGCGGCATGGCACCCGCGTAGCGCACCGTCAGCCGCAGTTCGGTCGCGCCAGAAGAGACGAAGGCCTGCATCTGTGCCCCAGGCGTGGCGGAGATCGCGTCCAGCAGATCGGCCTGCAAGCCCATGTCAAGCTTTGCCGCGCGCAAAACCAGGGTGTAGTCCGCCTCCTGCCGACTGTCCTGGCCAACGCTCGCGCGGGCCTGTTGGCGCCAGTGCTTCTGGATCTGCGGACCGATCTGGGCTGCCGCGATCTGCGCCATCTTGCCGGTGAGCACGGCCGCGCAGTTCTCGGGGCTTGACCCAAGCGTCACGTTCGCCGCCTGGATCGCGGCGAGCGTCGATCCGTCGCTGCTCGCGAAGGCGCTCCCGTTGAAGCTGCCCGAACAGCGGGATTGCCCGCTGGCGGGGTCTCGCCCTTCCTGCGAGACCGCGAACGTCCCGCCCAGGAAGAACGGCGTGTTGCTCGCTTTCAGGCTGCTCAGGAAGCCGTTGTAGCTGGGATCCGCTTTGAGATCGCCATAACGCGGCACACCGCCAGGATAGTAGGAGGACAGCGCTGGCCACGCTTCCGCGACCTTCACGTCGTACTTGATAAGCTCGCCGCTCAGCCCGTTGCGGATTGAATCCCCGTCCACGCTCTTGGGCGGGGTCTGGTAGACGACGTGGGCGCGATAGCGCACGTCGTCATGCACTTCGGCCTGGACGTTGGTACGATCGGCGAAGGATGACGATGCGGCATAGGCGCTCGAAGCCTTCGTTGCCGATGCGCTGGCCGAACGATTAGAATATCCGCTGGCCGAAGATCCTGAATAGGCACCCGCGCTCGATCCCCGCGCAGAACCGGCTACCGATCCGCTCCGGTCGGACGCACCGTAGCTTGCCGCACTGCGGTTCTTGTAGGCCCCCGATGCCGTGGAACGCTGTGCGCCCGATGCCGCACTGCTCGATGCCGAAGCGCTGCGGTAGCTGGACCCGCCGGCTTCCTTGGACGAGGCGGTGACACTGGATGTGTCGGAGAACGAGGCGCCGGTTCTGCGATCATATTCGACATTCACTTCGGCGGGTGCGGAAAGATCTGTGGCCGTGCCATCGTCGCGATCGAGGTAGACGAGGATCAGTTGGCGGTTGCCGTCGGCACGCTGCGACGCGCTGTCCAGGCCGAAATCGGACAACATCGTGCGGAACCAAGTCTGGTCGATGTCTGCGGTGAGGTGAACGAGGAAGTCCTTGCCCACGCGCTCCGAGGTCTGCGCAGAAATCATATCGTCGCGCACCTGACCGGCCATGCGATCGACGATATCGGGCGTGGCCTCCCGTACGCGGTCGTTGCCCAACGTGGTGATCAGCATCGAGCGCACGATGTCGCGCTTCGCCTCGAGCACCGCCATGTTACGCACGGACTCGGTGTCCTTGGTGATCGTGGCCCGGCCATTGCCCTGAACGGTATCGGCGAGGGCAGGGGCGGCCGCGACCAGCGGGGCAACGAAGAAGGTGGACGCGCACAACCACGCGCGCAGGGAAGCACGTTCGCTCATCGCGGAAACAATCCTGTCAGTGAAAAGAAGAAAGAAGCGTCAGAAGTCGGTGTCGAGAACGACGTCGCCGGCCTGGATATGCGTGCCGCCGCCCGGCTTTTCGTCGAGAACCACGCCGTCATTCGGGTTGTCCCGCCGCCTGCCCGCTGTGATGGTGGTGCCGCCACTGTCCGCCGTGGACGGACTGGCGCGGTCCACGAGGCGGGCGAACCGTTCGGAACTGCTGATCTGCTCGAAAGCGGGGTCATCGAGCGCTCGTGCCGCATCGGGAAGCCCCAGGGTGATCGCCCGGTCCAGGAACTCCAGGGCTCGGCCCTCGTTGCCGGCCAGCGCCTCGGCCCGGGCCTGCTCGAAGAAGCTCGATGGATCGTTCGGATGCGCCTTCACTTCGGCGGCGGCAAGCTCCACCGCCTCACCGAAATTCCGTGCGACGATGGCGGCGCGTACGCCGGCCAGCCCCGTAGGTGCATTCTGCTGCACCTCGTTTCCAGCGGGCGCGATCTTGTCACAACCTCCGAGCGGTAGCGCGACACCCAGACACAGCGCGAGCACCGCTAGACGAGCGGATTCCATCTTTAATGACCCCCTTATAATGCAGAACCCGCAAATACGGGCTGCCCGCTTGCGAAAAAATTGTTCATCCCAGATGCTCGGTTCAAGCTCGATCCGTATTTTCTACGGTCTGCGATAAGACATAATCAGTAGTCACATGTTAAAACCGGACCGTCTTCGGACGCCCAGCGGGCCTTGTCTCTGGTCGAGCGCACGTAAATGCCCAAGTTCGTGACGCTCATACCGGCCCGGCCCCGACCTTCGATCCAAACCGTCAGGCTCAGATTGTCTCTATAGAATCTGTGCCGGCACAGATTCTTCGTTTGAAGAAGAGCATCCGGCAATGAGCATCGCGACGCGCAAAAGCGCTTAAAAATTTCATGAAACCCCCCGTTTCAACGGGGACGGATAAGGGGCAAGTATTAAACAAACAACAATTAAATATGTTGTTAGGAGAGGTGGTCTCGAGTTCGCATATGAACCTGAGCGGAAAAACATCGCTTGGCGCAACTCGATTGCCTTCGCGGCGGCACAGCCTTGATCACGTGCCCCTACAATCGTCTGCTATCCTCGGATCGCATTGAGAGTGCCCTGTCGCAAATGTCACAACCCAACGTGTCTCGTGCTCAGTATAGCGACCCCATCTTTGCCGTTTAACCCTATTTCGAGGTCCCTAGCCGCGGACGTCCGGTTGCGGCAGGTCGTGATCGCGTCCGATCGTTCAGATCAGCTTCGATGAACGTCCTATCTTATCGGAAGCTACCGATCGATTCCGCGGAGCGGCCTGTGAGCAATGCTCTTTATTCTGGATTATGGCCGTTGGGTGAACGAGCGCTAATCCCCAAAAAAACAGTTATTCGTTCCCGGCGCGCTAACAGTCGTGTTTTACCGGAAACCGGCATGGGCGGACTTATGGAATTGACCTGTAGTCTGCACAGCTCGATTCAGCCTGCTCCTATAGACTGCTGTTTTATCTTTTTTTTGTGATCGCGCTTGGTTAGCCTGCTCTCTGGACGGGGGGCTTTATGCACGATTCTGAAGATCAAGATTTCACTGTAGCTAATCCCACCGCGAGTGTGAACGACCCGACAATCGCCGCCGACATTGCAGGTAGCTTCACCTATGCTTCATAACAGAACGCGGTACCCGTCATCCGATCCATCCAGATAGACAATGCCGATGGACGACATCTCGAGAAGATCCGTGTCGACCTCATTTCAAACCCCGCGTTTCTGCGTGCCAAAACCTGGACAATCGATCGGCTTGTGCCGGGCGATAGCCTTCCGCTCGCCGATCGCAAGGTTGACCTAGACGCTGCCTATCTTGCTGGACTGAACGAAGCCGAGCGCGGAGAGATCACTCTGCGGCTGTCGGCCGGCGATGCGGTGCTAGAAGAGCAACGCTTTGCGGTCCGCCTGCTTGCCCGTGACGAATGGGGCGGCGTCTCAGATATGGCGCAACTGCTGCCTGCCTTTGTGATGCCGAATGACCCCGCCGTCGCCCGGATCCTTCGCAGCGCAGCCGATCGGCTGGCCGAGCATGGGCATCCCGGCGGGCTGGACGGCTATCAGTCGGGCGATCCCCAGCGCAGTTACATGCTCGCGGCAGCGATCTATTCCGCCGTTGCCGCGATGGCGATCCATTATGCCGAACCGCCGGCCAGCTTCGAGGATCGCGGGCAGAAGGTGCGACGGCCCGCCACGATCGCGGAGGAACGGCTCGGTACCTGTTTGGATACGACCCTACTGATCGCCGCGGCACTGGAGGCGGCTGGCCTTCATCCCGTGATCCTGATGTTTCACGGCCATGCGGCGGTGGGTGTCTGGCTGACGAAGCGGACCTTCGGCAACACGATCGAGACCGACCAGATGGAGGTTCGCAAGGCCTTGACCTCGCGCGAACTGATCGTGTTCGAAACGACCGGCGTCACCCATCGCCCGGCTATGGCGCTAGACGTGGCGCAGCGTGCTCTGGACCATCGCATGAGCGAGGAAGAGTCACATGGTTTCGTCGCGGCCATCGATGTGCGACGCGCGCGCAGTGGCGGCATTACTCCGCTCGCCTCCCATGACGCATCGCGGCATGATGCGGCGGACCATGAGAAAGTCGCGTCGGTCGCGGCATTGTCGTTGCCCACGGCTCCTTCGTTCAACGAAATGCCGGACATGCAGGTGGAACAGAAGCCGAAGACCGCCGCTGGCCGCATCGATCGTTGGCAGAAGAAGCTGCTCGACCTGACGCTCCGCAACAGGCTGCTGAACTTCCCGGAATCGAAGAAGACGATCCCGTTCCTATGCACCGATGTCGCTTATCTTGAGGACAGGCTGGCGGACGGTGCCGCCATCCAGATCGTGTCCTTGCCCCAGCAGAACCCTTTGGGTGAGCGCGACGTGGCCCTGTTTCGGAAGGTGCATGGCCGTGATCTGCAACGCGGCTTTGCTGCCGAAGCCCTGCGAAGAGACGAGTTGCCGTCGCCGCTGGATGCGCCCCAGCTTGAAGCGCGCCTGATCGACCTCCATCGGCAGGTTCGGAACGATTTCGCCGAGGGCGGCGCCAACACCCTCTTCCTGGCGGTAGGCTTCTTGCGCTGGAAGAAAAAGCCAGAGGACGAGCGCAGCTATCGCGCGCCCCTGCTGCTGGTCCCCGTCAAGTTGGAACGGCGCAGCGCGAGCGCCCCATTCCGCCTGCGCTTCCATGAAGATGAGCCACGCTTCAATGCGACGCTCCTTCAGTTTCTGGAACGCGATTTCGACCTCAAGCTGCCCCAATTCGGTGGCGATCTGCCGCTCGATGAAAGCGGTGTCGATGTGCCGCGCGTGCTGGCGATGATGCGGCAGGCAGTGCGTGACGTCCCCGGCATGGAAGTTGTCGACGACACAGCTCTGTCGACGTTCAGCTTCGCCAAGTTCCTGATGTGGAAAGATCTGGTCGAGCGCACCGAGGCATTGCGTGAGAACCGGGTCGTCCGCCATCTGATCGATACGCCGGACAAGCCGTTCGGCGCGGATGACAGCCAGCCGGTGATCCGTGACGAGCGTGACCTCGATCGCGTCTACGCGCCGGCGGACATCATCAGCCTGCTGCCATCCGATTCCTCGCAGACCGCGGCCAGCCTGGCGGCGGCGGCGGGACGCGATTTCGTGATCGTGGGACCGCCGGGCACAGGCAAGAGCCAGACCATCGCGAACATGATCGCCAATTGCCTAGGCGTCGGGAAGACGGTGCTGTTCGTGGCGGAAAAGACGGCCGCGCTTGACGTCGTCTATCGCCGCTTGCGCGAACATGGGCTTGGCGATCAGTGTATCGAACTCCACTCCAGCAAGGCCGACCGGCGCCATTTCCTGGCGCAGCTCAAGGCGGCGTGGGAACATGGCGGACATGTCGATCCTGCGGAATGGATCGCGGTCAACGAGCGGCTAAAGCTGCGCCGTGATACCCTCAACGCTTATGTGGAGGCGTTGCACAAGCAGTTTCCCAGCGGCTGGACGCCCTATCTCGCGCTGGGCGTCGCGCTGCGCGAGGCGGATGCCCCGGCTCCGGAGTTTGCCTGGCCGCATGGGCAGGTGCACGACACGCAGGCATTGGCGGCTCTTGAAGAACTGGCGGGCGAACTGGGTCTGGTCTTCGCATCGGTCGAACGCCGGCCCGCGCTGGATCTGGTCGATGTCGAAGAGCCAGGCACGGCACGGCAGGACGAGTTGATCGCCGCCGCCCAGTCGCTGCGCAATGCCGCGGATCTGCTCAATGGCGCTCTCGACGCTTTGCGCGGTGCGATCGGACTTGGTGCCGGCGATCAGCCGGTGAGCGCCGAGATTACGACGTTCGCCGGCCTGGCCGAGGCGATGGAGGCAGGGCGCGATCGCGACATCTCGATCGCGTTTGATCCCGACTTCGCGCGATCGGCCGGCGATCTGGCCGCATTGACCGCCGCGATCGGCACGTATCGGGATGCAGAAAGCCAACTCGCCGCGCCATTCTCGCCGGATAGTGTGCGGGCTATCGAAACCGATACACTCGATCGCCAATGGCGCGAGGCGAACGCATCCATCTGGCCGCTTTCGGCAGTCGGTAAGCGCAAGGTGTCGCGTCTGCTGCAGACCTATGCCAGCGAGGGCACGGCGGACCCGGAAAGTGATCTGCCCCAGCTTCGCAGGATGAAGGAGCATCTGGCGGCGATCGACCAGAACCCATTGGCCGGTCGGCCGCTTCCGTTCGCCGGCCTCGACACCAATCTGCCCGCCATCGCCGACATTCTCGCGCATGCTAAAAGACTGCGCGCGGCGCTACGTTTTGAGGGGCGCGATGCAGGCGCAGTGGAGACTGCCACCCGACGGATCGCCGAGGCAGTGCACGAACCTGACCACAGCGATCGCCTACGGCAAGCCGGAACCAAGCTGCTGGCGGCACGACAGGGCTTCGACGACGCGCGGAGTCGCTTCGCGAAAGCGGCAGGACGCAATGTCACGCTCGAAAACGCACCGGACGCGCTGGGCACCCTTTCGGCAGCGCTGACGGCGCTTCTGGAAGCGCGCCACCTGTTGCGCGACTGGTCGGCATGGTGCCGTGTCCGCAACCGGGCGATCGCCTCAGGGCTCGGCGCGCTGGTCGAGCAGATCGAGGCTGGGATCGTGCCCGCCGATGGTGCGCGCAAGGCGTTCCGACTGGGTTATGCCCGCTGGTGGCTGCCTATGGTGCTGGACAGCGATCCGGTGCTGCGCGATTTCCGGCGCTTCCAGCACGAGAATGCGATCGCCGAATTCCGCGAGATCGACGATCTGGTCCGCACCCATGCCACTGGTCGCGTGATCGGCGCGCTGGCGCACAACCTGCCTCCGGTGCAGAGCGTGCCGCGCAATTCCGAACTTGGTCTGCTGCGCTACCAAATGGAACTGCAGCGCCCGAGCCAGTCGATCCGCGACATGATCGGCAAGATGCCAGAGACGTTCACCAAGCTCGCGCCCTGTATGCTGATGTCACCGCTGTCGATCGCACAGTATCTGCCGCCCAACCAGGCCCTGTTCGATGTCGTGATCTTCGACGAGGCCTCGCAGATCACGACCTGGGATGCGGTGGGTGCGATTGCGCGCGGGCGCCAGACGATCATCGTCGGCGATCCCAAGCAGTTGCCGCCGACCAACTTCTTCGGCAGCAACGACGATGACGAGGATGTCGCCGACCATGAGCTGGATATGGAGAGCATCCTCGACGAGGCGAAGGCGTCGGGCATCCCGGTCCGCGACCTGCGCTGGCATTATCGCAGCCGCAGCGAGTCGCTGATCGCCTTCTCCAACAATCACTATTATCAGAACCGGCTCGTCACTTTCCCGTCACCGCAAGTGGATGATCGGGCGGTGCGCCTGCGCAAGGTGCCGAACGGCATCTATGATCGCGGCAAGAGCCGGACCAACCGGATCGAGGCACAGGGCGTCGCGGACGAGGCGGTAGCGCGCATGCGCGAGTGGCTGGAGCTTCCCGAAAAGAGCCGGCCGACGCTGGGCATCATCACCTTCAATGCACAGCAGCAGTCGCTTATCCTCGATCTGCTGGACGTCGCACGGCGTGACGAACCTGCGCTCGAATGGTTCTTTGCCGATGAGCGGGTCGAGGCAACTATCGTCAAGAATCTGGAGAATGTGCAGGGTGACGAGCGTGACGTGATCCTGTTCTCGATCACTTTCTGGAAGGATGCGGCGGGCAAGCTGACGATGGACTTCGGCGCGCTCAATCGCGACGGCGGCGAGCGGCGGCTGAATGTCGCCGTCACCCGCGCGCGACAGGAACTGATCGTCTTCTCGGGCTTCACCTCCGACCAGATCGATCCGACGCGGACCAAGGCACTGGCGGTGCACCACCTAAAGACCTTTCTCGACTATGCGGAGCGTGGCGCGATCGCGTTACCCGCCCAGACCATCGGCTCGGTCAGCGGCTTTGAGTCTCCTTTCGAGGAGGCGGTGGCTGCGCAGCTCGAACAACGGGGATGGCAGATCGTGCCGCAGGTCGGCATCTCGGGCTTCCGCATCGACCTGGGTGTTCGGCATCCGGATCTGCCGGGAGCCTATCTCGCCGGCGTCGAATGCGATGGCGCGTCCTATCACAGCGCGGCGACCGCGCGTGATCGCGACAAAGTGCGCGAGCAGGTGCTGACGGGTCTCGGGTGGAACATGCTTCGCGTCTGGTCGACCGACTGGTGGTACGATTCTGCCGGTTGCGCGGATCGTCTGCACCTGGCGCTGGAAACGCTTCTGGAGACAAGCCGCGCGGCGGAACCGGACAGCAGCGTCACCGCGCACTGGGACATGGGACATGAGGTAGAGGGCATCGAGGAAATTCGCGACGACGAGGCGGCAGCACATACCGAGGAAGTGGCCCCCGCGCCGGCGCCGATCGAGATCGAGCTGGTATCCGCGGAGATCTCCGCCCCGGTCGTACCGGTGAGGATCACCGATCCAGCGCAAGTTCCAGCCCCATCCTCGCAGGTGTCGGACGATCTGGTTGGCCGTTATCGCGTCACCGATCTGACAGGCTTTGCAACTGACCCGGAACAGTTTCACCATTTCGCGTATCGGGATTCGCTGCGCGCCATGATCGCCGCCGTGATCGAAGCCGAGAGCCCGCTGCGTACAGACATATTATGCCAGCGCGTCGCCCGCGCACATGGCTGGCTGCGCACCGGAGGCAAGATTCGCGATCGGATCGACATGCACCTGCGCGACTATGACCGGACGGAGGAATCGAGCGGCGAATTCATCTGGAAGACCGGCGCCATCATCGACTTCCATCCCTATCGCCCGCCCCACGGCGATGAAGCGCGCCGGGCGATCCCGGATATTCCCCTTGCGGAGCTTTCGGCTGTCGTCCGTGACAATCCGGACCTGCTCGAAGAGCCGGATCCTGCGCGCGAACTGGCGCGCATGCTTGGGGTCGAGCGGCTGGCTGCCGGATCGCGCGCGCGCCTCGACGAAGCGATCGCACGCGGGCGTGGAGAGGGCATGGCTGCGCCGATCGATCCTGCCGTGCGTGAGGTGGAGTGAATATGGTGCGTTTCATCCATTCAAGCGACTTGCATCTCGGCAAGCGTTTCGGGAACTTCTCCGGCGACCTGCCCGGTCGCCTGCGCGAGGCTCGCCACGCGGTGCTCGGCAAGCTGGCAGAACAGGCGCGGCTGAACGGCGCGGACACAATCCTGCTAGCGGGCGACACATTCGACACCGAAACGCCCGCTGCCGATGTTCGGCGACAGGCGCTAACGGAGATGGCGCATCACGCGTCGATCCGCTGGGTAATCCTGCCGGGCAATCACGATTCCCTGCAGGCGACCGAATTGTGGACGCTGTTGGCCCGCGAGGCGCCGCACAATGTCGTGCTGGCGACACGGGCGGAGCCGATGGAGTTGACGGGCGGCGCTCTCCTCCTGCCGGCTCCCTGCACGACGAGACGGCCGGGCCGCGATCTCAGCGAATGGATGGACGGTGCCGCCACCGCCGAAGGCGCGATCCGCATCGGCATCGCCCATGGCGCGATCCAGAGCTTTTCCGAAGATGCCGTCAGCGCCGAGGTGATCGCCCCGGATCGGGCTCGCCGCGCCGGGCTGGACTATCTCGCGCTGGGTGACTGGCACGGTGCGATCAAGGTCGATCCCCGTACCCACTATAGTGGCTCGCCCGAGCAGGATCGCTTCAAGCACGATCGATTTGGCACGGCGCTGCTGGTCGATATTGCCGAAGTCCGCGCGGTGCCAGTAGTGACGCCGGTTCCCACCGGGAGCTTCGCCTGGCGCACGCTCGACCTTCATCTGCTGGCAGACGACGATCCCGGTGGGGCGCTGGATGCGCTGCTGCCCGATCTGCGGGATCGCCGGCAGACGCTGGCCCGGGTGGTTGCCAGCGGCCGCACCGGTCTTGCCGCGCGCACTGTGCTGGCAGCTGCGATCGAGCGCGCCGCCCCCGATTTCGCCTGGCTCGATCTGGACGAGACCGGACTGGCAACCGAATGCGACGTCGGTGATCTCGACCGGATCGATCGCGCCGGGGCTCTGCGAGATGCGGCCGACACTCTGCTGGCCGAGAGCGAGGATGCCGGCCGGTCTTCTGCTGACAGGGCGATCGCCATCGCTGCGCTGGCGCGGCTCTATGGCTATGCCGAACAGGTGTCGCAATGAAGGTCGCAGCGCTCCGTTTCCACAACGTCAAGCGGTTCGCCGGGCGCGGTGTCGCGATCGAAGGGATCGGCGATGGCGTCAACGTGCTGTGCGCCGCAAACGAATTCGGCAAATCGACCAGCTTCGAGGCATTGCACGGGCTGTTCTTCCAGCCGCACTCCAGCACGGCTGGCGGCGTACGCGCCTTGCGGCCCTATAGCGGCGGCAATCCGCTGATCGAGGCGGACATCAGCGTGGGCGATGCCCGCTACCGGATCACCAAGCAGTATTACGCTGGAAGGTTCGCCAAGGTCGTCGATCTCGTGACCGGCCGCCTAATCGCGCAGACCGACGAGGCGGAGAATTTCATCGCGAAGCTGATCCATGGTGGCGTCGGTGGGCCGGCGGGGCTGCTGTGGGTCCGCCAGGGTCTCACCGGTATCGAGCCGCGCAGTCGGACTGAGGAAGAGAGCGACCGCCAGGTCCGCACCAGCCTGCTCGAATCGGTGCAGGGCGAAGTGGAAGCGATGACCGGTGGCCGGCGCATGGCCGAGATCATGGCCGCTGCCGGGGAGGCTGCCGGGCAACTCGTCACTGCCACTGGTCGGCCAAAGGCTGGTGGCCGTTATGCCGCCGCGATTGATGCTCGCGACCGGCTGGTCTTGGAAGAACAGCGGTTGGCGGGTGAGGTGGCTACCTTGCGCGACGAACTCGATCGGCGAGGCGCGGTCCAGCGTCGGCTTGCCGAGCTGGAGAGCCCCGATGCTCGTGACGCCCGCAAGCAGGCGGTGGACGCTGCCGAGATCGCCTTCGATGCCGCTCGCGCCCAGACCGAGCGGCTGAAGGCGGCGCAGGCGGAGCTCGGTCTGGCGCGCGAACAGCACGATACCGCCTTGCGCAACCACCAGCAGTTCGACGAAGCGCTGGCCGAAGCGCAGCAGGTGGCGGAGGACAGCCGTGAAGCCCATCGCCGCCGCGACGAGGCGGTCGAGCGCCGGCGCTCGGCGGGTGAGGCGATCTCCCAGGCGCAGGCCGAGATCGAAACGGCCGAGGCGGACGAGAATGCGGCACGCGAATTGCTGGTCCTGCTGGATGCGGCGCTGAAAGCGCGTGAGGCGGCTGAGCGACGTGCAGAGTGGGAGGAGCAGTTGAAGAGTGCCGAAGTGATACGCGGCACGATCGAAACATGCGATGCGCAACTCGCCGGGGTCCGGCTGCCCGACGGTGCCGTGGATGAGCTTGCCGATCTGGATGTAGAGATCGCCCGCATCCGCGCAGTGCAAGATGCCGCACGCCCAACCGTGACGGTCGCCTATGATGGCTCCGCCGCGGGACGGGTAACGATGGGCGGCGCGGCGCTCGGCGACGGTGAGGAGCGCGGTTATAACGATCATGCTCAACTGGTCGCGCCGGGCATCGGTACGATCACGCTGCGCTCTAATACCGCCGCCGATGATGACGGCCGCCTTGCCGCCGCCGAGACACAACGCGGGACCTTGCTCGCTTCGATGGGGGTCGCCGACCTCGCGGCTGCGCGCGCCCAGCAGGTTCTCGCCCGCTCGATTGCGGCTCAGGCCAATGAAGCCAAGGCGCAGCTCAAGGTCATCGCGCCCGACGGGCTGGATGCGTTGCGCGAGACGGTGGCCGCGCTGGCCGGCGTGGATACTTCTCCCATCGAGCTCAAGGCCGATCCTGACGAGACCCGCGCCGCACGTGACGCAGCAGAGCAGCGTCGGCGCGATGCCGCGCAGGCGGTGCGCGGGGCCGAACCCGCCCGAGCCCAAGCCGAAGAAGCCTTCATCAAGGCGGAGACCGAACTCGCGCGGCTGCAGACACGCGAAGAGCAGGTCGTCGCGATCCTCGGCCCTATCGACGAGCGGGAGGCGAAAGGGCAGGGTCTGGCACAGCGTCTCGCCCAACGCGACACAGCGCTGGCGAATGCCCAGCGGGATTTCGATGCGCGCAGCGCCGAAGCGCTCGATCTGGATGCGGCGGATGCGACGTTGCGCCGGGTCCGCTCCGTCGAGCTGGCGGCTGGAACCGAGATCCAGCAGCTGCGTGAAACCATCGCCGGGCTTAACGCTCGCATCACTGCACGATCCGACGATGCTGTGGAGGAGGCATGGCATGAGACCGCCGATGCCTTGTCGGCGGCCGAGGCGCGTGTTTTGGCGTTCGAGCGGGAAGTCGCCGTGCTGACCCGATTGACACAGGCGTTGGAGGCAGCGCGTTCTGGTGCGCGTGACCTCTATCTCAAGCCAGTGATGAACGAGTTGCGGCCACTACTCGGCCTGCTCTTCGACGATGTCACGGTCACCTTCGATGACAAGACGCTGCTGCCGCAGACGATCGTACGCGCGGGGCTGCAGGAAGATGTCGACCGCCTCAGCGGCGGCATGCGCGAGCAATTGTCGGTCCTTACACGCCTCGCCTTCGCGCGCCTGCTCTCGCGGGACGGGCGGCCCGCACCGGTAATCCTCGACGACGCACTCGTCTATTCGGACGATGATCGGATCGAGCGCATGTTCGACGCGTTGCACCGGCAAGCGCGGGATCAGCAAATCATCGTCTTCTCCTGCCGCCAGCGCGCGTTTCAGAGTCTCGGCGGCAACGTGCTACAGATGACGGACTGGCAACCGTGATCTGCCAAGGGCATATGAAGCGATATATCACTCTGGTAGGCTTGCTATCCAACACTTAATACTAAACGCAATTGCCCAGAATTGCTTGTTCCGAGGACTTCTACACTGTTCGTGAAGGCGTCCTTTCTCTTGAAACCCGTCTTGCCGGACCGGTCTGGGAACGAATGCCCTGTCAGACAACACGCCGTTTAGCGCGCGGCAAAACGACCCTTTGTCGCCGTTCAGTCGCCGATTTTTGGGTCCAAAGTGCTGCCCGTCAGCTTTTTCGGTCGGGATGCTTGGGCGATCCTATAGGGAACAATGATTGGTGCGCCACGCAGATGTTCATGTGGCATCTGCATAGGGGTCCTGCTGAGCACTGAGTCGGGCGTGGACGCCGCCATACTGGAGCATAGTGATAAACGCATTAAGTGCGGCCTTCCCACAGATCGATATCGTGTCGATGTCACCTGTGACCTTATCTGGAGCATCCGAGCGGGCTACGGCAACGTATAAAGCGATTGCAAGCTCATCGAGGCGGAGGACCACTGCCTCTCCTCCCAACTCATAGTCGATCGTGTAAGCTATCCGCGCTTCTAACAGTGCATGCTCCAGCTTGATCAGCAGAGGTGCATACTGCGTAGGCCTTCGCTCTAGCGCTTTTGGGTGTGCAGCCATCACTGCCGCAGCCGTGCGCGGGCTGATGGCTTTCACTCCACGTTCCATTAACCCGATCATTTCTCGAGTTAATCCGATTCGTTCTGCCAAGCCCTGTTGCGTCAGACCAAGTGCGCGCCTGTGCTCGCGAAGTTCGACATTGCCCATCTTCATCACAATGAGAACCTAGTTATCTTTCCAAAGAGTTTCACAGCAGGGCCTGTGGATAAATGTACATCCGGCCTGTGGATAAGCGGCATTGAGCCTTGATGCGCGCCTCGGCAGGCGCAATGTTCGAAAGTGACAGGACGGGGTCGGCTAACACCACATCAGCCTACCCCGTCCGCACCAGCCCTAGTCGGACGTGGTGGATCTGCCTTCTACGGCGCGGGAAGTATCTTCCTGCGTGAGCAGTTCGTCAAGCGTCCGACGCCAGAACGTACGGAGCATTTATGAAGACTGCAGCCTATCACTCGGCCAAGCCGGGGACGCGAGTGCACCACAACGAAACCAAGTGCACTGAAGGTAACAACATCGAAAACTACAACCGGCGGCCTGGAACGGGCGGCTTACCGCTCTGCTCTCACTGCCAGCGCATTTAATAATCCGCGCGGGGGCAGAATGCTCGTGTGGCATGCCCCCGTGCCTATTCAGTTTGACTGCCGATGTCAGGATTTTTGATGTTGGCGCTCAGCGTCACAGACTGACCGGCCTTAGATCGAATTTGAATCTCCGCAGTAACCACGAGATGCTTTTAAATTGCATATCGACCTTATCCTCACCGCTTGTGATGGCTTTTCGTCGTCGCGGTAGTGGACATATTTTCCGGTTCGCACCTCCATCGCCCAATTCCAGGAAGGGCCGAAAAGCCGGGAACGACACGTTGCATGCTGAGGTTTCGACAAGCCGCCGTTCGTTTAGGCTGTGCACTCCGTGCCGCTTAGAGGTCTGCCGCAGCGGAATGTCTTACGTTGATCAGTTCAAGCAGGATTCTTATGGTCACCGCGAGAAACTGAGATGGACGTTTCCTTATCGTTTTTTCATCGCCTCTTATGTCGGCAGGGGAAGCTTGGCATTTGGAATGCGGTTCGGGCAGATTTTGGTTGAACGTTTTAAATGCTCCCTTGATAGGGGCTAACGTTACCGAGACGGGGCAGAGTGGGTGAGATGCTCAAAGTAGAGACAACGGCAACAATAGGGCACAGTGAGGAGCTCCTCATGAAGCTTTTTCGCGACCCTGTATCTGCGCGTGAAGTGCTCCTCCCTAACAATCTCCGTTACCTGCATTGCGGAGGTGGCGCCGCCCTTGCGCAGTTCCTGGTTACCTGGTCTCGTACCGTTGATCGCGGGCGTCTGGTCACCCATGCTCAAAGCAATCAAGACGGGCAAACGATCGAGAACTTGGTGAACACTTTGCCTGGACTTGTTGGCGTGCTAATGGCCAGCGACGTGCTGACGAGACATACGTCCGAAACTCTTCGCCCCCAAGCGTATGAATATGCCCGCAGGCGAATCGAGGTGATGGACGAAGGAGACTTGCAAGGCTCAGCGACGGGTCCCGTGGTTACTCTACTTTGCGCTGACCATACGACCAAGCGCGCTCTTAAGCCGTTCTACAATCTGTCTCCTAACGGCGGGGGTCGCATCCGGGGCGAGGCGGATTTCATTGTTCTTGCCAACGCCATCCTTGATTTGACCCTTGGCCAGGCGCGTCGCGCCGACCTAACAGATACTGACGGTGAAGCTCTCGGGGTGATACTCCGAGAGCTTTTTTCCAACACGCACGATCACGCTCGCGTTGACGCACAAGGTCGGCCTTATCGCCGTTCGGTTCGCGCCGTTCATTGTGCTCGTCACAGTCTCGATGATCAGAGCTTGGAGGAGATATCAGGAAATTTCGCGCCGTTAGGAGCTTATCTGAAGACCATGCAGGATGCACGCCGGCAGGCGGTGCACAAGCAGTTCGTCGAAATCTCCATCTTTGACTCCGGTCCCGGATACGGGGCACGACTGCGGGCCCAATTTGGGTCGTCAGGCGGAATTCCAGCTGAGCTCGAGCGTAAGGCCGTTATGGAGTGTTTCCTACAGAACGTCTCGACCCGCGAGCGGCCCGGTGGCGGGCTCGGGCTAGCCAGAATCCTGCAGCGATTGAAGGCGCATCAAGGTTTTCTGCGCCTGAGGACCGGCAGGTTATCGCTGTTCAAGGATTTTAGCGATAGTACTACGACGAAGCTAACCAAGGCCGACTTCCTTTTGGATAATGCTCTGTTCGAGAGCGATGAGCGTCATGCGCCGGTGAGCGGTGCGCTTTTGACACTCCTTGTGCCCATCGGCTACTGATCATGGGGCGCCTTTTCTCATTCCGCACCGATCGCGCGAGCAGTCACCAGCCAGCTCATTGGTTAGCCGTTTCCTGCAGTCATGAAGAATTTCCGGCAACTGACTTCTGGGACGATTTGACGAACTACGTGGGCGAAAACCTACGGCCTGACGCTATCATCCTAATTGTTCGCGAAAACGCGGCGACGACGATCGAGAAGCAAATCAGGAGACTGCTAGAGAACGAGACCGAGTGGCGGATTTCGATTTCCGACACGACCCTTTATCTTGCATGCTTCGATGCCGAAGGCGGGTTCAGCTCCCAGAGTAAAATTTTGTCTGGGCCGGATATCCGCTTTAACGGCCAAAATTTCGACGACGTGCTTCGCATTGGTCTCACGGAAGTTTTTCTACGTCGAAACGGTTTAATCAGGCCTCATGGGTCAGCTCATTTCGTCCATCCTTCAGGCAAACATTCGCAAGCTTTCATTCGCGTTGCAAATCTCATGGCCTATGGTCCGGAGGTTTCCTTCGTTGCCATCGGGTTACTGCGTCATCTGAAGGATCACTTTTCTTACATCTGCGTCGACACTTCCTCCATTTCGCCGATTGCCTACGCGCTCGTGCAGCTCAAGCGGGCGTTCGACGATTCTTACCCAGCGCCTACGATAGACAGCTTTCTCTCCTGGGCGGGTATGAAAGGCGAATATTCCTTCGCTTTGCCATCCAAGACCCTCGCACTGGTGTCCGCCTCGACGAGCGGCAATCTTGCCACGGAGCTCATCCGGACGGCTCGCATTCCTGAAAGTCAAGTCGTGACCCTCTACTCGCTGGCGAGGGACCAAAAGGGATTGCAGATACTTAGTGATCTCAGCATCGAGCCAGCAATATTGAATGGCGAGACGTTGGATGAACACCGAGAAAAGGATTGCCCGCTGTGCCGACGCGGTTCCCAGGCAGTTCATTTTGTCGGTGACCAATTCCTTGCGGACGATATTCGTCACCAACCTGTCCAGATCGTCGCAAAAGATGCGCCGGACGGATTAGCCGATTTCATGGAGACCTATTATGGCCATCAAGCTTTGGGAATGCAGATCACGGCAGGCGGCCAAGCTGTTAATGCCTATCACGTAAACGTAGAGCGCTTGCAGGCATCAGCCTTCATGCAAAAGTTTATAGAGGCATGTCGCCGGCACATGCCGGCATCGACGGCGCTGGTTGTGCACGAGGTGGACCTCGCCAGCAAACTCCTTGCAGATGCCGCAGTGAGCGCATTGCCGAATCTCGCTGGGACAGAGATGTGCGATCGCAAGGCAGTCGCTCAGCTTGAGGAGGGTTCTGTCGAAGGGGCGGTGGTGATCACGACGGGCTGCATCTCGTCGGGAAGCCTTCTTCAATCAATCAGCCGAGATCTGCGCGATCCGGCGGGTGATCTGCCACGAATTTACTTGATCGGTTTTTCCAAGCACAGCCATCTGCCTGCGGCTAAAACGCTGAAGAGCGACCTCATCCACAGTAGTACCAACCATAAACATCATTACGAAGTCATCGAACCGCTGGTGCTCCCACTTGCCAGCCCAATGTCGGCCTGGGAGGCGGAACGCCATTATCTAGAAGCCCTGATCGATCCGTTGAACGCGGAAGCGGAGGTTTGTCAGAACATCGTAGAAGCCGTTGAGGAACGCCTTTCACAGATCGACGCGCTTGCCAGCGGCGAAGTCGAAGGATTCTATTGGAATAGTCCAACCGGAAATTCGCTTCGACTTCGTAGAACATTTGCATTCTGGAAAAAAGATTATGAGCCAGACAGAGCCAGCCAGGGCGATGTGTTGGTGACAATCGCAAGCGTTTTAGAAAATATGAGGAATGGCCCGAAGGCGAAGCTAGTCAACAACGCGTTTCATCATTCCGTGGTCGCGCCGGGCATGTTTGGGCGCTATAATGACGGTGTCATTCAATCTTCGCTGCTGCGAGCGGCCCGGCCTCATGAACTCGATTATTCGGCAGATGCGAGTTCTAGCAACACTATGGCGCGCCTCCTAAAAACCATCGTGGAAGAATGGCATGCGCCTCGTGGCGAAGCGGCAATGGAATTTCTGATTGCTCTTGCAACCGAGCGGATCAGGATGAAGCCACTTGATGTCCTTCGCGCGCTGCCCGAAGGCGATACGTCTGGAATGCCTCCAATTCTCAGGCATTTAGTCAGGCATTGCAGGAAAATTGCAGAAGGTTGAGGTTCCCTTATTACGGAGGCGTTAGAACGAAGATATGGGCCTGATATTGTAGTCGCTCCAACGACGTTGATGTGCCGTGGTTGAGTGCAACAATCTATTGTTGAACGCGGTCATTCCGATGGCTTCCCGCTTCCAATTGTCCAGTCCCGTGCGCCGCGCGTGTCGTAAAAGGCGTCTAGCCCCGGATAAGGCCTATCTTGCTCGGCTTCCTCGTGGCTGTAGCGCGCAACGAATTCGGTGAAGAGGAAGTTCATGTCGGGCCCGCGTTGAACGATCAGATGCCCTTCATTGAGGCGATACGCATGCGAGAGGTCGCGGCGGACAAGGTCGCAGACAAGATTCGATGCTCGCGTCAATTCCAACATAAGGTCATTGACGAGATCGACATGAAATTCATACTCGCGGCTGAGCTTGGCATAGCGCGGCGGGTCCCAATCCTCGATCTGATAGAATTTCTTGGTGAACAGCATATCGCTCCGGCCAGTGCGGTCGAGATGTTCGCGCAGCGTTTCGTGAAAATCCTGAAGCACATGTTGGAAGTTTTGGAAGGCATTCTCTAAGCCGGGGTAACGGCCAGGCCAGATGCGTCCGAGCAGCCATTGCCTTAAGCTTTCGAGGTCTCCGTCCACCTCTGCCCGAATCCGAGGCTGGCCACTGCCCAGAATGAAGCTGCTCCAGGCGGTCCAGATTTCGAGATGCGCCAGTCGCGCCCATTGATCGACATAGTCGGCATAGATCGTGTCGTCGTGTAACTTTATCCGGTCTAATCCGAGGGATACCTTGACCCAATCCTCGTGATCCTGCTTGAGGCGCCTCAGCCGCTCGATGGTCCAAGTATTCACCTGATCGTCGATGATCTTGTGGTGAACGTTGCATAGCAAGATCAAATTTCCATACCGATTTCGATCGTCGACGGGCATTGCCGAGTCACCGCGAGGACCATCATCCTTCTCAGCAAAGATATGACAGTTCTCGCCGACGAGGGTGGAGTCATCAGTCTCTGTGGCATCTTCTACTAACGCGCGTCGGCATTCAGGAAATGCGCAGCGCGCCGCTGCACGGCCCCATAGCATTTTTTGAGTCTTCAGGCTGACTGACACGGCGCGGGGACCTCTCAAGGTATCGGTTATGGGCAAGTGCCTATTATCCTAAGGCGAATGTTGCACGATTTGTCACCACCTTGTCGATTAGGGAAGGTGAGCCGGCGCAATAGGCGGTGGCGCGATCCCATCAACCCTTCCAAGGACCATTGCAAAATGCCCTCGAACGTGTTCGTGAGAGGCGGCTTACCTAGATGTCCCGTCTCGAAGCCGAAAGTCGCGAATGTCCCACGCCAAGCCATTCAGGTTCATCCACAACTCGGTGAACGGAGGGCAGCTATCAATGAACTGTGATGACGTGGTCTACGACCGCTATGTCGGCGATTTCTGGGGCAGGGCAGGGCGATACTGGCAGGTCGCGACCAAGTTCAGTCATTCCCGGACCAATCCGGCGACGTCGGCTAAATCCCGAACCTGCCGCTCGCGGTAGTTAAGGCAATCTTCCAATCAATCCGACCACGAACCGGCGGTGCACCACCATTGCGGGCATAGCGAACTCAAGACTCGTATGCGTGACGCAGCGTCGCTTCTGCAGCTGACCCATTCCAGACGCTCGGGGTTAAAACTCTTCTTCCCAGTAGCCAACTGGCCGCTTTCCTATTGGCGGTGCGCGACAGTGACTGGAAGCAGGTACTTCAGCCCGTGGGTGAAGCCCCGCGGCGCGACGCTGACGTGATCTTCGTCATTGAGAACTTCCGTCTTCAAATGCAGGGAGGGATACTTGCGGGATCGAAGAATCTGATCCATTTCCTTGGTATCGGTCACCATATTCACGGATTTGGAAAAGCGCGCATCGCCTGGGCGCGTCTCTTCGTATTCGCCGATGTACATGTAGACTCGTGCGGGCAAGTCGCCATGGCTGGCCGTATAGGCACGTGCCTGATTCATCATATAATGTTGGTCATACCAGAACGAGGGACTTCCTAGAACGTAGCCATCAAACAGGCCAGGTTCGCTCAGCAGGATCTGCATGCCGAGCAGTGAGCCATATGAATGCCCCAGGAAAATCCGCCGCTTCTCGTCCGTCCGGTAGCGCTGAGCTACGAAAGGCAGGACTTGGTCTCGGACATAGGTTTGATAGGCCTTCGCTAGACCGTGTACCGTCCCCTTCGGCGATCCCGCAGGGCCGTTTTCCGTCGGCGTGTAATCGCGGCGGCGGCTCTCCATTCCGCCTTCTCCCTTTGCATAGGAGAGCCCGACGAGGATGAACTCTTCGACGGTCGGCCCCTCGACATTGAGACGGCGCCCGATCTGCTTGAGCAGTGGAAACGCATAATCGGCGTCCGTCGCATAGATTACCGGATATCGACGCTCAGACTGCGTGTGATAGGACGGCGGCAGGGCCACGAAGACCTGATAGCTCCGTTGCGATGCAGGATCGGGTACGTCCCACACCTCGCTCTCGGTAACCTCGTAGGGCAGCCCGCCCCCTCGTTGTACCGCAACGCCGGGCGTCTCTTTTGCCTGCGCCTGTCCCGTAGACGCATCGGTGCAGGCGGTGAGCACGGTGGCGCAAAGGCCGATGAAAAGGAATTGCTTCAACAATGCTGCCCCCCGGCTAAACGATTTCGAACTTAGATCCCGCCAGCTCTTAGCTGTCAGAATATATAGCCGTGGCAGAGCATTAGCAGTCGATCAGATCACTGTCTCGGTCATGCCAACCCTGAGGAAAGGCGTTTCGCCGCATCGCTTTTGGCTCTTCCCAATCCGGATTGGCATTTTTGTCGCCATCAAGAGTGTTCAGCGGAATTAGAATGATTGGGTTAAGAAGGGTGCCGAGCGCGCTCAGCAACGACCTTTTCGCGGCATTGAAGTTTGAATATCTATATCCGCGGGGGTGACCGTCAGCTTTTGTTTTTAATCCGCTGATTTCGTACAGATTGTCAATGAATCGTCGACCATGCTGGCAACTCTTCGGCTCTGTGATCGCCGAACTTTGTGACGCACGCCGCTACGTTCGCGAATGTTTTAGACGTGTTCTTTCGAACGCCAGATTCTTTGCTGATACTGGCGCGGCGTGAGGCCAGTGGCGCGGCGAAAGGCGTGGGCAAGGCTGGAGGTTGAGGCGAAGCCAACTGCATCGGCCACTTGCTTGATGCTTTCCTGCGTGGCGAGCAGACGCTTCACCATTTCCAGCCGGTGGTGATGGACATATTGGCCCACGGTGCAGCCTCGGCTGCCCAGAAATCCGCGTGTAAGCTGGCGGACCGAGACACTGCATAGCGCGGCGAGTTCCTCCAGCGAAGGCGGCGTGGCATCGCGCTCGAGCCGCTCGTCGATCACGCGAAGGCGCCAGGGGGCAAGGCCGCCCTGCGCGGTTTCTTCGGCGATCTCTTCGAAATAACGGCATAGCTCGATGGTCAGTTGGGTGGCGATTGAGCCGACCAGCAGTTTGGAATCCCGACGCGGCGCGCGCGCTTCTTCGGCAAGGCGGCGCAGGAGGAGGCGCACGGTATGACTGGCGATGTCCAGCGCGGCGGTTAGGCGGGGGCCGGTCCATTCCATGCGCTCCCCGAAACGGTTTTGTGCCAGCCGTCCACGGAGTTCGCAGCGGATCGAATGCTGCGATTCCGCCCCGTCCCATCGCAACCGCAGCGGATGACCGGGCGGCACGAAGACGATATCGCCCAACCTTTCGAAACGGTGCCTCTCAAATCCGTCCGGCGCGAATGCCCCCCGCGCATTGGTGGGGCGCGGGGTAATGCAGAGGTCGAGCAGCGCATGATCGCTTGCCAGCGTTGCCGCGCCACCGCTCGACAGGCTTCCGCGGACAATGGTGACTTCGGCCGAGGAAAAGCTGAGGTCGGCCCCCGCCCTTGATCGTCCTTTTTTCTCGGCCGCTTGGTCCATGCTCTCAAATTCCGCCTAATACCGCGTCGCAATTTGGCTAAATATCCGCCTCCCGTCCAGATCGGGATGCATGACCCGATTGCGGAGGGGCATCGTGATCCCCAGAGTGGCGGCAAGACAGAACACTGGAGGGTGCCATGCCGCAGCAGATAGCCGAAACGCTCGACGACTTTGGCGGCCAGATCAATTGGCCACGCTTCAACGAATGGATGGCGACGCAGGATGTGCCGGGAACCGGCCCCGTAACGGCCGTCCGCAAGTTAGCGGGCGGCCTTCAAAATAGCGTCTTCCTGATAACGCGGGGCGGCGAAGATCTGATCCTGCGTCGCCCCGGCAAGCATCTGAAGCCGAAGAGCAATGAGACCATGCTGCGTGAGGCCCGCGTGCTGACGGTGCTGGAAGGCAGCACCGTACCGCATCCGCGCGTGCTGGCGACGTGCGCCGATCCGGAGGTGATCGGGGCATGCTTCTTCCTGATGGAACCGCTGGAAGGATTTGCGCAGTCGGGCCAGCTGCCGGGCCAATATGCCACCGATGCCGGCTGGCGGCGTGCCATGGGGGAGGAACTGGTCGAGGCGGCGGCGGCACTGGGGGCGGTCGACCACGTCAGGGCGGGCCTTGCCGATCTAGGCAGGCCCGACCAGTGGCATGAACGGCAGGTCGAGCGTTGGCGATCCCAGCTTGAAGGCTATGCCGTAACGCCAGACTACGATCCGGGCGAACTGCCGCACGTCGCCGACGTGAGCCGCTGGCTGGCCGACAACCTGCCGACCGATCGCCGGATCGGCCTGGTCCATGGCGACATGCAGTTTCCCAACGTCATGTTTTCGCTGAAGGTGCCGAAGATTTCCGGTGTGCTCGACTGGGAACTGGTTTCGCTGGGGGATCCGCTGCTGGATCTGGGCTGGATCCTGTCCAGTTGGTCGGAAGCGGGCGATCCCGAAGGCAAGGCGCCGATGGTGCGGCCTTGGGACGGTTTCCTGTCGCGGCGGGAAATGGTGGAACTCTACGGCGCTTTAAGCGGACGGAACATGAGCGAGATGCCGTGGTTCTTCGCGCTTGCCTGCTACAAGCTCGCCTGCCTGCTGGAAGGTACATACGCCGCTTCCAAGGCCGGAAAGGTACCCGCCAATGTGGGGGAATCAGTCCACGGCTATGCCACCTGGCTAATGACCAAGGCGCGCCAAATCATCGCGGCTTGAAACCCGCGCGACAGAATCACGACATTTGAGGATGAGGATCACACATGGACTTCTCTACCGATCCTGAATTTCAGGAAAAGCTCGACTGGATGAACCACTTCGTGCGCGAGGAAGTGGAGGCGATGGACCTTCTGTTCTCGCGAGGCAGCGAGCAGTTCAACATCCGCAATCGCAAGGCACGCGCCATGGCGAAGAAGCTTCAGGCGCAAGTGAAGGCGCAGGGGCTCTGGGCCTGCCACCTGACGCCGGAACTGGGCGGCAAGGGCTATGGGCAGGTGAAGCTGGCGCTGATGAACGAGATCCTTGGTCGCACGTCATGGGGCCCGGTGATATTCGGCTGCGCGGCGCCCGATACCGGCAATGCCGAAATCCTCGCCATGTTCGGTACGCCCGAGCAGAAGGCGCGCTACCTCCAGCCGCTGCTCGATGGCGAAATCTTCTCGACTTACGCGATGACGGAGCCTCAAGCGGGCGCCGATCCCAAGGAGTTTACCTGCCACGCCTGGCGGGAGGGCGACGAATGGGTGATCGAGGGGGAGAAGTGGTACGCCTCCAACTTCAAGGTTTCCTCCTTCGTGATCGCGATGGTCGTCACCAATCCCGAAAACGCGCCGCATGAGCGCATGTCGATGTTCCTGATCCCCTCGGATACACCGGGGCTGGTCGATATCCGGGACGTGGCGGGGATGAACGATCCGGTCGATCACGGCCATCACGCCTATCTTCGGTTCGATCAGGTTCGGGTATCGTTGGACGCCATGCTGGGCGGACCCGGGCAAGGCTTCAAGCTGGCGCAGGCGCGACTGGGCGGCGGGCGTATCCACCATGCCATGCGCGTGGTCGGCCAGTGTCAGCGCGCGCTGGAGATGATGCAGGAACGCGCCGTCTCCCGCCGCACGCAAGGCCGCCAGCTTGGCGATCACCAACTGGTGAAGGCGATGATCGCGGACAGCGCACTGGAGTTGGAGATGTACCGCCTGCTAGTGTTGAAGGCGGCGTGGATCATCGATACTCAGCCGCACGGCGCCGCGCGGACGCATATCGCTATGGCCAAAGTGGCGATGGCGCGCGTCTATCACGACATCGTGCGGCGGGCCGTTCACCTTCACGGCGCGCTTGGCACCACGCATGAGACGCCGCTGGCGCGCATGTGGATGGGCGTGCCGATGCTTTCCGTAGCCGATGGGCCGACCGAAGTGCATCAGGTGCAGATCGCCAATGCGCTGCTGAAGCAGACCACGCCGGCGCAGGGTCTGTTCCCCAGCGAGCACATTCCCACCCGCACGGCCGAGGCGGAGGCCCGCTATGCCGCCGAACTGGCCGAGATCGAGCGCGAACTGGCGGCTTGAGCCCGATGTCTCTGTTCGATCTTACCGGCAAGGTGGTGCTGGCTACCGGCGGCATGAGCGGGATCGGCCTTGCCTTCCTGCAAGGCTGCGCACGGCAGGGCGCGTCGGCGGCGGTGCTGGACCGCGATGCCGCGAAGGCGGATGCCGTCTCTTCACATCTGCGTTCGCTGGGCGCGGGCCGGGTCCATGTGGAGACGGTGGACGTGACCGATGAGGCGGCGGTGGAAGCCGCTTTCACAGGCACCGTCGCCGCGCTGGGCCGGATCGACTGCGTTTTCGCCAATGCCGGGATTAGCCACCGCGCACCGGGGTTCGACGATCTGGACAGTGCGGATTATCACCGCCTGCTGGACGTGAACCTCCACGGTGCCTTCTACACCCTGCGCGCGGCGGTTCGGCACATGAAGGCCAGGGCGCGGCAGGGTGATCGGGGTGGTTCCATTGTCGCCTGCGGCAGCCTGTCGATCTATCACGGATTGCCGGGCATGGAGCACTACGCCGCCGCCAAGGCCGCTCTGCAGGCGATGATCAAGGGGCTAGCCGTGGAGATGGGGCCGTTCGGCGTGCGGGCCAACATGCTGGTGCCGGGCTTCATTCTCACCGGCCTGACCGACGACAAACCGGAGACGAAGCAGATCATAGAGCGCTTCTCCGCGATCACGCCGCTGGGCCGCCCGGGCGAACTATCCGATATCGAGGGGCCGGCGGCCTATCTCGCCTCCGACGCGTCCCGATTCCAGAGTGGCGATACGCTGGTGATCGATGGCGGCCGGCTCGTGCGCAACGTCTGACGGGGGGAATTATGCCGATTACCATGGATCTTACTGGCCGCGTGGCCGTCATTTCCGGCGGCAGCCGGGGGCTGGGCCGGGCGATCGCCCTCGGGCTGGTGGAGGCCGGCGCGGCGGTTGCGGTGGCCAGCCGGAAACTTGAAAGCTGCGCGGCGCTGGTCGCGGAGATAGAGGCGCTGGGCGGTCGCGCCTCGGCCCATGCTTTCGATGCGGCATCCTGGGAAGACTGCGACCGCCTTTTCGCCGAAGTGACCGAGCGCTGGGGCGGCGCGGATATTCTGGTGAACAATGCCGGAAAGTCGCCGGTGGAGCCGTCCTCGCTGGAAACTTCTCAGGCCGCGTTCGATGTCATCCTTGCGATCAACTTGCGTTCGCCGTTTCGGCTTTCGGCGCTGTTCGGCGCGCAGATGGTGGCGCGCGGTGGCGGGGCGATCGTCAACGTAAGTTCCAGCGGATCACGCAAGGCGGAGCCATACTTTGCGCCTTATGCTGCCGCCAAGGCCGGGCTCAACACGCTGACCGAGAGCTTCGCCAAGGAATATGGCCCCACGGTGCGCGTCAACACGGTGATGCCGGGGCCTTTTCATACCGACGGGACTAAGACTTGGTCTCGCTCCAAAGGCTTTGCCGACCACGCCCGTAAGAACCAGCCGCTGGGGCGGGGCGGGGAACCGGCGGAGATCGTTGGCGCCGTGGTCTATCTGGTCAGCGATCTTGCGTCCTATGTTACCGGGGCCTGTCTTGCAGTGGACGGCGGGCATTTGATCGCACGCGGATAACCTGAGATAGCGTGGATGAGGGGCGTCTGACAGGTCGGCCCGGCCCCCTTCTGCCATCTCTCATCGGCGTTCGACCGCGCGTCGAGGCAATCGGAGCTTGATCGGCCGATCTCGGTCCACCGTCTTGCCCAGAAATAGCGCGTACCGCGACCGCGTTTTTACCAGCCCCAACCCATTATGGACGTTCAACCGCCGATTTTAGATCCTCAGGTGCAGACGGTCAGCTTTCTCGATCCGAGACGCCCGCTACCGATGCGCCCAATCCAATGCCTTGTTGCAGTCAGTGCGCTATGCCCGCCGTGCGGCCGGGTATCGCCACTGACCTATTTCAATCAGTCGAACCGCTACTGCACGTTCCAGAACAATTCGGTCTGGTCCCACCCGGCGGTCGTTCCGATCCAGGACCCGGCTTTAAAATTATTTCCTTATGGGACCTGGGGCGGACGCCTCAAGGTCGCGCCGACCAAGGGGTTCTACGCCCAGGCCGGTATCTTGAAGGCCAACCCGTCCCTCAACGTAACCAACGGATTCGACTGGTCGACCCCCAACGCAACTGGCTATCAGACGGCATTCGAACTGGGCTTCCACTCGTCTGACCCCAAGGCGCGAAACTCAATTGCGGATAGGCGGCTATCACAACACCTCCGACGCCGGCGATCCCTATCGTAACCCCGAGGGTCGGCCGCGCATTACGGCGGGTGGGAGCGCTCTGGTCCATGATGGTAAGGAAGGGCGGTATGTAATAGGCGATGCCGTCGCCGCGCACATGGGCGGCAATGCCAAGCGCCCGGTGACCGTTTTCGGCGGCGTCATCGCGTCTACGAACGGCTACCTACCCTTCAAGGAGGAGGCGATCGCGGGCGTCATCGTCACCGGTCCTTTTGCCTCTTGGCCCAAGGACACCTTGGGTCTCGTCGGCAGCTACATTCGTCTCGGGTTGCGGCAGGTCGACTTTCTTCAGGCCTCGCGTTTGCGGGCGGGCGGAACCGATAGGGTACTTGACGGAGAAGGTGTGTTCGAGATGAACTACGATTTCGCAGCAGCGCCGGGGATGAGGATCAATCCGAACGTCCAGTACGTAAGGAATCCCGACAATCTTCCTCGGCACGCCGCCGTGCACCGCTCAGAGGATATAGTGGTGTTCGGCGTGCGCTTGACGCTCGATATCGCAGGAATTTTGGGCTCGCCGGCCGCAAAATGAGTTTAAGGGCTTCGACCTTGCTAGTCCGTATATTCCTCAGTCTCCGCCTATGGGGTCGGACCCCACACTTCGAAACGGCATCTGGCCTGCGGAGCGGCTTAGATGACCCCTGAGTACTGCAGCCGACCCTTATAAAACGCTCAGCTAGCGAGTTTCAGTCCCCAGCTGCAGTCGATCGGCTTATCAAGAAAGTCGAAGCACTGGTCCAGTGCCGTTGATTGTGGCCAGCTTCATGCTGGGCGCCACGCAATCTCAGTGATAACTGCCATGCCGGGAGGCCCTACGCCATAGATTATTCTGGCGTTTCCGAATGAGGAGAGATGGGTCTACGGTCAGTGGACTTCCAAGGAGTGTACTGATGCTTTACCGAAACTTCGAACACGACCTAAAGCTGCTTCCAGAAGATCGATAAGCGATGACGAGGTGCATGTCCCTGAGATGATCTGGGTTATGGAACGATTCTTCCAACAAGAGATGCTGCGAGCACCAGCATGACGACGCCAACGATGGCATCGAGAACCTTCCAAGCCACAGGTCGTGAAAAGATCGGCGTCAGGATGCGGGCGCCATATCCGAGAGCCGCGAACCAGCTGATGCTGGCGGTCGCTGCACCCACCACAAAGACTGGCCGCAGTTCGGGCTGCTGCGCGGAGCCAGCAGCGCCCATCAGCAGGACTGTGTCTAGGTAGACGTGCGGATTGAGGAATGTGAATGCTGCCGTCGCGCCCAGCGCGCTCCCGAGGGTGATCCGCCCTGGCGCAGTTACAGACAAGGCTTCTGGAGCCATCATTCGCTGAAACGCCTTGATGCCGTAGCAGGCCAGGAACGCGGCGCCGCCAATGGTCAAAGCCATGGTCAGTTTTGGCACGGCACCTAGCAGCGCCCCAACGCCGCCAACGCCCACGGCGATCAACAGAGCATCAGCGCAACCGCAGAGCAAAACGATGGGGCCAACATGCTCGCGCTTCAGGCCTTGGCGCAGAACAAAAAGGTTCTGCGCGCCAATGGCCATAATCAAAGCTGCCGATATGGCGAAGCCGGTAAGGAATGTTGCCAGGATGCTGTGCATTGGAGACACATACCGATTTCATGTGTTTAAGGGAAACTTGTTCTTCTTAATTGGATGAAGCATAGCTAATCCATGCTTGATTATCCCGCTCTTGCCGCTGTTTCCGCCGTCGTACGCGAAGGAACCTTCGAGCGGGCGGCTGAAAGGCTCGGTGTTACGCCGTCTGCAGTGTCCCAGCGGATCCGCGCACTTGAGGAACGTTTGGGCATTATCCTTATCGTGCGAGGGCATCCTTGCCTGCCTACCGATCTTGGCCGCAAGCTCTGCGCCCATGTGGATCAGGTGCAGCTTCTGGAAGCGGATTTAGCCCCCGTTTTATCGATCGCAGGCGATCAATTAGCCCCCCCCGTCACGCTGAAAGTAGCGGTCAACTCGGACAGCATCGCAACATGGTTTCCCGAGGCGGCTGCCAAGTTCGCCCGCGATACAGGCTATCTTTTGGAGTTCCTCATCGAAGACGAGGCCCACACGGCGGACCGGCTTCGTTCCGGTGAGGTTATTGCCGCTGTTTCGTCAGATCCAGGCACTGTCCAGGGATGCAAGACGATCGAATTGGGCAGCCTCCAATATCTGGCTTGCTGCAGTCCTGAATTTGCGCAGCTGCACTTTCCCGATGGCGTCTCCGAAGACAGCCTTCGCCGCGCACCGTGCCTGCGTTTCGATCGCAGGGATGGCTTACAGGCGCGTTGGGCTAGCGAAACGCACAGGATCGAACTCGATGGGCCAATGCATTGGGTGCCATCGACCTTCGGCTTCCTGAACTTCGGACTTGCAGGCATGGCGTGGGGCTTGCACCCGGAAATTTTAGCAAAACCTCAAATAGCCGCGGGTCTGCTTGTCGAACTGACACCTGGTACGCCGCTAAACGTGAAGCTATACTGGACCGTCACGCGGTTACACGCTTCCGCGCTTCAGACATTTACAGACACCGTTCGCGGAACGGCGAAAGAGCGGCTGTTTCAAACCTAATGACATTGACACGCTGAATTTTCTCATTGAGAAATCGGGCGGAGTATCCCTACGTTCCATCTCGGGCGCGGCGGGCAGGAGGTACAGTGCTAACTTCTTCAGCGACCGAACTCCATGACTCGCCTCCGCTTGCTTATGGGAGAACGTAGACGACCGGATTTGTCGAACGCCGTCGTTTAGGAGCTGCTTCCGTATCAACTGCTTTGTCTTACTTCCCCGCGTTCGAGGGTAAGGCAGATCGAACCAATTTCATCCATTCCGGCACCATAGCAGGTACCTCAGTTTACTTTAAAACTGTTTATTGTGTAGGAACTCGAAAAAGCGGGGCCAAGGAACAACGTCCGCGTTAAAGCCAGCGCATCCGCGCTGATTGGTAGCACCCGATCTCGGGGATCATCTCTATTAGCCGGGCCCGCGGAACCCGACGCCCGCCTTCACGCTGCTACTCGAGGCGTTGCGCCTGCAAACCTGCGAGGATTGCGGGGCGTCAGCCGCCCTCGCTCCAGTTCGCGCGCTCGCCGAGGATCTGCGCGACCGCGTCCATATTGTCGCTGCCCCAATTGCAGAGCGGCTCCAGGGCCTTGGCCAGACTGTGCCCGAGCGGCGTCAGTGTATAATCGACGCGTGGGGGCAACTCCTGATAGTCCTTTCGCGTGACAATGCCGTCCGCTTCCAGCTCCTTGAGCTGCTGGATCAGCATCTTGTCGCTGACCCCCCGCACCGCGCGTTTGAGTTCGCCATAGCGGTTAGGCCCCTGGATCAGAAAGTAGATGATCAGCGGCTTCCACTTGCCCGCGATCACTTTAAGCGTCGCGTCGAGGCCGCAGGAGAACCCGGGGACGCTATCGAGTATCGTTGCCATAATTGATACTTACCAAAAGGTGCATACTTGTCGATAGGTAGGTGAGCTGCCAGCTACGATCAACTTCATAACGAAGAGGATACGAGCATGAACAGATTGGATGGCAAGGTTGCTGTGGTGACGGGCGGAGGTACGGGTATTGGGTTCGGAACCGCGCAGCGTTTCATCGAGGAAGGCGCCTTCGTCTACATCACCGGCCGCCGGCAGGAGAAGTTGGACAAGGCGGCCGCCAAGCTCGGGCCCAAGGCCCGCGGAGTGCAAGGATCGGTGACCGAGCAGTCCGATCTTGATCGGCTGTTCGGGACGGTGAAGGCTGAGCATGGCCGCCTCGACATCCTTGTCGCAAATGCCGGGTTCGGTGAGTTGGTGCCGCTGGGGCAAATCACCCGCGCGCAATATGATGCTGCCTTCGACGTCAATGTGAAGGGCGTCCTCTTCACCGTCCAGGCCGGCCTGCCGCTGATGGGACCGGGTGGCTCTATCATCTTGACCGGATCGACCACGGGGGTCATGGGAACGCCAGCTTTCAGCGTCTATTCTGCGAGCAAAGCGGCGGTGCGCAATCTCGCGCGAAGCTGGGCGCAGGATCTGCGCGGGACCGGCATCCGGGTGAACGTGCTCTCGCCCGGACCGACGTTGACCGAGCTTGCGAGCGAGGCAGTCGGCAAGGAAGCGATGATCGAGATGGGAGCCGGTACGCCGATTGGCCATGTCGGTGATCCGTCCGAGATCGGCGCGGTTGCGGCCTTTCTCGCGTCGTCGGACAGCAGCTTTATGACCGGCAGCGAAGTGTTCGCCGATGGTGGGCTTGCGCAGATTTGAGCAGCGTTTCGCTTTTCCTCTTTAATCGTCCGGCCATCCGATAGGTGTCGGACGTCGACAATTGGGAGCTACGGCCTAGAGACGAGCGACGGGTTTTGGGCCGATAGGGGAATGTCGGGTTCCGAGCGCAGAAATCGGGATAGCTGCCGATCTACGCCGGCAGCAGGCGACCAGCTCCGGCTGCTCTTTGCTCACCGGAGGAACGACGAGATTCACCGCTAGCGGTCCTTTGCCTGCCACCGATCGAGGTGGTCGGTCAATTTCCGGTTCCAAACGAGTGATCCTCAATCGAAAAAGGCTGACATGGGTGGAGAGCCGACCTATGCGTGCCAGCTTTCCAACCAGTTGATCTTTCAAATCAAAAAGTATCAATCGTTATCACGTTCCATTTTAGTGATTGCGCCCGAGCGAGGATCAACATGGAAATCGTAGTTGACGTTGGCCTTCGTAGCTTCGCCTTCCCAATGCCCATCATCTGCTTCCAGCTTCGTGACTCTATAGCCCCGCTCCAACAGCATGCTTTTTACTTTTTCACTACTGATCCATCCTTTTCCGGGCATATCAGCTAATGCTGGGCTCGAAAAACAGACGGCGGTTACAGCGATAAGCAGCAACTTTTTGATCATAGCTTTCTCCTTTGATCTGGAGAAATCGCTTAGCCATCCGACACGTTCCACTATCTTCCCATATGTTCACCACGAGGAAGCTTTTGGCTCAGACGTGCGCTATGGGGCGTACCCCTCAGGCCGCTATGGAGCGCGGCCCGAGGGTTGCTGAATAGCCGACAACGGCGCAAAGCGGCATTCGAGCGGAGTATTTGGCAACGCTAGATATCCACTTTAAGCGAACGTGACAGGCCGCATGGCAACTGCGCGCCAATAGAATGGATAGAACGAGGCGGGCCAGAGACGGGCTCCCAGACCTCCGGCCCGTCCATCGTCAGTTGCTGCTAGCAGCCGGGTTGTCGAGCTTGGCCATCGCCGCCTCCAGCGCCTTGTGCATGCTCAGCGTATCCGCCGCCTGGCGCGGGGGATAGGCCTTCAGGCTGGCGAGGTGCTCGGCGATGAAGGGGGTACCGGCGGTCGGCGCCCAGAGCTTGTTGGCGAAGAACTTGCGGCCGATGTAGCCCCATTCGTGGCTTTCCGGGTCCATCTTCTCCATCGGGTCCATGCGCAGGTGGAACAGGTACGGCACGGAAGGATAGGTCTTGTCGTTGAACCAGCTGCCCTCCTTCTTGACGCCGATGTGCATCTTCCAGTTGTTCACCCGGATCGCGGTCAGCTCGGTTTCGTCGTAATAGAAGTAGGCCCTGCGCGCCGATACCTTGCTGGCGCCCTTCCACATGTCGAGCTGGTTGAAGCCGTCGAGATGGACCTTGTAGGTCAGCTCACCCGCCAGCTTGGTGCCTTCGAGCAGCTTTTCCTTTATGTCTGGCAGTCCGGCCGCCGCCGCGAGTGTCACATAGACGTCCTCGTGGTTCTGCACGCCATTGCACCAGCTTCCCGCCGGGATGTTGCCCGGCCAGCGCGCCAGCATCGGCACGCGGACGCCGCCTTCCCAAGTCGTGCCCTTCTCGCCGCGGAACGGGGCATAGCCGCCGTCGGGCCAGAGCATCATCTCGTTGCCGTTGTCGGTCGAATAGATGACGATGGTGTCGTCGGCGAGGTCGTTATCGTCGAGCCACTTGAGCAGCACGCCGACCTGTTCGTCATGCTCGATCATCTTAGCGCGCACCACGTCTTCCTCGGCGCGGCCTTCGTCGACGGCCATCTGCACGTACTTCTTCTGAGGGTGCGAATGGATGTGGATCGCGGTGGTGTTGAACCAGCAGAAGAACGGGCCTTCCTTGTTGCGTTCCAGCCAGTCGATCGTCTTGTCGACTACCTCGCCGTCGAACGTCTCCATCCGCTTGCGGGTGAGAGGGCCCGTGTTCTCGATCTTCTGCTTGCCGCGCTTGCCAAAAACACCGTCGTCGGTCTCGTCGAACTCGTCGGTCGCCCAGGCGTGGAGTACGCCGCGTGGCCCGTACTTCTTGAGGTATTCGGGGTTCTTCTGGCCGGGGTAGTCCAGCTCCTCCGGCTCTTCCTCGGCGTTGAGGTGGTAGAGGTTTCCGAACCATTCGTCGAAGCCGTGGACGGTGGGCAGGAAGTCGTTGCGGTCGCCGAGGTGGTTCTTGCCGAACTGGCCGGTCTTGTAGCCGGCGACCTTCAGCACTTCGGCAAGGGTCGGGTCTTCCTTCTGGATGCCGCGCGGAGAACCCGGGATGCCGATCGTGGTCATGCCGGTGCGGACCGGCAGCTGGCCCATGATGAAGGCCGCGCGTCCGGCAGTGCAACTGGGCTGGCCGTAATGGTCGGTGAAGATCATGCCTTCGCGAGCAAGGCGGTCGATGTTGGGCGTCTCGCCCATCATTCCGTGAGCATAGGCCCCGACATTCCACATGCCGATATCGTCACCCCAGATGACGAGGATGTTGGGCTTTCCGTTAGGCATCGTTGATACTCCGCTGAGCGAGGGGCTTGAGCAGAGGCAAGCTAGTGGTCTGCGGCGCAGGTTCTATGGGGGATAACACCCAGATTGGAGGAAATCAGGACTCACTTGAATTTGCGGCGTTACAGCGCCGGTTCTGAAAGCAGGCATGTCCGCCATTCGCGATCGTAAGATGATACCGACCTATCTGGTCACTGCCATTAGCGCACCTGTCTGCTCCGCTTACGAACTCTGTTGGCAAGGAAGCGGACGTTCGGCTCCTAGGGATCTGGTATCAAACGTGGGACGACCGACAAGGGCGCCAGAGCAGCCGCCACGCTGTTGGGCGTCACGGCAAGGAACCAACCATTTTCAGAATCAGTGCCCTCTGCAACGTCAGGGAGGCCTCCACGTCCACCTCAAGGTATCTGACCGTGCTTTCAATCCTGGTGTGCCCAAGCAGAATTTGGCCCGCACGAAGGTTCCCAGTTGCCTTGTAGATGATCGGCGCCTTGGTTCGCCGAAGAGAATGGGTCCCATAGCTTCGCCGGATAGGCCCGATCCGGGTCACCCATTCATCGGCAGGGTGAGCATACGGCCTGGTGCTAAGTGGGCTGGGTGATCGGTGCGGCTAGGGAAAGCAAAGTCCTCCAAGGATCCACCTCGGAGTTCGAGCCATTTGAGAAGGCTGGCGCGAGCATCGGTCATCACCTCGAACTGAACCGGCCAGCCGTTCTTCTGCTGTACGACCTGTTGCCCGTGTTCGAATTTCCGATCGCAAACGATACACTTATTCTGATCTGCATCAGATCGTATCCGCGAAGCTTTCTGTCGAGGGCGAGGTCAAAAAGAGCAGGTCGCGGACCCGCCCATGCTGGTCGAGAAAGAAGCGAATTGCCAATATCTGACGGGGTTTGAGCGCACGGGTTGCTCCAACCTTGAGGCTGGCGTTCCAAGGTGTCTGCTCGCGAGCGGCGGGATCAAACTTTGATTATCCCATGACACATCTACCTGTGGCCCTGACGGCCACAGGTAGAGCGCTTCAGCGCAGGCCGCCCTTTCTAGATGCCGAGCACCAGATTTTCGATCTTAACGCTCTGGCGGTCTGCTTTTTCGGCAAATGTAAATCAGCCTAAGCTATCGCCTTGCCCCCGGTCATCGAGCTGGGCTCGGGTAAAAACACGTCATTTAATCGCTGATCGCCAGCTGGAAGAACTGCTTCCCGCAAGACAAGAATTCCTGTGGTGAGTTGAAATTTTCCTGCGATATCTGTGGCGCTTGTCGAGACGACAGCGTCAGACATTCCTCCCTTCAGCTTAACTGGACAGCAGGCTCCAAGCCGGAGTCCTGGTGCGTGCAAAAGGAAAGCCATGTCTTTTTCCGTCGTCGCGGCTCGCCGCGCCGGGCGCTGGTCAGCGCCCGTCACATACAGGCAATCGCCCGCGCGCTCCAGCTTGGGCACTATGCACAGCGATTTCGCCGTGAAATCGATCCGGCAATCGCGGTTGCTGATCGGAGCGGCCGTCTCGGCGCTGCTATTCTTGCCCCCAGTCGAGGCAAATGCCGACGCCATCGACGAGCGGACTTGGACTCCTGAGGGAACCGCGGAAACGCTACCCCCCACGGACGATGCGCCGGGGCAGGACATCGTTGTCACCGGCATTCGCGGCGGAATCGAACAGGCCGTTCGCATCAAGCGCAATGCCGACAGTATCGTCGACGTCATCAGCTCGGAAGACATCGGTCGCTACCCGGACGTGAACGTCGCGGAATCGGTCCAGCGTATCAGCGGCGTGCAGATCAACCGCACGCGCGGCGAAGGGCGCAGCGTGAACATCCGCGGCCTGCCGGACACATTTACACTGGTCACGCTCAACGGCCGCAGCGTGCCGAATGCGCTCAACGATCTGTTCGCGGGCTTCTCGCGGTCCTTCGACTTCTCGGCCCTGCCACCCGAATTCGTGCGCACACTGGAAGTCTACAAGTCTCCGACTGCCGATCTGGAGGACGGCGGCCTTTCCGGCACCGTCAATGTCCGCACGCCGCGCGCGCTGGATGTCGGTCGCCGCGTGCTCACGCTCTCGGCGCAGGCGGAGCACGAGAGCAACTCCGGTAAGGCATCTCCGCGCGTTTCGGGACTGTTCGCTGACAGCTTCCTGGACGGCAGGCTCGGGATCACGCTCGGCGGGTCCTATACCGAGCGGCGACCCCAGACCCATCAGGTCGAGACCGGCTGGAACACCGTGACCGAAGCGCAGGGCGTGCCGCTCGGCGGGGGCGCGGACGATCTGAACGGTGACGGCCGGATCGATCCAGGCCTACTCGTGCGCATTCCCGGCCTCATTATCCACGATATGTTCACCGAGCGGAACCGACGCCTGAGCGGCATCGCCTCGGTACAGTTCCGGCCTACCGACCAGCTCGAACTCTATGCTGACGCTTTCTACACCCGGGTCAAGGTCGAGGCGGTGCGGCAGGAAAACTGGCAGAACTTCGCGGGATCGGGCGGGGTCATCGCCTCGAAAACGCAGGTTCTGGACGGCGTGGAAACGGCAACCGACTTCACGGTCAGCAATATCGATCTGCGCGATGGTGGACGTTACCAGGATCGCAATGGCTATATCCGCTCCCTCGTCTTCGGCGGCAAGTTTGAGAGCGAGGGCTGGACCGTGATCCTCGACGGCTCCGAACAGCGCTCCCGCCAGGTTCGCAACACCCTCAACATTGCCGACAGCATCACCGGCACCGTGCGCGTCGTTGCCAATCCCGGAGATTCGATCCCAAGCATCACCTATCTCGACGGCTTCGATACGCGTAAACTCGACGCAAACAACTTCCGACTGCTCAGCCTGAACGGTGAACTCGATCGCGTTACAAGCGACCGGCTTCGGGATGTGAAACTTGATGTACGCCGCGATCTTGGTGACCGCGGCGTGACGTCGCTACGAGCGGGCGTGAAATACAGCGACCGCGCCGTCTATGCCGACAACAAGACTCTGACGATCACCGCTGCCGGCGTGTCCCAGCTCTATGGCGGCCTTCCGGCAGGACCGCTGGCAGGCTCCTTCAGCGCAGCTCCCTTTATGATCCCGATCCGTGCAGGTTCGGGCTCGTTCCTGGGAAGCTACAACGGCGACGCTTCGTTTCCGCAATACTGGCTGGGCTCCGATGCCAGAAGCTTTGTGAAGAATTTCAGCAAGGAACAGCTGATCGCAGCTGGCAACTACACAAACGACGCTACCGGGATCCTCGACGTCAAGGAAAAGACGCTTGCTCTTTACGGGCGGGCAGATTTGGCTTTCGGCAAGTTGAGCGGCAACATCGGCCTGCGCGCGGTCCGGACCAGCCAGACCACGTCCGGGGTCAGCCCCGATCTCAACGGCATCACCGTTGAGGTGGAAACAGGCATGACCACGCGTGTTCCCGCCGCGGCACCGCTGATCGTCAAGCGTTCCTATTGGGATTTCCTGCCCAGCCTGAACCTGAAGTACGAGGTGACGGACAAACTGCAACTGCGTTTCTCCGCCTCCCGCACGATCACACGCCCCAACCTTGCCGACATTTCTCCCACCACGACGGCTAATGGCAACGGCCTGACCGTTACCCGCAACAATCCCTATCTTGATCCTTTCAGGGCGAACAATGTCGATGCCACGGTGGAATACTACTTCGGGCAGGATGCGCTGGTCGGTGCTTCCATCTTCTACAAGAACCTCGAAAGCCTGATTCGACGCGAAATCAGCATTCAGTCGCTCCCTGTCTCCTACATTCGCACGACGGGTACGACGACGATCCAGACGGATTTCACCGTGAGCCAGCTTGTCAACGGATCGGGCGTCGACCTGAAGGGCGTCGAACTCTACTTCCAGCAGGCCTTCACCTGGTTGCCCGGTCCCCTGGACGGCCTGGGGGTGATCGCCAACTACACTTTCATCGACAACAGCGATCCCACGCAGCTTACGGCCGCATCGAAGCACAACTACAATCTGATCGGCTACTACGAGAAAGGGCCCGTGGCAGCGCGCCTTTCCTATTCCTGGCGCAGCAAGTATCTCGCCTTGGCCGCCGTAGCGCCGGCCATGGGACGGATCAACCGGGCGTTCGGCACCCTCGATGCGAGCGTCAGTTTCCGAGTGACCCCGCAGGCGTCGATCGTGTTCGAAGCGGTGAACCTGCTCGATCGCGACGAGATCGTGGAATACACCACGGGACTGCCAGCGAACTACCTCGATTCCGGACGGCGCCTTTTTGGCGGCGTCCGCATGACTTTCTAAGGGAGACACGACATGGCTGACAGCTTCGATCGCCGCGGCATATTACTGGGAGGGACCGGGGGGGCGTTCGGGCTTTACTCCTGGGCAGCAGGTGCCAAGACGGCGAGCCTGCCCGTCGCTGCGCAAGATTTTCGTCTGCAACGCCGTCCCGGGGTGAAGCCGAAGAACATCCTGTTCGTCCTGACCGACGATCATCGTTACGATGCGATGGGCTTCATGAAGGCTCAGGATTTTGGCGAAACGCCGACGCTCGACCGCTTGGCGCGCGAAGGTAGCCATTTCCGCAACGCCTTCGTGACGACAGCGCTGTGTTCGCCTTCGCGCGCCTCGATCCTGACCGGACTCTATGCCCACCAGCACAAGGTCGTTGACAACAACCACCCGATCCCGCCGGACCTGATCTTCTACCCGCAGTTCCTGCAGAAGGCCGGCTACGATACGGCCTTCATCGGCAAGTGGCACATGGGCACAGAAGGTGACGCCCCCCAGCCGGGTTTCGATCACTGGGTGAGCTTCAAGGGGCAGGGGACCTACCTGCCCAGCGAGAACGGCCTGAATGTAGATGGCCGCAAGGTGCCGCAAAAGGGCTACATCACCGACGAGTTGACCGACTACGCGATCGACTGGATCGACAAGCGCGATCCATCCAAGCCCTGGATGATGCACCTCGCGCATAAGGCGGTCCACGCGGAGTTCCTGCCCGCCGAACGGCACAAGGGGCGTTATGACAAGGAAGTGTTCCGCTATCCCGAGAACATGAAGGCGGGTGTGCCGGGACGACCCATGTGGGTCGAAAACCAGCGCAACAGCTGGCACGGGGTGGACTATGCCTATCATGGCAACCTCGACATCGCCGACTACTACAAGCGCTACATGGAAACGCTGCTGGCCGTTGATGAAGGCTTGGCGCGCATCATGGACTTGCTCGAGGAGCGCGGCGAACTGGACGATACACTGATCATCTACATGGGCGACAACGGCTTCATGTTCGGCGAGCATGGTTTGATCGACAAGCGCACCGCCTACGAAGAATCAATGCGGGTTCCCTTGCTCGCGCGATGCCCTTCCCTGTTTGACGCGGGAACCACGGTCGAGAACGTCGTGGCGAATATCGATATCGCACCGACCATCCTGGCAGCAGCGGGCCTGGAGGCGCCGAGCTACATGGCGGGATCCAACATGCTGCCGCTAGCGCGTGACAAGCAAGCGCCCTGGCGCCAGGAATTGCTCTACGAATACTATTGGGAGCGGAATTTCCCGCAGACGCCGACGGTGCATGCCATTCGCGAGGACCGCTACAAATACCTCCACTTCCACGGCATCTGGGATCTGGACGAACTCTACGACCTGTCCAATGATCCCGCCGAGAACAACAACCTCCTCGCCCAACCGGGACATGAAGCGCTGGTCGAACGGTTGAGCGGCAAGCTCTTTGCGCTCCTGGAGGAAACCGACGGAATGCAGATACCGCTCAGCGTCGATGCTGGAGGGCGTAACGAACTGCGTAGTCCTTCGGGCGCCGGACAGGCACCATTCCCGCCCTCGTTCTTTGTGCCGCAGAAGAAGCGTGGAGCTTGAAGAAAGTCTGAAGCAATAGACTACCTGCCATCTCTGCGCCGAGATCCTCAGCTATTGCTGCCAGGATCCGACCGTCCGCCAGTTGATGGCAGGTTTCCTTTCGTGATTCCTGATTTTCGAACGCACGCAAGCACTAACGCGGACACTGCCGTGCGCAGGCGTAACGCGGCGGTCGGTTTGGGACCGCCAGTACCCGCATGCGGGAGATCCTTCGTCGGTATTGGCTTAAGGCCCTACGTCGGATCCCGAAGTGCGCAGGCGGTAGGCGTGGCCGGACGAAAAGCCCAGCGCCGTCGCTACGGGGTCGTTCCAACTATACGGGTCCGCGCGGATGACGGGCTCGCCGTCCTCGCCGAGCACCACCGTCTGGTAAAGCAG
Organism: Novosphingobium sp. BL-S-21; assembly: GCF_055521655.1. NCBI lineage: Bacteria > Pseudomonadati > Pseudomonadota > Alphaproteobacteria > Sphingomonadales > Sphingomonadaceae > Novosphingobium > Novosphingobium sp. BL-S-21. Next base: position 319,588 of record NZ_JBVFVP010000003.1, read on the forward strand.
CCTGACCGGAATCTCGTGCGGTAGCTTGACGAACGTCTCTTTGCCGGTCGCACGTGCTCGGTGCCATTCACCGAGAATGCCCTCGTCCTTCGCAAGCATCTCGGCAAATCCCAACGCATCTTCTACCCGTACGCAGCCGTGACTGCGCTGACGCTGGATTTCCTGGAACAGCTGCTTGGCGGGCGTGTCGTGCAGGTAGATCTGGTGCTCGTTCTTCATGTCGAACTTTACAAGTCCCAACGAGTTCTTGGGGCCGGGCTGCTGGACAACCCACCCGTCCTTCCAAGCCATGTTGTTGCGGCGAAGGTAAGCGTTGCCCTTACCTGCGATCTCCTTGGTCTGGATCGAGCGCGGCACTGTCCACGTCGGGTTCGCGACGAGGCGATAAATCGGCGATCCCAACTGCGGTGTCTCGTTGTCAGGCTCGCCGACGACCACCTTGCGACTGTCGGCGACCTTGCCGTCGCGCCAGTAGAGCAGCCTTCCAGCGGCGACGTTGACATCGATGCGCGTAGGGGCGGGATTGCGGTCGAGCCAGCGAAGCCGTTCCATCGCCACGGCCATCGTCCGCGCCCGGTCCGCATTCGACAGGTTGAGAATTTCGAGAGCGTCGGCGCCGATGACGCCATCCGGCTTGATCCCGTAGTCGGCCTGCATGCGCTGCACCGCGCGGACCATTGCTGGGCTGTAGCTGCCACCCTGCTCAGCAGATCGATCGAGGTAGTCGGAGGCGACCAACTGGCGCGCGATCGCGGGAACCCGGGTGTCGGCAGCGCCAGGCTTCAGCGGCTCGCCCTTGTCGGGGATCGCGGAAGCGGGCGCATTGCCCTGTTTACGCAGCGCGAGATAGGACTTCGACAGCGCGCGGTAGCCGTCGTCCTGCGGAGCCAGCCCATCTAGCCATTTATCTAGGTTCCCGTCTTTGAGAGCTGCGCCCAGACCATTCAGCAGGTTCGGATTGGGGCGGGCGATGGTATAGACCTCATAGAGCTTGGCCGGATCCGACACCCCTCGGGCCAGAGCCGAGGCGTAAAGCAACGCACTTTGGGTCAGGGCGCGGTCGCCTTCGGCATTGCCCGGCTGACCATCCACAGCGAACTGCACCCGGTCCAGGCCATGCGCAGCGCGGCGGCCGATTGCGTCGCGCAACTGGCGGACCGCCCCGTCGCTCCAGTGCACCTGGTCCATGTTGATCGGCGGCGCTTCGTTGGTCTGGGATGTATTGTCGGGCTTCGAATGGCACCCGGGCAGCGCGACCGTCAGGGCCAGCAACGAGCAAGCGATCACACTTCTATGCACACGGATCTCCTGGTAAGACCCGTATGATAACTAATGGAAATCTCGTAGGTTTCATGCTGCCCTAGGCGCGGGCAGCAAAGACCATCCGCCCTTCGCCGAGGAAACTGAACACATCGCTGAGCTTATTTTCGCCCACCGCGAAGCACCCCTGACTGCGTCCCAGCTTGCCATGGACGGGGATCATCTCGTCGTTCGCATACCAAGCGCTATGGATTACGATGGCGCGGCTGAGCGCATTGTTGTTGGTCGGGTCGAGCCCCACCAGACGCTGCGACCGACCGTGCTTGCCGGTATAGTAATCGCCCGTCAGAAAGGCGCCCTCACTCGAGGCATTGGAGCCCAAGGCGTTGGAGAACCGCTCGAGGAACCCGGTATGACCTGGGTCAGAGCCAGAGCCGTGCGCGACCAGTAGGCGCGAAGCCTTGCCGCTCACTACATCTAGGAAGTGCAGCCGGGGATCGGAAGATGGCGCGGTGAAATCGACGATGGCCATCCGGTCGCGCGCCTTGACTGAAACGGAGTGATGGTCGAGCGCGGCGAGAGCCCGGCGCAGAAGCTCCGGCTCCACAGAAAAGCGCGCTGCATCCAGCGCCGTCTGCGGCATGCCCGCGGCATTGCGGGCGGTAGCGGGAACTGCGGTCGGGCGGCCCGGGTGTGAAGATCTTAAAAACGGCCTGACGGCCGGCCCGGAAAGCGCGGCGAGAGCGATTCCCGCACTTGAAATCATTACGGCGCGCCGGTCGGGTCGGAAATTGAGCTTAGGCATGCCTTTTATAATGGGCATATGAATCTGTATTTAAATAGTTTTTGCGCGTTCTTGTTGGAGCACTTCTGCACTTAAGCGGTGAACTGCTCTAAAGTTGCGGCCGGATGTTCAAAATGCTGCGCTGGGAGTGGAACAAATCTGCTGACGGTCAACAACGAATACGCTTTGCGTAGGTCCACTATCCCCGCGTCACAAGATCCCAAAGATCTCTCGCGGTGCGAACCGTGACAGAGCTTTGATAGAAGGTAAACCTTTGACAGCAAGAGGGCGATTTTCACCCTGCGGCAATGTTAGAGCCTGAAACTAGGGGTGCGAAGCCTTGCCGGCGGTATTCTGTTCCGCCACGTCTTGCTGAGCGCCCTCCGCCGCACCCTCTTTCGCTGCGTCGGCAACCGAATTTTCGAACATCCGTTTGAGGACCCAGCCTACCGCGAAGGTAACTGACGCTGTCACCACCGCGCGAACTGCAGTTTCTTTCAGTGATCGAACGAACTGCTTACGCTGCTGCCGACCCGATTGGCCGGCGACTAGGTCTGCTAGTTTCTCGCGGTTTCGCATGGAAAATCCCCTAAATTATTAGATGATCACCGCATAACGCCCGACTTCAGCTCTGGATGCATCGGCGTTTGAAGCCGTAGCTGGGCGTGAGCAAGCTGGTTCTGACCGGGATTGCGACTGACATCTGCGTTCTGGTTATCGCCGCAGACGCTCAAATGCGCGACTACGACCCGTGGGTGCCGAACGATGCTCTCGCTGCGGAAAAGCGATAAACGGGACAATGGGCTCTTGAAATTATGGCGCAGAGCAGGGGGGCAGATACGGCCGCATCATGACAGCAATGCTCCGACCAATGGCTCGCCGGCCTGATCTGGTAGACGAGGGGTTGCCGAACACAATTGTTTCTCGGGCGTTTCAATTCAAGGCGAAATCCGGTGAGAGGCGTTTGATGCGACTGCTGAAAGACAATGGACTTACGATCGCCCTCATGGCGCTTTTCGCCTTTTGCATTCTCGGCCAGTGGATCTCGGGCTGGTATGTGGAACTGGAGGATGCCCGGCGCCATGCCCAACCCGAGCTGACACTCTTTGCCTATGCCGTCAGCCCTCAATTCCAGTCCTCGGTGTTCGAGAATTGGGAAAGCGAGTTCCTGCAGATGGCGGCCTACGTCCTGCTCACAGCCTTCCTGGTCCAGCGTGGATCGGCAGAATCCAAGGATCCGGATGCTCCGCCCCGAGACAATGATTTGGACCAGCAGGCCCATGAAGACGGCGCGCCGTCTATCTTGCGCAAAGGTTCGCCATGGCGCGCACTTTACGCTCGCTCGCTTGGCCTGACCTTGATCCTCCTGTTCGTCGCCTCATTCGCAATGCATTGGATCAATAGCGCGCACGCCTCGGCGCAGGAGGCCTTGGAACATGGCGAAACGCCTAAGACCGTGCTTGCGTACCTGGGTGATGCGCAGCTGTGGTTTGAATCGTTCCAGAACTGGCAGAGCGAGTTTCTTTCGACGGCAGTGCTGGTGGTTCTCTCGATATTTCTGCGTCAGCGAGGATCCCCTGAATCAAAGCCGGTAGCAGCGCCAAACTCGCAGACTGGAGATTAAATAATCGAACGAGCGGGGAGTTGAATGAACAGCATCTGACGCCCTTCGGATGCAAGCAGTAAATCGGGCATGTGGGCACGTCGTGATATGCTATCACCTGTCCGGTCTCGATAAGCTGCGCCATATGCCGCCGGCCAGCGTGGGAGTTCGCGGACCGGATCCATTACAGCGTTGCGCGCTTGGCAAGAGCTCCCCCATTCCCTGGGGTTCCCAGCCCCGTCGGGCGAGAGCCTGGCAAGCGTCTCGCGCAATCGTGGATGGGCCATGCCCGATCCAAGAAAAGTCAACGCGATGCCTGCACTCGCCGGAAGCGAGGCGCAATAGGCGGTTTGAGCTAGCACTCCGAGTAGGCACGGAGAGCTGATTTCAAGCTCGGCATCGGGCGGTAGCACATCGCCGTATGAGAACGTTCGGTCCATACGATTGCCTTCCGGTAATGGGCCGCGCCTGCGGTCAGGCCAGTGCGATCGGGCCCACGGCCGTGCTGATGGCGAAGCTGGACGTCAGCGCTGCGAGCACCGCGAGGGCGAAGCAATGTGCGAATGCATGGAGAGACTTGTTCATGAGTATGTGCCTTTCACTCTAATCCCGCCGCCCTTGATTGGGCCGGTGGGATCCTTGTGGGCCCCCTGCATGGGAACCAGCGTGGAAGGCGGCGTGGAAATTGGCGTTTGAAGGCGCATCTGGTAATTTACCATGGCAAGGTAGCGCCGGTGGGGCGATCGGAAGCGCGAGCGATGGAGGGTGGATGAAGGCTCGGATTGCCCTTGATCTTGTCGGCCCCCTGGCGCTCAGGCGCGAGGGGCAATTGGTATCGCTTCCTTCTTCACGCAAGACGCGGGCTTTGCTGGCGTATCTGGCCATCGCCAAAAGGCCGGTGCGCCGCGAACACTTGTGTTCGCTGCTGTGGGAGGTTCCCGACGATCCTCGAGGTGCGCTGCGTTGGAGCCTCTCCAAGCTGCGTCCGCTGGTAGACGATGTCCATCGTGTCCGGCTGATCGCGGAAGGGGAGAACGTGTCGCTGGACGGCTCCGATATTGAAGGGGATTGGTTCCGCCTGCGCGATTTGGCCGGCGCAAATGTCTGCACGATTAAGGCCGAGTTGCTGGAGGCCTGTGTCCTGCAAGAAGGAGAATTTCTTGAAGGCGCCGAGATCCGCGCCAGTGAGGCGTTCCAGGCGTGGCTTGTGGCGATGCGCGAGGATACCCGGCGCTGGCAGGTGACGATCCTGCGCGAACTGGTCGGCCGGTTTGCGGAGCAGGACGAGAAGCGTGCGCAGGCCCTCGCGCTCGCGCGGCGCTGGTGCGAGCTTGATCCTTACGACGCGATTGCCCGTACAGCCGTGATCGACCTGCTGCGTTCAAGCGGGCGCGTGCAAGAGGCTGAGCAGCAACGCGGGGCGGCGGTGAGAGCGCTCGAAGCGGCCGAGATCGCCATTCCCAACGGGCTTCGCGGCCCGATCGGACCGGCGGCCAGCACGGCTGCCGTCGCGCGCAGCGAAGAGCTGTATCAGCAGGTGCGTTTTTGCACGGCGAGGGATGGCACCGGCCTTGCCTATTCAAGCGTCGGCAGCGGCCCCCCTCTTGTGAAGACGGCCAACTGGCTCAACCATCTCGAGCACGATTTCGACAGTCCGGTGTGGAGCCACTGGATACGGAATCTAGCACAATATCGCACCTTGTTCCGCTACGACGAACGGGGCAACGGACTGTCCGACTGGAATGTCCGCGATATCGGCTTTGAGGCATTCGTCGACGATCTTTCCAGCGTGGTGGATGCGGCCGAGTTGGAGCGCTTCGATCTGTTCGGGGTCTCGCAAGGGTGCAGCGTGGCGATCGCCTATGCGGTCCGCAACCCGGAGCGGGTTCGCAAGCTGGTACTCTACGGAGGCTATTCGCTGGGATGGGAATTGCGCGACACGCCGGAAGAGGTAGCGATGCGCCGGGCCATGATCACCTTGACCGGAACGGGTTGGGGCCGGAACAATGCCGCGTTTCGACAAATGTTCACTTCGCTATTCTTTCCCGACATGCCGCCGCCGGCTGCAGATTGGTTCAACGAACTGCAGAGGATTTCCGCCTCGCCCGAGAATGCCGTGCGGCTTCAAGAGGCATTCGGCAAGATCGATGTTCGAGATCTGGTGCCCAAAGTCTGAAGACCCACGCTGGTGCTCCATGCGGACAAAGATGCGGTCATTCCGTTTTCCTCGGGAAGAGGATTAGCCGCGGCGATTCCCAATTCCCAATTTGTGCAACTCGATACTCGAAACCACTTGGTTCTGGAGGAAGAACACGCTTGGCCGCGCGCGGCTGCTGCGATCAGGGCCTTCTTGGAAGCTGATGCCTAGACAGATAAGGCACTACCGACCCTTCCCAGACGCTCATCGCCAATTTTCTCTTCGCCAGGTGCGGCCTGTTTGCTTTCTCGCTAGCTGCTGCTGTATCATTCAGGCTTGGTCGCACAAATGCTCCAGCTTCATGTCGCCTCCGTCAGGAACCGTTGAAACGCCGCGGCGGTTTCAACGACATTAGCAGTCGTCACACATCGGGCATCGTCTCCGGAAACGTGATGAAAGCGATGGGTACCGAAGACCCCTGCAACGGTTCCATAACCTGCCGCAATAACTTCGCTCAATTCTCCTGCCGACAGGACATCGCTGGCATAAGGGGCTTCTAGCCCGACAAGGCCGGCGAAGGTAGTGCGGGCGAGTGGAAGCAAAGAACGGCTCACGGAAAGATACCGCTGGGGGTCGACGCTGGGGAGGGGTTGGCCGGTCCCCTCGTGCCAGTCCTGCGCCGCGACGTTCGCGCCAAGGTGCAGCCAGAGCTTCGTCACCTCGGGTTTGGGGGCAAGGGCTTTTAGCGATTCCAGCGCGCCAAGATTTTCGTACTCGTGTCCGCTGTTGCAGACAAAGGCCAGGTTGTAGTCCTTGATCGCCGCACTCGCCCAGCGGGCCAGCCAAAGCCAGGCCGCAACGCCGGGCCCCCGTTCGCCTGCGCAGCCGTACCAGCCAGAGCGGGGTGTGGAAACGGCAAGCCACTGTGGCTTGCCGCGATCGATACGCCCGATGAAATTAAACGTAGGGCGCTGTCCGCCGGTCCCGGTCATGAATAGCGTTGCGTTTGCACCTGTGTGTGCAGCGTCAAGGAAACCGCGCGCGTCTTCCGGAGCGATCAGGGCGACGGGTCCGGCGAACATGGGCTTGCGACCATCGGCATTGAGGGCGATCACTTTGCCGGTAGGGCCGCTGGTGATGGCGACCACAGCCACAGCCCCGGCGGCGAAGGCGGCCCTGACGGGGGTGATCACCGGCTTGGCGAGCGCCGTGGACCAGCGGCCGAAAGGCAGTTCGACAAGAGCGATCGCCCCTTCAAGGGCGGCGAACGCTCGCCCTTCGGAATCCACCCGCACCAGCCTGCCGGTAATCCCTTCAGCCCCCGTCTGCGTGACGATCGGCTGTGGCCATACCGCGGCCCTCGCCTCGCCGCAGACGAGTTCGCTGCGCTGTGCTTCGAAATAGGGCACCGACAGGCTCTGCCGTTCGATGGCGAAGCCGAGCGCTGCGAGTTCGGACAGCAGCCATTTACCACAAGCAATGTCGCCGCGGCCGCCTGCCTGTTTGCTGCCGAAGCCGATGTATCGCTCAAGATCCGCTGCGACCCTGCTTTCCTGCGACGGGGCCGGCGCAGCGAGGGCCGGTGACGTGGAGGCGGCAAGGGAAAGTGCAGCGCTTGCCGAAAGAAAGCTGCGCCTGTCGGTCTTGTGCATCATGTCTCTCCTCGGATTACCAGCGATAGCTGACGCTGCCGCCGAAAGTGCGCGGCTTGTTGTAACGAACCGACAGCGGATAACCGGCCTGCTGGAACTTCAGGACCTCCACCTGCTGGTCGGTCAGGTTGCGCACGAAGAATGCGACCTGGACATTGCCCAAATCCAGGCCAGTACGCGCGCTGAAATTGTCGAAGTCGGACATCGGGATGTAAGGCGTCGCGATCGTCACCGTGTCCTGACCGCCACCGCGCTGCCCCGAATAGCTCAGATTGACGAAGCCCTTGACCTCATCGGTGATCGGCTGCCTGAAATCGGCGCTGGCGGACATCGTCCAGTCAGGGATCTGCGCCACCGTCGAACCTTGCACTGGCAGGCCCGAAAGGCCGGTGGGAACGTCGCTGAAGCGGGCGCGCTGATTGGCCGCGTTGAGACCGATCGAGAGCCGCCCGGACCCAATGTCGAAGCGCCCGTCCAGAGCGACCTCGAAACCGCGCGCATGGATCGTCCCGCCGTTCACGTTGAAGATCTGCTGCGCCGTGCCGCAGGCATTGGTGACGGTGCATCCATCGTTGATACTGGTGATGGCATCCGTGGTTCGCGACAAGTAGGCAGACGCCCGCACGAACACGGTATCGAGGATGCTGGACTTCACCCCGGTCTCGTAGCTCACCGTGTTTTCGTTGTCGTAGGTATCAACGAACGGATTGGGCGCGGCCGCGTTGTACGTGCCGTTGTTGACGGCGCCCGCGCGGTAGCCGGTTCCCACTTTGGCGTAGAGCAGCGTGCGTGAGGCGTCGGGCATCTTGTAGCTGGCCGTGAAGGTCCAGGTGGGCTGGTCGGCCTTGAACGAGAATTCCGTTGGCGTGCCGACAATCCGGTCCGTGTAAAGCGAATAGACCGTCAGCGCAGAGCGCTTGTAGTCATGCGTGAAGCGCCCTTCGCCGGAAAGCGTGACGGGCCCCAGCGAATATTGAAGCGACGCATAGGCCGCGAAAGAGTTCACGCGCTGACGCGTATTGTTGTCGGTGCCGAAGGCGTTCGGAAAGGGTGTGGGGCAGTTGGTCGATGTCGGCAGCGGCTTGATGCATACCGGCTCGGTCGGGGTGCCGGTGCACAGGCTACTGCCGAGGCGAAACACGCAGGGCGACGTTGCTGCCGTACGGCGATACGTGTCGCGCTGGACCAGCCCTTCCGCGCCGACCAGCCATGTTAGCCGCCCTCCGTCCGCCTCGCCCGCCAGATGCAGATCCTGGTAGAAGGTGCGGTCCTTCACGTCGGTGGTGGTCTGGCCGAAGGGATAGATCCCGAGCTGGCCGGACTGCTGCAACGCGATCTCGGTTGCCAGATCGACGGCAGCGGCGAATTGCTGGCTTGAACGCCAGCGCGTTCCCATCGTCGTCGAGGACAGCTTTGCCCATCCCAGATCGTATTCGGCCAGCAGCATCACGCGCTGGACTTTTTGCTGCAGCCCATCCTGGCCGCTGTGCGCAATCGTGAAGCGGGACTGCGTGAAGCCTTGCGGCAACTGGGCGTTGACGCCGCCGCCGGGAACGACAAGGCTGTTCACGAAACTCGGCAAATCGAGGTCCTGCGCGTCGATTAGCAATGTGGCGTCCAGCGGCCCGGCCCGATAGCGAATCTGGCCGCGCGCCGTCCAGCCGCTGGTACGGTCGTAATATTTGCGATTGGTGGGATCGTAGTAGAAGCCCTTCGACTGGCCGTACGTCTCCGCGCCGATGCGTACCGCGATATCGTCGCTCAGGCGCTGGTTGACCACGGCAGCCAGACGGTTCTGGTTCGATTCCGCCGTGAACGTGTCGCGGACATAACCGGAGTTTTCGAACCGCGGTTTGGCCAGCACGATATTGACGACGCCGAACTCCGAGTTGCGTCCGTAAAGGCCGCCCTGCGGACCTTGAAGCACCTCCACTCTTTCAAGGTCGAAGTAATCGAGCGTCTTGAAATTGCGGCCGCCTAGCGTGCTGCTGCCGACATAGGCGCCGTTGACGAACAGCCCAACGCCTGAATCGGCACTGGTCGCACGCTGTGTGCCCGATCCACGGATCGAGAGTTCGGCAAGGTTTTCCGCGGCCACATCGTTGAACCGGACCCCGGGCGTCGTGTTCAGCAGATCCGCGGTTCCGACAATCGGGCCTTTGGCATCGAGCTGCTCAGCCGTGACCGCCGCGATGGTCCCGGGAACGTCCTTGATGCTTTCCTCTCTCCTTCGCGCCGTGACGGTGATGTCATTTTCGCCGTGTTGCGCCTGTGCCGTATCGGGAGCGCTCGCGGCGGTTTCCGCGAAGGCGGGCGTCGCTGCCAGCAGCGCCAATCCTGTGGTCGTGACGAGCAAATTCCCCATTAAATCCTGTCCACCCTGCATTCTCTACCAAATCAGTTGACTAAAGGCGTCATCCGCATATCGAGGGACAATGTCAAATATATTGTACGACAATTTTTGGTTGTGGTCTGGACAATCAAACTTGCGGCGCTTTACGAGCGGCCATAAACTCGCGCTTCATTCGGCGATCGCTGAGGCATGTCGCAGGAAGGGAAACGCTTGGAATTAGATGCCGCCAAACCGGATTCCGGGCTTACCGCCGGCGATGTGACGCAGGCGCTGCGGCTGCGCATTCAACGTAGCGAGATTACGCCGGGAGAATGGATTCGAGAGGCGAAGCTTTGCGCCGAATTCGGCATCGGTCGTTCGGTGGCGCGCCGGGCTCTGCGCACGCTCGCAGATGACGGATTGATCGAACTGGAGGAAAATCGGGGGGCTCGGGTAGCGGAAACCACCGTCGAGGAAGTCTTCGATCTCTATGAAGTGAGGGCCGCGCTTTATGGGCTTGCCGCGCGTTTCGCCTGCCTGCGAGCCTCGGATACAGCGATCGCGCAGATGCTGGCCAAGATCGATAGGCTTCTCATGGCCGCCGATCAGGGCGCGGCAGCGGAAGAGATCATGGACATCAGCGAAGCGATCTTCACTGACATGACGGCCAACGCCAGCGCGGATGCACAGCGCATGATCGAATCCATTCGCCGCAAGACGCGGTGGCATTTTTCCTACGTGGCATTGGCCATCAACGCGAATGGAAGCGGTCCGTACAGTTTTTGGCATGACATTCGTGCCGCGCTTTTGACCCGTGATGCCGAGAAAGCGGCTCAAGGCGCGCGTGGGCTCATCAATTTCATGCAGGACGCGGTGTCCCGTATCCTGCTTGCTCGCGGGTTCGGCCGAACTGCGGTATCCACCACGAGAAAGTGACGATGTTTAAGTGCAAGATGACGATAGGCCTGTTTTTCGTCGGTCTGCTCTGTGCGGGCGGCCTCGTGCATGCCCGGGCCCCGCAACCGGCCACTCAGGACAAAACGGAGCACGGCATGTCAGGCCCGATGCGTGAACTCATTAACTATCTGGAGAGTCAGCACACGACCGGGTTCCTTCTGATCCAGGACGGACATGTTCTCGTCGAGCAAAACTGGCCCGCGCCGGAAAGGGATAAGGTTTTTGCATCCTTCGTCTACGAACGAACGAAAGAGGGAAGTCTTCTGGAAGACGTTGCCTCGGCGCAGAAGAGCTTCGTGTCGGTGCTGGTCGCGATCGCCGTCGACAAGGGCCTGATCGATGTCGAAAAGCCGGTCTCGGCTTATCTGGGGACGGGGTGGTCCAGAGCCGCCCCCGATCAGGAAGCGCGCATCCGCGTGCTGGACGTTCTCACCATGAGTTCGGGGTTGGACGAAGGGTTCGCCTATGTCGCGCCTGCGGGGAGGCAGTTCTTCTACAATACCCCTGTCTACGCCGTCACGAAGCGGATATTGACGTCAGCCTCCGGGCAGCCCCTCGACGCCATTACGAAAGATTGGCTGACGGTGCCGACCGGGATGGAGGATACCGAATGGCGCCAACGTCCAGGTGCGCTTGCGGGTGTCGGGAATGCCACGGGCCTCGTCACATCGCCGCGCGACCTCGCGGCACTCGGGACCATGATCCTCAAGGGCGGCATTGGCGCCGATGGCCGGCGCGTCGTGTCGCAGGCCGGGCTCAACGCGATGTTCATGCCGTCTGGCGCCAATCCGGCCTATGGACGGCTGTGGTGGCTCAACGGCAGCGCATTCACAGTCCGAGCTTCTGGCCGGAAAGATGGGCCTTTGATAGGCGCTGCACCGGCGGACATGGTCGCTGCATTCGGGGCGTTGGACCGCCGACTTTATATCATTCCCAGCAAAAAGCTGATAGTCGTGCGTACGGGCGCAGCGGCCAGCGACACAAATTTTGACGATGAGGTTTGGCGGCGCGTCGCAGCTCTGCTTGGCTCATGAGATTTCGCAGACGACCCTTATCGGCCGCTCAGTCGTTATTTTTCGATCTCTCGGTGGGACGGTCCGCAATCGTGGCAAGTGTCGACCAGATCCTGTCGCACACACAACAGCGCCGACGACCATCGGGTCCTTACTGAAATCACCATTTCTCGATCGGGGTAACGGTGAGATCGACTAATAAACGAATAGACTGTGGTGGCAGGATGACTGGAATGAAAAAGCGAGACTGAGCACTACCGGGCACCATGGTCCGGGCCTTAAATGGTACCGGTTCCGTGGGCCGTCATGGGCGCGACGACTAGCCTGTCCAGCATGTCCGCTACCACCGCTATCGGGGTCGCGGGTTGTTCAAGTAACCACCAGTCGCACAGTTCAATCGTGGCGGCCACAGCGACGCGCAGGGCGAGGTGCTGGGGGAGCCAGTCAGGCGAAATGTCAGGCAGTGCGGCCAAGCGGTCCACGATGCTGCTTGCCAGTTCAACGCGCATGGCCTCGCCCGCACCGGCCATCAGGGCGGTTACCTCGGCGCGACGGCGGTCTATCTCCTGGATCAGCGCCAGCGCTGCCGGCCCTGCCTGGCCATCGAGCAGGGCGGGCAGCATCTTTTGCGCCAAGTCGTTAGCCAGTTCTCCTACCGCATCCACCAAAAGGGCGCGAACGTCGGCATAGTGTCGGAAGAAGGTAGAATAGCCAATTCCCGCTGTTTCGCTGACCATCGCCCCGGTGACCTCGGCAAGCGGTAAATCGCGCAGCAATTTGATGAGAGCGCCTTGCATGGCCGCGCGCGACCGCACTGCGCGGGCGTCTTGTCGCTTAGGGCTGGTTGCAACCTGCATGATCGATCCTACGTTATGACGAGTTACTTGTCATATATGGAGACGAAAGATGCCAAGTGCTTTCTGTCCGGTCCATAATAATTTGCAAGCCGACGCGGATCGGCGCCGCTCAATTCCTGGAGGTAGCGCGCTTGCCGTAACCGCGGCAAATCAGGTGACCGGGTTCAATGCCGTTCGACAGGTCCTGCGGGAGCAAGGGATGCGGCAGGCCGGTTTCAAGGCGGAGTTGATCAAGCGATCCGGCAGCCTTACTCGTCCGCCAATCCTGTTCCTGTCGGGCGAGGCGCACCGTCGCCAGCGCGCCGCCACCGCCCGCTTCTTCGCGCCGCGCGTGGTTGAAGAGCAGCACCGCCCCCTGATCGAAAACCAGGCAGACCGGTTGATAGACCGGCTGAAGCAGGATGGCTCCGCGAAGCTCGATGCGATGGCGCTGCATCTGGCGGTGGCCGTCGCTGCCGAAATCGTGGGGCTGACGCAGAGCGACAGGCCTGCCATGGCACGCAGGCTCGATGCTTTCTTTTCGGTCGGCGCGGCCACGCGCGAGGGGTGGCTGGCCCGCTTGTCCGCCTTCCTGCAAGGCCAGTGGCACATGCTGCACTTCCACTTCGCCGATGTGCGCCCTGCAATTGCCGCCCGTCGCATGGCCCCGCGCCAGGACGTGATCTCCCACCTCATCGCGGAAGGTTATTGCGACCGCGACATTTTGGTCGAGTGCTTTACTTACGGGGCAGCGGGCATGGTCACCACCCGGGAGTTCATCACCATGGCCGGCTGGCATCTGCTGGACGATGCCGCATTGCGTGCGCGCTTTCTGGCAGTTGATCGCCAGGAACGCCTGGGCATTCTGGAGGAAATCCTGCGCTTAGAGCCGGTGGTAGGCTACCTTTATCGCAGCCCGGTGGAGGATGGCCCTCCGTTGGAGCTCGACATACGTTCTGCCAATGCCGATCCCGGAGCAGTCGGGGCCTGCCCGTTCAACCTCGACCCTGACCGCCAGCGCGCCGATCGCGTCGGCGGTGCGGGAATGTCCTTTGGCGACGGCGAGCATCGCTGCCCCGGCGCTGGCGTGGCGCTGGCCGAGGCGGAAATCTTTCTGAGGCGGCTGCTGTCCGTTCCTGGCATCAAACTGGTGCAGGCGCCCACAGTGGGCTGGAACCCGCTGGTTACCGGCTATGAACTGCGCGACTGCCGCATGGCGATCGACAAGGGGGCAGTGTGATGGCACCGCTTGCCGACCTGCTTCGCCCGCCGCCGGGCATGGATTTCGATTTCACCCGCCCGGCCGGGGAACCCGCGCTGGCACCAAAGGACGGCGTCGCCTGGAAAGTCTTCGCCAACCCGGTTTCGCTGTTCATCGGCGGCGTGGCGGCGGTTCTGCTCGAACTGGCAGAGCCTTCAGTGCGGGCGGGCGTGTGGGACCACTCCAGCTTTCGGCGCGATCCTGCCATGCGCCTGCGCCGGACCGGGTTCGCCGCGATGATGACGATTTACGGCCCGCAGTCCCAAGCCCGAGAGATGATCGCGCAGGTGGTCGCCATGCATGAGCGGGTAAGCGGCACGAATGTGCATGGTGACGCCTACCGCGCCAACAACCCCGAATTGCTGGACTGGGTGCAGGCCACCGCGACTTTCGGCTTCACTGCCGCTTACGATCGCTACGTCCGTCTGCTTTCCGCACGGGAGTGGGACGCCGCGTTTGCCGAGGGCGCTCCGGCAGCGAAGCTTTACGGCGCCCGCGATGCGCCCGTGTCGGCGGCGGGGTGGGAAGCGCTCCTTAGCCGCACCGCCTGGCGTCTCGAACCATCCGATGTGCTGAGCGAATTTCTCGCGATCATGAACGATGCCGCGATCCTTTCCGCTCCACTGCGCCCGCTCCAGAGACTGCTGCTGCGCGCTGCCGTCTCTATCGTGCCCGAACCCGTGCGCAGGTTCGCGCAGCTTCGGGGTCGGGGGCTTCGCCCCGGTGAGGCACTGGCGGTTCGCGCCATGGCCGGCGCTTCGGGCCTCATCCCGCTACCGACGATGCCTGCGGCGCAGGCCCGGCGCCGTCTGACCGCTTGAGGAACCTTCCAAGGAGCATTTTGATGCATCAGCGCAACCACCATCCGCAGCTGTGGCAGGACGTCGATCGCCAAGCCAAGCTTGTGCCCGAAATCTACGGTGGGCTGGACCTGACCTCGATGCCGGAACGTTTCGCATTCGGCGATTCCGGCGATACCATTCCCGGGTTTTCCGCAATGGATGGCCAAGTACGAGCGGACGAACCGCTGGTGGCGATGATGGCAGCTTACACGCTGACCGGCGATCCCGTGGCCGATGCCTATGCCGCGCGCATGGACGAACATGGCTTTCGGCAGCTCGTGCAATGGCTGTGCACCGCCTGCGCGCAAGGGATCGATTCAGTGCCTGAGGCGCCCCCCGAACTGGCCGCGTTCCTTGCAGCGATGGAGGAGCGCCCCGACTGGATCGACATGGATCTGGTGAACGAAGGGGCCCGGATTGAGCGCAATCACTACGCGCATCTGGTACCCTTTGCGATTCGGGGGGCATTTCTGGCGACGTTCATGAACCGCTATTCGGCGCTGCCGATGGCGCTGACTGGCAATCTCTCGGACGCGCTGGCCGCCAAGCGGGTGAACGAGACAGCCACTTTCTTCACGCTGACGGTGATGCCCAGCGCGCTTGAGCGCCATGGCGCGGCCTTCCACGCCGCGGCAATGGTGCGCCTGATGCATTCCATGGTGCGCGTGAACGTGACGCGCCGCCCGGACAAGTGGAATCCTGCAATCTACGGCGTGCCGATCCCGCAGGTGGATCAAATGCCGGCCGGCCAGATCGGGTCGCTTCTCATCGCTGCCCAGGCGTTGCGTGAAGAGCGCCCTTTCACCAGGCAGGAGCGAGCGCGTATCGAGATTGCGCGCTATCGCTGCTTCCTGCTCGGCCTACCGCGCACGCTGCTGGGCGAGACGCCGGAGGAGATCGTGCGACTGATGGTGGCGCGTCAGGCCACATTACGCCCCGCCTTCGACGACGAAACGTGCGGCGCACTAGTAAGAGGTACGCTGGCCGCTCGGCTCCCGCACGAACCGACGCCGCGCGGTCTTGTCGATAGCCGGCTGGAGCGCAGCTTCGCCAAGGCCTTTTTCATTCGCCATTTCCTCAAGGGAGACGTCGGCCGCGCTGCCGCGTTGGGAATCCGCTATACCGTGCTGGACCGCAAGCTGGCTTTGGCTGCTGCGGTGCGCATCACCACGCAGCTAAGGCTGTTCGATGTCCTGGCCGAAGTGCCGGTGATCCGCGAGGTGGCCGATCGGCATCTGGTTCGTCGGCTGTCCGGTTTGTTGAAGCGCTATGGACATGCCGAGTTCGTAAGCGACGGGAAAACGCTGAGCCACGGATAAGCCTGCCTCTTGACGGCAGGGGCTTGGAAACGCGTGGTTTCATTTTAAGTCAATATGCAGCACGGCGGTGTTACCAAGGGTTGTTCCGGAGGTTGGTCTCGACTCTTGTCCCTTGTTCAGCAGCCAATTTTTCGTTTCTTGGTGCGTCCCGTTCGCTAACCGGCAGTAGGCGACGAGCACCTGTCGCTCTCAGCTCGCTTGTTAAATGACCGGACTATCCCATGCTAAGACAGCCACCACCCCTGTCGCAAACACGACAGCAACGAATATGAACACCCGAGCCAGCGCCGCTGCAGCCGAGGCGAGCGATCGTCAGCGCCGCTCATGTGAATGCCCGGCGCGAGTTCACGGCGATCGGGGTCGAAACGGTCCACGCCCCCAGACCACGCCCGATGCGCCGTAAGCCGACAGGGACCAGCACGATCGCCGCGATCCAACGCGTCTGGTGATCGAAACCAAGCGCGCACAAGGCGCCGCCTGCGGCCAGTGCTGCGCCGCCTGCGACACTTGAGCACACTGCCCCGCCGCCACTGAATAGCCAGCGCTGCGATCGTCCAGTCAAGTATCCGCTCTGCGATCCTGAGGTCCAGCCTGCCCGAAAGAACAAACATACCCAAAAACAGCAGCGGTGCGATTGTCACGAAGAGGAGGATGGCGATCGTCATGCAAAGCCCGTCAACCATGAGGTAGCCGGATCCTGCCACGATCGAATGCCGCAGCCCCGATACATCGGGAACAGAAGACAGTTGTTGAAAACAGTAACGCCCTGAGAGATCATCACGCTATGTGGCTATCCGATCAGTCAAAAGCCCGGCTTGCTCTTGGTGTCATCCTCCTCGGTGCAACGCTGTTCCCCGCGGCGCTTTCAGCAGCGGAGGCTATGGACTCTACCGAACGCCAGCTTCAGCGCTGCCTCGACGATGCTGAGAATGCATCGACCGCCGGTCAGACTGGCTGCCAAGACAATGCGGCAAACGCCTATGATCGCCGAATGAATGCGGCCTATGCGACGCTGATGCGGGATCTTCCCGCCAACGCCGCCGCCCATCTGCGCGATGCCCAGCGCGCATGGCTCCTGTTTCGGGATACCAATGCCAAGGCGACTTCGGCCCTGTTCGAAACCCGAAAGGGAACGATGTACGTGCCGATGCAGGCGGCCAGTCAAACCGCCACAGTGCGCGACCGCGCGATTGAACTTGAGCATCTACAGCAAATTCTGCGCATCGAAGGGTAGAGCGACATGATCGTAACAGCATTCCTTCTCGCCGCCACGCCCCTCCCGCACGACGTGGTGAAGGCCGATCGGATCCCGGGAATGCTGCCGGCCGGCATCCGGGACGATGAGGTCACGATTCCCGGGATCACCGATGCCGACGTTCAGGCATGCATCCGCTTTTTCGAGCGCGAGCTGGCCCCTCAGGCGGGGATGAGGATCGACCGCAGCGCGATGACGTCCAGCCCGAGCCTGGGGCAGATTTGGCGGGCCGATGCGGTCAGCGTAAAAGCGCCGCTGCGCGCATCGCGCTTCACTTGTACGAAAGATAGCAAATCGATTGAGCCATTAGGTGCCCCGAATGCATAATAGGCTTAGGCGCATGACAACGAGGAGAGAGCATCTGGTGAGCAGGACGATCGGTACACTCCTATGCGGTCTGCTTGGCGCTGCGCCGACGGCGGTACAGGCGGGATCCTCGCAATGGTGGTTCGTCGCACAGGACTCCGACCGGGTACTGTTCGTCGATGTAGGGTCTATCCAGCGCGATGGCGATGTCGTTCGCTATCAAGCGAGCCAGGTGATCCGCGACCCGGCCAATCCGGCGGCGCTCATTCGTGTCTACATGAAGGCGGACTGCAAGAAGCGCACCGAGACGTGGGATCTGGCCATGCGCTATGATACTGATGACAAGCGGCTCGACGAGGCCGCGGTTTCGTATGCGCCGGAGGCAGTCGTGCCCGGCACGGTCGGGGAGGCGCAATGGCAGTTCGTTTGCGCCGACGACCGCACGGCAGCCGATGGATTTCCGCTGCAGATCGACGAGGTAGCGTTTGCCGAAGCGCTGATCGCTGATACCCAGGCTTCGGAGAGTCCGGCGGCGCTCCATGAACGGATGCGCCTCGACCCTAAAGTGCCGGTCATCCGCTCCAAGGCGCCGGGCGTCGACACCTTCGGCACGGCGCAGACCGCGCTAGCAGGCAATGCGATCGTCCCGCCACGCGATTATGCGAAGGGCGTTCAGATTCCGGCGACCAGCGATTACGACACGGATGTAGTGGGCGAGATCTACGACATCGCCTATCTCGGCGTGAAGGAGGGCGAGCTGGTGTTCGAGAAGCGCGGCTACAGCATCGACGACCTTGTCCACGCCGGCTCCGGCCAACCGATGCGCTTTCCGCAGACGCAAAAGACGGTCACAATCGGCGACTTCATGATCGACGTGCTGCAGGCTACACCGCAATCGCTGCGCTTTCAGGCGCGGCTCGTCCGCGACGGAGCTAATGGGGAAGGCGGTTGAGGTGGGCCATAGCGCCCATGATCGTTCTGACGCTGGCTGTCGTATCCACGGCGCATCCTGTGCGGTCGCAGGAGGCCGCCGCAGCGACGCAGGAAGCCGATCCCGATTTGCCACTCGATGAAGCCCCGGCTTCCGCGTCGAACCTCGCCACCCGCTGCGAAGAGAATGATGCCGGCAGCTGTTTCGAACTAAGCAGCCGCTACCGTGAAGGTCGAGATGTCGCGCGTGACTTGGTTCGGGCAACAGACCTGACCATAAAGGCATGCAAGCTCGGCAATATGGCAAGCTGCTCCATGGCCGGGTTCGCCTATGGGCAAGGACAGGGTGTTGCGCTGTCGATGGACCGGGCGGCTGCTTATTATGCCCAAGCTTGCGACGGCGGCAATGCCAACGGCTGCTCAAACCTCGGCCTAGCCTATATTCACGGGGACGGGGTCGCGAAGGATGAGCACCGTGCTGCCGCCCTCTTCAGGCAAGCCTGCGACAACGGGTCGCCGGATGGATGCATGAACCTGGGCGCCGCCCTCTCGCTGGGCAAGGGTCTGCCTCGTGACCAGAAAGAGGCCGCCCGATTGTTCATGCAGGGCTGCGACGGCGACGATGAAAAATCATGCTACAATCTTGGCGTCCTCTATCGCGACGGCCAGGGTGTCTCTCGCGATTATGGGCAGGCGGCTGCGCTGTTCGACAGATCATGCAGCTCTGGCGACGCCAGCGCCTGCGGGAACCTGGCCATGATGATCCATCAGCGCCATGGAGTGACCAAAGACCGGGGCTATGCCCTCGACCTGTTCGACAAGGCATGCAGCCTCGGCGATCCGGAGAGCTGCCTCATGCTGGGCAAGGCCTATCAAAAGGGGAGTGGTCGCGATCGCGACTATGTCCGCGCGATCGCCTTGTTTGAACGATCACTGAAGCTCGACCCGCAGGCATCCTTTGCCGGCAAGGCGAAGAAGGCACTCGCCAATGCGTACGCTGCGGCGACCGCCTCAAAAGCAATAGACAGCTCCAGGCAGCCTGGTCTCTGACGTTCATCGTCGAATCCGTCGTTACAGCAGTCTACACGCACGACCGGTTTCGGGGTTTCCAGACTTTCCTGTAGTGGCGGCTAGCTGTAGCAACGTCCCGGGCCTTGCCCACCACAGCCAACCCTTATCGGTCATTTAATCCCCGATTTTTCACCTCTAGGGGAGACCGGCTACTTTGGATCCAGCAGCGGCAACTGTCCAGGCCTCCGAACGGTGAGAGCAGGGTGCTACGGCCATGGCTGTTTAACTGACCTGCTGCCACTGGGCCTCCGGATGCCTAAACAGGACAATCTGCAATTGACGGTCGAGCGTCGTCCATTTATATCCGTCCGGTCAGATATAAATGGACGACGCCAATGGGCCGCAAGAAGAGTATCGATCAGAACCGCATTCTCGATGCGGCCGAAGTCGTCGTTTCAAGGGTAGGTGCGGCGCGCCTGACGCTGGACGGCGTCGCTCAGGAGGCTGGGATCAGCAAGGGTAGCGTGGTGTACGACTACGGCACCAAGCAGACCCTGATAGAGGCCATGGTCGAACGCGCGGTCGTGCGCGACAATGCCTTCAACCAGGCAGCGGCAGAACCCTTCGAGGGCAGTGACAATGCGACGATGAAGGGGCGGATATCCGCAGCAAGCCAGCCATTTCCCGACGAGTTTCGCGCGGTCGCGCTAAACATCTGCGCGGCGCTGGCTCAGGACCGCTCGCTGCGCGCTGCCATCCAGAAGAACCAGACCGCCGTGATCGACCGCATTTGCGAGGAGGCGGGGCCGTCCAGAGGCCCGATGCTCGCCTATCTCGCGCTCGAGGGCCTCAAGTTGCTCGAAACCTTAGATTACCACCAATGGTCCATCGAAGAGCGCGAAGCGCTGCTCGAGGATATCCGCTGGCTTGCATCCGGCCCTCCGGGCTGATCGTGCCGGGCCTTTGCCCGTAACCTACAAGGCAGAAAATTCCATGAAAGACTTTCAAGCCATCGGAGGTGATCGCGCCTCCGATCCAGAACTGCTGTCCCCGCTCTTTGTGACCGGGGGCAACGGCTATCTCGGGCGGAACCTGACCCGCCATTTCGTCGCCAAGGGCTTCAAGGTTGTCGCCCTCGTTCGCTCGCAGCAGTCCGCCGATGTGGTCCGCGCGCTCGGCGCAAGGCCCATTGTCGCCCAGCTTTCCAGCCCGGCCGTGACCGAGGCGATGAAAGGATGCCGCTCGCTGGTCCACGCTGCGGCCCATACGAGCCACGGTCCAGAGACGCCCGAGCATGTCCAGGTCAATGTTGAGGGAACCCGGGCCATATTTGCCATGGCCCGGCAGGCAGGTGTGCGGCGGGCAGTGCATGTCAGCACGGAATCGGTACTTCTGGGCGGCCGGGCGCTGATCAACGTCGATGAGAACCTGGCGGTGCCTTCGCGCTTTCCCGGGGCCTACTCGCGTACCAAGGCCGAAGCGGAGCGGATCGTACGGGCGCAGAGCGGTAATGGCTTCGAGGCTGTCATCGTGCGGCCGCGCTTCGTCTGGGGGCGCGACGACACGACCGCCTTGCCGATCCTGACACAAGCCGCTCGTTCGGGGCAGATGGCCTGGATCAACGGCGGCGAATACCTGACGTCAGCCACGCATGTCGCCAATGCCTGCCATGGCATCGAACTGGCGCTGCTGAAGGGCCGGGCGGGCGAGGCTTACTTCATCACCGATGGAGAACCCACGACATTCCGCAGCTTTGTCTCCCGCTTGCTGGAAACGCAGGGGATCGATCCCCCCGAAAAGGTAGTGCCGTCCTGGCTGGTCGGCACCGTAGCCCGTGTGGGCGAGTTCGCGGCACGGCTTTCCGGGGGCCGTATCAAGCCGCCTGTGACACGGCAGGATCTGGCGACGATGGCCGTCGAGGTGACGCTCGACATCACCAAGGCCAAGCGCGATCTCGGATATACCCCTGTGGTTTCGGTCGACGAAGGCATGGCGGAACTCAAGCGCCTCGCTTCCGCCGGCGGGGATCAGCAAAGGTAGGTGTTGGGCTGGGGGGCTGTGCCGGGCTGGCCTGCTTCCACCCATGCCAGTTTGCCCTTGAGGAACGCCAATGCGGCATCGAGTTCGCGCTGGCGTTCCTCAAGCCTGACGATCTGCTTGCGCAGGACTTCCCCGGTCCGCTCCGGCGAGCCGGCGCCCCGGCGGTATTCCTCTGCCAGCGCGCCGATCTCTGCGAGTGAGTATCCCAGCGACTGTTGCAGCCGGATCATCTGTGCAGCGGTAACGTCGTCCGCGCTGAACACCTGATAGGGATTGGCGCCGCCCTTCTTCGCACTACGCTCGGGCTTCAGGAGACCTTTGGCGATGTAGAACCGCACCGTGTCGACCGATAGTCCGGCCGTCCTGGCGAACTGCGAAATCAGCATGAAGGTGTCTTGACCATTGACCATACTCCACACTTATAGGTCCTGCCTGTCGATATCTGGAGTTCTTCAATGACTGGCATAAATCGTCTTCCGCAGATCCCGCTCGGTTGCGGCGGTCCCGCCATCGGCATCCAGGGCCTGGGCTGCATGGGCATGAGCGAATTCTACGGCGATACCGATGAAACCGAGTCCCTTGCCACACTGGAGCTGGCGCTCGAACTGGGCGTCACGATGTTCGACACCGCAGACGTCTACGGTATGGGTGAGAACGAGCGCTTCCTGGCGTCCTTCATTCAGGCAAACCGGGGGCGGGCGGTGATCGCGACTAAGTTCGGCTATGCCCGGACGCCTGAGAGGCCGGATAACTGGAGCCTCGACAATCGCCCGGAATTCATCCGCCAAGCAGCCGAGAACTCGCTCCAACGCCTCGGCATCGAGGTCATCGATCTCTACTACATGCATCGCCGCAGCACCGATGTGCCGCTCGCGGAATCGATCGGAGCAATGGCGGACCTCGTTGCGGAGGGCAAAGTGCGTGCCTTGGGTCTTTCCGCAGTCGGCGCGCAAGAGCTGCGCGAGGCGCACGCCGTTCACCCAATCGCCGCGCTTCAGTCGGAATGGTCGATCTTCACCCGCGATATCGAGGCAGAAATCGTGCCTGCGGCTGTAAATCTTGGGATCACGCTCGTACCCTATTCGCCGCTCGGACGAGGAATGCTCACCGGCCAGACCCTTGCCGAAAACCTGAGCGCAGGAGATGCACGCTCCTACTTCCCGCGCTTCTCTGCCGAGAATCGGGAGGCGAACATGCGCCTTGTCGCCAAGATCGAAGGGATCGCCGCAGGGCAGGGCGTCACTTCGGCGCAGCTCGCGATCGCCTGGCTTTATGCCAAGGCCGGTGAACTTGGGGCCGCTGTCTCGCCGATACCCGGAACGCGGAGCCCCAGGCGCCTGCAGGAGAACGTGGCGGCCGCGTCTCTGACGCTCGATCAGACCGCCATGGCGGAATTGGAACCGCTCGCATGCGAAGTCGCGGGAATTGCCATCTGATCAAAATTATCGCCAAACGCCCGATCTGGGCGCTTGGCCGCTGACAGTGCCCGACCAACTCCGGACGTGGCAATCCGGGCGATGGCCTCAGCTTTTGGCGCGAAAACCTGCAATTATGTAGATGCGACTGGCCCCAAAGCTTCAATGATCCGGCATTCAGCGACAGTGCCGCCATCGCAGGAATCGATCACTGCCTTCAGCTCGCGCCGCAGGGCACGGAGGTCCGCAATCTTGCGATCCACCTCCAGCAGGTGCTGGCTGGCAATCCGGTCGATTCCAGCGCAGTTGCAGCTTTTTTCGTCGGAAAGGCCAAGGAGCGCGCGCACTTTATCCAGTGAAAAGCCGAGGTCACGGGATCGTCGTATGAAAGACAGGCGGCCAAGTTCAGCCTGCCCATAGTCCCGGTAGTTGCTCGACGTGCGGGCGGGCTTAGGTAGCAGGCCGATCTTCTCATAATAGCGGATCGTCTCGATCTTCGTGTTGGTCGCCTTGCCCATTTCCCCGATCGTCAACGCCATGCTCTTGACCCTGTAGTTGCTACAGGCCTCATATAGCCTGTCATCGAGAAGAAAAGGAGATGGCACATGGCTGGCGGCTGCTGCAGCGGAACATCAGAAAATGGCGGACAGACAGACGATCGCGTCTGGCGACGCGCCCTGTGGATCGCGCTGATCATCAACGCTGGCATGTTTGGCGTCGAAATCGTCGCTGGCGTCACGGCTGGGTCAGCATCGCTCAAGGCTGACGCGCTCGATTTTTTGGGCGATGCGGCCAACTATGCCATCAGCCTCGGTGTCGCCGGACTTGCGCTGCGCTGGCGCGCCCGCGCAGCGCTCGCCAAAGGCTTGTCGTTACTGTTTCTGGGCATCTGGATCATCGCCAGCACGGCGTGGATGGCAGCACACGGAACGCTGCCTACGGCCGAGACCATGGGCATCATCGGCGTTGTCGCGCTCGTCGCCAACCTGATCTGCGCCGTCATGCTGTGGCGGCACCGGGAAGGCGACGCCAACCGCAGATCGGTCTGGATATGCTCGCGCAACGACGCGATCGGCAACATTGCAGTGGTTGCGGCTGCACTGGGCGTCTTCGGCACCGGAACGGCTTGGCCCGACATCGCCGTCGCGGCAGTGCTGGCCGGTCTTGGCGTCTCGGGCGGTTGGCAGATCATTCGCCAGGCATGGCTGGAGTTAAAAAGCCTTGACCACAGTCATGCTACTCCCCGCCAAACCGGAACCGTACGCCCCCATTGAGAACGAAGCCGTCAATCGGCGCCCGAGCAGCGACCATCCACGCACCTGTCGGCGCGCGACTGCGGAGAAGTAGAGGATGGTGATGGGTCTGCCGGACATTGAGCAGGTTCTCCGCGTTCACGAACAAGCTGACCTTGCCAAGGACGAGTTCGCCCATGGCACCAAGCTGGACATAAGCTCGGCTGCGGATAAGATAGGGATTGTCGTCCAGCGACTGGCGACCGGTATAATAGGCTTCGATACCCATGCGGCCGCGCCCATGCATGGAAAGAGCGGCCGTCAATATAGCCGGTAAGGTCGCAGCAGGAAAATTCTGGGACAGCGCACCTTTTTCACATATGCCGGCCGCCGCCACCCAGAAATGGACCAATGCATGCCGGCCAGCCAGAGAGCGGCGGCGCACCATAGGGGAACGCGCGATGCCGGTCGCGCGACACCAATGAGAATTGCGATCGCTACAAGCAGGAAAATCGAACCCATGTCACGGATGAAACGCAGGTTGAACGGGCAGGTGGTGGTCACGCCGGGCACAGCAAAATACCAGTTCGCTGGTGAGATCAGCATGAAAGGCCTTTCACAGCGGACGCGAGACCCAGCACTGCGGCCAGCGCGAGCGGAAGATTCCGGCTCGTGCTGTGCCCTCTTACGACTGAGCGGCAAGCCACTTATCGAAGCGCGTGGGCGCAATTTGTCGATTGTCGCCTAGGACCAGCGTCCGGTCGTCGGCGGGCGCGCCGAAATAGTCGCGTTCGGCGGTAACGCTGATCCGGCGCGGATCGCCGCGTGCCCCGAGCCAGCTGGCGGTCAACTCGGCCAACTGTCCGCGCTTCGGTCCTGCCACTTCGATGATGCCACCGGCCGGGGCAGCCGGTGTTTATCTGGGCAAGCAGCGCCGAGACATCGGCTGCGGCGACCGGCTGGAGCGAGATGCCCGGCAGGTATGCAGTATCGCCCCGCGTATAGCCCTCCGCGATGGTGAACAGGAATTCAAAGAAGTGCGTGGCGCGCACGATCGCGTAGGGTATGCCGCCGGCGGCGATAAATTGCTCCAGTGTCAGCTTGGCGCGAGAATAACCCGAGGCTTGAAGGCGATCGGTCCCCACCACCGAAAGTGCGACGACGTGGTGCACGCCTGCGTCGCGTGCTGCTTCCAGCAAGTTGGTTGTCGTGCCGCGCAAGAAAGCGATAGCGGCCGCGTCCGCGAACGAGGGGGCATTGCTGACATCGACCACGACCGCGGCATCCGTCAGCGCTTGTGCCAGCCAGGCGCCGGTTAGCGCATCGATTCCGGTGCTCGGTGAAGCGGTGACGACCTCATGGCCCTTCGGAAACGACGGCTGTAGCATGCAGGCTTGGCATAAATGCCGTTCAGGTTTGCCCTGACCTGCCTCATCACTCGACGAAAGCGTGCGCTTAGCGATGTCCACCGCATAGTTACCAGAACGCATTCTGACGTGTTGGAGCAGCCTTTGCGGATCGGCGCTTTATTGCATCACAGCTAAATCAGTCAACCTTCAGTACGGACGGCACCGACCAGCTATCGTCCAGTATCGCGACACTGGGCCAATAGGCGCGGAGGAAAAGTTCAAATGGGCCTTCGGGAGCCGGAAGCCAGTTAGATACTTTGTCCTCTATTGGGCGCACATGCTGAACATGAATAGTCAACGACCCATCGTCGTTGTGCTTCAAATCTTTGTTCTTAGTGCCGAGCGAGTAGCGATTGATCGCGTTCGGGGCGAAGAAGTGTGCTTCGTCATAAAGGGTAAGTGACCAGAAACCGTCCACTGGCGGCAGTTGCCCCTTCGGGAAGGTAAGGGTGTAGGCGGAGCCACCGTCGAAGCGATTGCCCTCGTTGTCGTGTTCTTGAGAGAAATAGGCCGATTCACGCCGTGGATTTACGAATATGTTCGCTTTGGCCGCCGCCGCCCGGCTGAAGTAATCGGTGCCGAATTCGGCTCCGTTCATCGGTGCAACCCAGCCATTGCCGACGGGAACGCCGGCGTAATCGTAGCTGTGGATCACCTTCATGATCTCCGCATCGCTGTCTACGGCGACTTGCCGGATCACGGTGGCAATGGCGGCATCCGCCTTGGCAGCAGCGAGCAGCGAGCCGAACCAGGCATAAAGTGCCTCTTCCCCCGGTTGCGGGGGCACCTCCTCCAGTATGGCTGGCAGTTCTTCGAAGAAGCTTTCGGCTCGCACCCATTGCGTTTCGCCACCGCTGCCCTGGCTGCCGCCGGCAGGGTCTGCGAGGACCGGGATTGCAGTCCAGTCCTTGGTCTTGAATCGCCCGTCGTATTCACTGAGCGGGTAGGCCATCACCTGACTTACGATCGGCCGAATAGCAGCACGATCGGCATCGGTATCGTCAAGGAAGCAGCGCGGGATGATGTAAGCAATATTGGTCGGCGACCGATAGATCCCGGCGATCCCTTGCGGCACGTCACCCGCCCAGTCGGGTCCGGCAACGAGATAGAAGCCGGGCCGGGTGCCGTACATCTTGCCGGCGCCGCCCAGTGTATCCGTCCTCTGGTCACCGAGCTGATAGACCCAGAAACGGTCACCGAAATCGGGCACCTGGAAGACGACCGCATCCTGCTCCAGCGAAAATATGCCGAAGCCATAGGCGACATCCTGGTTGGGCGTGGCGACGGCCCGCTCCTCCGGCTTGATGTAGTCGGTAAGCATGGTTAGCCGATTGAGCGGCGCAACCGGGAGCACACCGTCACCAAGGCCGCATTCCGGCACTTTGGAGAAGACGAGATGCCGGTTGTGGATGTTGACCATGGGCCAGGCCCAGATGAACGCCAGCTTCGCCAACGCCTCAACATAGGGCTTGGGAAGCTTGGTGCCGACGATGGGGCCTGCAGGCGGGGTAAGGCTAAGCGCGGGAAGTCTGATCGGCATGATGAGCCCCTTGAAGGAAGATGCTCTGTGGCAAGGTGATGTGGCTTTTCGCGAACGCGACGGCGGCCTAAGCTCCGGGTTTCACTTCGATCTCGACCTGCTGCACCCTTCCAGTGAACCGGAACGGCATTTTATAGGTGAAGTCGATGGGCGAGCCGGTATCCATGCCGATGTCCAGCCCTTCGCCCAGCGAGAACTGGATAGGTACCGTCTTTTCAAGACGTCCTTCGGCAACTTTCGCGCCATTTGCAGAAAGGGTAACAGTGCCTCCCTTGCCCATGCCGCCGCCGTCGTACTTGAAATCGACCACGAGGGTCGCTCTGCCCTTTGGCAGTGCTGCTTCCGCCGTAAAAGTTGAACGGTCCACCGAGAGGAAATTGTAGACAAAGACGGGCTTTCCCCCTCGCAGATAGAGGCCATAGCCGCCCTCTAGTCCGCCGTGGGTCACGATCATGCCCTCCGCCTTGTCGTCGGGCAGTTCTATCTCCGCCGTGATCGTCCAACTCTTGTTGAGCATGTGCAGGCACGCCGCATCGGGCAGCGCTACTTGTCCTTCGTAGTAGATCGCCTTGGTCCGATCGCCCACCATGTTGGGTCGGCCCATCAGTTCGGAATTCATGCGGATCGTGCCGCGCCAGTCTAGCGGCAGCACGTTGTACTTGGCCGCTTCCACCCACCAGAGGTCCTGCAACTCGCGCAGTTTGTCGGGGTGCCGGTCGGCCAAGTCCTTCGCCTGAGAAAAATCCTCATCCAGCTTGTAGAGTTCCCAGACCTGATTGTCCGGGCTCCAGTCCTCGTCACGGTTGGGTTCCCAAGGGATGAACGACGGAGCGGAAGCCATCCACCCTTCGTGATAGAGCCCGCGGTTGACGCCCAGTTCGAAGTACTGTGTCTTGCGCTTGCTTTCGGCGGTGCCGTCATCGAACGTCGCCGCGAAGCTCACGCCCTCGATCGGCTTCTGCTGGACGCCGTTCAGCTCGCGAGGCGCGGTTACGCCGCAGATCTCGTAGAGCGTCGGCACGATGTCGATCGTGTGGATGAACTGATCGCGTAAGCCGCCCCTGTCCTTGATGCGGTCCGGCCACGAGATGATCATCGGGTTGCGCGTGCCGCCGAAATGGCTTGCCACCTGCTTCGTCCACTGGAACGGCGTATTCATCGCGTGCGCCCAGGACGAAGGGAAGTGGTTGAAATGCTTTGGCCCACCGAGTTCGTCGATGGCTTTGATATTGTCCTCCCACTTCTCCGGGAAGCCGTTGAAGAACATATTCTCGCATAGAGAGCCTTCCAGGCCGCCTTCGGCGCTCGATCCGTTGTCGCCGGCGATGTAGATGATGATCGTGTTGTCGGCATCTGGCATCGCCTTCACCGCATCGATCACCCGGCCCATTGCCGAGTCCACTTGCGCACCGTACCCGGCGAAGACTTCCATCATTCGCGCATAAAGCCGCTTCTGGTCGTCGTTCAAACTATCCCAGGCCGGCAGCCCCTTGGAACGCACGGTCAGTTCGGTATCGGCGGGTATGACGCCCAGCTTCTTCTGCCGTTCCAGCGTTTGTTCGCGATAGACATCCCAGCCCATGTCGAACTTGCCCTTGAACTGGTCGATCCACTCTTTCGGCGCCTGATGAGGCGCATGGGTGGCGCCCGGCGCGACATAGAGAAAATAGGGCTTGTCCGGTGCAATGCTCTTCACCTGCCGCACCCAGGTGATCGCGCGATCCGCCAGATCCTCGGTCAAGTGATAGTTCGGATCGTCCGATGCAGGGACAAGGTTCTTGTTCTCGTAAAGTATGGGGTTCCAGTGGTTCATGTCGCCGGCGTTGAAGCCGTAGAAGTAATCGAACCCCAGCCCATTAGCCCAGCGATCAAACGGCCCGGCCGCACTGGTTTCCCAGGTAGGTGTGTTATGGTTCTTGCCGACCCACGCGGTCATGTAGCCGCTCTGGCGAAGCACTTCGCCCACAGTGCCGCAGTTGCGGGGCAGGATGCAGCAATAGCCGTCATAGCCCGTCGCCAATTCTGTGATGCCCGCGAAGGAGGCGGAATGGTGATTGCGCCCGGTAATCAGCGCCGCCCGCGTAGGGCTGCACAGTGCGGTGGTGTGGAAATAGTTGTAGCGCAGGCCTTCTTCCGCCAGGCGGTCCATCGTGGGCGAAGGCACGCCGCCGCCGAATGTGGCGAACTGGCCGAAACCCACATCGTCCAGCAGGATCAGTACGATGTTCGGCGCACCCTTCGGCGGTTCCACCGGCTGGGGGAAGGTAGCGGGATCCGAATCCTTGAACGTTCGCCCAACCTCCCCTGCGAAATGGAAATCAGGTCGAGGGAGAATATCCGGGGTTGTTTCGTTGGGCACGGGTGACCTCCTTCACGTTCAGCACAACGCTAGAAGGGCCGCAAACCCAGGCAAACTAGGGTAACACCTGAGAATCAGTCAGATTCTCCCCGATAAAAACTTAACCCAAAATTGCGCAGCGCGGTCCGAACCGGCACGAGCCAAGAATATCTCAGCCGGCTTGGCGGCACCCTGCCGGCGACAACGACCCGTCGTTCCGGCGTAGAGAAGAATGTCGGCTCACGCTCAAACCAAACGAATGCCTATTGCAGAGCCACAAGCATCCTCTAGCCTCACGTAATCTGCCACGGCGCCATGCCATCGGCAGCTATGGAAGAGCTATCCCGGGATGCTCAAGCATGCTGACCTCACTGCGAATGCTCATGCGTAATATGGCGGTCAACGCGGCGCGATAGCCAGCATGTCCCATGCGCGCATCGCATTCGAGATTGCGCCATTGAGTACGTCCCCTGTTATTCCATCGCGTGCGAGCAGGGAAATACCGAGCAGGAGCCCGTCGAACATCGCGGCAAGGCCGACTGTGTCCACATCGGCCGGCAATGTCCCGTTCTCGATCGCGCTGGTCACGCAAAGAACGATCGCTTCGCGATTGCCCTGGCGCTCCGCCGCCGTCAGTCCTTTCAGAGCGGTCGTCTGATCCGAACCGATGGTTGCCGACAACGTGACCATGCAGCCGGTGGGATGACCCGGTGTCGTCTGCATCATGGCCGAGCGGCGCAAGGCATGCTCAATCCGCTCGCGCGGCGGCAGCGTCTGGTCGCGCAACGCGTCCGTTACCCGGCCGTAGGTGGCCAGATAAACCGACAGGGCCTCACGATAGAGCGCCTCCTTCGAACCGAACGCGGCGTAGAAGCTCGCTGAGGAGATGCCGCCCATCGCGGTGCGTAACTGGTCCAACGACACGCCTTCATAACCGTGTTGCCAGAACAGATGCGTGGCGATTGTGACGGCGGCATCACGATCGAAGCTGCGGGGCCGTCCCGTGCGGGCCATGTTTCTCCTCCAATCTGAGATCTGAACTACTCGATCCAGAAGTCGTTGACAAGCGCCGCGCTTTCGATGATTTCTGGATCGAATCATCCATAATTCGAGTTGGGCCATGGCTTCTAGCATTGATAACCCGCCTGTTTCACCGAGCCGCGCTGACGAAAGGCTTCCCGTCGGCGCGCTGTCGGCTCTGGCGATGACAGGCTTCATCTGCATCGCGACGGAGACTTTACCCGCCGGCCTCCTGCCGCAGATTTCCGCAAGCCTGGCACTTTCGTCCGCACTGGCGGGTCAACTCGTGACGGCTTACGCGCTTGGTTCGGTGCTGGCAGTGATCCCTTTGACGATCCTGACCAGCGCCTGGCCCCGTCGCCATGTGCTGCTGCTGACCGTCTTCGGCTTCCTGTTGTTCAACGGGATCACCGCGTGGTCCTCGGACTATCGCGTAACGCTGGCGGCCCGTTTCCTTGCGGGTTGCGCGGCGGGACTTGGCTGGGGTCTTCTCGCGGCCTTCGCCCGGCAGATGGTTGAGCCAAGCCAGCAGGGGAAGGCGATGGCGATCGCGATGGTCGGCACGCCGATCGCTCTCTCGCTGGGCGTCCCGCTCGGCACCTGGCTTGGCGGCGCTGTCGGTTGGCGCGCGGCATTCGGCATCATGTCGCTGCTGGCACTCCTGCTCGTCGGATGGGTCTTGCTCAAGGTGCCGAACTACCCCGGGCGGAAGGCATCCTCGCGCCTTTCGATCGGCAAGGTATTTACAGCGCCCGGCATCCGACCCGTCCTTGGCGTAGTGATGACGTGGATGCTGGCTCACAACATCCTCTATACCTATGTCGCGCCGTTCGTGGCACCGGCGGGCTTGGCGGAACGAGTCGATCTCGTGCTGCTGGTCTTCGGCATCGCCGCCCTTGCAGGAATTTGGATGACGGGTCGTCTGGTCGATCGTCATCTGCGCACCACCGTGCTTGCCAGCCTGGCCGGTTTTGCCATCATTGCGCTGCTTTTTGGTCTGGTGACGCCGCAGCCAGTCATCATTGTCGCTGGGGTTGCGATCTGGGGACTGACTTTTGGCGGCGCCGCGACCCTGCTCCAGACCGCGCTGGCCGACACCGCGGGCGATCAGGCCGATGTCGCGCTGTCTATGAACGTCGTGACATGGAACCTGGCGATCGCCGGCGGCGGCGTGCTGGGCGGATTGCTGCTTGATCACTTGGGCGCTGCAAGTTTCCCCTGGGCGATGCTTACGCTGTTGATCGGCGGGCTGGTGATTGCCTGGTCGGCACGTGGTTACGGGTTCCCCGCAGGGCCGCGCCGTCATTCCGGCGCAGCCTCGGGACACTGACCGGTCGGCGCCGGCTCCCATCGATCTATTGTCGCCGTTACGGCCCGCCGTGCTGAGTGTCAGGTCCCGTCGATTGCGGCCAGGTAGGAGGCTGCGGAAGCCACGTGGGGCTGTGCGTCGCCATTAAGCTGCCAACACATTACAACAGTCGACAGGCGGCGCACCGCAAGCGTCCCTTGGGCCGAATTATACGTTTGCCTTGCCGACCAACCAGGGCTTCAGCGCCCGGTAGTATCGATGTAAGGATTATCATTGCCGGGCATCAGGGGTTTCCTTGATGTTTTTAGCCGAGGTAGGCGGGCACCTTTCCATTGAGCGCCACAACTCGAATGGAATTTGCGAGATGCCCAAGGGAAAGCCCAATATCCTCGTTATCTGGGGTGACGACATCGGGATCAGCAATCTCAGCTGTTATAGCGACGGCGTCATGGGCTACCGCACGCCCAACATCGACCGCATTGCCAACGAGGGCATTCGTTTTACCGACAGCTACGGCGAGCAGAGCTGCACAGCCGGCCGCGCCTCGTTCATCACCGGCCAGTGCGGCTATCGCACTGGCCTGACCAAGGTCGGCATCCCGGGTGCCAAGGCAGGCATGAAGGCTGAAATCCCCACCATTGCAGAACTGCTCAAGAACCATGGCTATCGCACCGGCCAGTTCGGGAAGAATCATCTCGGCGACCGCAACGAATACCTGCCGACAGTCCACGGCTTCGACGAGTTCTACGGCAACCTCTATCACCTCAACGCCGAGGAGGAGCCGGAGATGTACGATTATCCGGATCCCAAGCAGTTCCCAAACTTCGCCAAGAAGTACGGCCCGCGCGGTGTCCTGCATTCCTTCGCCACCGAGATCGATGATCCCACAGAGGACGAGCGGTTCGGCCGGGTCGGCAAGCAGAAGATCGAGGATACCGGCCCGCTGAACATCAAGCGCATGGAAACCTGCGACGACGACTTCGTCGACAAGGCTTCCGCGTTCATCCGCGCCGCCAAGGAGGCCGACGAGCCATTCTTCGTCTGGCTTAACACCACCCACATGCATCTCTACACGCACACTAAGCCGGAGAGCCTGGGCCAGGCGGGATTGTGGCAGTCGCCCTATCACGACACCATGATCGACCATGACAAGAACGTTGGGCAGATGCTCGACCTCCTCGATGAACTCGGTCTCGCTGACGATACGCTGCTCATGTATTCGACCGACAACGGTCCCCATCGCAACTCTTGGCCGGACGGCGGCATGACGCCCTTTCGGTCGGAAAAGGATACCAACTGGGAAGGCGCCTTTCGAATTCCCAAACTGATCCGCTGGCCCGGCAAGATCGCCGCCGGCACGATTTCCAACGAGATCGTTGGCCACAACGACTGGCTGCCCACCTTCCTGGCTGCTGCAGGCGATCCTGATATCAAGGAAAAGCTCAAGGAAGGCGGCGTTGAGGCCAACGGAAAAACGTTCAAGGCACATCTCGACGGTTATAATCTCCTGCCCTACCTTACCGGCGAAGAGGAAAAGTCGCCACGCCAGCACTTCGTCTACTTCGACGACGACGGCCACATCGTTGCCATGCGTGCGCACAATTGGAAGGCCGTGTTCCTCGAGCAGCGGTGCAAGGGTACGATGCAGCTTTGGGCAGAGCCATTCACCGAGCTGCGCGTACCGAAGCTCTACAATTTGCGCACGGACCCGTTTGAATTTGCGGATGTGACATCCAACACCTACTACGAATGGTTCATTCGTCACGTCTATTTCATGTACTATATCAAAGACGTTGCGGCGAAATTCGCGATGACCTTCGCGGAGTTCCCTCCCGCCCAACACCCTGACAGCTTCACTATCGACGACGCCTTGGCAAAACTCTCGGCCGGCGCCGGCGCCGCGGGGGGGGAAGCTGCACAAGGCTAGCCCCAGCCGCTGTTAGCACTTTAGCCGGGGCTGGAGAAAACCAATGACAACTCCTCTTTCCACTTGGGCTGACGGAGCGGCGAAGACTGCAATCCTTCAGTTCATTGCATGCGTGACCAACCCGGATGGAAGCGAATTTGTCCCGCCGGAAGATCGGATCGCGACGTTCGACAATGATGGCACTCTGTGGTGCGAACAGCCCCTTCAAACCCAATTCTTTTTTGGGCGGGATCAGCTTCAAAAGATGGCGGACGAAGATCCAGACCTGAAAGCGCGCCAGCCATACAAAGCGTTCCTCGAACACGATATTGACACAATCAAGGAGCTTGGAAAGCAAGGCTTTTTTGAAGTCGCGTCAATCGCACACGCGGGCATGACCGAAGACGATTTCCATTCGCATGCGCGCGATTGGCTGGTTCACGCCCGCAATCCGGCAAACGGGCAACGCTTCGTCGATCTGGTGTATCGCCCGCAGCTCGAGCTCATGGAATATCTACGGCAGAATGGCTTCCGCGTTTTTATCGTGTCAGGTGGGGGGATCGACCTCATTCGTGCTTTCTCTGAAGAGGTCTACGGGATCGCTCGCTCGCAGGTTGTTGGCTCCAGCGTCAGGACCCGAATGGAAGTCTCCGACGGGAAAGTGAGTTTGCTGAAACTCGCTGAACTGCAAAGCTTTGATGACCGGGAAGCTAAAGTGCAGAACATCGCTCTTCATATAGGACGCCGGCCGATCTTCGCATTTGGGAACTCCGACGGTGATCTCGCGATGCTTAGATACACCTTATCGGGAAGCGGCCTGCGACTGGCTCTCCTGCTTCACCACGACGATGGGGAGCGGGAGTTTGCTTACGATCGGGAATTTGCCGTCAGCCCTTTAGCAGAGGCTCTCGATCGCGCGGAAGAGTTCGGGATTACGGTGGTCAGTCTCAAAAATGACTGGAACGAAGTTTACGCTGAACAATGTTCTTTTCGGGAAAAATGAATTCGAGAGTCCCATGTTCGGCATGCTGCGTTAAGTTGCTATTCCGCTCTCGGCAATGAACCTCGTTTAAGTCCCACGACGCCGCACCGACCATTCGCACCGCGCGGTCATGGAACTCAGGCGGGATCTGTTTCCCATCTTGCTCATACCGGATGCTCCTTCTCACAGTTCGGAGCCTCCGGAAAACCCGGGACGCTTCAATCCTCAGCGATGGGCTTTCGCCCAGACGGTTTGGGCGTTCGTGAACTCGCGCAGGCCGAATTGCGACAGTTCGCGTCCGTATCCGCTTTTCTTGACACCGCCGACCGGGATCCGGGCATTTGAAGCGCTGAAGCCGTTGATGAACACGCCGCCGGTTTCGAGCCGACGGGCGATCCGCTGCGCCTTGGCGACATCGGCGGTCCACAGATTGCCACCCAGGCCATAGTCGCTGCTGTTGGCGAGCAGGATGGCATGCTCAAGATCATCGGCGATCGTCAGCGCCGCGACCGGGCCGAACGTCTCCTCGTCGAACGCTGCCATTCCGGGGGCTACATCGGCGAGGACGGTCGGGGCGTAGAAGTTCCCCGTTCCCTCGACTTCGTACCCGCCCAGCAGAAGCGTCGCGCCTTGTGCAAGGGTGCGCTGGACCTGGCCGTGAAGTTCCGCGCGAAGATCCTTACGCGCCATGGGGCCGATCTTCGTGGCGGGATCGCGCGGATCGCCCATCTTCAGGTCCCGCGCGGCTGCCACGAACTTCGCCGTGAAGGCTTCGGCGATGGGTCGTTCCAGGATGAAGCGCTTGGCCGCGAGGCAGACCTGACCCGTGTTCTGGAACCGGGCTTGGATCGCCGCCTCCACCGCCAGATCGATGTTCGCGTCTGCCAGCACGATGAAGGCGTCGCTGCCGCCCAGTTCGAGCAGGCTTTTCTTGAGCGCTTTCGCGGCGGTGGCGGCCACGGCTGCGCCCGCCCGCATGCTGCCGGTCAGCGTGACGGCTGCGATGCGCGGATCCTCGATCACGCGAGCCACCGTCTCGTTATCGGTGCTGAGATGGGCGAACAGCCCCTTCGGAAAGCCGGCCGCCTCATAGGCCTGCTCCAAGGCAAAGGCGGATCCCATCACGTTGGGCGCGTGTTTGAGCAGGAAGCCGTTGCCCGAGAGCATGATCGGCCCGGACGCCCGGATTACCTGCCATAGCGGGAAATTCCAGGGCATGACGGCCAGGATCGTGCCGATCGGCAGGTAGGAAATGTGGACCAGATCGCCTCCTTCGATTGACACGGGCTCATCGGCCAGGATGGCGGGGCCGTTGTCTGCGATCCATTCGATCGTCGCAGCGCACTTCTCGACTTCCGCGCGGGCCGCTTCGATCGGCTTGCCCATTTCGGACATGATGAGAGCGGCCAGCGTCTCCGAGCGCTGGCGCAGCGTCGCAGCAAGCCGGTGATAGGTGACAACGCGCTCCTTCATCGGGGTATCCCGCCACAGCCGATAAGCGGCGGCACCGGCCTGGAGGACGGCCTCGACCTCATCAGGGTTCTGATAGGGGTAGCGCGCGATCAGCGCGTCTGTGGCGGGGTCGCGGGATACGGCTTCGGATGCGAAGATCTGGGCGGCGTTGGTCAGTGTGTCGGACATCGTGGGCTCCTGAGGACGGGGGCAGGGCTGCGAGGGCTGTCAGAAATTCTGGCGAGTGGGGCGGATGACGATAGCGTTGATGCCAACATCGGCGGGCTGCTCGATCGCATAAGCAATGGCGCGCGCGACCGAACTGGCTGGGATCGCCTGCCGGTAAAAGTCCATCACCGTATCGGTCGCGGTGCCCGAGGTGCCGAGTTTGAGGTCGCTTTCCACTGCGCCGGGCTCGATGGCGGTGACGCGTACCGTTTCGCCCACTTCCTGCCTAAGCCCTTCCGTGATCGCGCTTACCGCGAACTTGGTTCCGGAATAGACCGTGCCGCCCGGCGCGAAGACCTTGATGCCTGCGACCGAGCTCAGGTTGATGATGTGGCCACTGTTCTGGGCAAGGAAGCGCGGAAGCGCCGCCGCGATACCGTAGAGCGTGCCCTTGAGGTTGACGTCGATCATCGCGTCCCACTCGTCGGTATTGGCCTCGGCCATGGGGCGGATCGGCATCAGCCCGGCGTTGTTGATGAGGACGTCCAGCCGGCCGAAATCGGCCACGATATCTGCCACGACCGTTGCCACTTGCGCCTTGTCGGTAACGTCGAGGGCGTAGGCGCGAGCGTCGCCGCCTTCCGCCGCGATCTCGGCGACCACCGCGTCGAGCTTGTCCTTGCGGCGGGCGGCAATCGCTACCCTGGCGCCGCGGCTTGCGAGCAGGCGCGCGGTCTCGGCGCCGATCCCGGTGCTGCCACCGGTGATGAGAATGACCTTGTTTGCGATACCCTCACTCATGTCGTTTTCCTCTTTGCATGGGGGTTGAGGACGGCTTGCCGCCGCCCGTTCTTCGATCAGCGGCTCGCGCGGGCCGCCTGTTCGATCACGTCGGCCACAGCGCGTGGCTGCGAGATGAAGACGGCGTGACTGCCCTTGATCTCGGTCACGCTGACGCCGGCGTGGCGGTACATCGCGCGCTCGAGGTCGGGATTGATCATGCGGTCCTGCTGCGCGACGATCCCGTAGGCCGGCTTCGACTTCCACGCCGGAGCGGAGATGGGCGTGGACAGGATCGCCTTGTTCCACGGCACTTGCGAGATTGCCATGAAACGGGACTGGGCAGGCGGCAGGTCGGCGGCAAAATCGGCGGCAAAGCGGACCGGGTCGACGAGCAGATAGCCGTCAGAGGTCGGCTCGATGCTCGTCGCGGCGGGCGGGTTCTTCTGGATCTGCGAGAGGATCGTATCGCCCTCGTCAGGCACGAAGCCGGCGACATAGACCAGGCTCGCTACGTGCGGGTTGTTTCCCGCCTCGGTGATGATCGCGCCGCCATAGCTGTGACCAACCAGCACGGCGCGGCCCTGAACACGGTCCAGGATACGGTTGGTCGCGGTGACATCATCGGCCAAGGAGGTTTCGGGCTCCTGGACGATGCTGACGGTGTAGCCGTCCTTCTCCAGGATCTCGGCGACTGGCTGCCAGCCTGATCCGTCCGCGAAGGCGCCATGGACGAGGACCACGTTGTGCACGGCGGAGGTTGCAGGTGCGGCGGCGGCGAGGCCCGGGAATGCGATCAACGCAGCGGCGCCCAGCAAGGCATGGATATTCTTCATCGTACATCTCCGGTGCACCCGATCTTGCGAGTGGCTGACTGTGGTAAGGATCAGGCGGCGACCGAACGGACGCCGCTCGGAACGTAGGCAGGATAATCGGTGAGTCCTTCCGCCCCGCCGCCGTAGAGCGTCTCGGGACGTAGCGGATTGAGCGGCCAGTCATGGGCGATCCGCGCTGGCAAGTCGGGATTGGCGATGAACGGGCGGCCGAAGGCGACGAGATCGGCGAGACCGCTAGCGATCAGATCCTCGGCACGCTGCGCGGTGTAGCGGCCCGCATAGAGGATGCGCCCGCTGAAGGCCGCGCGAACCGCCTCTCGGAAGGAGAACGGGAGGTCCGGCGCGTTGTCCCAATCCGCTTCCGCAATCGAGAGATAGGCGACGCCGAACTCTTCCAGCAGCTTGATCGCGGCAATATAGGTCTGATGCGGATCGGGCTCGACCAACCCGATGTAGACGCGATCGACATCGGTGCTTTCGAACAGCGGGGTGAAGCGCACGCCCAGCCTATCCGCACCGATCGCGTCGGAAACCGCAGCGACGATCTCGCGCAGGAAGCGCAAGCGGTTCTCGATCGAGCCGCCATAAGCATCCTCGCGTCGGTTGGCGTGCGCCGAGATGAACTGGTTGACCAGATAGCCGTTGGCGGCGTGGATCTCGACGCCGTCGAAGCCGGCCGCGATCGCGTTGCGGGCGCCTTGAACGTAGAGCGACACCAATTCGCGGATTTCGGCAACCTCGAGCGCGCGGGGCAGAGATGGCGCGACCAGTTCGCCGGTGCCGGGCGCTGTTTCGATGAAGGCCTTGACCTTCTCGGCCGGGATGGCCGACGGGGCGACCGGCGCTCCGCCGTGCAACTGGGCGTGCGAAACACGTCCGACATGCCAGAGTTGGGCGAAGATTACGCTACCTTCGGCATGGACGGCCTTGGTCACTTCGTGCCACCCTGCGATCTGGGCTTCGCTGTAGATGCCAGGGGTCCAGGCATAGCCTTGGCCGCGCGGTTCGATCTGCGCGCCTTCGCTGACCATAAAGCCCGCGCCGGCGCGCTGGGCATAATAGCGCGCCATCAGGGCGGTCGGCACGTCTCCGGGCTGGGCGGCGCGTTGGCGAGTCAGAGGCGGCAGCACGACGCGGTTGCGCAAGGTGTGCCGGCCGAGCGGGACAGGGGTGAACAGAGCGGGGTGGCGGGTCATCATGATCTCCTGGAATACGTGGATCAACCGGTGCCTTTCGCAGGCGCGCGGCATTGCTCCTTCCAGTCCGGCGGCGCGGGACGGAGGCGATAGTTTGTTGCGGTCTCGCTGGATGGTGGCGCGGTTAACGCCGTGATCGCAGGCGTTGCGGTAACCCGAGGCGCCATGTCTGCGCCAGAAATCCAATCAACTGGATTTCCTGTGCGTAGAAGGGCTGCGCGAGCAGCGCGGCGCCGATCCAGTGCTTCAGGTTGCGCATCGCGGCCTTCTCAGGCCGAAACGGGATCGAGGACGAAGGCAGTCCGCTCGGCAAGATCGCCGATCGCGGCGAGATAAGCCTGGAAGTGCGGGGTCGCGCGGTGCGCGGCAACCGCCTCAGAGCTGGTGTAGAGCTCGTCCAGCACGAAACGCGTGGGCTCGCTCTGATCCTGCCAGAGATCATAGCGCAAGTTGCCGGCTTCCGCCCGGCTCGGGACGAGCATGCCGTCGAGCAGGGTACGGAGCTGATCGGCAGCGCCGGGACGGGCGGTCAGGACGGCGACGATCTTCACAGGGTTGGTCATAGGGATAAACCTTGATGAATGGGTGGACTTGGTGGCGCGCATCCGCAGCGCGCCACCTGTCATGCGCGTGCTCATGCCGCCGTCTGCGGGCCGCCGAGCGCCGCGATCATGGCCTTTGCGACCGCGTGATCGGAGGCCGGGTTCTGGCCCGTGATCAGTTCGCGATCAACGACCACGTTGGCGGCAAAATCTTCAGAAGCGGCCGAAACCTCGCCGCCTGCCAGCCTCAGGGCCTTGGGCATGTCGAAGTACAATTCGCCCTTCAGCAGGTGCTCTTCGGCGATCTTCTCTTCGCTCGCCGAGAAGACCGTCATGCGGTAGCCCGCATAGATCCAGTCCTTCGCAAGGTCGGCCGCCTTGGCGTCGTCGCCCTCGATCAGGGCCGCCCGGTACTTTGCCGGGTCGGGCAGGGCGGCAACGACCGCGACAGGGCCATGGCAGAGCAGACCGGTCGGCTTGGCCGCCGCATGGAAGTGGCGCAGGATGGCGCCCGCCTCGCCGCTCTGCATTACGTCGACCGCCGGAGCATGGCCGCCGGGGACGAACACGCCTGCAAACTTGTCCAGCCCCTGTTCGATGACCGAGGCAAAGGTGCGAACCTCGTTCATGGCCGGGTGCTCGGCAAAGAAGTGTCGGCCGCGCTCATAGGCGGCTTGGTCGCCTCCGAAATGCTGCACCGTATCCGATGCTTCGTCGATGTGCGGCTTGGTGCCGTCGGGTGTGGCGAGCACGACATCGTAACCGGCCTCGATCAGCGCCATTGCGGGCACCACCGTCTCGTTGAGGTACTGGCCGATCGTGGCCGAGCCCCCGCCGCGCAGTTCAATCTGCGTGGCGTTGGATCCGAGGAAGAGCACTTTCGTCTTGGTCATCTGAGCCTCCATTGTCTCACCGCATTCGCTGCGGACGAGTGGAAAGTGGCCCATTCCGACATATTCCAGAAGTTTATTGTCTTGATTTCAGATATACGCTCTAGAGCATGTCTGTATGCGATACGACCTCAACCTGCTCCCGATCTTCGTCGCCCTGATGGAGGAGCGCAGCGTGACGCGCGCAGCCGAACGCGTCGGGATGACGCAACCGGCGCTATCCAACGCGCTCTCGCGGCTGCGCCTAATGCTCCAGGATCAACTGTTCATCCGCGAGCGGTACGGGATTCAGCCCACTGCCGTCGCACTGGAACTCGCACCCGCGATCGCCGATGCGCTGGCGAAGCTCGATGATACGGTGCTGGGCCAGCAGGGCTTCGATCCCGCCAAGGCGCAGCGGGTCTTCACGATAGCGCCCAACGGCTACGTCGAGTTCGTCCTCGTGCCCGCTATTGTCGCCCGGCTTCAGCAGGTCGCACCCGGTATCAAGCTTCGTCTGACGCCCTATGGCAACGATCTGGTTGAGACCGGCATCGTGTCAGGCACCACCGCGCTGGTACTCGGCCGCATTGTCGATCCCCCCGACAATCTCGTCGTCCAGCACCTTATGGACGAGAGCCTCGCCTGTGCGGTGCGGGCGGATCATCCCACTGTAGGCGATGCGATGACCCGCGTGCAGTTCGAGACGCTCAAGCACGTCAACATCATACCGCCAGGCCGGATGCGGGCGGGGCTATTCCAGGCGCTCGCACAGCAGGAACTCAAGCGTGAGGTCGCGATCT
The DNA here is from genome assembly GCF_055521655.1 of Novosphingobium sp. BL-S-21. NCBI lineage: Bacteria > Pseudomonadati > Pseudomonadota > Alphaproteobacteria > Sphingomonadales > Sphingomonadaceae > Novosphingobium > Novosphingobium sp. BL-S-21. The sequence goes on from NZ_JBVFVP010000003.1 coordinate 360,923, forward strand.
CAGTGACCAACTTCTTCGCGGTCGCCGAGATGGTGGCCGTCACAGACTACTGTGCAACGCTCCCGTCTCTGATCTGCAGGCGGCTGCAACAGGATCATCGCCTCAAGATCCTTCCCGCACCGGTAGATCTGGGCACGTTCCCGGTCGAGATGGCCTGGCATGTCCGGTACCGACAGGACGCGGCCCATCGCTGGTTGAGAGGGCTAATCGCCGAGATCGTGCGAGAGTTGTCGGCCTAGGTTGCCCCCTTACAGCGCTCCTCTCCAGTCTGATCAATGTGACGGGTATTCGTGTGCGTGTCCCGCCTTGGTCGTAAGCCGACATCCGCAAATCATGGTGGGAACGACGGAGCTGTCCCAACCTAGGTCGTTCAGGTTCATTCGCAATTTGGTGAACCGAAAACAGCGCTTGGAAAGCTAGGATGACGTAGTCGCGAACGCTTTGATTGCGAAGCATTTATCGAACCAACGTGCAAGTCGCGCCACGACTAGGACCTTCCGTTCACACGCGAAATCACCACAGTAGCGGTGCGGCTCCGATAAAGCCCGCCGCCTTCGTCCATTCTCTTCAGGGCCAGATCTCCATGGCAGATGTTCGGGGCAGGCTATGCATTTGACCCGAAGGCCATCAAGACTGCGCCGAGCAGACAGTTGCCAAGAGCCGCGTGGCTTGGCTAAACCTTCGGGATGAATAATCGTCCGCTTGCCGCCCGCTGACCATGCTCCGTCCTTGGCAAATAAGCCTCAGTCAACGCATCGACGCCGGACGTAACGAACCGATCTACATGCAGATCATCCAAGCGGTGATCAGGGATATCGAAAGCGGTCGGCTGACGTCGGGCAGCTACTTGCCCAGCAGCCGCGAGTTGGCCGTCAGCTTAGGCATCAACCGCAAGACGGTGGTTTTGGCTTACGAGGATCTTATCGCTCAGGGCTGGCTCTCGTCGGCGGGAACGCGTGGTACGATGGTGTCAACCGCGCTGCCTGATCTGGGTCATTCCCTTGCTCCCCAGGGCCGCGGCGAGACCGCCCGCGCCGAGTACCGCTTCATCGGCGGTCCAGAGCACCCTCTGGCACTGCCTGATGGTCCGGGTCTGAAGCTGGACGAGGGCGCGCCAGATGGACGGTTGTTCCCGGTGGAGCTCCTCTCCCGCGCATATCGCGCGGCCGCCCAGCGGCTAGTACGCACGAACGGCCTGCAGTACCGCGACCCACGCGGCGCCCCGGTGCTGCGCCAAAGCGTGGCCGAAATGCTCAAAAGCCAGCGGGGTCTGCCGGTAACGGCCGAAAACATCTGCATCACGCGCGGCAGCCAGAACAGCATATTCCTCGCCGCCAGCCTGCTCATCCGTCCCGGAGATGCGGTGATCGTAGAGGAACTGACTTACGAGCCTGCCGTCGCGGCCTTCGCCGCTCGCGGCGCGAAGATCGTGCCGGTGGGCCTTGATCGAGACGGCATATGCCTTGAAGACGTGGTACTGGCTTGCCGTCGCAATCGGGTGGCTGCGGTGTTCGTGACGCCGCATCACCAATTCCCGACTACCGTGGCCCTGCGACCGGAACGGCGGCTGCGCCTGCTGGACTTGGCCCGACAGTTCGGTTTTGCGGTGATAGAGGATGATTACGATCACGAGTTTCATTTTGCCTCGCAGCCGCTGTTGCCGATGGCGGCCTATGCGCCGGGGCGTGTGATCTATGCGGGATCGTTGTCCAAGCTGCTTTTGCCGGCGCTGCGCATCGGTTACATCGCCGCGCCCGTCGAGGTGATCGAGGCGTTGGCCCATGTGGTTTCATTAGTAGACGGCATGGGCAATACCCTGACCGAAACCGCCGCTGCCGAACTGATCGTCAGCGGTGAACTCAGTCGACATGCACGCAAAGTGCGCCAAATCTACGCCCAAAGGCGCACCACGTTCGCCGCAACGCTTGACGCCACGCTAGGCGAACGGGTGAGCTACGACATGCCGCCTGGCGGTCTTGCCTTCTGGTTGCGCTTCGCCTCAGAAGCGATGCTGGACCGGATCGAGGCTGGCGCAGCAGCAGCGGGCCTTCGGTTTGCCTCATCCCGCTCGTTCAAGACCCGTGAGGGCGCGCCGCGCGGCCTGCGGATCGGATTCGCCAGCCTGGACCAGCATGAAGCACGCCGGGCGCTGGATGTAATGCGCTCGGTGGTGGACTAAGGAAGCTCGTCGTCGGTTAGCATGTAGAAGGCGGCTCGTTCGCCTCCCGCATCGCCGCCGTCAGTCCCGCATCGGGATGTGCGGCGATAATTTGGGCAAGACTTTCCGGACGTTCGTCCTGGCCGAGCTTGAACGTCGCATCGCAGGATAGCACAGTGGCCCGGAATGCGACGATATGGCGGCTCATCGGTTCATAGCGCTCACCCATTCTCGCCACCGTCCAGCGGCCGGGGTGATCGTTTTCCATGTGCGCGATCAGGCGATCGAGAGCCTCGCCGTTCCTTTCGGACGCGAAGCATACATCTACCTCGAAGCGCGCCACAGCGTAGTTCCAGGTCGGAGCCCATTGCGGCTGCGTCACCAATTCAGGCGAGATATACCCCTGGGCTCCTTGGAACAGGACAAGCGCGCGTGGCTGATCTCGCAGCGCCGCGACCTGAGGATTGGCCAGGGCAAAGTGGCCAACAAGTGCAGCGATGCTTCCGTCGCTCGCCAGATCCGCGACCAGCGGCAACGGCGTCGCGTGGAACGAGGGCGCTGCGGAGACCATCCATGCAAGAGGGTGACGCGCAACCAGCGCTGCTATCTCGCCGGCATTGCGCGGGGACCAACGGCTCATGCACCGGCTCCTGCGTAGCGTTCCTGGCCGCCGACAATCGTGCGCAATACTTCCACGTCCGGCAACCTTTTCGGATCGATGATGGTTGGATCGCTGTCGAGCACCGTGATGTCAGCCAGGAAACCTGGCGCGATCCGCCCGAGCCGGTCCTCCTGAAAGCCGGCGTAGGCATTTGCAGAAGTGTAGGCGGTAAGAGACTGTTCTACCGTAACTTTCTGGACAGGCAGCCAGCCATCCGGGTTGGCGCCATCGATGGTTTGCCGCATGACGGCGGCATGGATGCCTGCCAGGGGGCTGAGAGGGGCGACCGGCCAGTCGGAACCGAATGTCACCGTCGCTCCACTCGTGATCAGTGAGCCGAAGGCATAAGTGCCGTTCAGACGTTTCTCGCCGATACGCTTCACAGCCCAGCGCCCATCGTCAATGGCGTGATAGGGCTGGACAGAAGCAATCACCTTCTGCTTCGCGAAGCGCGGAATAGTGGTGGGTGCCACATGCTGAGCATGCTCGACGCGGAAGCGGCGGTCGCGCGCGCCGTTCAGCGCCTCCACTTCGGCGTAGACGTCAAGGATATCGTCGTTCGCCTCGTCACCGATGGCGTGAACCGTGACATGGAGGCCCGCGCGATCGGCGGCGAGCACCGCTTCGCGAAGTTCGGCAAGCGGCATCACCCTAACACCGCGTGTTCGCGGATCATCAGTATAGGGATCGTGGAACAGCGCGGTGCGTGCACCGAGCGAGCCGTCAACCAGTGCTTTCACCCCGCCCCAGCGCAGCCAGTCGTCGCCGCGACCTTCGGCCTTTACCAGCTCGGCCATTTTTTCCCAGTCATGTAGCGGTACGAAGTTGTAGAAGCGCATGTCTGTCTCGCCTTTGGCGCGCAGGCGGCGCAGAGCGTCGAAACAGTGCCAGTCGAACGGATCAGGAACATGGACCTGCGCGACCCCGTGCGCCAGGCCATGGGCAATCCCGCCGCGCAGCGAGGCTTCGAGTTGGGCGGGTGTCAGCGGCGGAACCACGCGGTCGACGAGCGCCTTGGCGTTGTCCTTCAGGACGCCGGTCGGCTGGCCCATTGCATCCCGTACGATGACCCCGCCTGCCGGATCCGGCGTTTCACGCGTTACACCCGCCAGGCGCAAGGCCAGCGAGTTGCAAAGATAGCTGTGCAGGTCAGTGCGCGGTACGGCAATCGGGGTGTTGGGGCTGACCGCGTCAATCCATTCGCGTGTGGGCAGGTCGCCTCCGATCCGCTGTTCGTCCCACGATCCGCCAAGCAGCCATTGGCCGGGATGGGCCTTCACCGCCGCACCGATGCGGGCCACGAACTCGGCGCGGTCTTTCACATTGAGCAAGTCCGGGCGTGACAGCGTGTTGGAACCGATCAGGAAGTGCGTGTGGTTGTCGGTAAAAGCTGGCAAGGCGAAGGCGCCTTGCAGGCCGACAATCCGGGTGGAAGCGCCAGTGCGCGCCTTCACCGCTCCCGCCCCTACCGCGACGATGCGGTCGCCGATGATGCCGATGGCGTCCGAGCGGGCGCCGGTTCCTGTCCAGACCGTGCCGCCGACCAGCGCGCAGTCCAACGGCGCATCTGCAGCGAAGGCTTGCCGCGCGAACGGCGTGGCCATCGCCGCGAGAGCAGCGCCGGATCCAATAAACCGACGACGATCGAACATGGTGTTCCCCTTGCCATTTCCATGTGAGCATTCTCATCCCTTCTCGGCTCGCTACCGCCAACATCCAACATCGGACAGGACCAAGGGTCCAACGGGACTGACGGGCCCGGAGCATTGGACCCATCGACTTCACGAAAGTGGATGTTCCGCAGGGGCCGCGCTTGCGCTTCATCCTTTGTCGTGCCGCGAGGCAACGTCAGATCGCTCCCGAGGGCGACCGCATGATCAGGGATCTCAAATAATGGAACAGCTTCTCCGCGCACGCCGCCGGTCGATTCTGGCTGGTACGGCTCTCATCGCACTCAGTGCATCTGCCACGCCGGTATTCGCGCAGGCCAAAACGCAGGCTGGCTCCGGCGAAAGTGCCGCTTCCGGACAAGGCGACATCGTCGTCACCGGATCGCGCATCGACCGCCCGGGCTATGAATCGCCTACGCCGCTGCTCCATGTTACTCAGGAAGACTTGCAGATCGTCAGCCGGCCCAACATTGGTGCAGCTCTGGCTGACCTCCCCCAGTTCAAGGCCTCGCAGTCACCGCAGACCTCTGGGACCAACGCGCAGGCGGGCCGCTTTCCCATCAACATCCGCGGTCTGGGCGAGACTCGCTCGCTTGTTCTCGTGGACGGTCGCAGGCTTGTCAGCGACAACGATCTTAACACCGTCCCTTCGATCATGGTCAAAAGCGTGGACATCGTGACTGGGGGTGCTTCCGCGGCTTGGGGATCGGACGCGGTTGCGGGCGTGGTCAACATGATTGTCGATGGGGATTACGAAGGTATCCGCCTCGGCGCGGAAGGCGGAATTTCGTCGCGCGGCGATGCCGGGCAGGTGAGGTACGAAGGCAAGTACGGCACAAGTTTCGCAGGCGGTCGCGGCCACCTTGTGATCGGGGGCGAGTTCGTCGACAACAAGGGCGTCCTCAAGAAGACCGACCGCAAGAACACCGGGCGCTTTGCTACCGTGCGCAATGCGCTGACCCCCGACGTTGGCCATGCCACGCGCCTCATCGGCGGCTACATCACCTCGGGCGCACTACGAGGGTACGGCTTCAACCCCGATGGCACTTTGCGCGTGCCGGATATCGGCACTGTGGTCGGTACTAACATGATTGGCGGTGAGGGCCCCTCGGACGATGAGCGCAGCCCGCTCATCACCCCGCAGAAGCGTTACGCCGCACTTGCCAAGGTTTCCTATGAGCTGGCCGACACGCTCAAGCTCAGCGCGGACTTCCGCTACTCGCGCTATTACAACAATTACACTTGGTTTGGTGACCACACGAACAGCGTCACCATCCGTTCGGACAACGCGTTCTTGAACGAATCCATCCGGCAGGCAATGGCCGCCGCCGGGCAGACCAGCTTCACCATGGCGCGCTATAATGCGGACCTGGCCTACAGCACCATCGATCTCGATCGCCGCAGCGTGCAGGGCACACTCGCCCTTGACGGCAGCTTCGGTGGCGGGCGCTGGCGCTACTCGGCCTATTACAGCCATGGGCAGTACCGCAACAAGATCAACACTCCCGGTTTCCTGCTGACACAGAACTTCGCGAACGCAGTCGACGCAGTGGTTGACCCTTTGACGGGAAATGCCGTTTGCCGCTCAGGCGCGGCAGGCTGCGTGCCACTGAACCTGTTCGGAGAAGGCGCGCCGTCGCAAGCAGCGATCGACTACGTCACAGGCACGCCGCGTTCGAACAGTCTCAACAAGTTGGATACATACGGGGTCTCGCTGCGCGGGGAGCCCTTCGACCTCCCCGCCGGGCCCGTCTCGATCGCGATCGGCGCAGAAGGACGCAGCCTTTCGACGAATACCAAGGTCGGGGAACTTGACGCCGCGCGCGCGTTCTCGACGTTCTATTTTACATCACTTCGCGGCAAGTACGACGTGAAAGAAGCGTTCGGCGAAATCATCGTGCCTTTGATCAAGGACGTTCCGGTGCTTCAAAAGCTGGAGCTGAACGGAGCCGTGCGCGTGTCGGACTACAGCACCAGCGGCACGGTATGGTCGTGGAAGCTGGGCGCCACCAACGAGTTCCTTCCCGGCGTGATCGGCCGCGTCACCCGTTCGCGGGACATCCGCGCGCCCAACATTAGCGAACTCTACTCGAACCGAACGGTCAGCTACGTCAACGTCGTCGATCCGCAATTCGCGGATGAAGGCAGCCGCAGCGTGCTCGTCTACGGCGGCGGCAACGCCGCTCTCCAGCCCGAAAAGTCGGACACCTGGACCGCCGGCGTGACCACTGCTCCCCTGCGCGGCCTGACTGCTTCAGTCGACTACTTCAATATCAAGATCAAGGACGTCATCACCAGCATCGGCGCGCAAGTCCTTGTCGACCGCTGCCAGGGTGGTAACACCAGCCTCTGCGACTACATCACACGCGACGCGACCGGCCGGATAGCCAGCGTCGCGTCTTCGCAGGTCAACCTGTCGCAGTTCAGGACCGACGGGGTCGACGCTGAAATTGCCTATACCCTGCCGGTCGAGAACGAGGCGAGCGGCCGAGTGATCTTCCGCCTCGTCGGCACCTGGGTGAATCATTTCACGACCGACGACGGGACGACCAAGATCGAGTACGTGAAATCGCAAGGCTATGCCTTCGTCAACGGCGTGCCGCGCATTCGTACCAATGCCTCGATCGGCTATTCCAGCGATGGATTCAGCGGGCTGGTGCGTGCGCGTTACATCTCGTCGGGCTATTGGAACCGCACCAGCGCCACGCCGATCACCAACAACCGCATTCCTGCTTATACATATATCGACCTTCAACTGAGCCAGAAAGTGCCGTTCGGCAATGGGGGCAAATCCTTCGAGGTCTACGGCAACGTGGCCAACCTGTTTGACAAGGATCCTCCGCTTAGTTCCGCTTTCTCGCCTTACTACGACGTGATTGGACGCTACATGACGATCGGCGCGCGCCTGGAATTCTGAGGCCGCACGCTTTTCGCTTTCGCCGCCGCAAATGGGGAGGGGGCCGCCTGCAAAATGTGGGATCGGGGCACGCGGGAGATCGCGTGCCCCGTCATGGACGGGCTTTGAAGCAGGCCAAGCGCGCCCAGCATCGCCATACAATACGCGGCTATTCGCCTGCGCAGCTCCGCCGTTTAAACATGGATCCCCTCATATCAGGAGGGGAGCGGCCTCAGTATTCGAAGGACGCCGCGTTGCCCTGCTTTTCATCGAAGTCGGCAGCGGTGCGAACCGCGAGAGCGACATCGTGCTGGCTCATCTCCTCGAACCACTGCGCCTCGCGCTTGCGGGAACGCGGCCATACCTCGTCAAGCGTCGCGGCATCGTAGAGGCGGCCGTTCTGCATCACCAGCGACAGGGATCGGGTGTTGCGAATGTCAGTGGTGGGGTCATCGTCCAGCACCAGAAGGTCCGCCAGCTTGCCCGGCTCAATAGAGCCCAGGTCCAGTGCCCGCCCGATTACCTCGGCCGAACCAATGGTTCCGGCGTGCAGGATTTGTAAGGGGCTTGCGCCGCCGGAGGCCATCGCTTCCAGCTCCCAATGAAAGGACAGCCCCTGCACGACGCCGTGCGCGCCGACACCGAGCAACCCGCCGGCTTTGCCGATATCGCTGGCCTGCCTGGCAAAAAGTGCGAAGCCTTGCCCGTCCGCCCGGTTCCACGTAACGGAATCGCGCTTCGCAGCGAAAGCGAATTCGGGGACGAACCGCCCCAGCTTGCCGTCGAAATCCTGCTGATGCCCTGCCGCCATCGCGCCCATGGCGCTCGGTGCGCCGTAGAGCACAAGCATCGTCGGCACCGTTGACAACCGGGAGCGCACCAGCATCTGAACCATGTCGTCATGGAGCGGTGCAATCGGTAGGCTATGTTCGTTGCCGGCATAGCCGTCCAGCATCTGCGTGACGTCGAGCCGGTAATCGCTGGCGCCCTCGGTGGTGGGCATGAGGCCGAGCGCCTGTGCGCCTTCGATCAAGTGGCGGCGCTGTGCCCGGTCGCCGACCATGTACTGCTTGATGTTGGGCGTCTTGTAGTAATCAGAATAGCGTCGCAGCGTAGCAATGGCATCCTCTCGGCTGTCCATCGGGCTGTTGCGAAACACGCCTTCGCCGGTGGAGAAGGCACGCAGACCCGGCATCAGCCCCGCGTCGATCATGTCGGCATAGCCGAACACGTCAGGGTCAAAGGTCTGCACGTCCAGTCCTGCCGTCACGCCGTAGGCGAGGTTCGCAGCAAAATCCCAATGGCCGATGTCCAGGATGCGGCGGCGCGTTTCGAACCAGTGGGCATGTGCATCAATGAAGCCCGGAATGATGAATTTGCCGGTCACGTCGCGCACTTGCGTGCCCGCCGGTATTTTGAGGGTCCCGCACGGACCGAGCGCGGCAATTCGGTTGTTCTCGATTAGCAGATCGGCATTGTCGATGACCTCTTCGGCCTTCATCGTGACGATCCGCGCCCCGCGCAGCAGCAACCTGCCCCTGGGCACATCGCGCGGCAACACCACATCCAGGACATGGCCGCCGGCGCGCTGCTCGATGACGGCGGGGCCGCCACTTCGGGCAGCATCCACAGGTAGTTGCCGCACCGTGGCGCCGACGGACCATAGCAGCGAGCGCATGTCAGGAGCCCAGTCCATGTAGTCCGCGCCGATAGCAGTGATCCGCCGCGCCTTCGACGCCGGGTCGCTGACGTTTACAGTCGGCGCCGCGCCGTTCTGCGCCGGCGGTACGGGTACCAGATATAGCTGCGAGGCGAGGCGTACTAGCGCCGTGCGGCCGTCGGCGCTCAATTGCGCGTTCTTTAGGGGAGCAGGCGCATCAAAATATTGGCTGTCGGGACGGGCCACCAGCTTCGCCAAATGCCTTGCCCCGCCTTGCCCGACGACTGGACGGGATGATATCCAGCCGTCCGAGTAATAGCGCACGCGCTCCGGATCGGGGTCGCGCCGCAGGTCCATCGCGGCGCCGACTTCGCCCAGCGTGGTTGCTTCGCCGCCGTCAACCGGTACCCGCACCAGCGTCGAGGGCAAGGGACCGAGGCTTTCGGCGGTGCGGTAAAGGCGGTCGCGCTGGCTGGCCGAAAATGCGACCACGTCCCTGCCGCCAGCCAGGAACAGGGGTTCGGAATAGAATGCCGTCTGCGTCGTGATCCGGCGGGGCAGGGTCTTGCCATCCGCCGCCGCGATCCAGACATGCCCGCCTTCCTTCGCGGTCCAGGTGACGTACGTGATGAAGCGCCCGTCGTCCGACCAGCTTGGCTGCCACGCGGAGCCCGGCACGTTGAGACGGCGCGGCTTTGCACCTTTTCGGTTGGCGGCGACATATATGCGGCCCACGGCTCCGAAGACCACTTGTCGGCCGTCTGGCGAAAGGCGGGGCGTCTGGATCACCCGGACGTGGACGGGCCCTGTGTTCACCCGATACTGGCGGCGCAGCGGCAGCGGCATCTCATGCCGCACATGAGCCTCGAACGGAATGTCTGCGATAGCGCCCGAGGTGACGTCGAGCCGCTTCAGGCCGCCGTCAAGACCGACGTAGATGGCCTTGTCGTCAGGAGCAAAAGCCATGCGCGGCATCAGGTCGACGTAGTAACCGCCGGACTGCCCATCGGGATCGAGCGGGCCATGCAGTTTCCGATCGGTTCCTGTCTTCAGATCGTGCAGACGCAGCACGGTACGCTCGTGCTCGCGAGTGACGTAAGCGAGCAGGCGGCCATCGTGGGAGAGGACTGGACGCATCCCCCCGCCGGGGATCGTCAAGTCAGCGTGCTGCGTACGGGTGGCAAGGTCGAAGCGCGCAATGGTCCAATGGGGCAGGGCGCCGCTGCTCCACGTCGTTCCCGCCTTGGTGGCGTAGTAGAGGCTTTTGCCGTCCGGCGAAGCGACAACGCCCATCGCATTACGCCGCTGCGGATGGGGGTCGTCACCGTTAGGCTGCGCTTTCACCAGCACTTCGTGCTGGCCGCTCGCGACATCGAAGGACCACAGCTCGAACGCCAGCACGCCCCAGATCATGCGCGACACGTAGAGCCTCCTGCCGTCCGGCGACCACGCAGGCGAGCCGTAGTGCGGCGCGCCGTATTCTTCCTGGGAGATCCGCCGGGCATTCGTGCCGTCGGCATCGGCAATCCAGAGATTTTCGCGGCCGTCCCGATCGCTGACGAAAGCGATTTGGCGGCCATCGGGAGAGAATACAGGCTGCGTCTCGAAGGCATCGCCTGTAAAAACCGCGCGCGCCTTCCCGCCTTCCGAGGCAAGCGCGTAGATGTCGCCCAGCAGATCGAACAGAATGGTGCGCCCATCGGGTGATACGTCAAGCGCGGGCCAGGTGACTTGTCGGGTATCGTACTCGATCACCCGGCCGGTCAGCGGCGGCAATGTGTCCGCCGCCGCGGTTCCTGCCGCAAAGATGCTGGCAGACAGTGCCATACTTGCTAGAAGCGCCGTATCCGCCAGCCATGTTTTCACTGCATTACCTTTCGCGCCTTATGCTCTGGCTTTCTTTCGCGTTGCCGCGCCTTTTGCGAAACATCCAGTTGGCGAAAGCGTGACGGGTCCAGTCGCCGCGCCAGTGTCAGACCGTGCTTAGCAAGAGGCTGGTCTCGCTGTTCAGCACCCCCTCGATCATGCGCACCTGCCGTAGCACCCGGTCGAACTCGGACAAGCTGGAGGTGCGGATATCCGCCACCAGATCCCAGTTGCCGTTAGTGGTGTGCAGCGTCTGGATCTCGACAATACCGCGCAGCTTCTGAATGACTTGGGTGGTCGACTTGCCGGTGATCTCGATCATCATCACCGCGCGCACGGACAGATCCTCATAGTCGTCGCGCACGCGCACCGTGAAGCCAAGCAGCGTTCCCGTGTCGGTCAGGCGGTCGAGCCGGTTTTGCACCGTACCGCGCGCCACGCCCAAGGCGTCTGCCAGCTTGGACACCGACGCGCGGCCATCCGCGCGCAAATGAGCGATGATCCGCCGATCAAGGTCGTCGGGAATAAACTTGGCGGGGGAGGACAAGGCGAGAGGGTTCCGTCTACGCAGGTTGCGCAAAGATACGATAAAAATTGCTCAAAAACTTGCAGTCTGCAAGCCATCCTTGCGATTTTTACCAGCATAACCCCGGTCTAGGCTGGCCTCGCTTATTCCAGCAAAGGACAGATTATGGCCCCGCCCCCTTCACCGCTTGCCTACATTCCCTTCGTGAGCGTCCAGAACATGATGCGGCTCATCCATCATTTCGGAATCGAGCATGTATTGCGTGACCTCTCCGCGGCGATCGAAGCCGACTATTTGCGCTGGTCGCTGTTTGAAAAGACGCCCCGGCTGGCCTCTCACTCGCAGGAAGGGGTGATCGAGCTGATGCCGACTTCCGACGGCGACGCCTATGCCTTCAAGTACGTCAACGGCCACCCCAGAAACATCGCCAGAGGCCTGCAGACCGTAGCGGCCTTCGGCCTGCTCGCGCGTGTGGACACCGGCTATCCGCTGCTGCTGACCGAAATGACGCTGCTGACGGCGCTGCGTACCGCCGCTACATCGGCAATGGTGGCACGCCACCTCGCTCCCGCCGATTCGCGCGTTATGGCGATAATCGGAAATGGCGCGCAGGCCGAATTTCAGGCGCTGGCCATGAAGGCAATCGTCGGCATCGGCGAAGTGCGTCTTTACGATATCGACCCCGAGGCTACCAGCAAGACCGTGCGTAACCTCGCCGGGGCGGGATTGAAGATTGTCGCCTGCGCATCTTCCCAGGAGGCAATCGAAGGCGCGCAGATCATCACTACCTGTACGGCAGACAAGGCCTATGCCACGATTCTGTCGGACAACATGGTCGGCGCCGGAATCCACATCAACGCGATCGGTGGAGACTGCCCCGGCAAGACCGAGTTGCACCAGGACATCCTAGGGCGCGCGGCCACGTTCGTGGAGTTCGAGCCGCAGACCCGCATCGAGGGCGAAATCCAGCAGATGGATGCCTCCTACGCGGTAACCGAGTTCTGGAAGGTTCTGTCCGGCCAAGCGCAGGGCCGGACCGACGCCCGCCAGATCACCCTGTTCGACAGCGTCGGCTTCGCGATCGAAGACTTCTCCGCCTTGCGCTACCTCCTAAGCAAGCTGGACGGCACGGATTTCTTCCAGCAACTGGACATCATCGCCGATCCCGACGACCCGCGCGACTTGTTCGGCATGTTGCAGCGCGCGGCCTGACCTGACCACGGGCTTGGCCGGCAAAGAATGGAATGCGCGGGCATGGTCCCGCGCCGCCACACGAACTTGGACCTTTACGGTGCATCTGTCGCAGTGAAGAAGCGGCTGACCTGAGATTGGAGACGACTACGATGGGCGAAACGATCCTTGACTGCGTGACGGTAAGCCGCCGCAAGGTTCTGGCCTCGGCGCCCGTTGCGCTGACGACTGCCGCCGCGCCCGCTTTCGCGAAAGCCGCTTCCGCGGCCGTCAGCAACGAAATCGTCATGATGACCGCGACCGACTTATCCGACGCGATCCACCGCAAGGACCTGTCAAGCCGCGAGGTTATGATGGCCCATCTGGCGCAAATCGAAAGGCTAAACCCGCGCTTCAACGCCATCGTCTCGCGCGTGGACAGCAATTCCCTGCTGCGACAGGCAGCTGCAATGGACGAGGATGCCGCCGCCGGTCGCTTCCATGGGCCGCTTCATGGCTTTCCCCATGCTGTGAAGGATACTGCACCGGTAAAAGGCATCGCCAGCACGCAGGGATCGCCGATCCTGCGCAACAATATTCCGGCTGCCGACAGCCTAGTCGTGTCGCGGATGCGCAAGGCGGGCGCGCTCTTCGTCGGCAAGACCAATGTTCCTGAATTCGCGCTCGGCTCACATAGCTACAATCCGCTCTTCGGCACGACCCACAATGCCTATGCTCACGGCAAGGCAGCAGGCGGCAGCACCGGTGGCGGCGCAGTGGCACTGGCGCTTCGGATGCTTCCAGTGACCGATGGCAGCGATTTCGGCGGATCGCTGCGCAACCCGCCGGGCTGGAACAATGTCTTCGGCCTGCGCCCTTCGTTCGGCCGCGTTCCATCCGTTCCCAACAGCGACCTGTTCTGGCAGAATTTCGCCACTTCCGGTCCGCTGGGCCGCACTGTGGCCGACCTTGCCATGCTGCTGTCCGTGCAAGCCGGGGGCGATGTCCGAGCGCCGTTTTCGCTTGGAGACGATCCAGCCCTGTTCGCGGGATCTCTCGATCGGGACTGGAAGGGCGGCAGGATCGGATGGCTCGGGGATCTCGGCGGCGAGCTGCCGATGGAAGCAGGCATCATGGAAACCTGCACGAAGGCGCTCAAGGCGTTCGAAGCGATCGGCATGCAAGTGGAAGCCGCGAGGCTGGCCGAGCCTGCCGCAGACATGTGGCAAACCGCGAAGACTTTGCGCCTGTGGTCGGTCGGAGCAGACCTCCAGGCATTCTACGACGATCCCACTAAGCGTGCGCAGATGAAGCCGGAAGCGATCTGGGAAGTTGAGGGCGGCATGAAGTTGACCGGCCCGCAGCTGGCCGCTGCCTCCGAAGGCCGCACCCGCATCTACAACGCATTCGATGCCGCGTTCGAGCACTTCGACTTTCTGGTGCTGCCCACCGCACAAGTCTTTCCCTTTGACGTGAGCGAGCACTGGCCGACACAGATCGCGGGTAAGGCCATGGACAGCTATCACCGGTGGATGGAAGTAACTCTGCCAGCGACGATGGCCGGGCTTCCTGCGCTGGCGGTGCCGGCGGGCTTCGGCGGCGCGCTAAAGCTGCCTATCGGCCTTCAGATCATCGGCAGGCGACATGCCGATCTGGCTGTTCTGCAAGTGGGCAATGCTTACGAGAAGGCGTCGCCGTGGATCGCGCAAAGCTTGCCCTCGGTGCTAAACGGTTCGAGGTAATTCCAAATCAAGATCAAACTTGATCGCCGGAGGATCGAGATGTCGAGGCTGTTGGAGCCAGTTCACGTAAGCGCTGCGATCCGCTCTAGAACGGTTCTCAAAGAGACTAATCCTATACATTGCGCTTTAGGCGGAGGCGGATAAGCAGGCTGCAACTAATATATTTGTAACACGCGGCTTCGCTTCGTGGGAAAGAACTGTTCGGTGCTTAGCAGGTATGCGGCTGCTTCGTTCAGCGGCTTCCACGATTTGTCGAATCGAACGCGTCGAGTAGGTGAGCAATGACCTGGGTGTCGGGATGGGCTTTCGCCGTGGCGCCCCGGAGATTGGCCTCTGTGGCAAACGACCGGCGCTCGAACGCTTTACCGGTCAGCTTCCCGGCCACATCGGCGGCGGCGTTAAACGACATCAGATCGCCATAGAAGGCGAACTTGCGAGTGGGTATCGCTGCGATCAAGCGCGGCGTGCGCCAGTCGAGCCCCGCGTTGAAGGACGACACCGCAGGCCTGAGGCGTACAGCTTTTGCCGATGCCATGGCCGGGCCGAGTTGGCTCAAGCAGCGTTTGTATTTCCACTACCCGAGCCCCGATCTTGACCTTCAGGGCGGCGATCGAGGGCAAGCCGTCAGGATAACAGAGCGTAAGCACCTTGGCGTAAAAAGCGGCGCTAGAGGACCGGAAGGGGCCGGTGATCACTTCTCTACTATACCTACTAGAGCTCGAAGCTTCTCCGCGTCGGCCTGGGTTGCCGGATTGTAGACGATCATTCCGAGCTCCGGCCTGCCCTCGACGGCAAAAGACGAAAACTCTAGTTTCACAAGCCCTGCCACCGGATGGCGGATCCGCTTCACGCCCTCGCTGTGGGCGACGACGTCGTTATCCTGCCAAAGCATCTGGAATTCCGAACTGAGCCGACTTAACTCCTCGACCAACCTGGCGGCATCCACGCTGTCTTGCGCCCCGGCCCTTGCCACGTCAGCCCGGAAGGCGCCGACGACGAAACGCGCAACGCTGTCCCAATCCTCGTTGCGGGTCCGGCCTTTGCCATTCGTGAACATCAGACGCAGGATGTTGCGCTGGTCCGATGGCAACAGCGAATAGTCCGTGAGCAGCGCCGCTGCAGCTCGGTTCCAACCCAACACATCCCAGATTGCGTTTTTGATGATCGCCGGACTTAGCGCCATTCCATCGAGCACTCGCTGCAATCGCGGGGAAATCCCGTCGACCGCCTGATAGCGCGCCTCAGGCGGACGCCCGAGACCCAGCATGTACAGATGTTCGCGCTCAGGCTCCGTCAACATGAGACTTCTGGCGATCCGGTCCAGCACGTCGGCAGAGGGGGCTCCGCCCCGACCTTGCTCCAGCCAGGTGTACCAAGTCGGGCTAATGTTTGCCCGGCTTGCAACTTCTTCACGGCGCAGTCCAGGCGTACGCCTTCGCCCGCCGCCCAAGCCAAAGGCCGCTGGATCGAGACGCGCGCGGCGATCCCGAAGATAGATGCCTAGTCGGTTCGACCTGTCGCCGGCCATGAACGATCCTGTTGCCGTTTATACCATGATAAAGTCACTACTTTAACAGGTTCAATCTAACCTCCACAGACTGTCTCGGCAATCAGGAGACTTATCATGCGTGTATTTCTGACCGGTGCGACGGGGTTCATTGGCTCCCACATAATTCCTGAACTTCTCGGCGCCGGGCATGAGGTGCTTGGTCTCACCCGTACGGACGCTGGCGCCGGCCAGCTTGAGGCGGCCGGCGCAGCGGTTCAT
The DNA here is from genome assembly GCF_055521655.1 of Novosphingobium sp. BL-S-21. Classification (NCBI taxonomy): domain Bacteria; kingdom Pseudomonadati; phylum Pseudomonadota; class Alphaproteobacteria; order Sphingomonadales; family Sphingomonadaceae; genus Novosphingobium; species Novosphingobium sp. BL-S-21. The sequence goes on from NZ_JBVFVP010000003.1 coordinate 377,040, forward strand.
CGTGGTGATCTGGAGCAGCCCGAGACGCTTGCCAAGGGCGCGGCATCGGCCGATGCAGTGATCCACTGCGCGTTCGATCATAATTTCGAAACCTTTGCGGAGAATGCCAAAAAGGACGCGCGCAATATAGCTGCGATCGGCACGGCGCTGGAGGGGACGTACAAGCCTATCCTGATCACGTCGGGAATTGGCATTGGTACCCCGCTGAACGGCGGCCCAGCGACCGAAGACATACTAAATCCGCGCCACGCCAATCCTCGCATTGCAACGGAGCTGGCCGGTGCGGCGCTGACCGCGCAGCGAATCGACGTGCGCACGATCAGGCTGCCGCAGGTGCATAATACCCTCAAGGCCGGCTTGGTCACGCCGCTGGCGGCCGAAGCGCGCAGGGCGGGAGCGGCAGCGTATCTTGGAGATGGTCAAACCCGGTGGGCTGCAGCGCACGTCAGCGATGTCGCGAGGCTCTATGTTCTCGCGTTGGAAAAGGGCGAACCGGGCGCGCGATATAATGCGTCAGTGGAAGAGGGTGTCACTGCGCGGGCGATTGCCGAGGCGATCGGACTGCGCGTCGGTTTGCCGGTCCGCTCGATTGGGCCCGAGGAAGTCAATCGATACTTTGGCTGGATGGCACCTTTCGCAGGATTGGACATGATAGGGACGAATGCCTGGACCCGGGAGCGTCTTGGATGGAATCCCAACGGCGTAGACCTGTTGTCCGACCTAGCTGTCATGGATTATGCCTTGCCTGTTGAAAGGATTGCCCCGATCGCTGGAATGTGAAAGGCACTCCTTCGCGGCTCCTATGGAAGCTGGCAGCTTAATCGCCCAGCGGTCTGTCGCCATCGAGACAGCCCGCGGTGAGCCGACTCAGGGAGGCGTCCTGGCATCACTGAACAGAAGGCGATCGAGCATGGACCTAAAAAACCTCAAAGCAGCCCCGCCGCCGAAGTGGTGCTGCGCCTCGGCTAGCGCGGCGAGGACACTGCCCAGGACCAGCGCACTGGTTCCGAGCAGGACGGTCACTCTGCTGGCGTGTTCGATGTCACTGGTCCTGGGTAATCTTGGACGTCTGGATCGACATCGTCTTGGCGGGGGGCGTGAACTTGAAGTCGGAAATCTACAGCGCCAGCGCGGTGTTCCATGTCAGCTCCGCCGAATATGAAGGATGCATGCTGTCAATGCGGTCGGTGATGACGATCTCAAGCGGCAGCGGGATCTTGCCGCGCGCGATCCAGAGCTGCCAGTCGAGGTCGGGACCCTGGAATGCGAACTGCTGCGCGAAGTCACCGTGACCCTACGGGCCTGCATGAAGTCTCTCCTCTATGTCTATCCCAACGGACCCCTTGGTACGAAATCCGGGGAACCCCTTGGTCCGTGAGTAAAGGCCGTGAAAGGGCGGGGCGCGAAGGGGGCGCCGCTACAAGGACATGGTCGGAAGGATCGCCATGCGTAGCAGCCCGTATACGCAGGCGGCGGCGCCCAGCAGCGTCAGTGCGCCGGCCAGATGTTTGCGGTCGAAAGTCTGCGCGATGCCGCCGATAAACAGGCTCAGCGCGAAGATCACCGTCGCGGCGACATAGGCGTCGCTGATGTCGTTGAAGCGCTGGCCCCGCTCGAACTGTTCGTCGGCGCGCTTGTCAAGCGCCGCGGCCTCGACCGCGAGGCGAGGGGCGTATTCGCGCATCACGAACGGTGAGTGCGGCGCCTTGGGATTATGCATCGGCTCCAGCGCGATCCAGGCGTCGAACGCCTGCCGGAATTCAGGGCGGAAGCGTTCGTAGTAGAAGCGCTGCAACAGCTGGTCCTTGCTGGCATAGGCGTTGAGCCACTGCGTGAAGAGAAACAGGTCCGCGCCTTGAAATTGCCCGTTTTCCGTCGCGAGAAGACCGGCACGGGTGCGGGTAGCTCCTGCTTGCGTATAGGCGGACGCCTGCTCCCCGTCCCATAGCGCGGCCTGGAAGGTCGCCCACGAAGTGAGGAGGGCAGAGATTGACAGCACGATCGCGGCCAGTGTGTCATAGGCCGCGCCCGAGCGCCACCAGGGTTCTTTTTCGGTCATGGCGCCGATTGTGGCGGACGCTTCCGCCGTGGCTATCGGGGGCAACCCGAGCCCCAATCATGAAAATGACTGAGCTGCGGGAATGACTCAGCTGCGGAACGGCCCGCGCGCCATCGAGGGCGTCCGTGCGCCGCCCTAGGGACAACGCTGACAGACCGGCGTGATCCTGTAGAGCCGGGCGCAGCGCAACTTCGGTTCGGCGCTGATCCTATTGGGCGTGCTGCTGCTGGTCGGTGGCATCGTGCGGCTCCTGCAGCATGTCTACGAACTGCGCGGGGTGCGGCATCTTATGGCGCAAGACGGCTGGTCCATGCCAAGACCCGGTTAGTGATTCCGGCCAACCTAATGATGGCGGTGCTTCTGGTCGCGCTCTGCGTTGCGGCGTTCATAAGCATCGTGTTCGACTTCGCGCTGTCTCAATGACCATGGCCACGTGCCCGCAGCATGCCGGGACGGGGCCATGGAATGGATCCCGGGCGGCCACTTCGCGATGTGTTCCAACCATCACTATCCCAAGGAGAAGACCGAGCGCATCGTGGAGGTGCCCGGTTTCTGGATCGACCGTGCTCCCGTGAACAAAGCCCAGTTCGCGGCCGAGACCGGCCATCGCACCTCGGCCGAGATCGCGCCGGACCCGCGCAACTATCCCGGGGCGCTGCCGGAGATACTAGTACCGGCTTCGCTGGTCCTCCAAGGACTCATCCGCCCCGTCGATGCCAAAGGGCCCGCTAGCCCGTGGTGGGACTATCGCGCCGGTGCTGACTGACCTCGTCCCGCCGGTCCGCCAGCCGCATCGACGCCCTCCCAGACCACCCGGTCCGCCATGTCGCACTCGCCCGTCGAGGCATACGCCGCATGGACGGGCCTGTCGCTCTCCTCCGAGGCGGAGTGGGTGTTCGCGGCTCGCGCCGGCGGCAAGGGGACCGAACTTGCCTGCGGCGACGACCTCGTCCCCGACGTCCATCACGCGAACGTGTGGCAGGGGCAATCCCCTTACGCCAATACATGGGACGGCGGCTGGCTGCGAACCTCCGCCGTGGGGAGCTATCCGGCCAACGGCTACAGCCTTGTTGATATGATCGGCAACGTATGGGAATGGACCGTCGACTGGTGGTCGCAGCCCCGGCGGCGGGAAAGCCTACGGTGGGAGTTGCTGCGGTGGCCAGAGGCCCGGCGACGGCGGCGAGGCGATCAGCGTCGATCCTGCCGATCCCCCCGCCATCTCCCGCCACGTTCTGAAGGGCGGGTCAAACCTGTGCGCTCCCAGCTCTCGGCGGCGTTCCCGCCCGTCGGTCCGCCTCGCACATCCAGTCGATACGTCCACGTCGCATATCCGCTTTCGGTGCGAGGCAAGGCCGGCCGCCTAATCCTGAGAGGCGGGTGCCGGGCGGTGCGTCTTCATTGCCAACTGGTAGACGATCAGCACCACCATCCCCACCAGCGTGAACAGGAGGACGGCCGCCGTCACCGGCTTGGCCGCGTGATTGGCGCCCGCCAGCGCCAAAGCGATGCCGGGGTGGCGCAGCGAGGCGGCGACGGCGAGCGTCGGCCGGTCTTCGTCCGCTGGCCCTCCCAGGAAGTGTCCTCCTGCCAGCGCTATGACGACGACGATGGCCATTGCAACCATCGTGCCGTCACCGATCAGCTTGCCCATCTCGGGGGCCACGCCAATCAGCAGGGGCACGAATGCAACCACCAGCAGGACGTTGGCGACAAGGAGGACAGTGCGCGGCAGGGCGGGCGAGGCCTTCGGAAACAGCCAGCGACCGATGGCGAGGCCAATCGCGAGCGGTACCACCAGCCCGACGAAGATGTTGCGCGCCACGATGCCGATGGGGAACTGTGCGTGGACATCGTAGAGCCGGGCGCCCAGCGCGCCGAGCGCCGGCACCGTTAGAAGCGCCATCAACGCGGCGGCGCCCTGCAGTCCGTAAATGTAGCCTGCGTTGCCGCCCAACTTCATCGCCTTTCCGGGCATCAGCGGCGGAACCGGGGAGATCGCCATCAGGAAGATGCCGGCCTTGGCGGCATTGGAGATCGGAAAGGCCGACACGGTCGCGATCGCAGTAATTACCGGGATGACGACAATGGCCACGAAAGCGCGGGCCAGCAGGGAGGGGTGGGCCACGACGGAAGCGAAGTCCCCGCGCGAGGACGCGATTCCCGCCGCGACGACGAGTAGGGCCAGGCTCACAGTCAGTAGGATGGGCAGCAGGTGCTTGAGAATCTCCATGGGCGGCTCCTCTTCGAGAAGGCGCCATCATCCGGGTTCCGCCGCCGGGTTTTCATCGGGGAAACCCCGCAGCATGGCCGCGAAATGCCTGCAGATCGGATAATCCTTTATTCCCCATCAGGAACATCCCCAGTGGCGGGGTTCGGCTATTCGGTGCACGCTTCCTGACCGGTTTACACAAATGCCCGGACAAGGAGGCAGTCATGAAAAAAATAGCGGTCAGCGTAGCCCTAGGGGTCTCGCTCGTGGCCATAAGCGGTAGTTCACCAGGCTCGAGTGCGTGGGGGCAAACTAACGACCATGCACCAGCAGAGCTAAAATCGGCCGAGGAATTGAAACACGACAAGAAGGAGTCGTGGACCTACATCAAGCCCGACCTAAGCCTTGGAAAGTACGATGCCATCCAAATCGTGCCCACAGAAGTTTATCAGGGGCCCGATGCGCAGTTCGACAACATCCCGATGGCGGAGCGCGAGAAGTTCGCTGGCATCCTGACCGAGGCGCTGAAGGAGAAGATGGTGAAGTCGTTCAAGGTCGTGGGTGCACCCGCGGCCGACGCAATGCGTCTTAAGTTCACCATTGTCGGGGCAACAAAGACGACCACGGGGGTGGGCACCGTGTCCTCGGTCATGCCGATCGGTGCGCTGACCAATGCCTACAAGAGCATCACCGGGCAGAAAGGCAGCTTCTCCGGCTCGGTCTTACTGGCCTTTGAGCTGTTCGATTCCAAGACTGGAGAGTTGCTGGCCGCCGCCGTACGGCGCGAAGCACCCGACGCTCTCGATATCACCGCCACGCTTTCCACCACTGACACCGTAAAGGCGGTCGCCTCGGCAGTGGCTGACAAGCTGCGCGCGCGACTGGCTGCGGCGAAGTCCGCCGCCCCTGGAGGTCGCTAACCCTTCCTAAAGAAGGAAATGAGCGAAGAAAATTCTTGGTATGCGCTCGAGGGATATTTGCCCCGTTGGGCCGAAAAATAAATGGCCACCGTTCCATGCCTTTGCGGCGGCCAAGATCGCGGACACGCGAAGCGAGCAGGTGAGAATGAGCCTCGTTCCGTGGCGGATGCGCGAGGACCGAAGGCGATGCTGGATCGCTGGCGAGGCAGCGGCTGTGCACTGCGCTGCAGTGCCTCGGCCTAGGATCCGCCTCCTCAATGTTGAGTTTCAAGGATCAATGGTTCACTAGAACGGGGCACGCGACGATCATCGGCCTGGGACATATGGGAAACGTCTCGGGAAACTGAATGTGAAGCACGGCCACCAGCGAACGGTGCGATTGAGCTGCATGGGCGGCATAGGTATGACCTTGCGCTCGCACCCCGCGCCATCAATGGAATGACGAACGCAAAATTGGACCAAACCGGCTTCAGAAGACCTCGCCAATGCCGAAATAGATTGCCTGCGAGTCTTTGCCTATCGCCAAGTCCAGCCTCAGATTGATGCCAGTTTCCTTTGACGCCTTATAGCGCACGCCCATGCCGGTACTGGGTAGCATGGTGGTATCCGCCAGATCACCGAGGCTTTTGGCGATGCCGCCGACACCGGCAAACCATACCGCCCCGAACTTCTCGTTGAGCTTCTGGCGCCATTCAAGCTGCGCTGCCCAGGAGGCGCGGTCGCGGTAGCGTCCCATCTCGTAGCCCCGCAGTTCACCAGCCTGACCGTACATGCACAAGTCGTAGAATGGTCCGCCCTTCGATACCGCACATACCGTGCCATTGACCGCCAAGGTCCCCGTCGAGGTCACCGGGAAGTAGCCGTTCGCCGCGAACTGCCACTTGTTGTACGTGAAATCGCTGCCAAGGTCCTTGAAGTTAAATGTGCCGACCAGCGTGATGTCAGTTCCGGTGCGGGGGGCGAACTGATTGTCCCGGCTGTCGTAAGTGATCGAGGGGCCGATTCCGGAAATCATGCTCTTGAACTCGGGGAGTGGCAGGTCGGCATCGGGAAACAGTGGGTTCTCGCGCCGTATCTCGTTGTCGAGGTCCATCACCTGGTACCGCCCGCCGACATAAAGGTAAGGCGCGACGCGGTACTGGCCTTGCGCCAGTCCCATGATACCTTTGTCGACCAGTTTAATCGACACGTCACGGTCACCGGCCGATCCACCGATGCCGTAGAAATTGATGTTGATGTTGGCATAGCCCCCAAACAGCAGGACCTTGAACCGGTCATCCGCGAGTGACATGCTGTGGAAGGCAGCGCCGCCCCAGCTCTTGTTGCTGGTGTAGAGACCTCCCGCACCCGTGACCCAGGGCGAGTCGCTTCCGTTCGGATTGTAGAACATGACGGCCGCTCCCATCAGACCAGCGCCCAAGGTTGGATTTGTTAGCGGGATCGGCACAACCAGCAGCTCGGGCTTCATCGTCTTTAGCTTTTCCGGGTCTTCTTCCGCGGCGGCTCGCGCGGTAGAAGCGGTGACGGAGCCAGTAGCCATCTCCGCGACCTGGTTCTGCGCCAGAGCTGACGTCGGCAGGCCCATCGCGAGGATGGGTAGAAGTACACCCAATCGGGCCGAACTCGTGTGCGCGACCTTGGACATTCGTTTTCTCCTTACAGTGCGCGTGCGCTCCAGCCGTTATCGCTCCGGCCCTTTGTCATTCGGCCGCGTGCGGAGGCATGATCATCTTCAGCGGCAGCGAAAGGCTGACCATTACCGCGCTCCCTTCGAGCCGGCGCTTGGCGTCGAATTCCTTGAAGGCCCGGACACGGAACGTGGCGGGGCTGCGGCCCATGACGGTATTGTAGGCGGCAGTGACACCAACGCCTGTCACCTCGCCTTCGTTGGGGCCGAGCACTGCGCCGGGGCCGCTGTCGGCACTGATCTGGTTATAGTAGTAGCCCTGCACGCCGGCAGAAAATTTAGGCGAGAAGGTCTTTTCGATCGCCGCTTCCACATGGAATTCGTTGCCGCTGTCGTAGTCGGTGTACCTGTTAGTGCCGTTGAAGGTCACGCCCGCCTTGGCGCTGACGTCCCAGCCCGACTTTGTGTCGTGCCAGCTCGCCGCCAGCGAGACGTCGGCAGCCCAGCGATGGAACGAGAGGTTGGCGAGCTGATCCTCGCGGTAATGGCCGACGGGCACGTTGACGAGGGTGCTGGCGGTGACGTGCAGGTTGTCCCATTTCCAGCCAAGTTCAGCTGTGGCGAGCGGGTCGCCTACTGTCAGTGTGCTGTCGTGCCGGGACACTTCCAAAACTTGCCCGCGCGGGCCGCTCAGGACGGCAGAGGCATCGACCATGGGAGCGCCGATGGGCAGGGCCAAGCCCAATGCTACCGTCCCGCCAAGAAAGTTTGTCGAAGGAACCCACAAGGCGGTGGTGAACTGCGCCACGATCGTCGCATCGAGGCCCAGAACGACTTTGCCGCCCACCACCAAGCTGCGATCCGCCCCGATGTCGCCGTCGTAGTAGTAATAGGTATTGTCGAGGAACAATCCCTCCACCGGAGGCAGCAGGGCCGCCTCCGGCCCTCCCGATCCCAGCAGGTAGACGGAGCTGCCACCCTCGGCGGCATTCGCTGGTTGGCTAAGGAACGCCAGGCCGCTCAAGGCGGCCACGGCCATGACGTTCAGCATGCCACGCTTCGATATCCTTTTGTTCATGGGGGCTCTCGGTCCGCTGCTGGAGCGGACAGATTGCGACAGGGGGGGACGGGGCTGAACTGGTGATTTCCCGCGGATTCGCTTCGGGCTATCCGCATGGCCGGTCGGACCTGCGGGTTATTCCGGAACAAGCTGGGGACCGCCGAATGGTCTCACGCCCGTCAGGCAGCCTAGCGGCGCCCGAAGTATCGCCTCAGAATTCGGCTAGGCCATCCTGCACTGACGTCACGAGGCGTGCCAAGGGCGTGCGCATGGGGCCGCTTTGATTACCTTTGCCGAGAGACGCCGGCGCCTTGCCCACTGCGCTCTGCCGTTCACTGGTTCTTCCAGCCCCGTCTCGCCGACTGTTGTGCCATACCCTCCTCACATGAGGAGTTCAGGGTCAAGGGGGTCATTTGTCGCCACCGCTTTCTCCTTTGCTGCGATCCATGGTCTAAACCCACTGACAAATACCGGCCCGGTGCTGAGCCTGGACCACCTCCCATTCGCTCGCCGCTCTAGGCGGCTGCACCCCTACACTCATCCTGGGCCGGGCCGAGGAGACCACTCTTCGACTCGGGTGTTTCGGCCATCAAGGGTACCGGCCTCGCTTGCCAAGAAGAGGCAATTTCCTCTCGATACAGCCAAATAAAATACTTTATCAATTGCAGGTGTGTTAAGATAAAATATTGATAAATCCATAAACCGGAGAAATATCAAGAGACATCTTACTCCTATTTGGAAATTAAACCATGGACCTCAACGAGTTACTCTACCAGCATCAGCTGGCGCTTATAAACGCGAGGGCTTCACATCCCGGTGAGAATCGGGAAGCCTATTCTAGGATCGCAGCCCATTACGCAGCAAGACTGCACGCTTATCGCAGTCGTCGCCATATCCAGCAGTATTCTGAAACTATGGTCGCGGATGAGCTGAGATCGCCTTTAGCTCACGCCGCCGTCAAAGCCGACGAGGCAGCGCTTTCACTCGAGGAAGTTGAAATGATCAGTCTTGCCGCTGCCAGACATGGCGGAACCACGGAAGAGCGGAAGGTCCTGGCGTTGGAAATGATCGCCGATCAACTGCTTCTTATCCATGCCGACCTATTGGCTATCGATGCCCATTCTCAGCAAGATATCACGGAGCAAAACGGTTCGCCGGATTTAAGCAACACACAAGACGTGGACGGCTGGGAAAATGAGGGAGGGCATTTGGACGCCCCTGCGACTGGACTGCCGCATGGCGTTACGAAGAGAACCACGAACGTATATTCCGTCGGACCCTACGTGTATTCCGATCTCTCCTCTGCCTTGGCGGAGGCTGCTAGGCAGAGGCACCACTGATGCGCCGCCTATTATCCGAAGGTTGTTTTGCGCTGCGGTGCGCCAACTCAGTATTAGGGCATCGAACGACGTAATCGTCCGCTTGTCATTCGGCCGTAGACGAATTAAAATTCAACTTTCTCTACCTGCCATGGTTGTGTGACTAGCGCAGCTCGAGGGCGACGAGCAGGCGCCATTTTTGTCTCCGCTACGCCATAAGGTGCGTCAGCGGGTCTGTCCGGGCTATATCGCAGGATTGATCAGGCCCGCGGATCGCAAGAGCGTGCAACCGATGGCGGCTCGCGATGGCGAGTTTGGCTTTGATCAAATTCATCATTTCGTTACAGAAGGGCTTTGGAGCAGCCCTTCACTACAGGCCGTTCGTCTGCAGGAAGTTGATCGTTTGGCGGCAGACAACGCGACCTATCTGGTGATTGACGATGCCGCATTATCGAAGAAGGGCGATTACGCGGTTGGCGTCGCGGCGCAATATGTCTTTGAATTCTGAAAGACCTCGAACTGTCAGTCTCTCCTTTCGGTGATCCTGGCGTCGAGAGAGGTTCCCGTGATGAGACTTACGTCTCTTTTTTCCCAAATGCTGGACGGTCGATGTCGGACGCATGGAACGGGCCCGGGTGGATTTTGCGGGAGATAGATCAGCGCGAGAAACCTTCGCCAATCACGAAAAAAGGCCGTGTCAAGATCGGCCTGATAGTTTGGAGAAGATGCCTGAAAGGCTCGCGCATGCTGCAAGTGCGAAGATGTTTCTGCAAGTGCTAAAACCACCGCATCGGATCGAAGATCGATAGCAGCGACGCCCTTTACGAAAACTCGCCGAGGCCCGGGCGAGGCCAGTGGGCCTCATCGCTAAGACTGCGACGGAAATGGCGTTTGAAGTTGCGGCTGAACGGCGCTGGCCTGGCATAGCAACCTGCATTGAGACTGCCGTGGTGGACGTTTCACTACGTGCGATCCTCGTGCAAGGGCACGGCTTTGATGTACTGCATGGCCGAACCTTCGGTAAGGGCTTAGAATTCAATATTGTATGAAGCCACGCTCGTCCCCGCTGCCTGAACGAGGGCGCGCGCGGTAAGTCCTTCGTGGTTGCGTTCGCGGATCATGGACAAACTCTTCACGATCCGACCTGCCGTTCCCGCGCGCTATAAGGCAGCCACAAATGGCCTGGATTGCGGCCATAACATCGCGGGGAACGGCAGTTCGCGAAGGAGGCCTCGGCCTAGGACAGTGCATTCCTGCGGCGCCTAAAGCTTCTCCAGCAATCGTCGAAAAACATCGCGGACGGATGGGTCCATCGGACTCGACACCAGACTAAGTGCGGATTCCGATGATCCCGGTCGCCTGTTCCAATCTGATCCCGGCCATCATTCCGATTTGATCCCGGCCGGGTAGAAGCCAGATCGTTTCGCTTGATGGCATTAGGGATTGACGGTGGTCAAGCGGCGGTTTGGGTCGCAGGCCGGCGCATGGATTCACCCTCGAGTTCGAGGCGGTGTGCATTGTGAACGAGGCGGTCCAGGATGGCGTCGGCGTATGTCGGATCGTTTATGGTCTGATGCCAGCGGGCCACGGGAAGTTGGCTGGTGACGAGGGTGGAGCGCTGACCGTAGCGGTCTTCGAGGATTTCCAGGAGATGATGGCGGGCGTTGCCGTCGAGCGGCTGAAGGCCCCAATCGTCCAGGATCAGTAGCTCCACCCGGGCGAGGCTTTTCAGGCGGGCGGCGATACGGCCGTCACCTTTGGCCAGCGTGAGCTCGTCGATCAGCCGCGGCAACCTCGTGTAGAGAACCGAACGATTATCACGGCAGGCCTTGTGGCCGATCGCACAGGCCAACCAACTTTTGCCGATGCCGGTCGGGCCGATGATGGCCAAGTTCTCGTGCCTGGATATCCAGTCACCGGCGAGCAGCGTTTCGAAGAGCCGGCGATCAAGGCTGCGGCGTGTTCGATAATCAACATCCTCAGGCACGGCGCGGTGCCGCAGTTTGGCGTGACGCAGGCGCAAAGCGAGGCGTCTGTCATTTCGGTAGGTGGCCTCGTGGTCGAGCAGCAGCGCCAGCCATTCGGCATGGCTGAGGCCATCTGCATCGTCGTTGCCTTCCATCTCGGCGAAGGCCTTGGCCATGCCGGCCAGGCCAAGCTGGCCCAGAAGGTCCAGAGTGGGATGCTTCAGCATTCTTGCTCCTTCAGTTGTAGTAGCTCGAGCCGCGGATGTTGGAGTGGATGATCGGCTCTTGCTCGGGGGATTGGGGAACAGGCACCTGATCGAGCCCCTTCTCGAGGATCGATTTGACCGACGGATAATTGCGCGCCTGGATTTCCAGCGCGCGCAGCGCCGCGGCTTCGAGCCGCTGGGCACCGAAGCGTTTCTCGAGCCCGATGATGCCCAAGCATGACCGGTAGCCCTGTTCGGGATGGGGCTTCGCCTCGATGACCTTCTCCACCAATAGGGACAACATCGGCCCGATCCGGCTTGCCTCTTCGCGGATCTTTGCCGGCGTCCATTCGCCGTAGCGCCGATGGCTGGAGGGCATGTGCTCGGGGACCGTAGTGTGCCGGCCATTCCCGCTGCCGCGCATGTGCACGGCGATGCGCTCGCCTCCCAGGAAGATCTCTACCGTGCTGGCAGTGAACCGAGCTTCGACCTCGCGGCGGGCGAAGCGATGCGGGACGGAGTAATGATGCCGATCGATCGCGATATGATAATCGAGCCCGACGCGGCAGCGGCGCCATTCGGCATGAACCCACGGCTCTGCCGGCAGCGGCTTGAGGTTTGGAACATCGACTTCGTTGAACAGCTGGCGGCGTGTCTTGCCGAACTGGCGCAGCACCCGCCGATCATTGAGATCGGCAAGGCATTCGGCGATCGCTGCGTTCACCTCGGCGAGGCTGTAGAAGATCCGGTTACGTAAGCGGCCTAATAGCCAGCGCTCGACGATACCGACGCAGGCCTCGACCTTGGCCTTGTCCCGCGGCCTGCGCGGCCGGGTCGGCAGGATCGCCGTGCCGTAATGCCGGGCCATGTCCGTGTAACTGCGGTTCACCTGAGGATCGAAGTGACAGGCCTTGATCACCGCCACCTTGGCATTGTCGGGCACCAGCAACTGGGGCACGCCGCGGAAGAAGGCGAAGGCAGCATTGTTACCCGCGATCCAGTCAGGAAACTGCTCGGTCCACGTCGCCAGCGCAAACGACAGGCTCGATCCGCCCATCACGGCGACGAAGATGTGGGCACCGCGGACTTCCCCGGTCCGCCGGTCCACCACGACCGGCACCGTATCGCCAGCGTAATCAAGGAACAGCTTCTCGCCCCCGGCATGGCTCTGGCGCATGACCAGCGGCAAGCGGCCTTCCCAGCGGCGGAACAGATCGCAGAATCTCGAGTAGCGATACCCGTCCGGATGCTCGGCCCGATACTCCTCCCAGAGCACCTGCAGCGTCACGTGTTTGCGCTTCAGTTCGCGCGCTACCACCGGCCAGTCCGGCTCCGGAAGCTTGCGTCGTCCCGGCTTTACGCCGGAGGCGCCATACAAGCGTCCCTCCAGATCTATGTCGCCGATCTCCGACGGAACCGGCCACGCCAATCCCGAGCGATCGAAGCGCACGATCATGTCGCGCACTGTTGATCGAGCAAGGCCAGTCAGTCGGGCGATCTCGCGCATCGGGACACAAGCCTCCCGATGCATTCTCATTACTTCGCGCACATGGCGCATCTTCGGCCTCCTCGTCGGCATCTCCATCCTCCGGCTGCTGCGCCGATAAGATGGACCCAACGATCGGGCTTCTCACTCCCTCCCGGGTGGCCGGGAATTGCTCGGAATGGTGGCCGGCATCATCTCGGAATCCCGGCCGGGATCAAATCGGAATGGTGGCCGGGATGACCCCGGAATCCGCAGACTAAGCGCTTGCTCACGGCGATGCGGCATGTCCGGCATGTTGATTGCGTCGGCTATCTCGGCACCGAGAGGAGATCGAAGTTGAAATAGATAGCCAGCAACGGCCGACCGGGATCCGCGTGCGAGGACATGCGGAATGGGGCGCGGAGCCCCGTGCGCGCGCTATCCCGAAAGTCTGAAGGTAGGCAAGCTGTGGATCACGTCCTTCGGACAATCGCCAATGATACTCAGTTTTTCCCGATCCTAACCGGGTTAAGCGCGGCCTAGCGTCCTCCTCACTAGCACCTCTATGCAGTGCGCATTCATGTTGGGGAATCGTGTGTTTCGTGAAAAGACGGTACCATCGTGGACATATCGAGCCTGGAGCCTGCTTGGATGCTTAGCCGCCGTCGCGGTCCCGCTTTCAGCATCAGCACAGGCTACGGCGTCTCAAGCTGCAGACGAACACGAAGAAAACAGCGGACAAGACCCCACCAGGCCGGTCACCAGGTTCGACGTTCGTCTGAAATACCAGAACCAGCCCAATGGCCTTGATGCGGAGACACTGACCCTTCGCGCGGACAAACCGTTCATGCTTGGCGGAGGCTGGAAGCTCAGCACGCGCGGCGACATACCCATCGTCCGTAACGAAGCACTGACGCTGGCCGATCCTGACGGCAATCACAAGGTCGGCCTGGGTGATGTCCTGACACAAGCCCTTTTCATCGCGCCCCCGCGCGGACCTGCGACCATGGCCCTTGGGACGCAGCTAATCATCCCGACTGGGACTGACGACCGGTTCACCACTGGCAAGTGGCAGCTCGTTCCGACAGCCGCCATCATTTACCAACTCCCCGACATCAGCCGCGGTACCTTTGTCGGCCTGATTGTACGGGATACCTTCAGCTTTGCGGGGAAGGACGACCGGGCCGACATCAACGTGGTCAGCGTGCAACCGATCTTCAACTGGCAGTTGCCGGAGAAGTGGTTCGTCACGTTCAGTCCCGAGGCGAAATTGAACACCAAGGACGACTGGCGGCTTTTCCTCCCGCTCGACGCCACCATCGGCAAGAAGATCAATCCGACGACGGTGATGTCGCTGCAAGGCGATGTGGCGCTGGTGAACGACTACAAACAGTACGACTGGCAACTAGAGTTGCGCATCGGCTTCTTTTTCTGACCATAAGATGTTCGCCAGCGGCGAAAATCTTGAGCCTGTCGAGATTAAAATGGTCTCAAGTGGCTGCAACGTCCTCGCTCTGCTGGCAGCCGGAGGCTTGGCGGGCCTGATGATGGGGGCACCGATGCCCGTCCCCACATGACCTCGCGCTTCGCGCCCCAACATCCTCTTCATCCTCGCCGACAACCTCGGCTACGGTGACCGTGGTGTTTATGGGGCGGGGTTGCTTGACGAGCGCATTATTCTCAAGCAGCGGTGTATGCCAGTGGCTCGACGCCCATTATCGCCGTGCGGCCGCCCAACTCAAATATTTGGAATTGGTCGTTCCTTCAAGACCCCCAAACCTAGCGAGAGAAAAGCTGCTGGTGGGCACGGATTCGCTCCGGAACCGTCCGAATATCGCGATCCAAGGGTGAATGCGGGCGATAACGGGTTTTCAGCCGATGATACGTTTGATTGCAAAGGCCCCGCCTATTAGAAGGTCACCGTCTTCAAGGATGGTGGTGATGCCGCCGAAAGCATTCCACATGGCGCTGTCGTCCGGGAACACCCAGCGTGCCTTGACCTCGCCTGTCACCCAGTCGAGACCGGCATATTCGTAGGTTAGGCCGCGTTTGTTGGCGGCATACAGCAGGCCTGTCGCTGCCGATACGACTGGCACCATGATATCACTGTTGTCGATCTCGGCGTTAAGCCAGTCTTGTTCGAACCGGCGCGTCGCAGGATTCCAGTTGAACTTCTAGATGCCCTTTGGGGCCGGGCGGGTGACCCCCGCCATAAAGCCGTTATGGAAGCCTGGCTCGGGGAACGGCTCGGGATAAGTGCTGTTGACGACGGCCACGCCGTAGCCGAGAACGTTGGGCGACGGTTCGATGGTAGCCTTCGAAATCTCGATCCTGGCCTGATCCGCGATGCGGCGCGACTTAGTGCCCGGCTTCTGCTCAAAATCCTCGGGAATGTCGTCGCGCCAGAAGGCGACGAGGTTGGTGCCGCCCTCTGCTCCGTCCGCGATAACAACGAGCTTATCCGGGTCGTCGCCGAATCCCATCAGAGTGGGCGTCGTCCCAGATCCTCGCGAGATCGATCCCAGCGCGAAGGCTTTTTCGTCAGGCATCCATTCGTAGCCGGATTCCCAGGCGCCATCCTCCTCTTCGGAAGAGAGGTTCTTGCCGTTCCAGACGACCTTGAGCATCCTGCGCGAGGTTACGACGTAGATGCCGCCGTACTCGTCGACAGGGACGGCATTGTCGACGGCTTCGCCCGAGAAGGCCACGTACGACTTCACGGCAAGATCGCGATCGAGAATGATCACCGCGCCGGGAGCGGCGGCGACCAGGAAGCCGTCATAAGTCATGCTCAGCGCGATGATGCGGCTGACCGACTGTGCGACGTCTGGGGGCACGGCCGCTGCCACGTCGGCCACCTTCACGATGCGGGCGGGCGAGCGGACCTCGTTGTCATCAGTGCATTTTAGCACTCGCGTGCCGCCGAATACGCAATAGTGGAAGCCGTCCCGGTCGAACAGGTTGTAGACGCCGTTAATACCGATGGCGTGAGTGAAGCCGATGTCGTCGACGCCGCGGATGGCCTCCATCAATTTCGCATCGTCGCCCTCTCGGCGCGCCTTGTCCCATTCCGCGAGTAGACCTTCGACCGTTGCCTCGTCGGCACCTTCAAACACCTCTTCGAAGCCGGGATAGGCCATGTAGGAAATCGATTCGATCGCCTTGCCAGTGAGGAATAGCTTTCGCAGGCCGAACATGCCGCTGGCGAACGCAACCGTATCGCTCCCGATCTTCTTCAAAGTGGGGTTCGAAGCCATGAAGTTGCGAACGAATTTTGCATCGTCGCCCTTTACGAGGGTCTTTCCCTGTATCGGGCCTGCAATGGCCACGGAATCCGTCGCGCCTGGGTTGAAGTGGGATGTAGGATAGACGCTCGGCGTCAGCCACGGGTTGGGTGCGGGCATATTCGCTGCAAGCTTTTCATGAGTGTCTGACATAGGGCGCCTCCATTTGAGGATGACGATTGACGAGATTCTCTCTGACCACCATCGGGTATTTACGGTAAAAGCCGAGGGGGCTTCCCCATGTGGAGGAAAGCGCGGGGCATTGAACGATCGCAATCGCTCGATCAGATTTTCGGGAAGGGCGGCTGATCGCCGTTAATCGCTCCGAACCTGACAGTCGCCAGTCGGCCACCTTCCCTGCCGATTGGGGCGACGATGCCGAACTCCGCTATGTGCGCCCGCAAGGCGGTCGATAACTGGGTTCGCTGACGGTTAAGTATTAGGCGAACACAATGCGGCATCACCGCACTTTGTTGCTCTGGTGACCTAATTCCAACGAACCGCATGGTCGGCCGCGTTGCTTCGCAGATCGCCTCAGCGTTCGCTGCATCTTTCTTTCCGCGTTTGACGAACGGTCACATTACTGCGCGGGCATCAACTCTTCATCATGACCAAGGGCGATGAGTTGTACGCGCTCAGAAGTCTGTTGATGCGCACGCCTTGATTCCGATCAAGCAAAGCGGCAGTTTCGCGAAGAATGTCAGGACGCGACTGCGCGTCAATTGCTGGCGCAGTACCGCTGCACCATCAGCATCCACACCGTGCAATGGCACACGTTCTTCGCCAGATCCAAACCTATCGTCATGGCTGTTCCCATCCCGGCTCTCTTCCGCCTCATCCGCTGGTCATCCTGCGGGAGGGTTCGAGAGCCGTCACGTTATCATTCACAGACGATCAGCCACCAATATTCCGGTCGCAGCTGTTGCCCGTCCGCCTTTCCCTTCCACACACAAAAGATGGCCGATTGACGAATGTCCGCTTCAGAATGGAAATGCGAGCATGTCCGACGTTCCTGCGGCGTCGAATTCCAACTAGCTCACGGCATTTATCATTTAGGCGAGCGGCCTGTTCTAGAGGAACCTACCGATCACCAGAATGAAATTGAAATTACCTTTGTAACCTCGGAAGGATAATCGATGTTCGAGGACGGAGAATTATGGTGACAGGTAGATCAGGCCTTCGATGACGTATTTTCGACTAGGTCGGCAATACCCGCTTCTGCGGTGATCACCATTCCCGCGACTGATGCCGCATCCTGAATGGCGCAGCGGGCAACCTTGGTGGGGTCGATGACGCCGGATTGAAACAGGTTTTCATAGCGCTCCGTCTGGGCATTGAAGCCAATGTTTTCATCGCCACCCTCAAACAGCCGCCCGGCAACGAGGCTGCCGTCGTGTCCGGCGTTTTCCGCGATCTGGCGGACCGGAGCCTGCAAGGCGCGGCGTACGATCTCGATGCCGCGGGTCTGGTCGTCGTTCGCGCCCTTCATCCCGGCCAGCACCTTGGAGGCGTAGAGCAGTGCGGTGCCGCCGCCCGGCACGACCCCCTCCTCGACGGCGGCACGCGTCGCGAAGAGGGCGTCGTCGACCCGGTCCTTGCGCTCCCTCACTTCGACTTCGCTTGAGCCGCCGACCCTGATGATCGCGACGCCGCCAGTGAGTTTGGCCAGGCGCTCCTGAAGCTTCTCCTGGTCGTACTCGCTGGCGGTGTTTTCTATCTGCCCTCGGATCGCCGTGATGCGTCCCTTGATCGCATCGGCGGTGCCGGCGCCATCGACGATGGTGGTGGTATCCTTGTCGATCGTCACCTTTTTGGCCGTGCCCAGCATGGCGAGCGTGATGTTTTCAAGCGTGATCCCGAGATCTTCTGAGACGACTTCGCTGCCCGTCAGGACCGCGATATCCTCCAGCATGGCCTTGCGGCGATCACCGAAGCCTGGTGCCTTTACCGCGGCAACATTCAGGCTACCGCGCAGCTTGTTGACGACTAGCGTTGCCAAAGTCTCGCCCTCGACGTCCTCGGCGATGATGAGCAGCGGCCGTCCGGACTGGACGACGGCTTCGAGCAAGGGAAGGATCGGGGCAAGCGCTCCCAACTTCTTCTCAAACAGCAAAATATGCGGATCGGCCAGTTCAACCGTCAGTTTCGCGGGGTTGGTCACGAAATAGGGCGAAAGGTAGCCGCGGTCGAACTGCATGCCCTCGACGACATCGAGCTCGAATTCGACGCCGGAGCCTTCCTCGACCGCAATGATGCCTTCCTTGCCGACCTTTTCCATAGCTTCGGCGATCTTGCGGCCAATGATTTCATCTCCGTTGGCCGAAATGGTACCGACCTGCCCGACCTCGTCCGTTCCCGCCACGGGCTTGGACCGGGCCTTGAGTTCGGCGACCACTGCCTTGACCGCAATGTCGATGCCGCGCTTCAGGTCGATCGGATTGGACTGTGCAGCGACCGATTTCATGCCCGCGCGGACGATCGCCTGCGCGAGCACGGTGGCGGTGGTCGTCCCATCGCCCGCGTGATCGTTGGTCCGCGATGCTACAGTGCGCATCAGCTGCGCGCCCATGTTTTCGAACTTGTCGACGAGGTCGATTTCCTTGGCGACGGTGACGCCGTCCTTGGTGATACGGGGCGCGCCGTAGCTTTTGTCCAGCAGCACGTTGCGGCCCTTGGGGCCAAGCGTCACTTTCACAGCATTGGCGAGAGTATCAACGCCTCGGCTGAGAGATTCGCGGATATCGCGCGAAAATCGTACATCTTTGGCGGTCATGGTCGTTATCCTTCTAGGTGGAGATGTCGACTTCGCCGGGAAGCGCCGGCCCGCTGACAACTCAGCCAAGAATGCCGAGCGCGTCGCTTTCCTTCATGATAACGGGGTCTTCGCCGCCCACCTTGAACTCAGTGGGGGACCATTTGCCGAGCAAGATGCGGCAACCGCCTCGACGTCAGGCGCAATAATCGTCCCGTCTTCCCCTCTGGTGCCCGAGCCAACGGACACGATCTCGCCTCCCTGCGGCTTTTCACGGGCATTGTCAGGAACGATGATGCCGACGGCGGCCCTCTTGGGTGCTTTTAGCCGGCGTCCGAGAACGCGGTCGTCCAAGGGGCGCAATGTCATGATGGAGCGATCCTGTCGCTGGGCCGCGACTAGGCGTCGCTTTCACAAGAGAGGCCAGCGCCGCGCGTTGCGATCTGGCAGTCACGATGAAAGAGTGCCAGTTGTTTGTATATGGGCAGGGCGGATTTCAAATCAAGTATGGCATTCGCTCTGCCGAAGCTCAGAGCGACCATTCTGGCGGATGAGATCAGAAATTTCGGACGATTAGGCGCATTTTCCCTGAACCATCCCATAGCTTTTCACCAATCTCGCCCGCATGAGCCGGACCTGTTTCATCTTTCAGGGCCCCAATAAAGCTATAGGTTGCCTCTAAGGCTTCCGATTGCGGAATATTCGCAACAAAGCTTTCAGAGTGAAGCTTGCATGAATTTAATCGTCACTGCGGCTCCTCACTCCCCCCGTGTGGCCGGGACAACCCCGGAATCCGCGCGCTTCCTCCGAAACATCATTGCGATGGCCAGCAGGGCTACAGAAGATATTCCATGCTATTATCAGAGATCAGTCGCTAGCAACCTCTGCAATGCTCAAGGCCGAGGCGCCGCTTTGGGGGATGACGATAGCCAAATTCCGAAGCGCTGTCGCCATCCCCAAAACGAGAGCCTTTGGAAGGCCGGTCAAAACCGAAAAAAAACACGATGCTCGAATTAGGCTCTGGCATTGGTGGAAGTAACCTTTACCAATGAAAGACGGTATCGGTACATCGACGTTGTTGGGGGGGAAGAACATGCGGCCGACGAGACGGACGATCCTGGGTGTAGGCCTTGCCGGAACGGCTGCATCGCTGTTTACCGGAATTTCAAATGCGGCATCGACGGTGCGGTCGGTGAAGGTGCCGCCCCCGCAAAAATTCGTAGGGGACTGGGCTTCGTTAACGGCAGGATATAGCGCACCCGACTGGTTCCGTGACGCGAAATTCGGTATCTGGGCGCATTGGGGTGCTGCATCCGTGCCGGCCGCAGGCGACGACTGGTATGCCCGGGACATGTACCTTCAGGGGCATCCATCATATCAACACCATCTGAAGAATTACGGACATCCTGCAGATAGCGGGTTCATGGAAATCCAGAACCGTTGGCGAGCAGAGCGTTGGAATCCAGCGGAACTTCTTGATCTCTACAAGCGAGCCGGCGCTCGATATTTTATGGCAATCGCCAATCATCACGACAATCTCGATTGCTTCGCCTCCTCTCACCATGAATGGAATTCGGTTCGAATAGGACCGCGCAAGGATGTCATTGGTACGTGGGAAAAGCTTGCGCGTGAGCGTGGGCTGCGTTTTGCCGTATCAAACCATTCCGGCCATGCCTGGCACTGGAACCAGGCGGCTTACGGCTATGATGCCGAGGGATCGCGGCAGGGACAGCGTTACGATGCCGCCAGACTGACAAAGGCCTCCGGGCGCGGTACTTGGTGGGAGGGACTGGATCCGCAGCAACTCTACACGCGGGCGAGCATGGCGATGCCAGATGGCATCACTTCAATTGCTGAGGCGGACGCGTGGCATGCCGCGACAGATGGATTGTGGAATGAGGGCGTGCCGCCCGATCCTGAGTTTGTGCGGCGGTGGGTGCTGCGATGCCAAGAGCTGATCGACAAGTATCGGCCCGATATGCTTTACTTCGACAACCATGACCTGCCGTTGCAACAGGCTGGGCTCGACATGGCCGCGTATTTTTACAACCGGAACATGGAGTGGAACGGCGGGCACCTCGAGGGTGTGGTCACAGCCAAGGAAACGCCTCCGCAGCGGCGGATGGGTCTCGTCGATGTCGTCGAGCGGGGCCAGAAGAGCTATATCGACCAGTTTCCCTGGCAAACGGAAACATGCCTCGGAAACTGGTTCTACGGCGAGGAATATTATCGCAAAAACCTATACAAGACCCCAGCCAAGGTCATTCATACCTTGTGTGATGTAGTTTCAAAGAACGGTAACTTGATGCTGAGCGTGCCAATCCGGGGGGATGGTACTATCGATGAAAAGGAGCGGCAGATCGTCGAAGAGATCGCGACGTGGATGGGCCGGTATGGAGAGGCAATCTACGGCACCCGCCCGTGGCGTTTGCATGGAGAGGGATCAGCGGTGAACGGCGGCGGAGCTTTCTCGGAGGGTGGTCAGACCTCCATCTATACGGCAAAAGACGTGCGATATGTGACGCGCAATGGTGCGGTTCACGCACTGATCCTGGGTTGGCCTGAGGAAGGCAGAGTGCGCCTAACGCTGCTTGGAAGCAGTAATCCCGTTGGTAGAGGCGAAGTATCTCGCGTGACGCTGCCTGGCAGCGAGCTACCTCTTCCATTCACGCGATCGGCCGACGCGCTCGAAGTTCGTGTGCCCGATACCTGCCGCAACTCTATCGGACTCGCTCTTGTCATCAACGGCACCGGACTGGCAACGTAATTGAGAGCTGCGAATGGCGCTCGAAGCATCCGGTTTCCCTATGCCTTTGACCGAAGTCTTCCACGAACTTCCGCTTCCCGGATTGGAGGGCAGAAAGTCGCGCGCCTGAATCGGCCACGGAACACGATTCAAGGTTTCGTGAGATGTAGCGGAGACTTCGCGGAGCGGGGGCCATAAATCCACGGGGAACGCTACCAAGATGCATGGGTTTCTTGGAATGAACCTTAGGACCGGATCATGGCCGAAGCGACCTTATGCCACAGCACCTACTGATCACCGGCGCGAGCATCGCTGGTAACGCAGCCGCCCTCGCATTGATGAGGCGTGGGTTCGATATAACCGTTGTGGAGCGCGCACCCGAGTTTCGTGATGGAGGCCAGAACATTGATATTCGCGGGGTCGGGCGCGAGGTACTTCAGCGGATGGGTCTCGAGGCCGAGGCGCTAAAGAAAGGTACAGGTGAGGAAGGGACAGCATGGGTCAATGCTGACGGGAGCGAGGCTGCACGCTTCCTTGTCAGCGAGATCGAAGGAGACGGCCCAACGGCTGAAATTGAAATCCTGCGGGGCGACCTGGCTCGCTTGCTTTACGATGCAGCCAGACATGACGCGCGCTTCCGCTTCGGCGATCATATTGTCAGGGTTGACGAGATTGATCAGGCCATTTCAGTTACATTCGCAAGTGGCGCAACCGGCGATTTTGATGCGCTGATTATCGCGGAGGGCGTTGGGTCAGGCACGCGAGAACTGGTCTTTCCTGGTGAGAACGAGCCGCGCTGGATGGACCTGACTATCGCCTATTTCACTATTCCCCGGACGCCGGACGATGATCGAATGTGGCGGTGGTACAATGCGCCTGGCAAACGCAGCGTATCACTGCGCCCAGACCGCCACGGCACGGCACGCGCGATGTTGTCGATCTTTAAAGAAGCCGATGGCGCGCAGGATTGGAATACAAAGCGTCAGAAAGCCTTCCTGCGCGATTGCTTTGCGGATGCCGGGTGGGAAACACCGCGCATTCTCGAAGCCATGGACCACACCGAAGACTTCTACTTCGATGCGCTGCGCCAAGTGAAGATGCCGCGCTGGTCTTCAGGACGTGCGGTGTTGACGGGCGATGCGGCTTGGTGTGCAACCCCACTGGCAGGGATAGGAGCTACACTTGCCGTGACCGGCGCTTATGTTCTTGCCGGAGAACTTGCGCGCGCAGATGCCGTGGCAGAAGCTTTCGCTGCCTATGAAACGCAGATGCGGCCGATGGTGGAGGATGGACAGGGCGTCCCCAAGATCGGACCGCGTTTGATGCATCCTCAAACCCGCCTGGGTATTCGGTTGCTGCATGGCATGCTCGGTCTCGCTAGTCTTGACCCGGTCCGCAATCTCTCCGCCAAGATGTTCAGCGGCCCAGGCAAGGAAGTCGACCTATCTCGCTACCCCGAAGTGTGATCGGCAAGTTCCAACGCGGCGTCGCTCGAAAAGCGGCCGGGCATGTCAGCGTCTTCTGCTCGTTGCTCTGGTGCCAAGTTGCTCGAGAGCATCGGGATTGCTGCGGCCCCATGCGTAGAGCAATTCAACCGGCTCAACGAAACGCACGCCCAGTTCTGTAAGGCGGTATTCCACCGCTGGCGGCATATCGCTTTGGACATGGCGGCTAATCAAGCCGATCTCTTCCATATCTCGTAGGGTCTGCGTCAGCATCTTCTTCGAGATGCCTGGAAGGCTTCGCTGCAGTACGCCAGTGCGGCAAGTGCCACCATGACGAGCGTGCAAGGTGTGCAGCACCATGCTGGTCCATTTGGTTGCGAACAACGAGAGCACCCGGCGCGGGGCGCAGTCTTCGCGCCACTCTTCTTCAGCCGTACCTGGGAACATAGCTGGTAACCTTTTGGTGCCTAGTGACCTATTTGGTGCCGTCTAGAAGCAAACGCGCTTCGTGCCTAGTTGATTTGCCCATGCACGAGACGAAGGAAATGAAGATGGTGAAAACGGCCTTGGTAGTGGGGGCAAGCGGGATCGTTGGAAACGCAACGGCGACATTATTAGTCGAGCAAGGTTGGAAGTTATATGGGCTGGCCAGGCGGCCGATCGAACAGGACGGCGTGATCCCCATTGCCGCCGACCTGCAGGACGAGCAAGCGACCGGTGCCGCGCTTGCGGATATTGATCCTGACGCAATCTTCATCACTACCTGGCTACGCCAAGACAGCGAGGCGGAAAACATACGGGTGAATGCGAACATGGTTCGTAACCTGCTCGCCAGTTTACCGAGGGCGTCCGGCTCCCGTCACGTAGCGCTGGTTACTGGCCTCAAACACTACCTTGGCCCATTCGAGGCCTACGGAAAAGGCATCCTGCCCCAGACGCCTTTCCGCGAGGAGCAAGGCCGGCTCGATGTCGAAAACTTCTACTATGCTCAGGAAGATGAGCTTTTCGCCGCGGCTCGGCGCGATGGTTTTACCTGGAGCATTCATCGTCCCCATACCGTCATAGGTAAGGCGGTCGGCAACGCCATGAACATGGGAACGACCCTGGCGGTTTACGCGGCTTTGTGCCGGGAGTTGGGACGCCCATTCACCTTCCCGGGCTCCGCGGCCCAGTGGAGCGGCTTGACCGACATGACTGATGCTCGGCAGCTGGCGCGCCATCTCCTTTGGGCGAGCGAGACCAAACCTGCGCACAACGAAGACTTCAACGTGGTCGATGGCGATGTATTCCGCTGGCAGTGGATGTGGGGCCGCATTGCAGATTGGTTCGGCATCGAGCCTGTACCTTTCGATGGGATTGTGCGGCCTTTGGAAATGCAGATGGCGGATGATGCCAAGGTCTGGCGCAAGATTGCCGATCGGGAAGGCTTGGCCGAGCCTGATTTGTCCCGTCTCGCATCTCCTTGGCACACCGACGCAGATCTTGGCCGACCGATCGAGGTGGTGACAGACATGTCGAAAAGCCGGCGACTTGGCTTTACGTCCTATCAACCCACCGATGACGCCTTTTTCGCGTTATTCGAACGGCTTCGTTTGGATCGTCTCATTCCCTAGGGCATCGCCCGAAAGAGAGACATTCAAGTCTTGAATTGGGGAAGCGCGGGTATTCCAAGGCTAAACGCCAATTGGTCGGATCAAAGCCATTCCCAACGCCGGCCGCTGCTGGCAGCTTCCACGGGAACTGCCATCAGCCTTAAGCTACATGAACGAAGATATTATCCTGGCCCAACTTGTTCGGCTCTGAGAAGTGCCCGGGTTTGTCTCAACAGCCTTGACGCCTGATAGGCTGATCGTCTGCGGGTTGGTTGTTCACGCTGCGTCATGGAGGGCGAGCGTAGCTGGCCGGAGCGACGCCCCGCAAGTCGCGGCCAATTCACGCTGCCACGGCCTGCGGCAGATTGTCAAAGTAGGTTTGCTCGGGCGTACGCCCGCCGACGCTTGCGCCGGCCACACAGCGTGCTGGCAAGCGGGATCGGTATTGTTTTGTTTATCACGCTCGCCAGCTGGGCTATCGCGCCGCAGCGGGCGCAATGGGCAACGGGCAACGGGTAATGGGCGAATACACCGGAAAGGCGGTGTCCCAAACGAAACGCCTCTTGCATCGACCTTCTGGCGTTTCCCCCGCGCGATCAGTTTTAACCCCCACGCTGTGATGCTCACTCGGTCGGCGCCTGAGCTGCAATACTGCGAAGTGCCTGCTCGAACGCCTCAGGCGGCTGCCCTCCACTGATCAGATAACGATCGTCGACCACGATTGCCGGAACGCTGTTTATCCCGCGCGACTGCCAGAGAGCTTCCTCCTCCCGAACCGCTTCCACATAATGCTCACTCTTGAGAACCTCGCGCGCGCGCTCGCTGTCCAAGCCCGCCGCCTGGACCGCCCTCATTAGCACATGATGATCCGAAACATTGGCACCCTGCGTGAAATAGGCCTCGAACAATGCAAGTTTCAGTGCGGTTTGATCTCCAAGCTCGCCTGCCCAGTGCAGAAGCCGGTGGGCATCGAAAGTGTTGAAGATACGGCTGTCATTCGTCATCTTGATCGCGAAGCCGACGCTTTGCGCGCGGTCGCGGATCGCAGCACGATTGGCGGCCGATTGCTCGGGTGTCGATCCATATTTCTCTGCAATATGTTCTCCCAGATCCTGACCTTCGGGGCCCATCGTCGGATTGAGTTCGAAGGGCCTAAACTGGATGTCTGCCAAAACTTCGCCTTTGAGGCGGTCAAGCGCGATCTGAAGCCCCTTCAAGCCGATAATGCACCAAGGACAGGCAATGTCGGAAACGAAGTCGATTTTGATACGCTGCGTCATCGACAAATCCTTCTTGTGCTTTTGGCCGGCTCAACCATTCGATCTGGGTATAAATAGGAGAGGTGTCGCTGCGCGGGGAGGGGGCGCGGCCGACATTGGGCTAAAAAGGGGCGGCGCACATTCCTTCTGCAAGAAGAACTTCGTGTCATATTTCAAAAACTAAACAGACACATCCCACGCTTTCGTGCCATTTCCGTCATCAACGAAGACCAGGCGGTGATGCTGCATCCTTCCGCGCTGATACCACCAGCTGCGGGAGACAGCACAACAAGGTTCAGGACATACCGCGAGAAGAACGTCCCGTCTTCACGCGCGAGGAGAATATGATGACGTTGAAAACTGCTCTGTTACTTGCTGCCGTTTCCGGCGGTGCACTGGTCACGAGCGGGACCGCGTTTGCACAGCAAGCTGCCGCCGATACGGAAGCGGTCGATAACAGCAGCAGCGATGATATTGTCGTGACCGGTACACGTGCCGCGGGACGCTCCAAGCTTGATAGTGCCTCGCCAGTGGACGTGGTGACGGCCCAAGAGCTTAAACAGCAAGGCACGACAGAACTGGCAACGGCACTTGCGAGCTCGGTTCCCTCGATTTCCTTCCCGCGCCCTGCCGCAAACGACGGCACCGACGCGATCCGCCCAGCGATCTTGCGCGGGATGAGCCCTGACCAGACGCTTGTGCTTATAAACGGAGTGCGGGCTCATACTTCGGCCTCTCTCAACGTCAACGGGGTGGTCGGGCGCGGTTCCGCGGCGGTGGATCTCAACACGATTCCATCCACTGCGCTCAGTTCCATAGAGGTGCTGCGAGACGGCGCTTCTGCACAATACGGCTCGGATGCCATCGCCGGCGTCGTGAACTTGCGCCTTCGCGAAGCCGATCACGGCGGCGGCAGCACGGTGACTTACGGTCTCTACGATACGCAGGTGGACACCGCGCGGGACAGCCGCCACGTCATTGGTGAAAGTATTGTCACTGCAGCGGGATGGCAGGGCATCAAGCTTGGGCAAGATGGCTTCCTGACGGTGTCGGGCGAATATACCCACCGCAATCCAACCAGCCGCGGCGACGTCGACCCGCGCCTGGCCATCCCGGTCGTGGACAACCGCTTCGGCGATCCAAAGGTCGACAGCTACTCCGTCTACGTCAACTCGGCTAAGCCGCTTAGCGAGACCTGGGAAATCTACGCCTTCGGTGGCTATCAGTACCGTGACACCAGTTCGGCCGCGTTCCCGCGCCTGACACAAGGCACCACGGGAGCGGGGGCTTACGGCCTTGAAGGGTTCCTTCCAAAGATCAACACTCATTCCAAAGACTTGACAGTGACCGGCGGGCTGCGCGGCGAAATCGCTGGCTGGAAAGCCGACTTCAACGCCAGCTATGGCCGCAACCGCATCGATTACTGGACGCGCGATTCCGCGAATTATACCTACGGCGCGGATAGTCCGACCGACTTCTACGACGGTGCGTCGATCTATGACCAATGGGTCGCTGGGGTAGACTTTTCCAGGAAATTTGATGTCTTCAAGTCGCTAAACGTGGCATGGGGCGCAGAGGGGCGCCGCGAAAGCTACCAGATAAAGGCCGGCGAACCCGCTTCTTATGGCTATGGCACGGCCTTTCCCAGCGCAACACCTGGCGCACAGGGCTTCCCCGGATTCGGGCCGCAGAACGTGGTTGATAGGCACCGTCAGAACGGTTCCGTCTATCTAGACCTCGAAGCTCAAGTCACCGATAAGCTCTTGATCGGATTAGCGGGTCGCGGGGAGGACTATTCGGATTTCGGCACGACCGGAACCGGCAAGCTCTCAGTGCGATATGACATTGCTCCCGCGTTCGCTATTCGCGGCACGGCCTCGACCGGCTTCCGTGCTCCCAGTCTCATCCAGCAGTATTATACGTCTATCACTACGGTCGTGCAGAACGGTAATCCGCTCAGCACAGGAACCTACCCTTCCACTTCTTCCCAAGCCGTATCGCTGGGGGGTCAACCGCTGGAACCAGAAAAGTCCACCAACCTGTCGGCCGGTTTCGTTGTGCGTGCCGGCGGCTTCTCGCTCACCGTGGACGGCTACCGCATCCACGTTCGCAACCAGATCGGGCTTTCGGAAAATATCCCGGTCACCGGTATCGAGAGCGTGTCCGCTGCCCGCTTTTTCCTCAACGGACTGGCCACGACCACCAAAGGTGTTGACGCGGTCGCAAGCTACAAGGTGCTTACAGACGCCGCAGGCACTTTCGATTTCACGGTTGCGGGCAACCTCAACAACATCAAAGTCACCAAGGTCCCCACCAGCGAGCTGTCGACCCTGTTTGCTCGTAGCCGGATCCTGACGATCGAAGACGGCACCCCTGGTGAAAAGGTGTCAGGCACGCTCGTCTGGACTGGCAACAATCTCGGGGCGACGGCGCGCGTCACATATTACGGCGATGTGCTGCAACCCGGCACTGTGGCCACGAGCGATCTTAATACCGGAAAGCGTGCAGTCACCGATCTGGAAGTACGCTATCAGCCCCATGCTTCTGCTTTAGATCTGGCAGTTGGTGCTAGCAACCTCTTCGACGTATATCCCCGACAAACTCCGGCAGCTCTCAACAGTACGGGCGTGACCGCATTCCCGTACTACTCGCCGTTTGGCTTCAATGGGCGTTACCTCTATATTCGGGCCGGCCTAAACTGGTAGATCATTATTCCAAATGGGAAGACCGGAGGATTCTAAGATCTCCGGTCTTCTCTGTTTCGATCTCGTTCAAATCGGCGACAGCAGACTTTCCGCGGCGCGAACCGTCGGACTCTTGGCTTTATGATCCGCTCTGTCAGCGGATGGACGGCGCGCCATTCTAAGATATGTATTCCATTGCTGGGTCCGGGTTTTTCCCGATAGCGCCGCCCGACTTGGCGTAGCATCCTTGGAAGACTCGAATCGGCTCCGCAGAACCGGTGCACACCATCGGATTTGTGTCGCTGGGAGTTTTGCGTGACGCCAATCCGCGCGGAACTCCCAAACCTTTCAAAGAACCCATCTCCGATATCCGGCGGCTCGCTACGTTGCCAGCTTGGAGCTTATCAATCTCGATCAAGCCCAGGCCCTCGAAAGCCCAGCGGAACAGCAAAAAACCCCGGAACCGAAACCAAATCAATGGACACGGTGTTGTGGCTTGACCCCCATGGAGTGAGCTTTATGCCAAAAGCAACGTTCGAGAACGTCGATGGTGATGACGTTGAGATCGACAGCGATGATGTCGTGCATCTTGCGGCCGGTGAGGAACCGGAAGTGACGATAATCGAACTCGAAAATGGAGACCAGATTGAGGTGGTTGCGACCGAACTCGAGGTTGCTGCTGAGCTCGGTCTCAATCCGTTGGAGTATGTAGATGTTGAAGACGATGATGAATCGATCGAAGGCATGGTCGAAGACGAAGGCCTAGATAACGAAGAATGAGACTATGCGGCGGCTAATTTTAGCCGCCGCACAATTCTTGATTTCCCGACCTGCAAGTATCATTCTATTTTTGAACAGACTCGGGCTCATCTTGCGATGCTCGCGCGGGGTGAGCCTTGCCGCTGGCCGACATCGTCAGGCGAATTGAATATTCCCATCTACAGCCTTAACTTAAACCGCGGTGGCATTCTCGCAGGGAGAAAAGCATTGTAGACCGGATGTGAACAATGATCATCCCGCCTATTGCTAATTTTTTCGATAACCGCCAGCACTCCTGCCTAGAACCGCCAGTTCAGTCCGCTTCGTTGCGGCGATCCGCAAACAATCTCGGCGTTTTCTTCGAAATCCACCGGGCACGTAAGTCCATATATTTGGGGGTCCGGGGACATGCTCGAAAAATGCCTTAAGTATTTTAATATCGAGCGAAGCCGCCTCTTGCAAAAGATTGACCTGCTGCAAACAGCGCCGTCTTCTGACCCGGCAGAAGCTCAGAAATTGAACCTGTTAGCCCGGATCACCGAAGAGCAGATAATCAAATGGTCACTCGATCTCGGCGGCGATGACAGCGAACAACAAGCAGCCCGACAAAGCAGGGAATAGCCCAACAGGAAGGGGAGGGCACCACAACCTGGCGACGTCCGCGATTCGCGGTTACCGCTTACACCCGCTGGATTGCTCCGCCTCGGCTGCCATTAACCGATCGCTTGATAGCGTTCGCGAAACTTTCGGAACTCATCGATACAGCCGATGTTGTGGTGAATGAATGGGCGCGGGCCCAAACAATGTCCCTTTTTGGGAACGCCGGAGCTTGGCACATGACAGGATCGAACGATACTCGCGGGAAAGCCAATGCGAACCGCCCCGATCAACAATCCGTTGACGACCAGCGCCATGACCAAGGCCCCCCGGGATCTGTAAATGACTCGTCCCTGCCATCGCCCGAAAGGATCCAAGAGCTGCTGTTTGAAGCAGCGCGAATCGGACGGGACGATATGATCACCCCCCTGATCGACGCAGGTGCGGATCTGGAAGCCCACGATATCAAAGGCCATACGGCGCTGGTACTCGCAACGTACAATGGTCACGAGAGCACAACCGGATTGCTCCTCGAGCTGGGCGCGGTGGCCGATGGTGACACGGTGAGCGGGAGCCCGTTAATGGGAGTGTGTTTTAAGGGCCACCTCAGGATTGCGAAAAAACTCATTGATGCAGGAGCTGATGCCAACCAGCGCAATTCCGCCGGTCAAACGCCACTGATGATGGCATCACTTTTTGGTCACCGCGATATTATCGATTTGCTTGTTTCCAACGGCGCGGATCTGCGAGCGATTGACGCTGCGGGAAACGATGCTGTCAGCTTAGCCCGGGCCCAAGGCAACGAAGAGATGGCGTCCTGGCTCTTGGAACTCGGACCTTAGGGAGGTTTCGGAGCGTCCTGCGACTTCGCGATATGAAGCGAACCATGCACAACCAATTACGATGGCCTACGAATGCCCCGGCGATGATGACCTGAGTCTCTTGTCGAAAGAGGCTTTCCGCTGAACACAGCGATGCGTATTCATGATAAGCCGCCAGGTGGGCCACATCTTCCCGAAGACTGCGGCGAAACCGGCGGTGCTCCCATTTCTTAAAGCTCGAAGCGGCCTCGGGAGAGATCGCTCACGTCGGGTGAAAGGCCGAACAGATGATGCTCTTTGCATCGCCTGGTTTCGGCGACGGCGAGGTCAACCTTAATCGCCCGGTTGAGGGGGGAGATGCCCGATCCCGGACATAAGGGCGCACACCCCTAGTTGCAGTGAACGAGCCACAAGTCGTCGCGGCGTACATCGGCAATCCATCCACCGAGCCATCTCATGGCTTCCACCATAAGAAGGCCACTATGAAAATTCTTAAATAACCTCTTGTACTTGCGGCAATAGCTGGCGGCCCGGCATAGCCGCTACGGCCGACGCACACCCTCGCGATCACCAGCGCTACGAAGGGCGACGCGACCAATATCATGATTATCGCCGCTATGATCGCCCGCGGTATTGGAGCGGCCACCGCTATCGCTGAAACGATCGACGCTGCTGAACCGAATGGCGCCACCACCACAAGTTCCATGTCTGCCGCTAAACCTGGGGATGCGAAGGATTAGGGCAAAGAGGCTTTTTCTACTCTAGTTCCAGCGATGCTCGAAGCATTTCTGAGCAGCGATCGCGCGTTCTCTAGATCGCGCGGCCGTAGTGGGAAATAATGCGTTGCGTGAGGTGCGCGCCCGTCACGCGTTTTGTGACACGCGTGACAGTGCAATGCAATTACGGCATCTAGCTAGCTAGGCCGACGGACGTGCCGTTGGCGGTTATGCTGGCGTTATGCCTCCTTTATGAGGCGGTAGAAGTAGTAATCCGTGCCGTCACGCCCGTGCTCGACAAGTATTCGGGTATCGATGCGAAGTTTCAGCTTACGGAAAGTTTGGAATATCACATCCCTGTCATGCTGGATCGTGTGAGGGGCGTTCGCCTTGGGGTGTCTCAACAGTCGCCTCAGGGATCGCCTGAAATCGAGCAAATATCTTGTCACGAAACGCCGCAAGCCTTTTGGCCCGTTAAGCAGCAAGTCTCGGGTTGGAACCTGGTGGC
The DNA here is from genome assembly GCF_055521655.1 of Novosphingobium sp. BL-S-21. Taxonomy (NCBI): domain Bacteria; kingdom Pseudomonadati; phylum Pseudomonadota; class Alphaproteobacteria; order Sphingomonadales; family Sphingomonadaceae; genus Novosphingobium; species Novosphingobium sp. BL-S-21. The sequence goes on from NZ_JBVFVP010000003.1 coordinate 409,038, forward strand.
GGATGCCCACGATCAGGTAGCGCTTTGAAACGCGGCGCAATTCGCCCAGGACTTCCTCAAGACCGCGAGCGTCGACCCAGTTGAGGAAACGACTGCTGAGTGCGCAGTCGTAAGTGTCATCATCATCCGGAATGGCGCGGATATCTCCGAGTTGGAGCGTGCAGTCCGTCCAGCCCGCTTCGCCGTTTCCGTGCAGTTCTTCCAATTCGTCGACTTCTTCCAGCTTGGCGCGCGCGGCTTTCAGCATGTCGGGAGAAATGTCGCGTCCAACTATGGTCATGCCGCGCTTGCGGTAGAGCTTGAGAAAGCGCCCGGTTCCAACCGGCATGTCAAGCACGGTGGAGCCGGCAGTGACGACCCGCAGAAGTTCGTCAACCGCGCTGTCTTCTCCAAGCCACTTCGTGGTCGGCGCGCGGCGGGCATCATATCCTGTTGCTGCCGCGCCCGTGTATGCGGTGCTTAATGTCTGAAAATCCATCAATTGATCTCCTGTTGAAGCATCCTGTCTTGCAGGAAACCTGCAACTTGCTCTGCCGCATCCGCAAGGTCCGCCTCGCCGTCCACTTCGAGCACGGGGACATCACGGCGCGTCATGATGTCAGATGCAAGATCGAAGGCTTCTGCGGCGTTTACGGTGGCGGCATGAAGCTCGCTCGGGCTTAGATCGATGTGGGCATTGATCCTTCGGTCCCTACTGCGGAGGCGTTCCACAATCACGTCGGGCCGCGCCGCGACCACTACGACCGCTCCGGGCTTTGGCACCGAAGAAAAATACGCCTCTCTCAGCGGGCGGTCACAGGCCCATCCCTTTTGAACAAGGGCGTCCTGTTGGAGAATTTGTACGGCAGGAGGAAGACGGTTCCAAAGGTGCAGGTCGCGCAGATGTTCCAACATGATCGGTAGCCTGGAGAATCGGGAGAACGCATCTCCAAACCCTGTCCGGGCCAATTCGATGCAGCACTCCAGGAAGGCGCTTTGATCGTGCAAAGTCTGCCGGAATGAAACTTCCGAAGCAGTTATCGCCAGTCGCCGGGCGTATACGTCCCCTATTCGTGGGAGCCGGAAGGCTGATCGATAGGAGATACGGCGCAATGGACTAACGCGATCCAGGTTTGCCATCGCCGCCAGAAGCCTGCCTTCCTGTACCGTGCGAAAGACTCGCTGCCGCCCCAATCGAGCATGCACCGCTTGATAGATAGCTGACTTCCCAACTCCCGGAGGACCGACGAATTCGACTTGCCGCTCGGATCCGGGAAAGACCGAGGATATCGCCATGGGCGGCACTGCATTGGGAATGGATAGGTGCTTCACCTTCACATCCTTGAGCCAGGAGGTTTAGAGCTTGGCTGCGCCAAGGCTTCGAAACAGGCGCGCTTCCGCAAGCGCCACCTTTTCAACCAAAAAGGTAGAGAATAAAAATTCGCGGTCAATCTATCCAGAATGGGTAGGAGATAGCGTGCGCGATTGCCGTTAGTCTGCGCGTCTGGGTACTGATTTATGGTAAGAAGTCGTTAAGGGAAAGGCGGTGCCATCTCTTAGCTATGTTATTGTAATTAATGCCATATCGAGTAAATAAGCCCTGACGATTGAGTTGATCCGGCTAGCTTGGAACGTCGGCGATAGCTCGGAACAGCGAATGATCAAAGCATCTGGCACGCTACAAGGCTGTTCATCTCGTTACATCCAAGCGTTCTCGACTGAAGGTTGTTTTAGAGGCTGGATAAGGCTCCGCCGAGTATATCTACGACAGCCTCTACTGTGCCCGTGGCCAAGCCGAAAACCTCATCAAACTGCACAAGACGCAACTCGCCAGCGATCGCACCTCGTGCCGCTCGGCCAACGCAAACCAAATGCGGCTCATCCTGCACACCGCCGCGTTCTGGATCATGTGGCGCATCCGGCGGGCCATCCCAAGGGCCTCCGCTCTTGCCACCGCCGAGTTCGCCACCTTGCGCCTGCGGCTCCTCAAGGTCGCCGCCCGCGTCATCGAAACCGCCACCCGCATTCGTGTCGCCTTCGCTTCCGCCTGTCCCGACGCCGCCGTGTTCCAGGCCATGGCCGCCGCGCTCAGGATAACCCCGACTTAGCTTGGGCGGCCATGCCGCAGAACGCTCAACCCCGCCCTTCAACCCAGCAAACCTCTCGATCCCACGCGATGAAAAAGACGCTACGATCCCGCTCGACCTGATTACGTGGAAAATCCGCAAGCAGGTGCGCGCTCGGGAATGCAGGCGCTTTATGAATAGGACGGGCTAGTGAAGTTCGCCAAATGACGCGCCGAGCAGTCTGTGCACATCCCGACAGACCTTCCTTACCACGCCTTAGTTCCAAACAATTGCTGCCCAGATTTTCGCAGACAGCCCGGGATTGGGTAACTCAATGATTCGGCGTTGAATCACCAGCCTGAAGTAAATCAAGCATAAACGTGAAAAACCTTAAAAGGTCTTCCTCGTCTTGAGGCCATTGAGAAAAACCTGCGGTTGATAAGGTCATGAAAACATGCTCGATGCGAGGAGCCGGGACGGCTGAAAAAAGTTGCACTGAAGAATTGAGATTTTTCTGCATCTGTTTAACATACACCGCAAATCGACGCCGCTCGCCATTACAATGCTGTCATTGAGAGCTATCGGCATCCCTTACGCGAAAAATAAAATCATCCCTCAAAATAGATATGAGATGAATGAAAGTTCATCATTTTGACGTGTATTTAATTAGCGCTCCGCGAATATGGTGATTGGACTTAGCATAAATTTAACTATCTGTGTCTAAATTGGTCGTCGAAGGGCGGAGAATTGGCGCAGTGACAATGCGAGCTAAATTGTCGGTGAGGGATGCACGGAAAGCCCTGCGACACCGAGTCGATTTTCAGACGGTTGGAACCAATCGCCGGCTGGGCGACATGGCCTTGCATATTATTAATCTTTCAGCGCAAGGCTTCATGAACGAGGGCACGATTGCTCTTGAGCTCGGCGAACGTGTTGAGCTTCTCCTTCCGTTCATTGGCCGGATCGATGCCCATTTAGTCTGGCAACATGGACACCAGGCGGGATTTCAGTTCGAGAGAGTAATCCGAGAGAAAGACTTGAATCAACTGCTTGCGGATATCGCAGAGCGACCGCAAGCCATTTGATGGATCGATGAACTTTAGACAGGATCGACTAGACTTCTTCGGGGCCCGTGCGATGAGTTACAAATGGTGTCTATGGCGGATCGACATGTGGTCAGCCGCTTTGGACGTTTGCACAATCCGTTGATCATCTTCAGGCCGTATATCGCGGCAATCGGCAGCATTTCACAGTGCAGATCTTATCGACAGGGTGCGAAGCGTGGAAGGGCTGCACTAGGGTGCAACATTTTTGCGTCTGCTCAAGTGCAAAAATTGTTGTTGTGTATCGCGGCGCCATTGTTACAAACCTTTGCAATAAAAATGAGACACTAGAGGGTCGCACCTCAACATAAACGCAATATCCATCGATCGCGGCCTTATACTTGGCGGTGACAGCGGAGCGCGTTCAAACACTCATTGATAGATATTCATGGGGGAGGCCACCAACATAAATGGCCTCAGGAAATGAGGCTCAGCAACAGGGCTTCTTAATGAAATCTTTTCGTAACCGGCTGACCGGCAGCGCCAGTGTGCTTGCCGCCGCCATGGCGTTCGCGCTCCCGGCACTAGCACAGGACAACACGGCTGCCCCCGACGAGCCATTGGGTGAGATCGTCGTGTCCAGCTCCCGCATTGATGCCTCCGGCTTCGACGCGCCTACGCCGACACTGCATCTCGGCGCCGACGATCTTTCGGTCGGCCAGCGCGCCAACGTTGCTGCGGCGCTGAACGACATGCCGCAGTTTCGCGCAACCACCTCGCCCCAGACGACCGGCACGAATACAGGCGCTGGACAAGCACCGGTCGATCTTCGCGGACTCGGCGTGAACCGCACGCTCGTGCTCATGAATGGTCGCCGCTTCTCTAGCGAAAACGACTTGAATACTGTGCCATCGATCATGCTGAAGGGCGTCGACGTTGTCACCGGCGGCGCTTCGGCGGCCTGGGGTTCGGGCGCAGTGGCTGGTGTCGTCAATCTCCAGACTGACAGCAAGTACACCGGCGCTACATTGGGAGCCTCTGCCGGCCTGTCGCGCTACAATGACGATTTCGAATATCGCTTCGAAGGCAAGGCGGGGGTATCCTTTGGAGACGGTCGCGGCCACTTCGTGGTAGGCGGCGAATTCTACGACAGTGAAGGCGTGGTGCCCAAGGTCAGCCGCCCGAACGTGGGCCGCTGGGCGGTCTTCAACGGAACGATGACGCCGGATGTTGGCTATGCGAACATGGCCTACGGCGGCCTCATCACGTCGGGCGCGCTGAGGGGGCAAGCCTTCAATTCGAACGGATCGCTGCGTCCTTATGACTATGGCAATGCCGTCTCGGGGAGCTATTCGGCCGGCGGCGAGGGTCCTTCGAACGACGACCTGAGCCCACTTGTCACACCGCAGCGCCGCTATTCGGGCATGGCCAGCCTCAGCTATGAAGTCAGCCCCGCACTGACTGTTACGGCTGAACTGCGGCACTCGCGCATGTACAACAACTACACCTGGTTCGGTGATAACGTGCAGGGTTCGGCAAGCTCTGGCGTCTATATCAGTGCAGAAAACGCATTCCTGTCGCAGGGCATCAAGGACACCTTGGCAAGCGCAGGCCAGACCGGTTTTTACATGGGCCGCTTCAACAACGACCTGTCCTTCTCTCGCATCGATTTTGAGCGCAAGACTACGCAGGGTACGCTCGCGGTTGATGGGACTTTCGGCGGAGATTGGCGCTACAGCGCTTACTACAGCCACGGTGAGTACCAGAACAACATCGACACCCCCGGTTTCCTGCTTACGCAAAATTTCGCGAACGCTGTTGATGCTGTTATCGATCCGGCCAGTGGCGCTGCCGTGTGCCGCGTGGCCCTGACCAATGCAAACTCCGGCTGCGCACCGCTTAACCTGTTCGGAGAAGGCTCCCCCTCACAGGATGCCATCGATTACGTCACCGGCACCCCTTCGATGCGCGCGAAGTCCAAGCTTGATGTCGGCGGCATCAGCCTTCGCGGCGAGCCGTTCCAACTTCCTGCGGGCCCAGTCTCGATCGCTATTGGCGCCGAAGCGCGCAAGGAATCGATTCGGCAGACCGTGAGCGACCTCGATGCCGCTGGCGCCTATCGAACGTTCAGCTTCTCACCGTTATCTGGCAGCTTCAACGTGAAGGAAGCCTTCGCTGAAGTTTTGGTTCCGCTGGTCCACGACACCCCGCTTCTGCGCCGGTTTGACTTCAACGGCGCAGTCCGCCTGTCGGACTATAATACCTCTGGCTCAATCTGGTCGTGGAAGCTGGGCGCAACGAACGAATTCTTTCCAGGCTTCCGTGGCCGCATCACGCGTTCGCGAGACATCCGCTCGGCCAATCTTTCGGAACTCTTCACGCAGTCGACGACGGGCTACAATAATATCGTAAACCCCTGGAACGGGCAAACCGAATACGTACTCAGCAACGGTGGCGGCAATCCGGATCTCGATCCGGAGAAGGCCGATACCTGGACCTTCGGGGCGACCTGGAACCCGCCCTCGATCCCCCGCCTAAATCTCTCGCTCGATTACTTCGACATCACTATCGACGACGTGATCACCACAATCTCGGCTCAAGATCTGGTGACGCGGTGCTACAACGGCAATAACGAACTGTGCGGCCGCGTTGAGCGCAACGCAGCTGGGCAAATCACCCGCACCGTGTCAAGTTACGTCAATCTGTCGAACTACAAGACCAACGGTATCGATGCCCAGGTTGATTACGTCCTACCGCTTGACCAAGTCTTCGGCTCTGGCAAGGGACAGGTCCGGCTCGGTCTCGTCGGTACCTGGATCGACAGTCTGACTACCAACGACGGTGTCTCGCAGATCGAATATGTCCGTTCGCAGGGCTATTCCTTCGGTCTCGGCGTGCCCAAGTGGCGTGTAAATGCCACGGTTGGTTATGAGAGCCAGGCCCTGTCGGGTCTCGTGCGCGCTCGCTATATCTCGCCCGGCGAGTACAACTCGACGCTGGCGATCTCGAACAACCACATCAAAGCCTATACCTACTTCGATGCGCAGATGAAGGTGAGGATCAAGAATGATACCGGCCCGCAGCTCGAGCTTTATGCCAATGTCAACAATCTCTTCGACAAAGATCCGCCAGTCGGCTCGCTCTACTCGCCTTACTATGACGTGGTGGGACGCTACGTGACGATCGGCGCCCGCGTCGCGCTGTAAGGCTTGTGGTATCACTTCGGCGCGGTCCGCGAAGGACCGCGCCGATCCTTCCTGTCATTTCCCCAATTTCCCATGAGGACCGCCTGATGAAATCACCTGCCGCGCTCCATCGCCTTTCCGCAGGTTCCGCTTGTGCATTGGCGCTGCTGGCCCTGGTTGGCACCCCCGCCTACGCCGATGCCGAAAAGCCCGCCGCTATAGACATCGAGGACGTTCCCGCAATTCCCGATTCTGTGGTCTCTGCGACCCGCCCCTACCTGGAATCCCGCCGTGCCGATTTCCTCGGTTGGAATACCACCGACCGCTCTATGCTGGTCAAGACTCGATTCGGTGCGACTAACCAGCTTCACGTCGTGAAGGCGCCGGGCGGCGCGCGGACCCAGATCAGCTTCGGCAAGGAACCAGTGTTGGCCTCCTCGATGTCGCCTGCGAAGGACCACCTCACGGTGGTCATGCAGGATAGCGGAGGGGATGAATTCTATCAGCTTTATCGTCTCGCGGATGGGCGGCTCGAGCGCATAACTGATGGGAAGAGCCGGAACTGGCTCGGTGCCTGGAGCGCGGATGGCAAAACGATGGGCTACACCTCCACACGCCGCAACGGTACCGACATGGACCTCTATGTCATCGATCCGCGGGAGCCGAAGAGCGACCGCCTCGTTGCGCAGGTTAGCGGCGGTGGCTTCACCTTTGCCGCTTTTGCGCCCGACGGCAGAACCGCGCTGGCCGTCAATCGCCTGTCGATCAACAAATCCGTGGTCTACAAAGTGGAGCTTGCCTCGGGCAAGCTCAACGCGCTGACCGATGCCAAGGCAGAAGCCTCGTTTATCGACCCGCAATACGCCGCTGACGGCACCATCTGGGTGCTGAGCGATGCTGGCGGAAGCGATTTCACGCAGCTCGGCAAGCTCGATTCCAAGAGCGGCAAATTCACGCCGATTACCCGGGAAAAGTGGGACGTCAGCGACTACGCGCTGGCCGGAGATGGTAGCTTTATCGCCTATGCGACAAACGAGGCGGGCGTAAGCGTACTTCATGTGATGGACATGCCCGGCGGCACAATCCGAAAGGTCACAGGGCTGCCGACGGGGGTCATCCCCTGGGCGATCGGCCCTGCCATTCAGATCGCGCCTTGGGGAGCCATTGGCTTCAGCCTGTCCTCCGCCAAAGTCCCGGGCGATGCCTTTTCAGTCGACCCCAAGACATTGGCGGTTACCCGCTGGACCGCAAGCGAGACAGGCGGGCTTGACGCAGCAAAAAATGTAGAGCCCGAACTCGTCACCATCAAGAGCTTCGACGGCGAGACCGTGACCGGCTTCCTTTACCGTCCCGATCAAGCCAAATTCCCCGGCAAGCGCCCGCTACTGCTCGACATCCATGGGGGGCCCGAAGGGCAGACCCGCCCTGATTTCCTTGGAGCGGAAAACTATTACCTGAACGAACTGGGCATCGCACTGTTCTTTCCTAATGTTCGGGGCTCCTCGGGCTTCGGCAAGCGTTTCGTTAATCTCGACAATGGTCCCTTCAAGCGGGAGGATTCGGTCAAGGACATCGGAGCCTTCCTCGATCACTTCGCAAAAGACGGCACGCTCGATGCCGGCCGCTTCTCAGTGACAGGCGTCAGCTATGGCGGATACATGTGCTATGCCTCCTCGACACACTTCTCCGACAAGCTGAAAAGTGCGAGCTGCTATGTCGGAATATCAAACTTCGTGACGTTCCTTGAGAACACCCAGAGCTATCGGCGTGACTTGCGTCGACCGGAATATGGGGACGAGCGCGATCCCAAGCAGCGTACCAAGCTAATGGAGATCTCGCCGCTCACCAGCATCTCGAAAATCCACATCCCGCTGTTCATTGCGACAGGCGGCAACGATCCGCGCGTTCCCGCCTCCGAAGGCCAGCAGATTGCCAAGGCTCTGCGGGCGGCAGGTAATCCCACCTGGTACCTAAATGCCACCAACGAAGGGCACGGGTTCCACAAGAAGGAAAACGAGGAATATTACTTCCAGGCCAGCGTGGAATTTTGGAAGCGTACACTGCTTTCGGAAGGGCAGTAGGATGCGAAGCGGGCGCCTGATCGCCGTGATCCTCCTGGCCGCCTCAGTGCTGCCGGCAGTGGACCCCGGCTTTGCCCGCGCGCCGTCGACGCCGCCCGCTTCGGCCCCCACTGTTGCTGCAGCCGGATCGCAGGTGTCGGTGGCAGTGGACCATCACCTTCATGTTCATTCTCCCGCGATCCTCGCGTTCCTGCCGGGCTACTGCTCCAGTCCCGGCAGGATTGGCAAGTGTCCTGAAGCGTTTACCCGGGCCTATGGAATGGCCGAACTCATCGCGCAGATGGACAAAGCCGGAATTCGGCGGGGTCTTATCATGTCCACGGCTTACCTTGCGGAAAGCCCGATGATGGTGCCGGAGAATCCGGATCACGCCAATATCTTGCACGCGGCGAATGCATGGACTGTGGCCGAAGCCCGAAAGTATCCGGGGCGCTTCGGCGTCTATATCGGCGTGAACCCGATGACCGACACTGCCTTGTCGGAGATCGCGTATTGGGGCGCAGACCCCAATGTGACAGGAGTGAAGATCCATCTCACCAACTCAGGCGTGGATTTGCGCGATCCCGCCCAGGCCCACAAACTAGCGAAGGTATTGCGTGCTGCTGCTCGCTCCCACCTCGCGATCACGATCCACATGCGAACCCGGGCACCGGATTACGGGGCAAGGGACGTAGAATCGTTTGTACGTGTGGTTCTGCCGGCGGCCGGCAATACCCCAGTGCAGATCGCTCACGCTGCGGGGTGGGGGGGGACGGACCCGCAGACGCTTTCTGCCCTTGCTGCCTTCGCCAAGGCGCTCGAGACGCAACCCTTGCTCGCCGAGCATCTGACATTCGATCTCGCCGAAGTTTGGGGGGCCGACACCTCTGACGCCAACCTGGTGGCCATGGCTACCGTGATGCGCCGGATCGGCCTCTCTCATTTCGTGCCAGCCTCAGATTACCCATTCAGCGGCGACCTTGCCCGCTATTACGGGGCGCTCTACCCCCGCCTCCCTTTGACGCCGGCTGAATGGGCTGTGATCCAGTCCAACCAACCCGCTTACGCCCAAGCGGATTATTACAAACAAAGATTGCTCGTTCGATAAGCGTCATCTCTTCAAGACACCGGCTTTGTGCGAGGTATCCCCCAAGATGCAAATGAGTGACCAGTCAAACTTGCAATTGGCTCACCAGCCTTGATGAAGCTGACGATGCAGGTACGCCGCCATCGCTGGCTTGGCCAAGTGTAAACTAGGAGGCGCCCTGCGCACCAGGCCCGCCAATCATAGGACGTTTCAGGATGTTCGCCGCGTTTGCGGAGGTGTTGTTGAATAAAATAGATATGACGAGATATCGGTAAAAGAAAATTCGACTGGATTTACAAGTAAACTATATTAGTTTGGGACGACAGAATTGAACTAAAACCAAAGAGCAATACCGCAATATTTGCGAATAATCCGGCGCAAGCGCTGCCCATACGATAAAGACATCCCCCCGTCCCGGCATTACCCCTGAGTTCCACAAGAGAAAAATATCAGCGGCGTCCCACAGGATTGGCCACCGTGCACTGCTCAGGCGAGCAATAGCCACGGGTATTCACAGCTGCCTTTCTGCCGTGCTGACAGTGTGACCCTGCCGCGGCATCGGTCGCTAAAACCATACTTTATTCGCCCATTCGCAATATATTTCATAGCCCCTGTAAAACGCCTTTTGCCTGTCCGCATAAACAGGGGCTGCATCACGTGAAGGTGCTGCCGGCGGCGGAAAAGGCGCCGCCGGCAGCGGCATTTACCGCAGGTCTGAATTCGATCGGGTCACGTCGCTTGCCGGCACGCCTAATGGCGGTAATGGCTTGGGTATGAGGAGGTGGATAGGGTCCTTTGCGATCTCCTGCTGAAGGAGGGAAACTGCCGCTTCAAGTTGGGCATCCCGGCCTTCGAAAGTCGCATGCGGTCCGTTCTCCACTTCGACGTCCGGGCCTATGCCGTGTCCCTCCACAATCCAGGTACCGTCGGCTGCATATTGCGCGTTCTCGGCCACTCTGACTGCCCCATCGTCGCTCAGCCGGTTGCGATCGGACAACCAGATGCCTGCCCCCGCCGTGCGCTTGCCGATCAGCGGGGCGATGCCGAGCGACTTGATCGCGGCGGCGAAAGTCTCCCCATCGGAGTAGGTCCTCTCGTCGATAAGAACGGCGACTTTGCCACGATAGGCATTCTGCATGTTCGTCGTTGGAACGCCGGTGCCATCGGGCTTGGCCCAGAATGCCCATGGGCGGCGCATCAACATCGAGATGATAAGACTGTCGATATTGCCGCCGTTGTTGTTTCGCACATCGATGATGAGGCCGTCCTTGTCGAGCTGTGCAAAGTAGTCGCGCGCGAAACTGGCGACGTCGTCCGATCCCATGGCGCGAAGATGCAAATACCCGATTTTTCCTCCCGACAGTTTCTGCGCAGCAAGGCGCCTACCTTCAACGAAGTCTTGGTAGCTGGCGGTTACTTCGCCATCAAAGGTCATCGGCTCGACGATAGCGCTCAGCGCACGGGTCCCTCGTGTGACATCAAGGCGAACTTCCTGGCCGGCCTTCGACGCCAGTTCGAGCCGGAGAGCGCTAAGTGAGGCAACGGGTCGGCCGTCGACACGGCGAATCACGTCCCCAACCCGAACATCGACGCCTGGCCGGCTGAGCGGAGGACGTCTGGAAACGAGGTCTGCCTCTGCCCGGAAGATACTGTCCACGCGCAGCCCTCCCGCAACTGCGGTGTAACGCGCGCCCAGAAAAGCCATGGCGCTGTTCTCGTCATCCTTTGGCAAGTCACCGGGGCGCACCTGGCTGTGCAGGATGCCCAGTTGTGAGGCCATCTGGCCGAGGATCGTATTGAGTTCGGCCCGGTGCCCGATGCGGGCCAGAAGAGGTTCCATCCGCGTCCGCACCGCAATCCAGTCGACACCGCGCATGGCCGGATCGTAGGCAAAGTCACGGTGAAGCCGCCAGGCGTCGACGAACATCTGTTTCCACTCCGAGGCGGGATCAACAGTAAGACGCCAGTCGTCCAGCCTAACGGTGTCCGGCTCGGTCTTTTCAGGTAACTTGCTCTTGGCGGGCACCAGCATGAGCGCCGGTTTCTTCGCGGGCCCTGTGACCACCAGGAGAGTTTTGCCATCTGCGGAAATATCGGCACTTTGGACCTTGTCCGCGAAAGTCTCAATTTTTGGATCGCTCTTGTCGATCGCGATCGAGACAAGCTTGTCATCTTTCAGGCTATACAAAAAGTCCTTGGAAGCGAGCAGCATCTCGCTCATCCCCGGCTCGGTCGGAATTTTGTAAAGACGTTCCGATACCCCATCGATTACGATATGCGCAGCCTTCGGTTTCTCGTCCTTCTTTCCGTTATCCCTTTTTTTGTCCTTGTCCGAAGAAGGTTCCTCATCGCTTTCGGGTTCTTCGTCGGGCTTTCGGCTTAGCTCGTTGTCCTCGCGAAAAGGGAACTCCGACGCTGGATCGAGCTGGAGCGCATAGATTTCGCCGCGATTTGGGAATGCCACACCCATGTTGCGATCGCCCCAAGGGCTGCCCGGTGTCGGTTCGAAATTGCGGTCGGACAGGAAATAGAGCCATGCCCCGTCATGGGCGAAGGTAGGCGCATAGTCGTTGTACTTGCCTGAGGTCGCCTTCACGCGCGCACCGCTATTTATATTTTGCAGGAAAATGTCGGTGGTGTTAGCATTGTTGCGGCGAGAGACCTCCGCATAAGCAATGTGCGTTGAATCTGGCGAAAAGACGAGGTTATGAAAGGGCTCGTCATCGCCGGCATCGCTTGTAGCAAGCAGGGTGACGCGGCCGGTGGCGATATCCACCTTTTGCAATCGGGCCTGCTTGTCCCACAAGACTAACGCCTTCCCATCGGGCGAGAGCGCAAAGGACCAAATGTAGGCGTCATAGCCGTGCGTGATCGCGGCGGGTTCTCCTGAACCGTCCGATCGCATGGTGTAGATGTCGCCGCGCTCTCCCTGGTCCAGGACCATGAATACGCGCTCGCCGTTCGGCCCTGCAACCGCCTGCCGGGCGCGAGCCTGCAGCGGCACCGAGAAGTCCACCCGGCGCAACTGTTTGGGCGCACCCAGTGCTACCCGCCCGCGCGCCGTTACAGCCACGCTTTCGCCCGACGGCGATATCCGGGCGCCCTCCAACTGGCTCAAAGGTGCGCCGATCGAACGCAGTCGCGTTTGTTCGCGATCGGTAACAATGTCGATGGAGAGCTTGCGCAGACTATTGTCCCGCAAGGAGAAGACATGAATGTCCGCCCCGTTCTGAAGAAAGATATCTCCTGTATCGAGACTGGCCTGAAGCACGGGGAACGGCATTTCGGCGGAGAGCTTGGTTACACCGCTGCCATCCTCGTTCACTGACCAGACAGCATCGGCGCCGCTCTTGTCCGAAATGAAGTAAACCCGGCCAGCATAAGCCATCGGGAAGCGAATTGGTGCATCGAAGCCCGCCAGCAGCTGGACTGCCTCCACAGCCGTGCCGGTCCGCCAACGCCAAAGTTGTTCCATTCCGCCGCCCCTGTAGAGAACGGCATTGTCACGCGCGCGGGCGGTCAAGCCCCGGCGGCTAAAGAACAGGGTCTGGCCGTCCTGACCGTATGTCGCATCGTTGGCGCGCCAAAGCGGAATAGGGGTGGCTTCTCCGCCAGCTGGATCGACGGTGTAGAGTATTTCCCCTTGACCCGCACCAGTGATGCGAGAGGCGTAAATAACCTTGCCCTCGGGCGTCCAACCTACCGTGCGCAGCATACCTCCCTCAAACGTAAGGCGGCGGGGCGCTCCGCCGCCGATCGGCATGACATAGACGTCCTGGTCACTGTCATAACTGGCAGTGAAAGCTACCAATGTGCCGTTCGGTGAGATATGAACGTCACTTTCCTCGGCAACATGGTTCGTCAGTCGGGTGGCAGTCCCGCCGTTTCGGTTGGTGCGCCAAAGATCGCCTTCGCTGGCAAAAACAAGCACGTCCGCGCGAGCGCTCGGATATTGATAGTAGCCTTGTTCTGCGTAGGCAGCAGAAGACGCCAGAGCGAACAAGCTGGTCGCGATCGCGCGAAAACGATTCATATTAGAGAGCCCCTGGTCGAACACCTGAAGCGATCATGGCCCATCTGGGGAGCGCAGCGCAACCTGCGCGGCGATCATCAGCAGCGAAGTTATATCCGTTTCGGTTGCTGGTCTAAGCGGTATAGAAAGGTCTGCAGCCGGTTCGCAGGATTACCGCGAGTTCTGCCGGGGGTGCTGGTTGCTTATGTACCGCGAGGTCAAGTTCCGGATTTTTGCCGGACTGTACTGTTGATTGGGATGGCCGCTATAAGCCTTCCGCTGGGCCACGGACCATAGGCAGAACCGTCTATGCCTCACCGAGACATAAGTCTCCAAGCAATATGTTTATTTTCAGGTATACCGCCCGCTCAGAAGCCGTGCCCATCGACCACGCCGGAGCCGAAGGGCCGCGTCAGCTTGGCACGCTCATGAAGGCACAGTGCACCGCACCAAGATCAGTGTCCTACCACCTCATCGCGTGTTGGAACTGGAGCTAATGAACTCTCCTGCTTGTTCGTGCTTGATTTCAGCCGCCCCGAGGGGACCTTTCGCGTTTTGCCTACCAACGAGCTGCGGGCTGGCGTATACCATCTTGAACGCCCATGGAGACGGACATGTTTGAAATTGACCCTCCCATCATAGATTCCCCGCATTCGCAGACCTTTATCCAGGACGGCGTTACTCTCAGAGTAGTGATCTTCAAACTTGAGGAGGACGAGGGCTGGACCTTGGAGGTGGTCAATGAAGCTGGCACTTCCACCGTTTGGGAAGAGCCGTTCGATAGCGACATGACAGCTTTAAACGCGTTTAAGCGCGCAGTTGAGCAGGAGGGGATCGAAGCCTTTCTCGACGATGATAATGGCGGCTCGGCCACCATTCACTGATAGGATGGCTGCTGTCTTCGGCGCTGAAAGATGATAAATACTTCAAGGCCATGCATGGAGAGTTTATGCGGCTGTTCGCCCGCGCAGGCCGAGACGGTAGGATACCGAAGCCTCCCGGACTTCCTTGCCACATGCATCGCAGACGCCAGGCCCCCAGTGACTACGTTGGGTGGTATAACGTCGCTATAGCTCTGATCTCCGTAGCTGGGGCGGCCGGTTCATCTCGTTAGAAAAAGAGCGCGAAGGAGGGTGCCGGGTAAGACCGATTTCCCAATAAGCGGTTTAAGGAGGTCCCCGCCTCCCGCATTGACATCCCGATTACCAGTTCGGCTGCGTCCTGACTGGAGCCTTTCTCAGGAGATAACGGCTATCCGATCCAGCGAAGGCTCGAACTGAATGGGATTTTGCACGTCACGCCAGCCAAATCGCGAAAGCCAAGTCGTGCAGAACCGGAAACCGATGTGCGAATTAGCTGGCTGCAAATCCATGCTTGTCAGGTCTGGAATTTCGTGAAGAGCCGCTACTCGGACCGGCAGCGACTCAGTGAGTGCTGCCAAAACCCACCGGCATGCGCAAGGCGTCGGCGGCTTCGTCGCTCTCTCGCTGACCCGACAGCACATCCAGCATGCAGTTAAAGAACTCGAGCGCTTCGTAGCTCGTCGTCAGGGGCAATGCCACTTTTGCGCCAAACAGGGCTTTATCCGCGTCATCCTCCGAGGCGCGGCGAAGCATCTTCATGCCGATATGCTCGTCTTTGAGGATTGACGGACCGTGCGCTGCCACCGCGCCGATCAGACTGAGCAGAGCCAAATGCTCAGACGCTGCTGGTGAGCTTTTGAGAAAATCACCAATCTCGATGCGCGTGACAGCCCCGCCTGAGGGTTTGTTAGCCTCATGTATCACATAGCCTGCGCCGTCCATATCGTCTCGCGCCAGGAGCCAGCGGTCACCATTCGAGCTTGACGCAAATTCCTTGCCAGACATTTTCATCGCAGAATCCCTTTTTTTGTCGGAATTCCCCGGTCATTTACTGGCGAAGAGACTGCTTCTGACGACAGTGAGCGTACCTTGCACCGTTGAACTTTTCCCAATACCTTTCACGAAGCGCTTCTCCGCTAGAACACGAGTGAACGAAACTTGGGTCCGCGCCGGTCGAGACTGCGTGAGCAGGAGCCAGAAGCCCGTCTTTGAACGGACACCAGATGCATCAAAGCCTCCAATACAGGCAGTCCGCTGAGCCCACTTCACTATGGCTTCGGTTCTGAAGATACTGCCAATTCTTTTGTGGAAGGTTTCGCGGCATCCTGTTTGGGAGGAAGGGCTTTTTCGGTTTGTGCGCTACCTTGTTGCCTCGAACCTGACCCTTAGCCATTACATGCCGACAGTGCCGAAGCCTTATCCGCTACCAAGAGCTCGGCCATGCGAGCTGTGGCCGTGAGGCTATGCTTCCCGGTTAGAGCGAAGCGACCAGGTATGCTCGCCCCTTGTCGCCATCGCGTTCCATGCCTCGGCAGAGCGCAAGCATCTTTCCTTCACGTTCTGAAGGCCAGCCATTTCCGCTTCTGCGAGCGCAGCGGCGGCACGTGCAAGATAATCGTCTTTGACGGCCATGAGTATGTTCTCCAACCCGGTGGCAGCTACAAACGCTTGCCATAGACGGCGCACATCGAGGGCAGATTAACAGGAGCCGCAAAGCGCCAATAAACGTCAATACGCTTCCGGGATTTTTTTATATAAACCTGTCTACTAAAAAAGATAGCTTCAATTCCAGGTAAATTTCATTACCCTCCGAATTTGTTTCTAAGACAATTGATCTATAAATTCTCAACGTCTGCGAAATGGTGATGCCGATCGGAGCGCAGGCCTTCCGGCACCGGTGCGATGGGCTGGAAGACCGAGTCGACCGCACTCAGAAACCTTGGCGCATACCCGTTCTTGCGGGCGGCTGACGAGTTCGCTTGTCGCCACCGTCCGCAGCTACTGCATCTTCATGCTCGGCGGTACCTTCGCCCTTCTGGGGATAGTGAATTCTGCGCAAATGGCGGCGGCACGCATCATGGAGATATTGCAGGCACGAGCTACGCTAACCGGCCCTTGACCGGACAGGCATCGCAAAGGTCGAAGTGATCCGCCATCCGACCTTATCGAAAACCGGAGATCTGGCTAGTCGATCACGCAGAGGAGGAAAGCGTACAGGCTGAACCCTGAACCATAAAATTGACCGCTGAACGACGGGAAGGGGGCGGCTACACGCGATCCGATATATCAAGAGCGGGCTGATATCCGTCCTGCGAATGCGCTCATTCTGGCGAGTGCGCACCGGGCATAGCTGTGTCAGCGTGAAAGGATGACAAAAGTTACAACCACACGTTTTTCCGCTCACTCTGAATTTGGAGGCGGGTGGCCGACGATCCTGGGCGCGGCGCTGGCAATTGGCGTAGGCATGATGGGCGTTGGCTTCTATTCTTTGGGCCTGTTTGTGACCCCGCTTCAGGCCGAGTTCGGCTGGACGCGAGCGCAGGTTTCCGGCGCGGCGACGTTTCAACAGTTAGGCATCTTCATGTCTGCGCCGATCGTTGGAAGATTGGCCGATCGCGTTGGCAACCGTACCATCGCCATTGCCAGTTATATTGCAACTCCGTTGGCTTTTCTGGCGCTGGCTCAAACCGGCCCTTCGCTGACCGCATGGTATGCTCTGTGGCTGCTCGTGTCGCTGGCGGGCTGTGGTACAACGCCCGCAATATGGGCTCGCGTGGTTTCGTTGCGGTTCGACCACCATCGCGGTCTGGCTCTGGGACTGATGCTGATGGGCACTGGAACGGCGGCGATGCTCGCCCCTGCGCTGCTCGGCCCGTTCATAGCCGCCCATGGTTGGCGCGCCGGGCTGACGGCGCTCGCCGCAATCGTGGCGGCCATCGGCATTCCTGTCAGCTTGTTGACCGGTCGCGAGGAGCCCGCGTCCGACCTTAGGGCGCAAGCGCACGATCGCGGAAAGATAGAAATCAACTTTGCCACTGGCCGCATTGCGCTGGTTGGGTTTCTGCTGGGTGTGATCGTGGCAGCGCTGATCGTCCATCTCGTGCCGATGCTGATCGACCGGGGTACCTCCCCCGCGCAGGCCGCGCGCATGGCGGCCCTCGTTGGGATGGCAGTGTTGGTCTCGCGGTTGGTGGTCGGCTGGCTGTTCGACCGTTTTCACGCTCCGCGAGTGGCCTGCCTGTTCCTGACATCACCCATCATCGCATGCGTCATTCTCTGGATGGAAGGCCCTGCTGTTCCTGCCGCGCTTATGCTGGGCCTTGCCGCAGGCGCGGAAGTCGACATGCTAGCCTATTTCACCAGTCGCTATGCCGCGTTGGAGAATTACGGGGCCACTTACGGTTTAGTGCTGGGTTTGTTCAGCTTGGGCGCAGCGTTCGGGCCGCCGCTTTTCGGAGCAGCCATTGACTCGACCGGCAGCGCTGATCTGGGGTTGCTGGTCTGTGGCCTTGGATTAATCGGCGTCCAGGCGCTGATCGCCTCATTGGGCAGGTATAGGGCTAGGTGAATTACCCACCGGATTTCAGATCAAACCAAGGAATCCTTATCCAACCTACCTTCCCTCCATTTACCAGTTCAGCCTCCTACGCCGTTTTGTCTCGTGAACTCTCAGTGGAGGGGCGGCGGCAATGGGGCCGACCTAGGCGACCTCTGTCGACGGATTTCCAAAATCGGCATTCAGCGCAGAGGCTGCTGATCGGCCAGCTGGCGAATGAGCTTGTTGACCAGCGCGATCTTGTCCGCGCTCACGCAAACGAGCCATTGCGCGGGACCATCATGTCGCATGCGTTCGGAGCTATTGACCAGAATCCCCGCCGCCGCAGACGCATTACCAGCACGAGCGCAAATCTGCCCGAGACGCCGAACGGACCATGGCCGCGTTGCTGCGAGCGAGCTCGGCCTAGAGTTTAGCCCACGCGTTGCCGCGCGCCTTGAGGTCAAGTTGATCCGGTCGCGGTGATGGTTTGGGGAGGCGGGTAAAAGCGATCCCCGAACTGAGGCCCAACGCCGCTTGTTGCAGCGCACCTGCCACAGGTCGTCGCAGCGTACATCGGCAATTCATCCAGCGAACCGTCTCATGGCCTCACGCATAAGGAGGCGACTATGAAAACTTTTAAATTATTGCTGGTACTTGCAGGAGTGGCCGGTAGCCTCGGCGCGGCAGCGACGGCAGACGCACACCCTCGCGATCACCACCGGTACGAGGAGCGACGCGATCACTATCGCGATCACCGCCGCTATGATCGCCAGCGGCATTGGAGCGGCCACCGCTATCGCGGAAATGATCGGCGCTGTTGGACGGAATGGCGCCATCACCACAAGGTCCGTGTCTGCCGCTAAACTCAGTCCAGATGTGGTTGTCTAAAGGAGGGTCGGGCTGTCAAAGGTCCGGCCTTCATGGCATTTGGTTCCTCGCCGCTTGCGGACCACGGCTTGTCGTTCGGTTCAAGACTATCGGCCGTTGTCATATTCGCAGCAGTAAGAACGTAAGGCATTCTACTCGTTCAACGCTCGCAACCTTCAAGCGCTAACTTAGCGGACGCTTCCCAAGCAATCAAAGTGATGGCAGACGCGGCAACTCACCAAGCAACCCACCGGTTATTGCCGTGCCGCACGTCCGCAACGATCAAAAGGGCAGGGCGCGTTAACCTGTCAATCGCAGATGTTATCCGGATTTGATCGCCAAAGGAGCGGAAGGGTCCCGGCTCAATCGCAGTGCGTTCGTTGGCCAGGCCGCCCCCGCGAGAACTTGTGTGCTGGCCGATATTGATTAGGCATCAGGAGCATTGGCGCTGTCACCAACCCCTCGATAGATAAGATCGGTTTTCCGGCAGCGCCGCCTTGCATAGTTCCTAACTTGCAAGCGCTTTAAGGGACATCGACGAGATAAGCGATGGAGCTCTGAAGACGATGCGGCCATCATGCCTGCGGACAGTCACAGCCCTGATTATATGCCCGCCAATCAGGTGTTATGGACAAGCCTAATCACGCCTTCGAGTGGACGGCCAATCCATGCTTCTTTACCAATCATCTGGCGATCCTCGAATATCGGTACGCCATACATCTCAAAGTCCTTACGGAACAGGATCAGATCGAAGGGGGCGTATTCTCGATATCGAGAAACGCCCCCTTCTCACCGCTCGGCATAGGGCAACTTGGGAGAGAGCCATGCCGCCGAACTTGATCCGTCTACAGATCCGATTACGGCAACGAGGCTAGATTGGCATCGGTTCCTAGAGAAAAATCGAAATAGCTTCAACGCAGCACGACAAAGATCGGAACTCTATATCCTGGGCAATAGGTTGCGAAAAAACACGCCGTCCAATAGATTGGATTGCGCGCCAATATTACTTGCATCGGGCCGATGCTGTCGATCGGCGTTCATCAGGTTTTGACTGACTTAAAAAGCTTCGACGCCTGCGATCTAAGCGTAGAGTGGGAAGAAAGACTCCGATTGCGAAGCTTGCGCGATCGCTACCTGTCAAAACATCCGCCTCCCGGACGGGACGCAATCTCGATAACCGGGGTGGGCTGTAAATCGGCTGTATTTACAGGATACAAATATGCTTAAAGCTAATCTCGAGGGATGGGTTAGTCCCGCGGTGCCAACGCAATACGATCACCGCCGGCGGCGGCAGCACAGATGCCGTTCACGTAACGACTACGGTGAGTCTGGCTTCGTCAGAAATATATGACAGCCGGTGAGAAACCCGGCCTGGAGTAAAGCGCGCATAATAAAAGAGGTCCCGCAGAGGTGTATTCGGCCGCGGGACCTGAGGTTCAGCGTGATGGGTCTGGCCGAAGCAGACTGATGGCTTTTCAAAGCAATCCATCAACTGGATCGGGTGCGCCTCCTTGCATGAGACGTGGGTCGTTCTCACCCGAGTGGGAGGATAGCGCTTGCGAAGGGCGGAAGTTGCGCGTTTCTCATAATTGCGAGATGATCTCAACAAAGCAGCCCCGCCCTTGCCGCGGTACTTTGATCCCTGAGCGCGAAAACGGTATGCCTGTAAGGGACAACCATAGTGGAAATTCTGTGTATTGTCAGTGGCATACCGCTAGCGTCGTGACCTGACAATGACGAACAGTCGCATTGACCGCAGCCGGCGAGGCACTCTGAGAACTGTCAGTACTTCGCATGTACGCGCGATGGCACTGCTAAGCCGCTCGCCTTGGCACGCCGCTGAAGAGCGAACCACTTGACCGAATCCCAGACGCTGATCCTGGCGAGCGCGCAATTCACCACAAATGACACACAAAGGGCTGGGTCACTGCATGGCCGTGCCGGTTCGCTGGGCTTCACGAGCCGATTGCAGCTGCTGACGCGGTCAAGAAAAACACTGACAAATGCTGATCGAACTGATTGTCAAAAAGAGCGGGCGGCGCCAAATCATCCGCCGCCCCGGTAATACCGCCCTCAGCGCGGGCGATTCCACTCCCCCCGGTCGCGATCACCATCACGACGATGATCGCCGCGGTGACGGCCCCGGTCGTGATCCCGATCATGACGATCATACCGGTCTCCGTGCGGCGGGCGGTAGCGGCCTGGGCGGTCATCAGTGCACGCGGCAAGTCCGGTGCTGGCGACCATCAAGAGGGCCACTCCAAGTTTTAGGTAACTGGGCATTCGAAACTCCAAGCTGGATGCGTCGCACGGCGATGCAGTTTGGTGGAGTTAACCTGAAGTCCTGAGCAGCTGCGAGGTTCCGTGAAATCGGCTCGGAGACGCGCGAAGGATGAGCCTCGAGGAAGGCTCTGCGAATTTGGACCGGACCGCCTCATCAAACTGGTACCAAAGCGCTCGACAGGTTTAGCAGGCCACCAAGTTTCGGCGCTACGGATCCCGCCGATCATCGCCAACTACGAATGCCTATCGCTATGGGACATTTCTAATTTGCGCCGGGAGTTCCAGTGAAGCGCGACATTCCTTGACGCTGAGTTTCATTGTTCCATGTGTGAAGCGAGCCTACTCAAGAGGCATCCTTCCTTGGCGCCCATAGTCCGACCTGTTTCGTCAAAAATTATTGGGGTGTCCGATAGGATAGGCATTTGCGCTAGGTGTTGTTTAGCTGGAGACAGACCACTTGGGTCGCCATCTCGTTCAGCGCAATGTCTTTATCTGATGGCAGGTATCGTCAGCAAGCGGACAAGGAGGAAGCCGCATGAGCGAACGCACGAAGCTGCAATTCGATGACCTGGCAGTGCGACCAAAGCGTCCGAGACCCAATCTCGACGAGTTGCACAACGTTAGCGAAGAGCACGGCTTTCTGTCCCGCGATCCGGCCGAACCGGCCGGGACAGGGGCGGGGGGCGACCTCGCGGCACCACAGACGGATTCTGCCCCACCGGTTGCAGCCCCGCAGCCTGCAGCGCCATCGCTTTAGCACGTAGAGACCGTCCCAATACCACAGGCCTCGGCCCCATCCATGTCGATGAGCGCTCCGGGTCAAAGTGCTGCAAGCACATATCCGATGGTGTTCCGCCGGCGGGGAAGACCGCCTAGCGACAGGCCGTATCCCCTTAACATCAAGGTCAGTCAGAGCGTGCTGCAACGCGTCTATGCCCGCTACGACAAAACTGCCCTATCCTTCGCCAGCTTCCTAAACCTCGCCGCAATCCGCAAATGGCTGCCACACTTTGTCAACGCGAGCTAGCACTGTATAGGCTTGCCGCGAGAAGGTTGACGGGCAGTGCCTATCCTGCGGGGCCTAAGCATAGCATTGCGTCTTCAAAGAAGGCGCAATGCCATCGCTGGTCTGTCTGGGGTGAGAAAACGCAAATCGGGCATTTCTACCCGTATGCAATCCCGATGGTGCTGGTGCCGCGCCCAGTAGGCGTCACCTCGATCTTGACCGGCACGCGCTCTTTCAACTCCTCCACATGGCTGATGACGCCCACCCGGCGGCCACTCGCATGAAGGTGTTCGAGGAGCGCCAAGGCCTGGCCGAGACTGGCTGGATCGAGCGCCCCGAAGCCTTCGTCGATGAACAGGCTCTCGATCTTGACCCCGCGTCCGCTCGACATTTCGGCGAGACCTAGGGCGAGGGCGAGACTGACCAAGAAGCGCTCGCCTCCGGACAGGTTGTGTAGTCCACGCACTTGCCCTCCCATGTCATTGTCCACGACCTGGACGAGCATTTCGCCGCCGGTCCCTCGCTCCAGAACGTAGCGCGGCTTCAGCTCTGCAAGCCGGGTATTGGCGTGTTCAAGCAGTCGATCGAGTGTCAGCCCTTGCGCAAAGCGTCGAAATGCCTTGCCCTCTCGGTCGCCGATGAGGTCGGAAAGACGCAGCCAGACGTCGGCTTGGGACGTGGCCGCCTCAAGCTCCGCGCGCAATGACGAAGTGCGCGCCCGGACCTGATCGTCCTGCAGAATGCGCAGGCGTGCCTGTTCTCGCGCGGCATTGGCGCCCTCGAGTTCGCCCTTCGCTTGCATCAGAGCGTCAGGGAGCAACTCGGGCGTGAGCTCTTCATTCTCCGGTGCTTCGGCGGTGTGACGTTCAAGGTCGGCATGGCACTTGCTCAGGACAGCCAAGGCTTCACCGACGCCGGTGTCCAGCGCCGCGAGCGCCTGTGCCTCCGCATCAATGGACTCCTGGCCGGCTTTGGCAAGCTGAGCGAGTTGATGCTCGGCGACTTCCATGCTGGAAAGTGACGCGTCGAGCGCCGCCGATGCGGACGAATATTTAACGTCGGCCTCATCGTGGTTTCCAACCGCGCTCTTCAGCGCAGCTTCGCTTCCGGCAAAAAGCCGCGCCGCATTTTCGCTAACCTGTCGAGCCACCTCATTCGCCTGTCGCGCTTCGCCCGAGGCCCGCGCTGTTGTTTCCTCGACCTCTGCGACGCTGCGCCCTTCGAGCAGTTCAGAGCGTTCGGCGCTCTTGAGGGCACGTGTATTGGCAAGATTGAGCTTTGTTGCGGCAGCAGCCTTAGCCTGTATGCGCGCGAGATCGCGCGTACGTACGGCCTCGTGGCGTTGCGCATCGAGGCCGGGCAGGGCAGTTTCAGCTTCGCTCTGCTCGGCCGTGTAGGACCGCCAAGTTTCTGCCTGCTTACGCAGCCAACTTCCTGCGTCCGGCAATTGCCGCCATTCCGAGAACGCCGCGAGGGCCCGATCGAGCGCGCGATCGTTGTTCTGCATTTCTGCGTTCTGCCGGTCGGTCATGGCACGACCTTCGCTGAGAGCCTGGGCACGAGCCGCCAGCGCGACGCGCGCGGCGTCCTCGCTCTGCTGCATATCATCAAGCGCCTTGCGCGCGAGATCCTGCGCATCACGGCTTTGAGACGCGATCTGCCGGGCGGAGAGAGCATCCTGGCGCTTCTGGACCCGTTCATCGCGGTGGCGGGCGAGGTCCTCACGACTGGGAAGGGCGGAGCTATCGAGACCAACATCCAGCAACGCAGCGCGCAAGGTCCGATTTGCCTCGCCGGCCTTATCCTGCAGTGGCATCAGCGCTTCGGCGCGCGAACTCTCCTCCTGGGTTAGCGCTTCTTCGCGCGCGGACAGCGTTTCGCGTTCGCGCGTAAGTGATTGCTGTTCGCTTCGCTGCCGGGAGAGTTCCTGCTCGAGGGCCTCTGCGTGCCTACGATTGCTTTCCAAATGTGTCCCGAGCAGCGTTTCGAGGGCGGAGAGCGGGTGCTCTTGCGCGCCGCAGACCGGGCAGGGCTCACCGTCCACCAACTCCGCGCGCATGAATTCGGCGGCCTTGCCCGACGCCGCAACAGACTGCGCCAGAACGTGACGGGCTTGCCGGACCTGCGTCTCCAGATCCGGAAGCGAGGCTTCGTATTCCGCCAAGCGCTGGACGATGGTCGTACGACGCGAAGCCGCGTCGGCTTGTGCGGCGCGCGTTTCCTCCAATGCGGCTTGGGCCTGCGTGACATCACGGCTGGCCTGCGCGAATTCCACCGACCGCAGCTCGGCTGTAGCCAGCAAGTCGATCTCCCGCGAGAGTGCGTCAAGAGCCGCTTCGGCGGGGGCTTCGGCTTCGGCTTCCGTGCGATGCCGTGTTGCCGCGCCAAGGTTTTCGCGCGCTATGCGCACAGCGTCTAGCGTTGTCGCATGCCGGGCGAGGGCGAGTGTCTCTTCGCGCTCCAGTTCGACAAGGCGGCCCTGCGCCTCTTGGGATTGGGTATGCGACGATGCGCGGGCGGCGATGAGCTCGGAGAGTTCCTCTTCGCGTTCATGGAGAGTGCGAAGTGCGGCGTTGCTGGTGCACCACGCAGCGGCATTGGCGATCCGGGTTTGCGCCTGTGCGAAGGATCCTTCGGCCGCCGCGGCGGATTCCTCTGCCTCATTGGCATGCTTGGCAAGCGCATCTGCTTCTCGCGAAGCATGCATGAGCGCTTCGCTGGTGTCTGCAAGTTGGCGGTCGAGGGCGCGTGCGGCCGCCAACACAGGGGTGAGAGCTTCGGCTTCCCGCTCCTGTTGCTTCAAGGCATTCGCTGCGGTCCGTGCTGCTGCTGCGGACATCTCGAGCTGCGCATTGGCGTTAGAAAGCGCATTCTGCGCTGCGGTGCGCTTGTCGTCGGCTTCCTGCAATACAGACCTGGCATTCTCGCGGGCCGTCCAGAGTGGCACGAACCGCAGCAAGGCACGATTGCGGGCTAGCGCGTCGCGTCGATCCGCAGCGAGGGCCTGAAGATTTTTTGCGGCGTCGAGCGCTTGCTCGGCGGTCGAGATTTCATTTGCCAACTCGCGTGCGCGTGCCGCCCGGCGCTTCTGGGCTCCCAGTGCCTCGAGAGCCTCCGAGGCAGCCGCATGAGCCGCCTCTGCCTCCGCCAATTCGGCTTCGGCAACGGCGCGGCCTTGGTCATCGAGACCGTGGAGCGCGGCAATGCGTTGGCGGATCGAGTCCAGCCCGGCGCGCAGACCTTGCGCCTTCTCGTAGGCAGCCCGGCCTAGGCGGGTGTAGATTTGGGACCCGGTCAGCCGTTCCAGGAGCGCTGCCCTCTCATTGGCGTCAGCACGAATGAATGCCTCAAAATCGCCTTGGGCAAGCAGCACCGCACGCGTGAATTGCTCGGCGGTCAATCCGATCACGGCTGCGATGGCGCGCAGAGTTTCCGTGCGAGTGCCGCCCATCCGCTCACTGGTGTCGAGGCGTTCGAAAGCGTGCTCGTGGTTTTGCAAGCGACCTTCTGCTTTGCCTCTTGCCCGCCTCACGCTCCAGCGAGCGCGGTAGACGCCGCCAGCAGGCATTGCGAAATCGACTTCGGCGTATCCATCGGCGGTGCCATGACGAAGGATCGAACGCGGGTCGCGCGCGGCGATCCCGTTTTCGTCGTTTCCAACGCTGCCGCTTGTCGGGGCAGCGCGTAAGCGAGGGATTTCCGCGAAGAGCGCGAGACAAACGGCGTCAAGAAGCGTGGATTTTCCAGCGCCGGTCGGCCCGGTAATGGCGAAGATGCCCGAGCCGGCCAGCGGTTCCGCCTCGAAATCGATTTCAAATTCGCCGGTCAGGCTGGCGAGGTTGCTGCCCCGGATCGCAAGAATGCGCATCAGGCGGGTTCCTCGGCAGCTTGGGTTTCGATCAGGAGCGTGGCGAAGGCGCGCGCGAGGTCGTCCGGAGGGCCGTCACCGCCATATTCACGGTTGAAGAGCGCCGCGAACACTGTTTCGGGATCGAGATCGGCAAGTTCGGCGCCGACGAGGGGATCGCAGCTACTGCCGGCGTCTTGTGGGCGAATGGTTGCAATGCGCACGAGCC
This sequence comes from Novosphingobium sp. BL-S-21, assembly GCF_055521655.1. NCBI lineage: Bacteria > Pseudomonadati > Pseudomonadota > Alphaproteobacteria > Sphingomonadales > Sphingomonadaceae > Novosphingobium > Novosphingobium sp. BL-S-21. The sequence continues at coordinate 435,103 of NZ_JBVFVP010000003.1, forward strand.
GCACTGGCAACGGTTCGATCGCCGCGAGGATGCGCGACTGAAGGTCCGGCTCGGGTCCGTCGATCTCAATTGCGATTTCGATGAAAGGCCAGCTGGCGGCCGACAGTTCGGCGTCGAGTTGCAGCGCTTCGATGGCGGCCAGGGCGGTATCCAATGGGGCGGGCCCGACCGCAAGAAAGTCGACGGGACGCGGGATCGGCAGCAATTCGACCTGGCACGGCACTTCGCTGCCTTGAACCTTAACGATCACCACTGAATGGCGGTAGTCGCGTTCGGCGCTCGAGAGTGGGAAGGGTGAGCCGGCGTACCGAACCGTGGTCTCCGCGGCGACCGCTTGAGGGCGGTGGAGATGTCCGAGTGCGACATAGGCCGCCCTCGCGTCGAAAAGCGTTGCTGCTTGCGCCTCCTCGCCCCCGATTACGATGCGGCGCTCGGATAGCTCCGAGACCTCGCCGCCGGCGACATGGAGATGGCCGGTGAGGATCATCGGCAAATCACCAGCTTGCGCTTTGCCCGCTTCCGCGACGGCGTCGTAAAGCGAGGGGAGGTCGTGGGAGCCGAGATCGCCGGGACGGCAGAAGGGTACCGCGGCAAGCCATGCCCCTATATCGCCGGAAGGGCCAAACAGCGGCAGGAGCAGGCGCTCGAAGTCGGGGCTTCCATTCTTTCGCGGCAAGGCGCCGATGAAATGCACGCGGCCTTCCCCGAGTAGTGCGGCGGGAAGGTCGATCCGAGCTGCACTGTCGTGATTGCCGCCAATGACTACCACTTGAAGTCCAGAGAGCCGCGTGGTCGCCAGGTTGAGGAACCGGAAAAGCCGGCGCATCGCAGATACTGGCGGATTGGCGACGTCATATACGTCCCCCGTGACGAGCAGCACATCCACAGCCTCCGCTTCGAGGCGATCAAGCAGCCATTGGAGGAAAAGATCGTGCTCCGCTTCGCGGGCGTGACCATTGAGTTCGTGGCCAAGGTGCCAGTCGGATGTATGACAAATGGTGAGCGTTTGGGCGCGTTGCGACATCATTTGCTCATTGCCTGCGCTTAGGCCCGAGGCAAGCGCCAGATTGGGAGAACTCGGTGCTAAGCCATCTGGCTGCCGCCGGTAAGGGTTTTCAGATTGAAACGTGCTTGCGATCCACCTTCGGAAAACCGTATGTCAAGTAGTACTAGGCAGTGTCATCTCTATCTAGCGGAGGATGTCATTTCTATCTGGGGCTGCGAGTTCCAGTTGAAGCGCGACATTCCTTGGCGCTGAGTATCATTGTTCCTTGGGTGGGGCGAACGCCACCCAAGGAACATCCGACCCCGGCGCCCATAGCCCGATCTGTGCCGTCAAAACTTCTTGGGGTGTCCGATAGGACAGGCATTTCCGCGGAGTGTTGTTCAGCTGGTGACAGACCGCCTGGATCACCATCTCGTCCATCGCCGCAATGTCCGTATCTGATGGCAGATATCGTCGCAGACGGCCATTGAAGTTCTCAACGCCGCCTTTCTGCCAAGGGGTCTTCGGATCACAGAAATAGCTTTCGATTCCGAGCTCGGTCCGGAGCCTCCTGTAGGCTGCAAACTCCGTGCCTCGATCAAAAGTGATAGTCTGGCGAAGCGTAGAGGGAAGGGGGCCAAGTTGGGCACAGATCCCTCCCATGATCGCAACTGAGCCCCTATCCGGATTTCGCCAAAGCACCGCAAACCGGCTCGTTCGCTCGACCAGGGAGGTGAGGTTGGCTTTGCCGTAGATCTGGCGGAAAGCAACGAGATCGCCTTCCCAATGGCCAAATGCGGCGCGCAGCGCGATCTCGGGGGGACGGTGCTTGATACCGTTGAGCAGCGGGATTTGCACACCTCGAGGCTTGCGGCCACCACGCGGGCGACGACGACGACGCGCCCACGGCAACAATCGGGATAACCCTAGGCGTCGACCTTCCGTCCCATAGACGTATTGGTAGATTGTCTCATGGCTGACGCGCGGTTGCTGGGCGGTCAGGCGCATTCGTCCAGCAATTTGCTCTGGAGACCAACGCCGCCGAAGGCCTTGGACGACATCCGCGGCTAACTCCATGTTGCGTTCAAGCTTACGACCAGCAGCCCGGCGACGGCGGGCTCTTTTGTGTGCGACGACGGGGAAATAGCCACGAAACCACGCTTCCTCATCGTGCATAAAATAGCGGCGCAGCTCCCGGTAAATAGTAGATCGATGCCGTCCGAGCCGAGCTGCAATCTCGCAAACCGGGACGGCGGCATCCCTCATTTTCGCCAAAGCTTCACGCTCATCGTAATAGATGACGATAGCTGTCCGTCATAGACTTTCCTCCGAGAGGGCACAAAGCCCAGAAATCCTCGGAATTCGCACTTCGATCTAGAACCCACCAGCTTACACCGTAAAAAACAGATACTATTTATTAAGTTAAATCGTAACGCGCGAATGGACAGCAGCCGCCTAGCTGAAACCATGTGGGGCTGGGAGAAAGCCCGGTTTTCAAGAGGGCATATTCGAAACCTTGCAGATAGAACCGGCCGCTGTGAGGGTGAATTGGCGAGCGCCTTGGCGCGTCGTAGGCTGATCACGTCCAAACTCTTACGCGCGCTGCTTTGGGTTGTCGCAGCAGCGTTAGGTGGCGCGACATTTCTCCTGTTTGCCTTCTTAGCAACAAACATCGTCGGGCGCCGACGCCATGTTCGCTAACCACCCCTCTCAGCCGCGAACGAACCTGGTCAGCAAAGCCGGATCTCGGAATGCCAAAACGACCGCTGAAGGTTGCGAATGGGCGCGTAGCCGACCGGCAGCCGTACGACTGGCGAAGGACCGGTTCCAGCGTGTGCTGCCAGACCGCCTTCTGATAAGCTGAAATTGTAGCGGTCTTTGGCGCCTTCGCCTTGGTCGCGCAGGTTCATCATAGTTCGGCAGCGAGTGCAGCATGACGCGATCGCACAATCTGGAGAACTGCCTCGGCCGTTTCGCTCGCCGATGCGGACTCCTGCACTATCGGTGGCAATGCGATCACGTCCATGGCCTCTCCAAGCGCCGCCAGTAAATTTTCGATGATTTCGCGGGCCTTGCGGAGCGGGAGATCGATCGTTCGCGCGCACGTCTCGAAGTCAGCCAGATGCAACCGGTCGTCCTTGCCGGCGAGCTTCAAGGCCATGTGATCGTTGTGCAGCCCCGGAAAGACGCGCGTGGTAAGGGCATCGTAGAGCGGTGCCATCCGGACACTCTCAAACACCCGTGCGCGCGGTGCCGCGATTTTGAGCATCGCGATATTCTTCAAGTGCATGTCACCGTCGGCAATCAGCCAAGAAAAAAGCGCGCGCCCGAAAAGCTCCGCGATGTCTTCGGTGGGATCCGTCGACAGGGCGCGAAGCGCGCGTGCCATGCGCTCGATAGTACCTTTGTACTTGTCTTCCGCGGGTACGCCCAAGATCGAGCAAAAATCCTCCATGGCGAGCCGGCGCGGATCGCTGCCATTCTCACGAATGTCGAAACGCTCGACGACCAGCGCCGGTGCCATCCCGTCCGGCATGACAGTGAGCGCGGCCTCGGCTGACGTGAAGCCAGCCATTCGTCCAAGCTCAATGCATAACCATTCCACTACCGGCATCTGTTCGAATCCCGAAGTGCCAGCGGGTTTGAGAATATGAGTGAAGGGTAGATCGGTCGCGGGCAGCAGTGTACCGTCGTGGCGCAGATGCATCGGTGCCTTGATCTGGACTCCCGACAAGCGCGGCGTTGTACCGGTGGCGAAAATCCGTGCGAGATTGGTCTCGAAGCTTTCCTCGAACGCTCCGCGGGAAGGGCCGCCGTAGGTTCCGGTGAACATGCCGTGCTCCTTGAAGTCACCAAGGCGCCCCGCAAGAATATCCGCTGGCAGTGAGGCCAGTTCATGAGCGTCTACGCCAATGGTGATATTCGACATGTACCGTTTGCCGTGACGCAGAGTCGAGCGTTGGTCTTCATCACGCAACACGTGGGCGAGCCACCCCTCGGGCAACAGGGATTCGATAAATGGCGGCAGCGTACCGGGTAGCGTTTCGCGGATGAGCGGTGGGGTCGTAATCTTGCCGGGCGACCAGCGCCATTCATGGCCGTCATGAGCGAGCATGCCGAGGGGGCTACCGTGCCAGGCCACGAGCAGAGAGAACGCGGCGTGGTTGATCGCAGGAGCCGCGCTATCGATGCCCCCTCGCAGATAGCGCTCGGCACTCTCACCCTCGCGGAACCAATCATTTGCGCGTGCTAGCACCCACAGAGCGTCTGCCACTGCGTCGTTCGAACCATATTCCGCGATGAGCCGCTCGGCCGTCGCGCGGCGCTGCTCCTCATTGAGTGCATTTGCCTGCTCGCTGCGCAGCCGGAAGGCTTCTAGCATGCGCTGCTCGGGCGAGGAGACCGAAAGGGTGAAATCGCCAAGCGAGTCGCCGATGACTGCCCTGTCGAGCGAGGGCCTGGGTGGTGCCTGAGTCTGGATGATTTCGAGCGAGCGCAGCCGCGTTCGCTGGTTGCGCCGACCTCCCAGGAAAAGTCGGCCGTCGAGGGTCGGGCCAAGCAAGGCCGCGCTGGCGGAACTCAGATAGGCGGCGGGGTACAGGTAATGGGCTATACGGACAGCGTGCGCACGCAGAATGGCGTCGGCGTTCGCTTCTGCATCCACGTAGATACCGCGATAGACTTGGAGGATATCGCCGTCTCGCCCCCGTCGAAAGGCGGTCTGAGCATCTATATCCTCGCCAACCAGATAGAGGGTCATAAATTATTCCGCATGTCAGATGCGGGATAATTTCATACGAAAGCGTCGTTATGTCAACCAATATGACGCATTTGAAATGCGTGAAAATTTCAACCGAGGTATGGGGGCGTTGGATCGCCCAGAGGGTCGCTTCGACATCGAGGAAATTGCGATCGACACGCCCAAGGGGCGCGAGGTCCTCGTCCAGGTGAAGGCTAGCGGCCTGTGCCATTCCGACCTCCATCTCGCCGAGGCGGATTTCGGCACCCCGCTGCCGGCAGTCTTGGGCCCCGAGCCGACATTCCGCACACCACACCAGGCAGTGTCATTTCTATCTAGCGGAGGGGTGTCATTTCTATCTGGGGCTGCGAGTTCCAGCTGAAGCGCGACATTCCTTGGTGCTGAGTATCATTGTTCCTTGGGTGGGGCGAACGCCACCCAAGGAAAATCCGACCCCGGTGCCCATAGCCCGATCTGTTCCGTCGAAACTTCTTGGGGTGTCCGATAGGACAGGCATTTCCGCGGAGTGTTGTTCAGTTGGTGACAGACCGCCTGGATCGCCATCTCGTCCATCGCCGCAATGTCCGTATCTGGTGGCAAGTATCGTCGCAGACGGCCATTGAAGTTCTCAACGCCGCCTTTCTGCCAAGGGGCCTTCGGATCACAGAAATAGCTCTTGATCTCGAGCTCGGTCCGGAGCCTCCTGTAGGCTGCAAACTCCGTGCCTCGATCAAAAGTGTTGGTCTGGCGAAGCGTAGAGGGAAGGGGGCCAAGTTGGGGACAAATCCCTCCCATGATCGCAACTGAGCCCCTATCCGGATTTCGCCAAAGCACCGCAAACCGGCTCGTTCGCTCGGCCAGGGAGGTGAGGTTGGCTTTGCCGTAGATCTGGCGGAAAGCAACGAGATCGCCTTCCCAATGGCCAAATGCGGCGCGCAGCGCGATCTCGGGGGGACGGTGCTTGATACCGTTGACCAGCGGGATTTGCACCCCTTGAGGCTTGCGGCCACCACGCGGGCGACGACGACGACGCGCCCACGGCAACAATCGGGATAACCCTAGGCGTCGACCTTCCCTCCCATAGAAGTATTGGTAGATTGTCTCATGGCTGACGCGCGGTTGCTGGGCGGACAGGCGCATCCGTCCAGCAATTTGCTCTGGAGACCAACGCCGCCGAAGGCCTTGGACGACATCCGCGGCTAACTCCATGTTGCGTTCAAGCTTACGACCAGCAGCCCGGCGACGGCGGGCTCTTTTGTGTGTGACGTTGGGGAAATAGCCACGATACCACGCTTCCTCATCGTGCATGAAATTGCGGCGCAGCTCCCGGTAAATAGTAGATCGATGCCGTCCGAGCCGAGCTGCAATCTCGCAAACCGGGACGGCGGCATCCCTCATTTTCGCCAAAGCTTCACGCTCATCGTAACGTAGATGGCGATAGCTGTTCGTCATAGACTTTCCTCCGAGAGGGCACAAAGCCCAGAAATCCTCGGAATTCTCACTTCAATCTAGACCCCACCGGCTTACAACCGTAAAAAACAGATAATAAGAATTATGTTAAATAGCGATGATTTATGCCGATGCGGAGCCTGATATCGCTGCGGAGACGGTAAATGGAAGTCCCATTGAGCGCCACGCCCAAGGGCAATGGATTTCAGGCAAGGATTGCGCTGCCCGACGGCGTTTCGATCAGCTCGGCGGAATCCTTTCCGGCCAAAGCTGAAGCTATCGTCGCAGCGGCGGATTGGAAGCCGGCTCTCTTGCCGGCTGACGATCAGCGGCGGAGCACCGCGAGCGCCTCGGCATCACGGTATAGACCGCTTCACGCTGCGCGCCGCGGTTCTGATGATCGACGCGGAAGCCCTGACAATTGCGACGCAGTAGCCTGACCCTGCAGAGATCCGAAACCGCACGGCTCACGTTGCACCGTCCGGAGCGCCGCACCCGCTCATGAACCTTTCTTCGAGGACTCTGTCAGCTTCCGCCAGATCGATCGGAAGTGCCTCGGCTAGCTAAGCGCGGACCGCCTCCATGGTCGATCGACGGCGAGCATCCCGCCGCGCCATCGGCACAGGCGCGTCGCACAGCCACCCCCCTCCTCTCCTCGGCCGTTCGGCCCAGTAAGGCGCGCCAGCGCCGCTCCAACGGGCGCCACTGCGGCACCGTCGGTTGGCTTCGGGTCATCTTTGAGCTGTCCTGGGGTATCAGGCCCCTGGCCGTGACGCCGGCGAGCGCCACAGGGCGATGATGTCCTGCATCTCCTCGGCAAATCCGAGGCTGTCGATATAGACTGCACCGCGATCGGTCTGGCCCAGGAAGCCGATGACGGTCGTGATGTCATTGGCGATCGCCACGTCGAGCCCGAAGATGTCGGCTATCTGGAGTGCCCAAGGTCGGGCCCGCTCCACTAGGCCATCAGTAAATCGGCGACGCGTTTCGACTGCCCGGTGTCGGTCATCGCGATCGGGATCAGCCGCGCCAGCGCGGCCCGCACTGAATCATAGTCGGTCGGAACCGGACGTCATCGACCTTCTTCCCGCTGCGGCTCAGACACCTTCGTAGTCGATCGAGAGGCTGACCGCGAGCTTCTGGATTTCACCATGGCAGATGGGATCCGCGATATCGCGCTTGCTCAAGCCCTCGAGGATATCATCCGGCACACGATCGCCGAACAGGAGCACCGCGAACTCGGGACCATATTGGTAGGACGTATAATAGAGACCTTCGGCGGACGGGCAGACAACGTGAATTTTTTCCGCCCAGCCCCGCTTGACGGGGTAGGAACTACGCGGACCGGCCAGCAGGGCGTTGCCATTTACGCCGATCTTGCGTTGACCCGTGATCGTGATGCTGACGAGGTTGAGGTCATGCTGCGTGCGCACGTGACTATGACCACCTCGCAAAGCAGCACGAAACGGAGCGCTCGCACGCTTGCGGAGGTCGCCATGGCGACAATGGGCGCAGAGCAGCCGCCTTGCTGTAGGGGTCCCCGATACACCATTTCCACCGAGGGACTGATGGTCATCCGCGCCTCACAAGGACAGCTCCTCGTCGCCGCATGGCCGAAGGAAGATAAGGGGTTGCGCCCCTTCGTTTCGTATCGGTGGGGTAGAACAAAGGGAGCCTGACACGTCAGGGGGACAAAGCCACCCTGGCGCGTCAGTTACGCAAAAGATCAGAATCCGTCGCGGGTCATGGCCATGACGTCGATGAAGCGTCCCCGCGCATCGAACCTGCAACGAAAACGCTTGATCCCGTTACGCCCCTGATCGGCTGTCCCGTCGATCATGATACCGGCCGCGTTCGCTATGGCGGGGCTGGTCCGGATGTAATTGGGCCGCACGCCGTACTGCTGAGAGGCCTCGCCTCGGCAATAAGCCGGCCTGTTGCCGGCCGATATCGCCGCACCCGAGCCGACTGGCCCCGGTGCGGTTCCGACGCTACCGGGCCGGGTTTTCACGCCGACCGTAAGGCTGAACGTCGCCCGCTCACCTCGCCTCGCGGCGCTGCGGATCAGGTAAACCCTGACGCGGTAGTCGCCCGAGTCCTTGAGCCGACCGTCGAACCGGCTACCTGTGATAGAGCCGTTGAAAACTGCTTCCTCGGAGCGCGGGGGCAGAACATTGAAGTAGGCCGACGTACTGCTCGTTTGCATTGACACGGACATGGATTGGCCGGCACGCGCGCCGACGATGTAATCCACAGTGTCGTAGCCTTTGAGGGAACCGCGAATGGTCGACGAGGTGGCACCTCTGGCAAACTGGACGCGTTCGCTCCTTATTGGCGATTGCGCCGTGACGGGCATAGCTGCGGTCACGACCGCGAGGGCAACGATGGCTCCATGCTTCCATTTCATGAGCATTCTCCCAAAGCCAGTCGGGCCGGGTACACCGGTCCGGGCCGAATCTTAGAAGCGGCGGTGATCGTCGCCGTCAATGAGGTCGCAAGATCCGCTGAATGCGTAAGGATCGACCCCGCGAATGCTGATCTGGCCGCTCCGGCGGTTGATCGTGACGGTGGGCTTGTTCATGCCATTGAGCCGATACTTCGCCCGGATCACATCGGGGCCCATCTCGACGTCGTACAGGTCCCACCAGCCATCGTTACCCCGGCTGTTGATCGGCGGGACAAGCTTCTTGGGAAGGCGGATATGCCCTCCGCCTGGCCAGAACTGCAGCGAAACCGAAGCGTCGAACTGCTGTCCGGTCATCTCCGTACGGTTACCGTAATCATAGCGCTCGGTACGGCTGTTCCACGAATATCCGTAGGTCGTGGCAAAGCCCGGCCGCTGGCCATCGCCGAAACACACGAGGCCCAAATCGACGTTCTGGCCATCAACCTGATATCGGCCCTGCCCGCGGTCGCGATCTTCCACATAGCTGGGAGACTGGCGTTGATTGGAGGATGCCCCCCCGTAGTTGTAGCTCTGGGTGGGACGATAGCTGCTGCCCTCGCTCGATCCGCGATGCTCTTCACGCTGGCCGCAGTCCGGGGCGGGCGAGGATGTGATCGAATCGTAACGCCCATCCATCGTCGCCACGGTGACGCACTGCCGGCTGGAGGAGTTCCACCAGTAGGAGTAGCTGCGATCATCGCTTTTTTGGGTTTTGACGAAGGTATAGCCACGCGCCGCCATCTGGGTCTCGGCACCCGCAGCTCGTGCGCCTACCAGGTCGTTCAATGCAGAAGGGGTCTGCGCTTGCGCGATCCCGATCATGTTGGCCAGCACGAATGCCGAAGCGGAAATGATTGCCCTGCTCATTCTTGTCGCCTTCCAACTTTTATATTTGTTGTTAAAGCACTCACGCCTTTAAACGCTCCATATCATGGAAGCGGTATGACACCATCCATGATCGTGAGGTGCCCGCGCTGACCATCATCGCAAGGCAGGCATCCCCCCTGCGCACATTGTAGTGCAGCTACGAGCAAGCTCGATTAGCAAGTTCGAAGCTCCGTACTTGCGCGAAGCACGTTCGGCAGCGTGGTCGGCCGTCCCTGCGCCCATCACCGTAACGTCTGTCCGCAGAGTTATCGACTAGGCTCTGTGGTCATTCATGGGTGGGTGCTTCCTATCGATTGGTAGAGGTATTTGCAGGGATCAACCGTGTCGCGCCCGGTGTTGGTCGAGTGTCTTTTGGATCGCTGAGAGCGCGCGGCTCAGTTCATCGCTCCATCCGTCTGGCGGCAAGTGACGCACGGCGGAATGAGCGGCGCAGACAATCGAAGTAGTTGCCCACTTTTCAGCCAAATCGTGTGTCCATGCGACGAAATCGTCGACGGCACCGTGACGATGCTGCAGCGCTTTTCCCAGCATAGGATGAAAGCGGAGCCGCGACTGGGGAAGAACGCTGCCCAGCGAGCCGGGCATTGCAAGCACCATAAGCGTATCGTCGACGTGGACGATACTACTCGGTCGGTGCCGGACGAGAACGGAAGCCGCATGCACGCCGTCGTCGCTAGTCACGAGATCAAGCCCGGCAGGAATCGACAAGTCCAGATCCTCGAACGTAGCTTGGGTTGCCACGTCCTCAATAGTCTCCTTTTCCCAGGGCAGTTCCGGTGCCTGTTCGCGATGCCGCCGCGTGCCAAACAACTTCGCGCGGGGCGCCAGTTCATGGGCGGCCGTGCAATGCAGAGTGTGAAAGGGATGAACGTTGATAATCGTGTCAATCTCGGCGCCGTTTCCGGTTAATTCCAGCAGTGCCTCGCGGTCAGCGCCTGAGACACCATAGCTGTCGATCAACGTGAAACGCCCGCCGTTCCGGCGCACCAATGACATTTGCGTGCCCACTTCGACGATCCTGGCGATCTTGAACGAGCCTCGGAAATTCCAGAAGTTCTCGGCAAGTTGCTTCATGTTCGGCTCGGCTCCAACCCTAACATTGCGATCGATTGACCGAGGGATATGCGTGCAAGTCATGGAAGCCGCCATCGTTCCTCATCAATATGCCCGAAAATGCGCAAAGGCCGCACGCCGTATTGCAACAGGAAGGAGTTGCGAGACATTGGCCGGAAATCTCGAACATGGCTGGGTTGGCACTCGACGGACTTTGATTCACCCTGTTCGAACTGTCCGGCGCGCCCGGCTCGCCCCGCTATTTTCGAGCCCGATGTCGGAAAGGCCTCCCAACATGGAGCGGTTGGTCAGGCGTCGATATTGCGTTCCGATTTGGTAAGGTTCGGAAACGGTGGGTGTCGGCCAACTCACGTCGGTCCGGTAGACCACGGTGATTGGCGGTTATCTGCCAAATCATTCATTTAACGGTGTTGAACCGCTCCCACCTTGCGCCGTCTTATCAAATAACGTAGGCGCCTACGTAAACTTTTGTGGGTGGGATTTATGGCAAGTTTTTATCTTCCTATTTTCCGTGCACCGATGAGCCGGCGAACAATGCTCGCGGCCTCCATCTTCGGTGCTGCGGCCCCCGCGCTGGCGAAGTCGGATAACGACCCACTGGAACGGTTTCTCAAGAAGCAGCTGGAAGGTGCCGCGATCCCCGGCATGGCGATAGGTGTCGCCAAGGCAGGCGAAGTAACGCTGATGCGGGGTTATGGCTTTGCTGATATTGCGCAGCATCGGCAAGTCACTACCGATACGATATTCCATCTCGCTTCCGTGACCAAGACTGTGACGGCCACGGCGATAATGATGCTCGTTGAAGCAGGCCATATCAATCTTGATGCGCCGATCAGCGGCTATCTCGATTTCAAGGTCATCAATCCGGCTCATCCCGATTCCGCGATTACAGTTCGGCATCTGCTGACCCATGTGTCGAGCCTTTCCGATCAAACATATTACCAAGTCGATTTCCGAACGATCGGGATGGATTCGCCGCTACCGCTCAGGGCTTTTTTGACGGACTATCTCGTATCTGGGGGCACCTACTATACAGCTGCTGGCTGTTTTTCGTCGGCTGCCCCGGGCGCGGTCTATGACTATTGCAATGTTGGTTACGCGCTACTGGGCTATATTGTGGAGCAAGTCGCGGGCCAAGATTTGCGCACGTTCACCCAAGAGCGAATGTTCACGCCCCTTGGCATGCGCCCCGTTTCCTGGCGCATTGCAGATGTGCCTCCACAATTAGCCGCCACCCCCTACGAGGTCGTGGATGGTCGGGCAGTCGCCACCCCAGCCGTCGGCTTCCCGGACTATCCGGTGGGCATGCTCCGCGCCTCCATCGCCAGCTTCATGCCCTTTGTCGCGGCGGCGGCAAATGGCGGAGCGTCCTACAAGGCCCGGATCTTGTCGTCCGCCAATCAGGCCCAAATGCTGACCATGACAGTTCCGTCCGGCCTGCCGTCGTGGGTAAGTGGGCAAGGACTGGGCTGGATGGAATCCAATAGCCATGGCAAGCGCTTGATCAATCACTGGGGCGGCGATCCCGGCGTGTTCACCGCTGTCTATCTGGACCCCGTCACAACCACCGGTGTGGCGGTCTTCACGAACATGTCGGCCACTCCTGCGAGCAAGAACGCCATCAAGAGTATAGCCGAGCATCTTCTGACAGGACCATTTGCATGACAGAGAAGCGGAAGGATTATAGCCGTGCCGCGGGCGCGGCCGCCTTGGGTGCGCGCCTACGCCGCTTATCCGAACGACTTGATCGTGAAACGGCGGAGATTTATGTCGCGCGAGGCATTCGTTTCGAGCAACGATGGTTCGGTGTTCTCAATCAGATCGTTCTGAATGGGCCGATGACAGTCGGCGACATCGCAGAGGCGCTTTGCATCACCCATGTATCGGTGAGCCAAGCGAGACGGGCGCTTGAGAGCGCCGGTTTGATCCAGATGGCCGGCGACAAGGCCGATGCGCGGCGTCGCCTCATCTCTCTATCTGCCCAGGGCGATGCTCTGGTCGCCGCCCTGGCGCCACTCTGGGCTGCTCTGAGTGAAAGCGCCAAGGAACTGGATGCCGAGGCTGGCCATCTCGTGCCATTGTTGGACCGCTTGGAAGACGCACTCGATGCGCGCGCCCTATCGGACCGCGTCGCTGCTCGCCTCGGCGTTTAGATATGAGCCGTCGTTTCCTATTCTGAGCGACGGGCCGGTTGGCGAAGGAATTTGACCCGCTCGGCAATCGGATTTGGCTTGGTGCAATCAGCGCTGGGATTTCTCATTCCGAGCACTGGAAAATCGTCGTCGGGTGGCAAAAAGTGGCGAGATGGTGTGCAGGGCCGCTCTCAGCCGTACGCTGGCATCCAACCGTCAACTGGCGAGCGACAAATTGCCGTTCGTCAGTCGACTCTTCCAGACTGTCGAAGCCGATTTCTACTCCCCAGGTGGGGACGTCCCGCTTATCCGCGAAGGCTGTCCTTGCTCGGCGGTTGGCTTAGCCATCCGTTGACAGGGTCAGGCCCTCCCATTCATCGATCTCACGTTCCATGTGCTTGTATCGTTCGCGTACCAGGCGCAGGGCATCGCTACCCAGCAGCAACTGCGGTGGCGGCGCGTCGGCATCGACCAGGGCGAGGACAGCTTGGGCGAGCTTGGCTGGATCGCCCACCTGTTTACCGCTCTTCTCCATGCGCGCAGCCCGGATCGGATCGAACTGGGCGTCGTAGTCGGCGATCACGCGGGAGCTTCGGACCATCGATCGTCCCGCCCAATCTGTGCGGAAGGAGCCTGGGCACAGGGCCGTGACATGGACGCCAAAGGGAGCCATTTCCGCGCGCATCACTTCGGAAATGCCCTGAAGAGCAAACTTGCTGCCGCAGTAGTAGGCAATCCCCGGCATGGTAATCATCCCGCCCATGGAAGTCACGTTGACGATGAAGCCGCGGCGACGTTCGCGAAAGCGCGGCAGCAAGGCCTTGGCGACCGCCACCGCTCCGAAGACGTTGACGTCGAACTGACGGCGCATTTCCTCGAGCGGGGATTCCTCGATTACACCTTCATAGCCATAGCCCGCGTTATTGATGAGAATATCGATCGGACCATGATCGCTGTCGGCTCGATCGACAATTCCGGCAACCGTCTCGAACTGGGTAACGTCGCACAAGACCGTCACGACCTCGGGCAGACGCTCAGCCAGGCAATTTCGTGCTGCCTCGGATCGAACCGTGCCGATTACCCGATGGCCGGCCTCCAGCGCGGCTTGGGCGATTGCAAAGCCGAATCCGGAATTTGCTCCGGTTATGAAGAAAGTGTGTCGCGACATGGCGTTGTTCCTGCTGGTTGCGTTTCTGCTTTGCCAAATGGTACAATCGTCCTCATTCGAAAACGGCAGTTTCTCTGAGTTTCTTGCTCAATCCTATGATACGATTCCCGGAACATGACTGATCTTGTCGAAATTGCGGCCGAGCTCGCGCCGCGGCATGGGTACAATTCGACTGGCCTTCCCGGCCTGCGCATCCTACGTTCGGAAGCCATGCTTGAGGACGTGCCGGTGCTCTACCGGCCCGGAGCCGTCTTTGTCTTACAAGGATCAAAGCAGGGATTTCTCGATGGCAATGTGTATCGCTACGATGCCGATCATTACCTCGCCATCTCGGTGCCCGTGCCATTTCGCATGGCCTCACAGGCGGATGCAGGCAGCCCCTTGGTCGCCCTCTATCTCGATTTCGACCTTCCTCTCGCGGCCGAGATCGCCGCAGTGATGGCCAAGGCGGACGCGTCGCACGCCCGCGAGCAAGCACGCAGTCTGGTTTCAAGTCCAATGGAGCCCTCCATTCGCGATGTACTGCGACGGTTGCTGGTGGCTCTGCACTCCCCGCAGGAGTGCGCTATCCTGGGTCCCGGGCTTATCCGTGAATTGCATTTTCGCGTGATGACGGGGCCGCAAGCTCGGCCGCTATTGGCCGCACTTCACCACGAAGGGGCGGCGGACCGGGTCGTGAAGAGCCTGTCAGAGATCCGCGAACGCTTTCACGAGAAACTTACCGTTCCCGCCCTGGCTAAGGCTGCGGGGATGAGTGTTGCTTCGTACCATTCCGGATTCAAGGCTCTCACCGGAAGTTCGCCCATTCAGTACATCAAGGCCATGCGCTTGCACGAGGCGCGCATGATGATCGCGCGGCGCGAAGCTCCCATAGCGACGGTCGCGATGCAGGTCGGCTATGCCAGCCCAGCGCAGTTCAGCCGGGATTTCAAACGTCATTTCCATCGCAATCCAAGCGATGAGGCCCTCTGGCTGCGTGAGCACATCGGCGAGGCCTCGCAGGTATGGGAAACTGCGACCAGATGACGCTGTTCACTGATCGTCGTGTGGACGGCAGCCCATGCCAAGACCTTCCGTTCACCTAACTTGCAAGCCCGTTCCGCTCTACGAACCTTAAAGCCAAATTCTCCTCCAGTTCGCTATGTCTTTGCGGCAGCGTCGCTGGTTTCTTAATCAGAAGGATCGCTCGCGATTTCAAAAACAGTGTTCGCCATCGTAAGCCCGTTGACGATGAGCTCGACCTCATGGCAGCCGGGATGATGGCGCCGGGTGCTAAAATCGCGAATGGCCTGGCGAATTTTCAGCGTGGCGATCTGTCCGGCAGGGAGGTCAAATGTCCAGAGCTTGAAGACTTTGGCCGCAGTCTTTCCGCCGGCACGCGCGTAATGGATGCGATAATCGACGACCAAGCGTTGATCCTGTGCGGAGGTGGAGGTCAGTTCGGCATCGATCACGATTGTGTCGCCTAGCCGAACTATGTGAGGTTCAATCGAAAAGCGGCGTACCATTACCGAGGCTCCGTGTTTGACGCCGATGAGAGCAAGAGCCCGAGGTTCGCCCTTCTTGATCAAGGTCCGCAATGCATGACGGATGATCCAGACTGTGTGAGGATCATCGATCGGCCATTCGGATAAGCAATCCAGCAGCCAGTCCGGACGGTCCTTTGCGATATCGTTGAGATGATTGCCGACAGACTTGCACACGTAGGCGCTGGGGTCCGCCTTGAGCGCGTTGAGGATCTGCGCAGCGAGCGTTGGGTCGTCCCTTAGTGCCGGGATGCGCGATGCCCATGGTAACCTTGGCCTGCTACCTTCGCTTGCGAGCCTGCGGACATGTTCGTCGGCGCTGCTGGTCCAGCGCTCCATCACGGCGAGAGTACGTTCAGTATCCTGAAGCAGAAACGGACGAATGGCGAACTCGGCGGATCCGAAGCGAGTCAGATCAGCGAGCGCGCTTAGCGATCTGTCGAAGTCGTCCAGGCCATATCGTGCCACAAACTCGGTGACAGCGACCGCCTGGAAGCCATGGGTGAGGCTTGGCACCATAGCGCGGACGATCTCAAGTGCATCCATATACTGGCGAGGCAGTGCGACGTAGAGGGCATCGGCGATATGGCGCACGCGCTCCATTATCGACAGCGTGTCGAGTCCATCTGACGCAGCGCTGAGAAAACCCGCGTGATCGAAGCGCGACGATACTGACGTTCCAGCATCGGCGATGATGGCAAGCGCCTGCGGACCGAGAATGTCTTTAAGCAAGGCAGGGGTGGTTTTGTCCGTCATTGCAAAGCCGATCTCAGTTTGATTGTCGCTGGGTTGTGTGATGGCATGCCTGCAGCGTGGCTGACGTGCTGGTACCGGCTTCTGACTACGTGAGCCGTCCGGCAGCGAAGTCGCGCGCGAGCGCAATAAAGGCCTGGAAAGCCGCGGACGAATTGCGCCGGTTGGAATAGTAGAGGCAAAAGGGCGCAAGCGTAGGCGTCCAGTCTTCAAGAATGCGCACAAGCCGACCCGCAGCGATGTCTTCACGGACATCGGGTTCCATGAGATAGCCGATGCCGACGCCATTCGTGACAGCAATGCGCGTCAGGAAGGCCTCGTCGAGCGTCATCGGCCCCTCGACGTCGAGCTGAAGTGATTCGCCGTCCTTCTCGAACCGCCATCGGAGCAAAGCGCCATTGGGAAGCCGCCCGCGAACGCAGGGGTACGCAAGCAATTCCAGCGGCATTTGGGGAATCGCTCTGTCTTTAAAAAAGTCAGGAGAGGCGACAACCGCGATACGTTGCATCTGACCCAGTGGTATAGCGATCGCGTCGCTGGGCACCAGATCCGCACGTCGCACACCCAGATCAAACCCCGCCGCCACGACGTCGACCAGTCGCCCCTCGGTGACTAAGTCGATATGAACCTGCGGGTAGCGCTGCATATAGGTCAGAACCAGCGGCACCATGATCTCCCGCGCGGCCGTTGCGAACGCATTGATGCGCAAGGTTCCGGATGGTGTCTCCTGTTGCGACCGCGCCGTATCCATCGCCTTCTGGATGCCTTCGAACGCTGGTTTGATCTGCGCGACAAAGATCCGCCCCGCATGAGTGAGCGACACGCTGCGCGTGGTGCGATTGAATAATCGTACGGCTAGGTCCCGTTCGAGCTTCCCCACAGCATTGCTAATGGCGGTGGTCGACATGCCAAGGTCAAGTGCTGCTGCTCGAAACGAGCCGCATCGCACTATCGCGATAACAGCCTCGAGCTCGATCAGCGACTGGCGACTCATTATCCCGATCCCCGTGATACTGCATGCCGATTTGTCTCGATTATCAGGCGAAAAGTCCATCGCTAAACAGGTCTCATCACCGTCGAGGAGATGAGCATGTCTATGAACTTACCCAAGCCGATCGCCGACTATGTCGAGGCAAACGCCCGTCTCGATATCGAAGGCATGTTGAAACCCTTCCAGCCCGACGCCGTCTTCATCGACAACGGCAATCATTTCGATGGACAGGCGGCAATCCGCCAACTGCTCGAGGAAGAAGTGCTCCCGGCGAAGGCGATCTTCATGCCCGATACCGTCCGAGAAGGAGACGGGGATGTCATCGTCGAAGGCCCCGCTCAAGGTGACTTCCCGGGCAGCCCGCTCCGCTTCACCTATCGATTCACGCTAGCGCACGGCGCCATCAAAACCTTGGAGGTTACAATATGAGCATCAAGGCAGATTCCACAGAGTTCGCCGGCAAGCGCGTGCTCGTCAGCGGTGGGACCAAGGGGCTGGGCAGAGCAACGGTCGAGCGCTTCCTGGCCGGCGGAGCCCGGGTCGTCACCGCCGCCCGTACGAACAAGGATCCCATTGAAGGGGTCGACTATGTGCAGGCGGACCTGACGACTGCGGAGGGTGGCGAAGCGGCGGCCCAAACGGCGATCGAGCGGCTGGGAGGCATCGACATTCTCGTACATGTCATCGGCGGTTCGGCCTCGCCAGCGGGTGGCTTTGCCGCGCTGACGAACGATCACTGGCTCGCAGAGCTAAACCTCAATCTGCTGGCGACGGTCCGACTCGATCGGCTGCTGATCCCGCAGATGCTTGAACGGGGCGAGGGCGTCGTGGTTCACATCACTTCGATCCAGTCCGTCTTGCCGCTGCCCGAATCTACTACTGGCTATGCGGCCGCCAAGTCCGCGCTGAGGACCTACAGCAAATCGATCTCGAAGGAGCTTGGCCCTAAAGGTGTGCGGGTCAACGCCGTCTCGCCCGGCTGGATCATGACGGAGGCCACCGGAGACTTCCTTGAAATGCTTCGGACTGCAAATGGCGGAACGATCGAGGACGCGCGCCAGTCCGTGCTCGACACGTTGGGCGGGATCTCGATTGGACGGGGAGCCCAACCCGAAGAGGTGGCCGACCTCATCGCCTATCTCGCCGCAGACCGTGCTTCAGCGATCCACGGCGCGGAGTTCGTGATCGATGGCGGAACCATCCGCACTGTCTAACGGTGCCATTCGCCGCTCGCCCACGGAAGCCTGTTGGGACAGACTGAACGACCTTCGTCCCGCTCCGCCAGTTGGCTCATTCAAGCCACATCGCATGCTGTCTGGTAGCGGTGGCTAGAAACTAAAGGTATGCTGTTCGCGGGAGAAGAGCATGACCAGCGGCGCTGAAGATTCCGTAATCGATGTCTATCAGCGCCACGGTGTGGCCTGGGCGAGGCTGCGGAGTGATACTTTAGTCGAGACGTCATGGCTTGATCGCTTCTGTGCACGACTCCCTGCCGGGGCAGCGGTGCTCGACATAGGATGCGGTTCTGGCGTGCCGCTCGCACGCGAGTTGATCCGGCGCGGTTTTGACATCACTGGCGTGGACGGCACGCCGACGATGCTGGCACAATTCCAGCGTAATTTTCCAGGGGTCACAGCGCAACTTGCCGATATGCGACACCTCGCCCTTGAGCAACGGTTCGCCGGACTGCTCGCGTGGGACAGTTTCTTCCATCTCTCACCCAAGGAACAGCGAGACATGATCCCGCGCTTCCAGGCACATGCCGCCCGGGGAGCCGTCCTGATGTTTACCAGCGGAGATGCCGAAGGCGAGGCGATTGGCGAACTGGAGGGCGCCCTTCTCTATCATGGCAGCCTCGATCCTGAGGAATACCGAAGCTTGCTTGCCAACGCTGGCTTTTCAGTCATCGCGCACGCCGCAAAAGATGCAGCGTGTGGCGACCGCACCATTTGGCTGGCCCAAAAAAACATCTGATTAGGAGCGGCAGCCCTGGCCGTGCCGGCCGCTGCGCTCGCCACCCGTTTGCGCTACCCCGCGTGAGCGCCGCGCTCGATAGTAACCTATCAGGTGCCGCCGTCCGCGAATAAAAGCGCCCTTCCGTCCACGCATACGCGCCATTCCACTGCTCAGGTCAATGATGTGGGATCCCGATAGCAGCTAGTTCGTCAAGTGCGGTCATACCGCACTTCGGTCATTCAAAAATTCAATCTTCAAAGATTGAGGGCCGCTGGTAGGCCCTTCGCAAGCCTTGGATTGGGCATGGCATCGGAAGGACTGAACACTTGCGCGATTTGAAATGGCATTTCGGCTGCCTGCTCATTTTATTGAGCATCGCCGCCTGTGCAACACCGCGTTCCCCGCACGTCAGTCCGATCGCGCCAGCATCAATTTATATTGCGTTGGGGAGTTCTTACGCCGCTGGGCCTGGCATCACGACTTCAGCGGATGAGCCGCAGAACCGGTGCGCCCGGTCGACGGACAACTACGCGCATATCCTGGCTCGAAAGCTAAATTTGCGGCTCTTCGATGTGAGTTGTAGCGGTGCTACAACCGAACATGTCCTCGGGCCGTGGAAAGAACTGCCACCTCAGATCGAAGCACTGACTGTCGACACCAAGCTAGTCACGGCGACAATCGGTGGTAATGATGTCGGTTATTTCGCAATGCTGTGGTCTGCCTCCTGCACTACGGCTCCATTGCCTGCCGCATCGCGCAACTTCCAATGCCCCTCGCCCCCGGCAGGGGCTGATGCATGGAGAAAGGTTGAGGTCGGTATGCGAGAGATCGCTGCTGAAGTTCATCGCCGGTCGCCTACCGCAAGACTGGTTTTCGTGGATTATCTGTCTGTCCTGCCTGCAATGGGGACATGCGGTAACGCTCCTATGAAGCTGGATAAGGCCCGGAGCATTAGGGCGGTCGCGCAAAGGCTTGCGCGGCTCACCGAACGTGTGGCAGCAGAAACTAAGGCCGACGTGATCCAGGCATCGACATTGTCAGCCCACCACAGTGCCTGCAGCCGCGATCCATGGGTTACGGGTTTCCCGACGGAGAGATCGGCACCGGGTTTCGTACCCTATCATCCCAATAAAAGCGGCATGACCGCTATTGCTGACGTGCTAATGCAGCGGCTTGTCACCGCTCCTGGAACACCATAGTCGCTTGCGGGGAGGTCCAGCGCCGCACTGTCGACTCCGCATCTGCATTTCCAAAACTGTACAGAAACGCAATCCCCGCAATCCAGTTCCAAACCGGTCGAGCCGCTACGGCCGATCCGGACCAGAGCACGCCTCCGCTTCGGGTGATTGTCGCTTGGAGTGAGGTAGCGTAGTGTTACCCGGGGTTTGAGTGCGTCGTCCTTTCGCCGGTCCCGAAGCGGTGCTCGCCTATCTCGCGCGCTACACCCACCGCGTCGCCATCTCGAAGCCCACCTCATCGCCTTCAACGAGAATGGGGTGACCTTCCGCGTCAAGGATTACCGCCGCGACGGTGCCGACCGTCAGCGCGCGATGACGCACGAGACCCACGAGTTTATCCGGCAGTTCCTGACCCACGTCCTGCCTCGGGGCTTCCATCGCATCGCCACTACGGCCTGCTTGCCGGCTCCGCGCGCAAGACCTCGCTTGCCTTGGCCCGTCACCTCCTCGATATTCTCGCGCCCAGCGAGCCGCAGTCCGAGCAGGCTGACGATTCCGGTGTCGGGATCGGCATTTACGCCGCGGTCCTCCAAGCAATGTGGCTCTTCGGCGGCCTTGGAACGCTCGCCGATCCCGCCAATGACATAACCGGACAGCGCCTCTCCGCCGCCGCCTTGTCTTAGCGCGGACGGATCAAGCGGCGCAAACCGCTCTCCGTAAATGCTCGACCTGACGGCGATGGCTGAGGACAGGTCTAATGGGTATTTATGCCATTGCGCTTAACCCAGAGGCCTCTACCGCCGCAAGTGCGGAGCGTAGCCTAGAAAATTGACGATCTCACGTCGGCGTTGTTGTTCATGCGCGAACTCACCATCGATACCGATACGCCACTGAAGCGTTTGGTCCTCGGGATCTTCGTGAAGTGCCTCTATCTCGTCGGCTCGCGAGAAAACTTGCTGGTCTGTGCTGGCAAGACCAGCCTCTACCAGATCGCTAGCTTGCGCCCGAAGCGCAATTGCTATCTCTCTCAAAGCTAGCTCCGGGTGATACTGCACCCCCCAGAAGATGCCTCGATCATACCTTATCTCGGCGGCCTGGATTTGCGTCATTCCGTTCGAGGCCAGCAATATAGCGCCATCTGGCAACAATTCCACTTCATCACCATGGATAGCCGGCGCATCCCAGCTACCGGGGCGGCCAGCAAGAAGGGGATGATTTCGGCCCGCTTCGGTCGCACTGATGCGACGCGCGATACCCGCTTCCATGCGCCTAGGCATTCGGCGCACTTTTCCGCCCGCTGCGGCCGTCGCGACCTGTAGGCCCGCGCAGGAACCGAATGAAGGAACTCCGGACGCGAAAACGGCGCGCATGAAATCAAGCTGGCGATCTACCTCGGCTGTCTCACGATAGACATGCATAGGAGAACCAGTCAGAAACACGGCATCATATTTTGCCAGGTCGATCGGTTTAAATCGCCGGGAATCCGCGTCTGCGGGAGATGCGATGTCTATTCTGGCTGCTGGCCGAAGCTGCTTCAGTGTTGCCTTGTATGTTTCCCCTGCGCTCTTTCCGGCCCTTTCGCGGCGCTTCTCGCGTTCATCGGGAAGTTCACTTTGGGCAACCAAGTATGAAGGCATCAAAATCTTTCTGAGGCGAGCGGAGTCAAACGTTTGGGGTAGTTTCTCAGATCACGTAACTGACAGAAAATTTGGAGTTGCTTTAGTCAGGCGGCGATAAATGAGCGAAGCGTATGCGCATAATCGAACGGAGGAATAGGGGTGCTGGAACAGTTTGCACTTTTCTCCAGATTAAAAAAAGATCATCCGTCGAGGCTCAGCAGGTCGGTAATATGATGTTTAATAAGGTCCACCGCGAAAGGCTTGGTGACGAGCCGCACACCAGGCTCAAGCTGTTCATTGCCCACGACCGCATTCTCCGCAAACCCGGTGATGAAAATCACCTTGAGGCCAGGCCGCCTAGCGCGCGCCGCATCGGCAATCTGCTTTCCATTAAGGCCGCCCGGCAAGCCCACGTCTGTGATGAGCAGATCGATATGCGTGTCGGAATTAAGCACAGCCAGCGCTGAAGGCCCGTCGCAGGCCTCCAGCGCCGCATGATCCATATCTTCGAGCAGTTCGCACACCAACATCCGGATGGTCGGCTCGTCGTCGACAACCAGCACGCTACGCTTTCCCGTGCTTGGCAGATCATTGATTACATGCGAAACCTCTTCCCCAAGCGCATCGCCGTAATGGCGCGGCAGATAGAGGCATAACGTTGTGCCCATGCCGAGTTCGCTATAAATGCGAACCTGCCCGCCGGATTGTCGAGCGAAGCCGTAGATCATCGACAGCCCCAGACCAGTCCCCTCGCCAATCGGCTTGGTGGTGAAAAACGGATCGAACGCGCGCTTGATCGTTTCCGAAGTCATGCCAGTTCCGGTATCGGTGACGCAGAGCGAGACATATTGTCCCTCAGGGAGATCGCGCTCACGGCCCGTCCGGGCGTCTAGCCACTTGTTCGCCGTCTCGATGGTTATGCGTCCGCCACCAGGCATCGCATCGCGAGCGTTGAGGCACAGATTGAGAAGCGCATTCTCGAGTTGATTAGGGTCGACCAGCGTCGACCACAATCCGCCGGCACCCACGACCTCGACTTGTATTCCAGGCCCGACTGTCCGGCGAACCAGATCTTCTATACCCGCTATCAGGCGATTTACGTCCGTTGGTTTGGGATCGAGCGTCTGGCGCCGCGAAAAGGCCAGCAGGCGGTGCGTCAAAGCAGCCGCTCGGCGCGATGCTCCCTGAGCCGCCGTCACATATTTCTCAAGTTCGCTGATCCGCCCCTGCGCGATGCGGATTTGAAGCATTTCCAAAGACCCGACCACCCCAGCCAGCATGTTGTTGAAATCATGCGCAAGACCACCGGTGAGCTGTCCAACTGCCTCCATTTTCTGCGCCTGCCGTAATTGCTCCTCGGCAGCCATGAGGCTCGCGGTACGCTCTTCGACCTGCTCCTCGAGCGAAGCCGTGAGTTTTGCAAGATCATGTTCGGCTCGGCGACGTTCGGTAGCGCTGCGAGTTCGCGCGGCAATTTCCCGCATGAACTCCTGTTCTTCGGCCAGCCATACCCGCGGCGTCGCATTGTTCACGTAGATCAACGCGACAAACGCGCCGTTCTCCTGCAGCGGCATGTTGATGAAGGAGTGCGCAGTAATAGCTTTCAGCACATCTGCGGTGGCTCTCGTTCGTTCATCGACATCGGCATCGACACACATCACGGTTTCGCCCCGCTTCAGGTCCTCGATGTAGCTGCCATGCTCGCGAAAGTGCAGTGTACCGGCGATCGTTTTGACGCCCGGGGCGTTCCAGTCGCGTTCTACTGTGATCGTCTCTTTGACAGGGTCGATTGTGCCATATCCGGCTCGGCTCACGCCAAGCGTACGACCCAATATTTCGGAAGCGGCAAATGCAATATCGGACGGGTCGTCCATATCGCGCAGCCGATCGCTCAATTCGAGAAGGGCTGCCTGTCGTGCTTCTGCGCTGCGTCGCTCGGTAATATCGAAGCTTACGCCCGGAAAATGCCGTTCACCGTTATCTGATACGGTGCACTGACCCTCTGCGGCAACCCATCGAAATGAACCATCGGGCTGAACGAGGCGATATTCTGCCGAAAACGGAGCTGAGGTCTCTACCGCCTTATCGATCTGCGCGGTAATCCGCGGACGGTCATCGGGATGGATGTTCGCAAAAAACTCGCTGATCGGTGCGCCGCGTGAAGCGCGCCCGAGATCAACGCCGTACAGGCGAGCGAAGCCGGCATCAGACACCACGAGATCATCGTCCACAGACCAGTCCCACGTGCCGACGGAACGAGCCGCCACGAGCATCGCATCGCGCTTGCGCTGGAGGAGGCGCCGCTCAATCAAAGCCATGATTTGTTGAGCAAGGATAGTCAGTCCCCGGCGCTGCTCTTCGGTCAGGCCGCCGGGTCTGGGAACTGTGTCAATGACGCACAACGTCCCCAGCGGCATACCGTTCTCGCCGACAAGAGGGACCCCCGCATAGAACCGGATTTGTGGTGCCTCAGTGACGAGTGAGAAGGCCGACGTTCTCGGATCGCAAGAAAGATCCGGGACCTCGAAAACCCCCGAATGACGAATAGCGAGCGCGCACACGGAGGTCGCGATGGGCGTTTCCGACACAGTCACACCGACACGCGCTTTAAACCATTGACGTTCTGTATCAACGAGACTGACGAGCGCGATAGGCGCCGAGCATAGTGTCTTGGCAAGCCATACGATCTCGTCGAATGCAATTTCGGGAGCCGTATCAAGCACCTCGGCCTCGAGGAGAGCGTCAATCCGCGCTTCTTCGTCCCATTCTAAGGGCACCTGCCTGTCGCTCACAGCGATATTCGCACGCTAAGCGCCGTGCCGATAGGAATTCCGAGGTAAAACAATGTAACATCCGAAGTGCGGGTCTGATGACAAGATCGAGTAACCCGAAACGCTTTAGCTCGCCTGCGGTTGCGGGACCCTCGTTCGGGATATCACCTTCCAGGAATATCGGTTGCTTGCAGGGCACCCTGGATTGCCATGATACAGCAAGCCACTCCCCTTTCCCGGTCCCGCGGTGCCAGCCTGAGAGGCAAACCGTCCTGTTTGACGGGCCCGCTATTTTGCAAGCCCCAATGTCGATCGACATCGCCCGCCGGATTTAGCAGAAGATTGTCGGGCACCCTTCTTTTCGCAATTTCGTTATGATCTCCCTGAAGGGAAACACTGTCAAGAAACGGTCAATGCTTTCAAACTTCGATGTTTTTTCCAAGGATGGTCTTCACATAGATCCGCTTAACCAGGACAAAGATTGTAATGGTTAAAGGAGCCGCCAGAAGAACCCCAAGCAAACCAAACAACATGCCAGCCGCCAGGACCGTAAAGAGCAATACCGCAGGTGGAACATCAACCGCCTGCTTTTGTATCATGGGCTGTAAGAAATTGCCCTGAAGTTGCTGCACTACTAGGAATAGAACGACCGTCCAGAGCGCAGTAGCGGGCGATTTCGTGAAGGCCAGCAGAACTGCCGGCACTCCTGAAATAACCGGCCCCACCATCGGAATTACGTCAAGCAATCCAGCGATAACCCCCAAGCCACCCGCGGAAGGCACGCCCAGGAGCGCAAGTCCTGCCGCCGTCAGGGAAGCAACCACGACGGAAGAGATGGCCTGCCCTTTCATCCAACCGTTCAAGCCGCGCCTGACGTCATCAAGGGAGGCCCCTGCAACCTTTACCCCGCCTTGCGGGACGAGCAAAAGCAGACCGCGTCTATAGAGGCCTGGGTCTGCTGCGAAAAATATTGCGCCGAAGATCACGAGGACCAGGTTGGTCAGCCCGTTTCCAATCGCCAACATGTAAGTCCCGATCTTGGATACGACGCCAGAGAAGGCACCCTTCCCCCCTTCGAGGATGCCATTGGCAGCATCGCCCAGCCCGGCCCGACTGAGGAAAGCCTGGAGTTGCTCGATGCCGTTTGGCAGGTTCTGACGGATCATGTCGAACTGACTTGTCAGCTGAGCGCCGAATAGAATGAGCGCACCAATGAAGATCCCGAGTAGGAGAATAACGGCAGTTCCCAGCCCTAGCGTTCGCCCCACGGGCACGAGAGAGCATATGGCACGCGCAATCGCATCGAAAACGACGCCCAGTACGGCGGCTGCAAAAAGCAGCAGGAGAAAGCTGGAAAGTTTGACCAGTAAAAGGAAAACGCCAAATATCGCAGCTACTACAACAGTGGCAAGTGCGATCCGCCCTAATGTCCAGTATTTCCCCTCGTCGCGCACCGTCATTGGCTCCAAGCGTATTTCCTTTGCTCCAGTTGCTCACCGGCCTGGCTAAGCATCACGACCGCCCGAAGTTTTTCTAGCCGGTCACATTTCGGAATTTTTCCAAATGCCGGCGCGGACGACCGGGAGCTAAGCCCCAGCCGCCCTGCCTTTTTTACAATTTCTACTTATCGCCGATCACGGCACCTGCCGTGCCGCCGATCACAGCGCCTTCGGCCGTGCCCAATCCGGTCGCGCTACCGACAACCGCGCCCCCGGTACCCCCGATCAATCCGCCGCGGGTCGCCCCATGGGAACATCCTCCTAGGCCAGCGCCTGCAGCAAGAATCATGACGAGCCCACTTACAAATTTGGTTTTCATAAAAAAATCGCTCCTGTGCAACTTCGTGCTGGAGCGGCCGAACGGATTGAAAGTTCCGTTAGCAACACATTGAAATTCAGAACGGACCAATTGCGTGAAAGCGAACGAAGTATCGTTCGCTTCTCTCTCAGGCAAGCTCAGCTCACATCATGTTTGCAGTGGGGAAGCCTGGGCACCTTCGTCGAGCTTGCGGGCGGGCTTACAGCCCAGATCAGGGCTAAAGAAATGATTTTTTGAAGCGGCGGGCATGGCTTGTGACAGCCAGAACCAAGGAATGGGCGATTTGCGCAGGATGGCGGTCGGCAACCGCCACGCTGACAACTCCAGCAGAGCCTTCAAGAAAAGGGGTGGCTGCGAGCACGTGCCTGTGAAACATCGCAGCCGACGTGCAAACGACGACGGTCTGAGGAGGTTCCACGTAGAGCGCAGACAATTTGAACCCGCTGTAGATCCCTACTGCGACAATTGACGCGAACGTAAGTGCGGTCCCAAAAAATGGTGGAAGCTCTATCCGCTAAATCAAGGCTGCGCGAACACCCGGCAGAAGCGTGTAAACAGCTTCCCTTTGGGCGCCGCGATTCTCGTGGTCGACATGGTAGCCCTGATAGTGCCGATGTACCAATCCTGCCCGAACCAGATCGGAGACGGCTCGGCTAACTCCGCAACGAGCGGACTGTTGCAAACGATCTTGAACTTGAGCGTCCAGAATTTGGTCAAGCTCGGCCTGATCGGCAGGTAAAGGCGCCTTCTTCTTCATTTCATCCAGGATCTTGCGCCGAATGTCCTGCCGGCGATGATGTCGCCGCGCCATCGGAATCAGAGCGCGTCCCAACCAGTCTCGTACCGGCACCGCCTGCCCTTCTTCGAAGATGTACGGGCCGGCGACTCCATTGGGATTTGCCGCCTTCGCGAGCAGATTGAGTACAAGCAAGGTATAGCGAGGACGCGGCGAAACGGCCATGATCTTGTCGACGACGGCCGGCATGTCCAGCCTCTTTTCCTTGGCTGGCTGCGGAGCGAACAGATCGAGTTGATAGAACATATCACGAATCTAGCGCGAACGTGGCGTAAGGTGAATCCCCTTATTTTGTCAGGCGTATATTTTCCACCTATGGCACTTTACCGGCAAAGCGCTGGTAAAGTGCCATAGGTGACACTTTGAAGATCGCTTACGGAAAGTAAGCCGCAGAGCACCGATCTCGATCTACCCTGATGGGTACGCCCCTTAAGATGAAGCTGCCTTTCCTGACGGCATCGAACTGCGCAATGCTATGCAACGCAGAGGCGGAGCCTTCATCCAAACCGCCTCATTCGATCAGCAATCTGCAAGATCATGCCGGGCGATAGCGGGATGCCGCCCAGTCCCCCATTCGCCTGGGGCCTGTGCTGCCTATGATGACATACTGAAGACAGCAGCAAGCACTTAGAACGCTCTGGGATGAAAGGCGGCGATGGCTTCCGCATACTCTCGATAGATCCGGCGTGATTGTTTTGTATCGCTGGGCACACCCGGGAGAAGTTGTTCGCCGCAAGGCCACCAAAGTGGGCTGCTGCGCGTTCTGGTCACTCAACGCTTAGACAAGGAAGTTGAATTGGAAATTGCAGCCGGTTGGATCGCGCCAGTGGCCACCATGATAGCGGCGATGATGACGGCGGCAAACCTGGGCGCGCGCATTACGGGCTGGGGCTTCGTTGTCTTCACTGTAGGCTCGATTGCCTGGTCCATCGTGGGGCTTTCAACGGGCCAGACCAATCTCCTGGCCACCAACGGTTTTCTAACCTTGATCAATCTTATCGGTATCTGGCGCTGGTTGGGCAAACAGCGCGCATATGAAGACGGTGGTAAGTCGGCCTCCGAGGCGAGCCGCCGCTCCGCGGCACCAACGCTGTTCATGGCCACCGGGATTTCAGGAATGCCGGTCGAAGACGAGACTGGCGATCGGCTCGGCAAAGCGGTCGAGGCACTGATCACCTGCAATGACGGGAATATCAGCTATGTCGTGGTCTCGTCGAACGGGATAGGCGGTATCGGCGAGGATCTGCGTGCCGTAGCCCGTGCAGACCTTACTTTCGCCTGTGACCGGCTGATCGTTCGCAATTCGCGCGCCTTCTACGAAAATCTACCCGCGTTGAGCGATGGAGAATGGCCCGCATACCCGGGTGAAACCAAAGGGGCCGCAGCGTCATGAACGATGCAAAGAGCACCGGTGAGACTGTCCTGGCCTTGGTCGAACAGCTGCGAGCGGGAGATCTGGTTTATCTCGCGGACGATGAGCAACAAGCACAAACTATCGCCGGAGCGCTGGCCGCCCTCATGCCAAAAGCTCATGTTATCCACTTACCGTCCAGCGACACTCTCCCGGGCGATAGCGCACCTGCCTCACCAGCCAATATCGGTCGCCGTGTTTCGGCGCTGAGCACGTTGCGCCGCATCTCGCAGCTGCGCGAGCGATCCCATCTAGTCACTGTGATGAGCGGCGAGGCCGCAGCAAGGCTGTATGCCGAGCCTCGTGTCTTCGAGGAGGCCCCTCCCCTTCTTTCAATAGGTGATCCGCTCGACCCTGCGGCATTTGCCTTGGAAATGGAGGCGCTAGGTTATGTGACCGATGACCGCGTCGATGAACCCGGTGAAGTGGCCGTTCGAGGAAACGTTATCGACATCTACCCTGCCGACGCCGGCCATCCCGCCAGGATAGATGTGGCCGATGGGCGTATCGCATGCATCAGGCGTTACGATCCGGCTACCCAGCTCTCAGAAGGGACTTGCGAAGTTCTCGCGATCGGGCGAGCGGCCGAGCCTGTTTCCAATAAACGTGTAACTATTATTGCTCATCTTCCTTCCGGCCGGATCTTTTTCTCGGCGCTTGCCAACAAGCGCCGCGAGCGTTTCATCCGCCTGGCGCGTGAGGCTGCATCTGCAAGCCGCAAGGACCTTGATGCAACCTCCGAAGCCCTCTGGCAAAGGGATCTTAATGCGTCGGCGCTGGAAGTTTCGGATTTTCCTGAAACAGCGCCGGTCCCGCGTTTTGCCGCGCATCGCTCGCCTCTGCAAACACTGAAGAAATTTGCCTCAGGCCATCTCAGAGAGAGCAAGCGGCTGTTACTGGTCGGGGCGGAACGGGATATCCGTTTCTTGCGAAGCAAGGTTGGCCGGGTTCTCGATGCTGAAGTTGCGCTCATTGAAGAGATAGACGCACTGCGCGAATTGCCGCCCGCCAACATTGCAGCAATTTCAGCCCCTCTCGATCAGGGCGGCGTGCTCGGCGATATAGTGATGATTGCTGCGGCCGACCTTTTGGGCAGCCGCGCGCTCAGCCCGGATCACCAAGAGGGAAAATCATCAGGGTCCGCCCTGGGCGGCCGCGAAATCCAGATTGATGACCTTATTGTCCATGAGGATCACGGCGTAGCTCGCGTGCTCGGGTTGGAGGCTGCGCCGGGCGAAGCAAACTCAGAACTCATTGTTCTCGAGTATGCACAAGGCGATCGTAGGTTGGTGCCTGCACAGGAAGCCGGCCGACTTTGGCGGTACGGGGCAGATAAAGATGCCGTGAGACTCGATAGGTTAAATGGCTCTAGCTGGCAGAAGCGCCGCCTAGCCATCGACGAGGCCGTCGCGACCAGCGCACGCGAACTCCTTCAATTGGCTCGGCAGCGAGAACAACTGAAGGCACCAATTATGGAACCTGACAGCGCAGCCTACGAACGCTTCGTTGGTACGTTTCCATTCAATGAGACCGCCGACCAGGCACGGGCAATTCAGTCGGTGCGCGAGGACCTTGCCAGCGGACATCCAATGGACAGGCTCGTGATCGGCGATGTCGGCTATGGCAAAACGGAAGTGGCACTGCGGGCAGCGGCACTGGCGGCCCTTGCCGGCTTTCAGGTTATCCTGGCCGCACCAACTACCGTATTGGTAAGGCAACACATTCAGACTTTCGAGCGGCGCTTTGCGGGGATGAAGATCAAGATTGCCGGATTATCCCGTCTTTCGACCACGGCGGAAAAAGCGGCCGCCAAGACCGGGCTTGCAAATGGTGCGATCGACATCGTTATCGGTACCGCGGCTGTCATGGCCAAGGATGTGCATTACGCCAAGCTTGGGCTCGTCATAATTGACGAGGAACAGCGTTTCGGTGCTGCCGCCAAACGGGAGCTGCGCCGACATCCCGAGGTTCACCTGCTGTCTATGAGCGCAACCCCGATCCCAAGAACGTTGCACCGTGCAATGATCGGGCTACAGCAGATTTCGGTCATAGCAACGCCCCCCGCGCAGCGTCAGCCGATCCGGACCAGTCTCGTGGGACCCGATGATGCAGTCTTTCGAACCGCGCTTTTACGGGAAAGGTCGAGAGGCGGCCAAAGCTTCGTAGTGGTTCCCCGGATCGAGGACCTGGCGCCCTTAGCGGATCGCCTCGACCGTCTCGTACCAGGCCTTGAGGTGGTCCAGGCCCATGGCAAGATGCAAGCCGCCGAGATCGATAATGCAATGGTTCGATTTGGTGATGGGCGCGGCGATGTTTTGCTGGCGACCAACATCATCGAGGCGGGACTGGATGTCCCGCGCGCAAACACCATGATTGTCTGGCATGCCGATCGTTTCGGTCTGGCTCAGCTTCATCAATTGCGCGGCCGCGTAGGCCGCGGGAACCGCCGCGGCCAGGTTTTCCTCCTTACCGAAAGCCAGGAAATCTCCGAACGCACGATGAAACGGCTACGCACTCTGGCCACTTATGACCAGCTAGGCTCCGGCTTTGGAATTAGCACTGCCGACCTCGACCAAAGAGGAGCAGGCGATCCTTTGGCCGATGCGCAGGCAGGTCATATGAAGCTTATCGGTGTCGATCTCTATCAGCATCTGTTCGAGGCGGCCCTAAGGAAAGCGCGCGGCGAAAACGCAGGGCTTTGGCACCCGGAATTGAACGTAGGAGATGCAGGAGGATTACCAGCAACGTGGATTCCGGATGAAAATATCCGGCTCGGCCTTTATGTCAGGCTAGCCCGACTGACAGACGGCGCTGAGGTCGATGCGCTGGAGGAGGAACTTGCAGACCGGTTCGGGCCATTACCGCCGAACGCAGAACGGCTCGTAGAAGCCGCAAGAATCAACATTCTCGCCCGAGCGGCGGGCATCGAGAAGGTCGATGCAGGCCCTGCGGCCGTGGCGTTGACCCCTAGATCAGCAGGGCCTGCGTGTCCTTGCGCACATGGCTTTGCAAAAAAAGATGGCCGCTGGATTCTTAAGGAGCAAATCGCGGACGCAGCGCGCCTTGTCAGAGTGCGCGAAGTTCTTGAAACTCTGCTTGAGGACGAGAATTGATGCTCGCCATGCGTGGCTATCCTCGCCCGCGAGCGCGCGGACCTATCGGCCTGCTTAGGTTCGCCAGATGGTCCATGCCGATTGATAGCCTTTGTTACCCCTGGTCTCGATCCGCTGGTCGCCGCCTTACCCGCACCGGCGCGGCTATAAATGCTGATCGGCCAATTTGCTGCGACGCGTTCAGAGACCATTGATTGGAGCAAAACTAACGGCCCGGCCGGTACGGCCGGGCCGTCTCGATTCAGGCGATTCCGGCTCCGCCGGTTACCCCGTAGACTTCACCGGTAATGTAGCTGCCTTCCTGCGAAGCAAGCAGCACATAGACAGGCGCAATCTCAACAGGTTGGCCTGGACGGCCGAATTGGCTTTGCTCTCCAAATTTGGCCACTTTGTCTTGCGGTTGCCCGCCGCTGGATTGAAGCACCGTCCAGAACGGTCCCGGCGCCACGACATTAGCCCGGACGCCCTTTTCGATCAGCTGCTTGGCAAGGGCCTTGGTATAAGCAACAATGCCTGCCTTGGTGGTGGCGTAGTCCAACAGAATATCTGACGGTTCATAGGCCTGGACCGAGGCTGTCGTAATCACCGAAGCCCCTGGGGGAAGATGCGGCACTGCGGCTTGGGAAATCCAGTGCAGGGCATAGAGGTTAGTTTTTAGCGTCTTGTCGAAGTCTTCTGAACTGACCTCACTGAGGCTTTCGCGAAATTGTTGCCGCCCAGCGTTAATGACGAGGACATCCAGCCCTCCCAGACGTTCGACGGCTTCCGCTACCAATTGCCTGCTCCAGGCCTCGTCAGTGATGTCGCCGGGAAGAGCAACTGCGATGCGTCCCTCTGCCTTGATAAGCGCTATAACTTCCTGGGCATCGCTCTCTTCGCTTGGAAGGTAAGAGATGGCGACATCAGCACCCTCGCGGGCATAGGCTATCGCCGCGGCGCGCCCGATCCCGGAATCGCCTCCGGTAATCAGCGCCTTGCGCCCCTTGAGTTTGCCCGCGCCCACATAGCTTTCTTCTCCATGATCGGGCCTGGGCTCCATTTTCGCCGCAGCACCAGGCGCTGGTTGGGGCTGCTCGGGAAATGGAGGCTGCGGATATTGAGTGCGAGGGTCCTGCAGCGAAAGGCGGTCAGCCATGAATTCTCCTGTAAGCTGGAATGACGCGGCATCAAAAGCCGGGCACACTCTACAAAGGGAGAAGGATTGATCTGGTTCCAATCGGGACCGAGCTGGTCCCCGTGGCAAGCCTCCATTGAAAATAGGCGTTAAAGGCCACAGACTGCTCGCTGGTTTGGGACCCCCGGGGGACAGCTCGCAGATTTTCTCGATCAGCCGCAGCGGATGCGGATCAGGCTGACCCCATAGGCGATAAAGCGCGTTTTATCCTGAACGACGGCTCAAGTAGAATGTGTCGATAAATTGCAGTCTGCGAAGCTACTTATAGTTGCCGATCTTCTTATTCGGCCAAGCTGACTTTCTTTCTGAGCGCTGCGATAACCGGAAATCACGGCCGACGAAGCTTATCTGCGATGATTGCAGCGAAAAATTTGGCAACCGAGGAACGTTCCTTGTACGCAGACCGTTTATTATACGTTGTAGCCGCGTCTTGCCCTTACAAGCTACTGCGACCGCGGGAAACGGTCCCGAACAAACCTTACCTTTACCTCGCAGCCTCGAGAAAGCTGCGAGGTTTTTTCTTTGGCGACAGAAATCAACTTTGAAGCGGCGGCTTTATCGATTTCCGCCTCAAGCGTCGGACACGGCGGAATGCAATATCGAATATCCGGTCGGCGATCAGCTTGGTTTTTTCTCTACGCTGAAAAAATCGGCAAGCTTTTAAGCTTTTGGCGGATCGGCCGCTGCTGTCAGCGAGCGGTTGCTACGCTGGGATGGCTATCGATGTATATCACATTCGCTAAAACATAGACTGCTGTAACAAAAGTTAGGGCAACAACCGCAGAACGGAGCATATTTTGCGGAACGCGGTTTGCAATCGGCCGTTGTCCGTGAAAGTTTCCAGGTCGGTTCATAATCATTTTCCCGAAATTCGAGCGCGCTCGGAGCCGATAGTCGTTTGGCGCTATAACCTTTGCGGCTAACGAATGTTCCCGCAGCGCTTCGCCAGCATTGCAAACGAGCCGAAGCCCGAAGCCCGAAGCAGGTGCGCGTGAATAGCTGAGGAGTAACAATTTAAGGCGATTATTATCACCTCCGAGGGTTAGTCGCGGTTATTCACCGTAGAGCTCGAGGGGATGGCGGGAGTAGCGTATGGCACTGTCCTAAAATACAAGTGGCTCTCTACACCTTCTCCTGTTCAAAGCTGAAAATGCCACAAGCCTTACTCAGCGAGGGCGAGCTTAGCGCGCGCGGATTTTCGTTCTGCTGACCTGCGCCGCCTGCTCGACAAAAAGTGAGGTCGCCTCGGCGCCGCCCCTGCCGGCTTACCTAGGCAGTCCGGCCGGACTGATGAGCCGCTGCACGGTACACAACGTCGATATGGTCACGACCGGGGACATCGTCACGAGCAGGAAAAGCTACAAGGAGGGGTTCGAGAAGTGCGCGGCTGAAGTGGATGCAATTCGGGAACATGACGCGATAGCGAGGTCTCGCGCAGTCACAAACTAGTGCGCCCAGCTTCAAGAAGACTTTCACATTTGTTTGCTATTCCTCGGACGATAGGCTGGCTGCGCGCTTCCTGCCGTGCCGCTGACCTCCCCTAGCGTGCTTTTGCGCTTGGAATGCAACCTGGCCCCGGAGCGCGACCTCGAGTGCGCCCCGGGGCCTTTTCCAAGCCAAAAGCTTAGGGGAGCGCCATTGTCTGGACGCTGTGACGCCGTACAGGCGGGCATGCAACTCCAGCCTTTAAACCTGTCTTAGCTGCTGGTATCGGATCAGGGCCGTAATCCCTTGACTGTTTCAGAGGGGCCATCGTGACGGCAATTGAGGGCGGCCCCTCATCTCTGCTGATGCGGTAGATCGCGCCGCGAAGAGTATCCACCCGTGCCTCCGGCGCATTTACCGGAAGGGTCGTTCTCCACTCGGGAGAACGGCCCTTCAAAAATCAGAACAATAGTTAGCTGAAGGCCGGGCTCGACACCGGCTGGCGAACACCCATGCGTCCACCCCCTCTGCTGAGCCTATGAGGGCGCGTCCCTCCGCGCTGCCGCGGCTGCTAATTATATATCAAGTTGGTAGGTGCAAACCGGCATGCGCATAATTGCCAGCGAGGAGCCGGCCCGACGCCGGCGCAGACCTGCACCGACCACGGAACCATAGCCCTTGCTGAATGTTAGCTCGTTGCGGTGGCCAATTAGACCCCTCGGCACGTCGCCCCGAGGCCGTTCCTTTTTGTGAGGGGCGGGCTCTTTTCTTATGATCAGAACGCGACGACGCTCAAAAGAATTACACAGCAGCCGAGCGCAGCCACAGCCCTGCGGACCTGCCGGCCAATTACCCCATCTGCCAAGATTCCTACGGAAACCAGCCCGATGCCGAGAACGATCGCGGCAAGCAGGGCATGAAGATGATTAATCTCGACCACTAAGCCTCCTCAATCGATTCCTTCGTTCGATCTCAATAGCAAATTCGGGGAATTTTCTGATTAAAATATGTAAAACGGAGGAACCAAATATCAATGGCGCTTAGCCCGCGATCCTGTCCCTCGTGAACTTAGGTACCCTGCGACAAGCCTACGCCATTTACGGCCAGCAGGTCCGAGTCGGCAGCTCGGCCGCGTCCTGCTGTTCCTCGCCATAGCTCTGGCCGACGTACGCCTCGGCCCTCGCGGCCCATGCGGCATACGGTTCTTTGGTCCAGCCTGGAGAACTCGGCGTAAACTGCTTTGAATTGGGCTAGCGGGAGGCGAGCGTGAGCCATGGTTCAAAGTGCAGGGAAAACCGCCCGCACCTTACCCCTTCGAGCTGACAGGTTTGCGCCAGTGTGCCTAAGGTACTCACCGGAGCCCTTCGTGCGACCCGAAGGATTAAGTGTCATTTATAGAACCAGTTATGACGGTTGCAAATGGAATTTTTGCACCTTGATTTTATCAGTACGCGCCCTCGCCAGATCACAAGATAGCAAAAAATACCCGGCCCAAATAATTGGGTCGGGTAAGTTATGATAGGAAAGTTATGACTAAATTTCCCATCGGGTCGCATGTGCAAATTGGGCCTATCTAGCATAGATCGCAAGAGATCAAATTGACCGATATTTGGAAATTAATAGAGATTGGCTTGCGGGAACTTTTGGGTTTTGTAAGTCAATGGGGTTGACGCTCTCGATTTTAACGACTTTGGGCCGCCACGACGATGCGAGCCGGCCCTGTATGTCGCTGACGCCCCGGGTGGCTTGACGGGCTTCTTCAGCGTTTCGGTTTGCTTGGTAAGGTCGGCACCTGCTTTGCGCCCCGGCAGCGCCGCCTTTAGCTCTTCCACCTCGCGCACCTGGTAAAGGTCAATCCCGGGCAAAGACTCTAGATACACCGGGCCGAAGCGGCCGGGCAAGGACCCCATCACTGGAAGCCGCGTCGGCCCGTCCAGTGTTTCAAGTTGGTAGGGCAAATTGGTCACGTTCTTGTTTTCGTGCATCTATCGTCTTCAACGAAAAGGTCCGCCCGGTTAAAGACGGACCTCATCTCGTTCAGGCCTTGCCCGATCAGGCCGGAGCGGGGGTAGCTGCGCCGCCGTAGCTGATGGCGTTCGGGCACATGACGTCCGGCGGCCCGGTGCGGGCGATGCCCGGGACCGTGAAGTTCGGCAGACCGTCCTGGTAGACCGGCAGGAAGCGATACGGCATCGGCATCCAGGGCTTTAGCATGTTCGCGTCATAGCGGGAGGCAACCGCTCGACCGCCGCCGGGAATGTCCGCGCTGGCCCTGTTCTTCAGTTCGTCGAACGAACGGATCTTGAGCTGCTTTCCGGTGCGGCGGGTGTATTCGTTGTTCGCCGCGATGTACTGCATGATGGTCTGGTTCGGTTTCGTCACGCCGTAGGGGTGCCGACCATGTAATCGAGGGCCGTGTCCGGTAGCAGCAAGGTGTCCTAATGACGAGAGTCGACCAACTCGGCGGGTTATTGATAGTGAAAACGGTCGCCGCGAACGGCGCCATGCTATTGCGGCTGAAAACTTCATTTTCCGGGCGATAAGCGCGAACGACCGAGCCCTTGAAATCTTTAGGGGCTCCGGCTTCGTCAGGAAGATATGTTTGGACGCCGACGCGAGCACCACGGACTTCGGCAACAAAGCTGCCGTCCGCGCAAATGCGGGCAGTCGTGGCAGCGTCGAGGGTGTCGCAGCGCTGCACATGCCCCGCACAGTATTCGCGCGCGAGGCATGGTTTCACCGCCGTCGGGTCATCCGCCTCACGGCGCCAGTACCGCGTTAGCTTAGTTACTACGAGTCGCGTTGGCATGCGGTTTGAAAAACGCGTCAGCAGTGCCGCTTTCCGAGGCCATCGATATGACACATACGATGACAACGGCGGCGACGAGCAGGAGAATGATGGCAGCCGCGATCAATTTACGAAGGAACATCGACTGCCTTTGCCGTAATTGAGGCTAATTGCCAATGATTGGCGCCGTTATGGCACACGGCCCGTCACGGCGTTCGAAACGGTCGAGATAGCGGCCGGCCGTGATGGTATGGTGCAGACCGACTGCGCCCTAGTCGCGGCCGATGCTGTGCTTGCCATGACCGGCGAAGACATAGCGGCCCCCTTCCGTGGCAAATACTCCTCTCCGGCCGAGCCGGCCCGCGCGCTCAAGCGCAGCAGCGTTGCCGATCTCAAGGTCACGTTCGACACCCTCCTGCCCCCGAAGCCGATCGGTTATCTTCACATCCAGCGGCAGCACGATCAGATCGAGACCTTGGACGGACGGGATGGCGATCTCGCGGTCGCAAATAAGGGCTGGTCTACGCGATAAGCGGAGCAGGACCGCCTCCGCGCTCTTGAGCAAAGGAACGTCCTACGGCTTCAGCACAAGCTTCCCTCATCGAACAGCACAACACCGCCGCAGCAACGCAGCTCAAGCAATGGAGGCAATCAATGCCGAGGTTAAGGAATATCGGTCTCGCCCGATCCCTGCTGACCTGCGCCGCCTGCTCCACAAAATGTGAGGTCACCTCGGCGCCGTCCCCGCCGGCTTACCAAGGCATCCCGGCAGGGCTGATAAGCCGCTGTACGGTGAACGACGTGGATATGGTCACGGCATCATGACGAGCCGGAACCTCTATAAGGACGGCTTCGAGAAGTGCGCCGCGAAGCTCAATGCAATCAGATCGCCTGACGCCGAAGCTCCAACCGTCCACTAGACAGTAAGTATTGCTGATGCCGGGATGACAGCATTTTTCATTCGCAAAATCATCAGCGCCATCGCAAGCTTCGCGTGATTCGGTTGGTCACCTTCCTCCCTTCCGGCTGATCATCAGATACGCTCCGGCGTATCGCGACCCAACACCTCACCCGGAATACCCATTTGGGTGTTTCGGGTTTTTTCGCACTCGCTATCGCATTCAAAATCAATCTAATGATTTACCGGGCTCATGCTCTATATAGCCTTCAAACATGCATATTCACAATCAGCGAAAGCTAGTCTTCGCTTTGAACCCTCCAGAAATGGAGACGTTGGATTTTTCCATTTTTGAAGGTGCGCGTGACATTTGCGCATTGGTCATCCCGGATAAGAACGGCCTTTGACTTACGTTTGTGTAGGAAACAGAGATGGATCTGGACGACGTTCTGGTTTTACCAGGTTTCAGGCGCGTCAGAGCTCGGGTTTCAGGATCGAAGGAAGGCACTCGGCATTAGGGCGGCTAAGCGCCGATCCCCTCCTGTTGGTCTCTTTGCATACTAAAGAGGCAAAGCAAAAATCCCATCGAGATATTGAGCTGATCACGGTCAGCTATCTAAAGTTGCTGGGTAATCGGTGCCCCCCGGTTATAGAGGTCGCCCTTTCCGCGAGGGGCGGCCTCTTTCAATAGAAGGCGCATCGGAACCTCGCGTGAAGTCGCCGTAGTGTAGCTGCGGACCGGGTTCGACACCGGCTGGCAAACGCCCCCACGCGTCCGCCCCCTCTTCAGCCCATAAGGGCGCGTCCATCCGCGCTGCCGCAGCGGCTGCTTCTATCACGTTGGTAGGTGCGGAGCGGCATGCGCACAATTGCCAGCAAATAGCTTGGCCTGTGCTGACGCCGCACCGCCGCGCGGGAACCCTTGAATGTGGCGATGCGAAAACGTTCAAGCCTCATACGGCTTGATAATCCAGTTCTGCATCCTCCAGCGCTTCCCAATCATCGCCGCGGGCGCTGCTATCCTGAAGCCATTTTCTTGCCGCCTCGATATCGCCGCCACGCGGAAAGCGCCAATCTTTCCGGCCCCTGCGGTTAGGCCCCACGACTTGAAAATCCTGGCTCGCAGAGACCGCGCGGTGACCGGTCGCCGTCGGCAGCATGGCGCATCGCCAGCTGTTACAGAAACGTTGCGCCCACCTGGCCCGCCAAGCTAAAGCGTCGCCTCGCCTGCAAAGAAACCCAAAGCCTCATATGCGATCGAATGATAGTGGTGATAATCGAACACGCTGTCGCGCCAGTCCGGGGACCCACCGTGACCTTCGAACAGGGCCTCGAACTGGTCCGCCAGTCCATTAGCATCACCAACCAGTGCCCCGCGGTAGAAGACTACCGGCAGCCGCGAATTATTCGGTACCCAGCCCTTCTCGCTGAGCAGGAAGCTCTCGATCTTCATCACGACTTCGCTTTCCGGGCTCGCTTTCGTTTCGGCTTGTCGGCCAACTCGATCCAGACAGGTGCATGGTCGCTGGTCTTTTCCCAACTGCGCACATGGCTGTCGACTTGCGCATCGAGCAACCGGTCGGCGAGCGCGGGGCTGAGGAGCAGATGATCGATGCGCAGGCCGGCATTGCGGCCATAGGCGTTCCGAAAATAGTCCCAGAACGTGTAGATCACTGCACCCGGATGCAGCGTACGCAGGGCATCGATCCAACCTTGGTCCAGCAGCCGGAAGTAGGCCGCCTTCACTTCGGGTGCGAACAACGCATCATCAAGCCACCGCTCCGGCTTGTAGACGTCCAGATCGGTCGGAATGACATTGAAGTCACCCGCC
Source organism: Novosphingobium sp. BL-S-21 (assembly GCF_055521655.1). Lineage (NCBI taxonomy): Bacteria > Pseudomonadati > Pseudomonadota > Alphaproteobacteria > Sphingomonadales > Sphingomonadaceae > Novosphingobium > Novosphingobium sp. BL-S-21. The sequence continues at coordinate 475,032 of NZ_JBVFVP010000003.1, forward strand.
AGGATCACCGGCAACCCACTCTCCAGCAGCCCGGCGGCATGCTCGATCAGCCGGTCGAACCAGCGCAGCTTGTACTCGAACTTGGGGCCGGGCCGCGGATTGCCATTGGGGAGATAGAGCCCGCCAACCAGGATGCCGTTGACTGCCGCCTCGATATAGCGGCTCTGACCCAGGTCAGGATCGTCCGGAAGTCCGCGCCGCGTCTCGTGGATATGGCCGACGCGGCTTAGCAGCGCGACCCCATTCCACGACTTTTGTCCATGCCAGATGACATCATAGCCAAGGTCGCGAATGGCACTTTCCGGAAACTTCTCCTGCGGCGCTTTCAACTCCTGGAGCACAACCACATCGGGTTCTGCTTCCTCGAGCCAGCGCAGCAGCACCGGCAACCGGCCATTTACGCCATTCACATTGTAGCTGGCGATTTTCATAGGTCGGGCAAGGTCTGGTCGGCGCGCCCCCAACCGCTGAGCGCCTTCGAGCCGGCCCGCTTTACCAGATCGGTACCATCGCGGATGCTCCAGTGCGATGGCTTGTCGATCATCTCCATTTCCTTCCAGGTGATCGGTACTGCGACCGGTGCGCCTTCACGCACGCGGACCGCAAAGGGCATGACCGCCGTCGTCCCGCGCTGGTTGCGAAGATAATCGACGAATATGCGGCCCTTGCGCTGCACTTTTGGCAAGGCGGCGGTGAAATGCTCGGGGTCGCTCTTGGCAACTGCCTGCGCCAGCCGATGCGCAAGGTCCTTCACTTCCAGCCACTCCGCCTCCGAGACCAGCGGCGCAATCTCATGCACGCCCTTGCCGCCGGTCAGCATCGGAAAGGTCTCGAGGCCCAGGGTCTTGAGGATGTCGCAAAACTGGAAGGCGGCACTGCGCACATTCTCGAAATCGAGGCCGACATCGGGATCGAGATCGAAGACGAGGCGGTCAGCCTTCTTCACGTCTTCAATCCTCGAACCCCACCCATGAAACTTGATTGTGCCCATCTGCACACAAGTGAACAGACCCTCTGCTGTGTCGAGGAAGAGATAGGGCTCATCATGCCCGTCCTTTTTACGAATCGCGACATGCCGCACGGCATCTCGGAAACTGCCCGCGTCATGCTTCTGGAAGAAGCATTTTTTAGCGCGGCCCTGGAGGCAGCGCACAAGACTGATGGGTCCGGATCCAGCCCAGGGCAGCATGATCGGAGCAACTTGCGCGTAGTAATCCGCCAGCTCGCCCTTACTCATCTTGCCCTCGGGAAAGATGACGCGGTCGGGGTTGCTGATGACGACCGACCTGGCCGGTATCGTCGCCGCCTTCACCGGCGCCTCCGTTTCCATCACTACCGCCTCGTGCTTCTTGTCTTCGTGTAGACCCAGATAGAAGGGATGCCGGAGCGTTCCCACATTGGTCATCTCGCTAAACGCGATCTCCGCCACCCGCTTGGGTCGCAGCCAGTGCGCCCCACGAACCTCTGCGCGCGGCGCCTTCACCGCCGGCGCCTCCTGTTCGAGCGGTGCCATGACCACCATCAGGCCGATGATCTCCTGGTTGTCGAAACCGGTGCCGACCTTGCCGGCGTAACGGAGCACTCCATCCTCGGAGACGCCCAGGATCAGCGATCGGAAAAGCCGCGACTTGTCCGACGGCGTCCATCCGACCACGACGAATTCCTGACGCTTGATACATTTGGTAGTGAGCCAGCCTCCCGATCGCGAGCCGACGTACCGGCCATCGGCCGGCTTGGAGATGACTCCCTCGAGGCACGCGGCGCGGAACTGGTTTAGCAAGTTCTCACCATTGCCCGCAATGTGATCCGAATAGGGAAAACGCGACTTACCCTGAGGGAGGATCTTCGCGAGCTCCGGCTTGCGCTCGGTCAGTGCCAGCTGGGTCAGGTCCTCGCCATCGGACTCCAGTTGGTTGAACGCGAAATAGTCGATCGAGGCGGGCGCGCTTTTCAGTGCATTCTGCAGCACCTGAAAGCTGGAGCGACCCTCGGTATCGAGCACCACCGCCTCGCCGCCGCCGACGCTCAGCAGCACGCCGTAACCATCATATTTCATCTCGTGCAGCCAGCGCTTGCCAGCAGGAACGGTGTCCGCCAGCGTTGCGAGCTTCACCGCACGAACGGGCGGAGCACTGCTAGTCGAAGCTGCTTTCCTGCACGCTGGGATCACTCGCGCCATGATGAAAGGCCGATGTTCGTCATAACAACAAAAGTGCGGGAGCGACCGACTCGCTCCATCGCGTTTCGGGCTCGGCTTGCCGTCCGCCGCTATGAGTCTCATCGATCGTGGAAACTGCATCTGGACCGAGGCGTCGCCGACTTAGGTCACAAATGAAGGAGAAGAGAAATAGCAGATGACAAGACGGATCGCGGGCCGCAGAACCGCTGAGCCCCACTGCGATCTCATGCTCGGTATGAGGCCCCAGTTCGAGGGACACGATCTCGGCAGCCTGTCGCGAAACCCATGAGCAATGTATTCGCGCGCGCTCACGAGATTTTTGCCTTGATCGTCCATGCCGCCCTGCACGAGATCGGCATGGCGATGACCCGTATTGAAGTGCTCGACGGCGATCGGTCCGCCCTTACGGCGAAGCTGCTTCAAAAGGCGGCTTAAATCTTGAGATAGGCCGCTGCCTGGCCGGTATTGAGGAAGGGGGAGCCGCGCTTTGCAAGCTACGCCCGGTCAATGTTGCTCGACAGTTCCATGATATCCCTGTCACGTTGCGCTGGACAGCACCGTCCGCCCTCAAGGGACACTCGATTTGGAGCACAATTCCCCGGTCAGGCACGGTAGGAAACGCGTTTAGCCGATTCTGACCCCCCTCTCGAGTTCACTCGAAACTCGGTCCGATTTGCTATCGACGTAGCCTCCACCAGTTTGTCAGACGAAGGTTCTTCTTTCCTCTTTTGCCCTGGCGATACCAGTAGCCGCGCCCGCCTCCGTTCCAGCTCCGAACAGCTCTCGGGAACAGCGCTCGGCTCTGGAGGCGGCGCATAAACGGCAGAGTGATTTTGAAAGGAAACTGCTGACCGAGGCCGGTGTCGGACCCGCCGAGAACCTAGCCGGTGAACAAGGGGAAGCATGGCAAATGCTGCTTGAAGAACCTTACCGCATGCTGGCCATGCCAAGGGTGCAGATCGAGAAGAAACCGTTAGCTTCCGCGGTCATGTCTATTGCCAGCAGGAGCGGGGCATCGCCGGCTGGGACCATTAGCGCACAGGAATGAGAACACCTCGCCTCGCTCGAACAGGACATCTTCAAGCCCCGTGGTTATGTGCCGTGGACACCTGCAACGCCCGGCACGAAGCCGCCGCCCCCACCGGGGATCTGCTATGAATGAACCCTGCGATTGCCCGCGATATTCCCCGCGCGAGACCTGACTACAAGCTACTCCGAAAGCGGCGGCGGAGAGAGCGTCAAACGGGAATTTGCGGCGGAAATGGCGCGACTGGCGGTCCCGGCGCAGCCGCGTTCCACCTTCGATCCCGCGAGCCCTTTCTGGTCATTTCAGAAATGCTTCGCTGCTCCCTGAGACCCGATATAACTGCTTCCGATGATCGGTAGCATGCTCGCCCCCGTGACGGAATGCTATCAGCCCAAACGGCTTAAATTGACAGCAGATCGCTTGCCGTTCCGCGCCGTCAGCACTTGGTAAGCCACCGCCTCGCCTGCAACAAGATTGGTGAGGCCGGAAGCTCCCAGCGCATCGGCATGAACAAAGCAGTCACCCCCGCCATTATCCGGCGAGATAAAGCCATATCCTTTCGCAGCATTGAAGAATGCTACACGACCCGTTGGCATTATTGCCCCCCGAACAATTCGTAGCAATCCATTGCGCGAGGATAGCCAGAGGGTCAACGCAGTTAACTTTTCAGATTTCTCGAAATGAAACAACTTAGTGTTCACTTATGAACACTAAGTTGTTTTGTACTTGGTCGGCGCGCAGCAACTCCTTTTGGCTTCAGCTGGCGGTGCTCCTCGCAGAGCCATTTCCGGGCGATAGGCAGACCTTGAGGAACGGTTTCAGCGGGCACCCGAACCGCCAGGCCGTAGCGAAGCGCAGGACCGGAATTGGCCGCGAGGAGCCTCCCCCGGCAGGCGAGGAAAAAAGGGCCGGTCGGCGCCGCAAACAACAGCAGGAAGAGCCGGTTGGATTTTCGGCGGACCGGGCCGCTGACCGCCACCGGCACCGGTTGCTCCGAACCGCGTCTAGGGTGACATCACCGCACATCCGCGCCGTGTCCATTTGGGCGCTGGAACAGCGCTGCCATAATACCCTGGATACCGGGGCGCTCTCGAAATTCGAAAACCCTGTCGTGTTTCCCGGAGTAAAACATGACGGAGCAACCCAAGTTCAAAAAGCGCCAATACCTAATCGTTCCCCATAATAGAAACCGGCACATCTTCTCACAGAGCTTTCACAAATCTGAAAATCCGTGTTATTACCGATAGGGGCAGCCAACGGAATGAGCGCAAATACACCTGAAATATCGCTTGCCAACTAGGAGAAATCGATGCGCGAGCTGGATAGCCGTGATGGAATGCGCCATGATTTGGCGTCGCGCGGGCTTGAGGACGAGATCTGCGAGACGGACAGCTTGGCAAAAGCGCAGCAAAAGGCCGCTGATGCCGATCGCTTACGGCGCAGATCGGCAGGCCGGGTTACGTCGCTTCCGATACCGTTCTTTCGCAACTGAGCCTTTACACGGCAGCCGCCCCAGACCGAGCTCTGATGTCGCAGCTTACCGCTTGACGGCAGCCACGCTCGGATGTTTTTCGATATGCACGACATTCGCCGCGGCATAGACAGCGATCAGGATCGTCAAGGCAACGACGGCGACCCGTAGGAGCGTTTGTCCGGCCCGATTCGATATCGGGGTACGACGCGCCAGCGCCCTTCGTTCACGCATCTATACGCACCTCATGATTCCTATGTCCCGGACATCTGCGATCCAGTGCGGCGATAATCACATGCGTGGCCGGGAAATTCCAGACCTCTTTAGGATCACCACGCGATCGGCACCTGAACCCGGATTCCATGAGGAAGCCAAGGCCGGCACTGAAGGCTTCGGCGTTGCACCGCCTTTGCGTGCACCTCGCAGAAAGGAAATGGCGAGCGAGCCATCCGTTTCGGTCAAGACAAGCACACCTAGCCGGAAGCCGGTGCGAGGCCGACGCTAATGAAGGCATCGGAAAGTTATCGTGAGGTCTTACTATACCATTTAATCTTTGGGTTTCTGCACGCCGTTGAACGAGCTTATGCCCGCATGACGGGATGGTTCGAGTCCTTCAGACATCCGGCTGCTCATGTCAGGAATACATTTACGAATTTCGAACAAGAGGAACGCCATGGGTGTTAATTAGGCGGCTGACTCATTCAATGAGCGCTGGAGCGTATCGACGGTCGCGAGGATGGCATCGAAGTCCGGCACATCGCCGAAGATCATGCCCGCCATAGCAGCATAGTCGCGACGGAGGTCAGCGATCATCGCATCGGTCGGCATCATGGAGAAGCTGCCGGGCTCTGCATGGGCAAGATCGAGGTCGCGGCTGTTGAAGAACATACGGGCGTGCGCGACGCAATCCCTGCCTAGGTCTGGGTCAGCCATCGCTGAAGCGCCCGCTCCGGCGATCATCAGTTGGTGCACGTCGTAATAATGTCGCGAGACACGTTGGTCGCCCACACGCAGAACTTGACGGGCATCGAACCAACGGCGGAGGCCATGCAAAATGACGACCTTGTCCCAGAAAGTGCGTTCCGCGTCGACGATAGTCACGTTGGCGACTGTCAGATCGAGGGCTGGTAGATCGTCGGCGAAATAGGGAACGACGCTATGCCGGGCGTGAGGATCAAGAGCGGATTTTGCCCCGGATTCGATTTTGACGGCTTTGCGGATGTAGCCATCCGACTCGGCGGTCACGCTTGGATACCACAGGAGAAGGCTCTGGGCGCTTTCATCGTCCTGATCGAGTTCGACCTTCGCGCCCGCCATGCCCTCGCCGACTGCACTGACCAGCGTCTCCGATAGCTGGGCAATCAGGTCTCTGCTTATGAAGGCCTGGCATGCCGCCTTGATCGTCGAGCTTTGCCTGTCGCTTCTTACCGGACATCTCCTCCAGCGCCTCGACGCTTGCATCTTGGCCGATGTCTTCGCGAAACACGGTGATGTCTATGTCTTCGGAGAAACGCTGGATCAGGCCGAAGCCCTTCGACAGTGACGTGCCCCCTTTGAACAGGAAGCGCGGGCCGTGGGACGCCGGACCGTTGAACAGCGCATCAAGGGTCCAGCAAACCCAGAAATCCTTCTCGATATTCTGGGGCGCAGTGCCGAGCCGCTGCCCGGCGCCGATAAACACATCCCGTCGATCCGCCGGGTCGGCCGTAAGGAACTGGGCGTAAGCGGGATTCATTATGATGCACGCTTGGTTATCAGACGGTTGGCTGACGCGGTAGCCGGCATCGTATCGCGCAGGATATTTTGCATCCAGAGCGGGAGCGTCAGCATATCGGCCTGGAGGTCGTTGACGATGTCGGCGCCGTGATCGGGGTGGGCGAAGATGTTGCGCAGACGCTTGGCAACATCCGGATCGGTATCGCCCCCGGCGTCGTGCAACCAATGCAAGGCCTGAACGACCCGCATCGCTGGCCGCCCAGCCCAATGAAGCCGACTTGGCGCAGTGGTTTTGAAATCGATCTTGAGGTTGCCGAGCGTGACGGGGTTCAACCTTGCGTCCGTGTGGACGACGATACGAGCAGGGACTGCATCGGATAGTCCTAGATCGTTGGCTGCGGTTACGCCATCGACGAGCATACGGGCCTGGTCCCGGCGAGCCAGCGCATCGATGACGGCCCGGGGATCGGGGTGCGTGGGCTTGCCTGTAAGGGGGTTAAGTTTCGGCTTGTCATAAAGGCCGCGGGCAATCCTGCGGGCGGCACCATTGCGTGTCATTCGATGGAGCACTTGGTCGACGGCATCGCGAGAACCGAGATCGAGAAAATCCTGCGGCGTCCAGACTGAATGCGCGCCGCCGGAGACCATTCGGTCCGATATGGCACTTTTGAGATCGAGGCCCGGTCCACGCATAGCCACTCCTTTGTCAGAAGCGTGTATACGCAATTCTGACAAATTACGCGAGAAACAGGCGGCGTTGCAACGCAGCGCCATGTTGGAACTGGCGGGACGAATGGAAACGATGATGGATGAACACTGACTCAGAAGAGCTTTCGTCCGGGCAGCCTAAGCGATTGATTTGACCGCCAAATCATAAACTTACGAACTCGCCTGAAACATTCATAGCAAGATCTGGATTTGTGGAAAAGGCTGGACGTGAATGGACAGGGCCGTTCGAGTCAGCTGGGGCATTGGGCGGGTTGGAGCTTTGTCCGAAATACGTGATGACCATCCCCGGGGTAGGTGTGGCCACCGCTACCGCCTTCACGACAGCGATCGAGGATCCGGCCAATTTCGCCAGATCGCGTTCCGTTGGAGCGTGGGTGGGCCTTACGACCAGGCGTTTCCAGTCCGGCGAAGTGGACTATGATGATCATATTTCCAGGCGCGGCGACGCGAACCTGAGAGCTCTGCTTTATGAAGCAGCCTCGGTAATCTTATCTCGAACTCACGCGGAAAGTGATCTGAGAACGCGGGGCCTGAGGCTTCGTGAGAAACTTGGATTCAAACGAGCTGCGGTTGCCGTCGCGCGCAAGCTGGCCATTATCATGCACCCCATGTTAGAGTCCGGGAAGAAATTCAACCCGCACGCCGCCGCGTAACTACCAGTTTTTTTCTGGCGGCGCGGTAGAGAAGCGCGGCCAGGCGTCCCTGCCGGGACGGGAGGTGGCCCATTGCGTGAGGTAGCCCATTCCGTGAGATGGCGTTGCACCGTCAGGCGAATTGGCGCGTGCGTTTCTGCACATTGGAAAGGCCGCTCCGCGAAATACCCATCATGCAGCGACTTGTATCGACTGCGAAGACGACCGTGATCCCGGCAATCGCCGCTGCAACCGAGAAAGCCCTTGCCATGAGAGCCGCTATTAGACGACGCGGCTCCACACTTGGCACCGGCGCTTCGAGAACGATCCAGCACATCGCTGGCTGCGCGAAATGGTCCGAGCACTGTGTGTTTCTGAAGAGCGAGCGGCGGTATTGTAGCGCGGACTGGGAGAGGTCATTCTCTCAAGCCGAGAGCCCACAAACGGGACGTTGCACCCTCGTCGTTTCGGCTGCTCCCTGATCGCGGCCGCCGTTTCACTCGATTAAGGATGAACCTGAACAACATTTCGTGGGACCTTGTATCCCCTCCGGTTCTAAGCGTGCGACTCAAGAAAGCCATGGCTCCCAGCGTATAGCTTGCCACCGGTCCTATGACGGCGATGCGCATGTTGGCGCCCTGCAGCCCGCCATTCAAAATTCTCATGAGCGAACACTGGCGATGTGCGTTATCCAGCGTTCCTAAATTACACGTGAGTGCTGCCGAAACCGGGACGGATGCGATGAGCATCTTCCTTTACGTCAATGGCACGCTGACCCGTCACTACGTCCACCATGCAGTTGTAAAATTCCAAGGCTTCGTAAGGCGTCGTAAGTGGCAGTTGCACTTTTGCGCCGAGCAAGGCGTTCGCCGCGTCTTCTTCGGTCGCATCGCGAAGTTGTATCAGCAGAACCTCCGCACGGGCCTTGCTGTCATCAAGTTCGTTACCAAGCAGATCAGCGACCAGACTCACGAAGTCCTGCCGCTCAGGCGCTTGCGGATTTGCACGTAGGAAGTCCTCAATCGAGATTTTCGAGATAGCGCCGCCTGATGAGCGGTTCGCTTCATGCACCACCGTGGTTTTATCGGTGCCGTTTCCACGGGCCAGATACCACTGGTCGCCGTTGGAGCTGAGGGAGAAAAGCAACATCGGATGGGTCATGGCAAATTCAACTCCGCAAGTGCCACGAGGTAACGCTGGGTGGGTTCGTTCGTCATAACCACCGCCCTCGTACGCGTTAAAAGATGTACTGCCGGACGATGTCCGCGATCAGCTTGTCCGAGAAAACCTAACGCATCTCCTCGGCATCTTCCCGGCCTAACGCAAACACAATGCCTGCCGCCCCTCGGAAGAGGCTCGCCCCTACTGATTGAAACGTTGTGCTCGCCGCTTTGCCGTTCGACGTTTGCCTGCGGGAGATCAACGTTGAGCAGACGGCTATGATGCGATCCTCAGATCTCAATCAGGCTACAAGTCAAGGTTGTGCGAGGTTCTGACCCAGCCGTCTGCTGCGCATGCACCAATGCCGAACTGATGGTTGCTGATCCGATACGCCCTAATGCCGGCTGCGGCGAGATGACGCGTTCTTGCAAGACTCGTTCCAGCAGCGCTTGCGCGCATAAGCGATAACTGGTGTTCGAAATACTGATGGTTGAGATCCATGACAACACCCCTTCTTACAAGCGGGAGCACTATGGTCTCTCAGCCGCCGGTGCTTATTTTCCGATACCAGCGATTATAGGTATGTAGGGAACGAAATTTATATTTCAATGGAAGGCTTGTTATAAGCGCAATAAAAGCCGTCGCGCGCACGGAAAAATTAGATCGCTGTATTATGCTCATTTTTATTGCGTGCGCAGGCATCGTGCCCGCGCGCATGTGCGCTTTACCGCGTATTGCGTGTTAAATTTTGCTTATAGCTTGGAGTCGCTCCCGGCCTTTGGGCCGATCACATGCACGTGCAATTACCGGACGGGCAACTTTCTACGCTTTCCCGAGCAGCCCGAAATTCTGGAATCGGCTCTCATCGAAGCCCATGAATGGCTAAACGGATGGACCGCGCTTGGGAGCAGAAATTCGATAACGGAACGGCCAAGACGGCACGTCAATTTCGAGGGGCTTAGTCCTCATGGCCAGCTACACTACCATTAAGAAGTTGGGAACGGCGGGGACTGGTAGACAAGCGGTGGGACAAGCGCACCGGGCGTCCCGATCACCGCATGCTCATAGATGGATGCAGCGAACCTACTGCGGCCCAACGTCTCAGTGGCTAATTGTAGAAGCAGAAGTGAAGTAAGGCCCCACCACCAGGCCGGATGCACCTTTCCGTAGCGCCGCTTGTCCCGCACGATGCCCGCCACCGGGAACGCGATCATGCCAACGAAGACTGCCGTCAGCATCGAATACATGAACAGCGGGGCCGGCAGCAGCCTTCCAAATGAGGGACCCATGATAGCCGCCATGCCGCATATGACCAAGCGTGGATGCCACTCACGGTCGCGCCGCTTTAACACGGCACCGATCAATAATGCCGCAAACAGCATTACACTGAGCGGGTTCATCAGCAAAAACTGCGCGGGTAGGAAGAAGAATGGCACTGCCGCCTTTTGGGCGCTCCATACCGTCGAAAGTGTGCCGACGACCACCATGGCCAGAGCCCAGCCAAGGGCTAGCCAACCTAATTTGCGATGAAGCCTTATCGATCCGGTCGCGGCGAGTGACACCTGCGAGACGAACAGCAAGACCCAACCCATGAACAATATGGCGTGGATATGCACCGAAACTGGAGCACGAAACGACGATATGCCCATCACTGCAAAGAACGAGAACGCGCCAACATTAATGAGCGCCATGACGATTGCAGTGATCGCAAAAAAGCGCGTCTCGGCTACGAAGAACCGCTGTCTCAAAATTGCTGAATCCATCCCACCGTCCCGTAGCTTGAATCTGCCACGGCAAAATATTACAGTATTCTCCCGTTCATGTAAAAGCTATTCAGATGGACGTGACGAGCGCCATCATAGTAAATATTATGAGTAAGGGGTTGAATGCTCTCCACAGCAATATCCTACGACGTTTATGGAGGATGAGCCGCAATCATCCTAGAGCGCTTTTTTCCAATGACCGTTGGCGTATCGTAAGAGGCATCGTCGGGGCGGCATTCAGCAAGGGCATTGGCAAGAAAAGCCAAGCCGCTCGGAGTTGGAACTCAAAAATCTGCGACCGAGCGGCCCCAAAGGGAAGTTCAGACCTGGGCCGGACGCCACATCGTACGGCATTTTTGCCGTCCTCAAATGCACGGAGGAAAGGCAAAATTGGTTTGAGATGCGACCATTGACGCGGCATCTACATTCAACGATAAGTTTTTATCGGGCAGTGCGGGCGCCCGATTAGACGGCATCCGTCCAAGTCCGCTCCATTCGCCGCGCCTGCGGCCAAGGAGCGTTTATGGATTACACGGCTACTGGCAAGCACCCCCCGTCGATCAGCCTTTCCGCACTTTTTCTGAAATTTCTTCGTTTTGGCTTCCTCGCCTTTGGCGGGCCTGTAGCCCAGATTGCCATGCTGCGTGAGGCACTGGTCGAGGAGGAGCGGTGGATTGACCGCTCCCGCTTCAACAAGCTGCTCGCGATTCTGCAAGTGCTCCCAGGACCTGAAGCCCACGAACTCTGCGTACACTTCGGCATCGTTGCGCGGGGCCGGATTGGCGGGCTTTTGGCGGGGCTGGGCTTCATGCTGCCCGGTTTCGCCTTGATGCTGCTCGCTGGCTGGATCTATGTCACTTGGATAGCGGGACACGGACTGTGGAGCGGGCCGCTTCTGGGCGTCCAGATCGCTGTACTCGCGATCATTCTGCGCGCCGTTTTCCGGATCGGCGAACATATCCTTATAGATCGTCTTACATGGGCGATCGCCTTGATTAGCGCACTGCTCACGCTGACTAATATGCCGTTTTGGTTGCCGCTCATCGCAGCCGCGGCAATTTATGCCTTTGCGCAAAGGCCTTATCTGGCCATTGCCGTAGCTATCTTCACCGCGGGCCTCGCCGCCTGTCTCTATATGCTTCCTGGCGGACAAGCGGCCCTCACTATCTCTCATGAGCCGTCAACAGTCATTGCCCTCTTCATTGCCGGCCTAAAGGGCGGACTGCTGACATTTGGCGGTGCCTACACCGCAATTCCCTATGTCCGCGCCGACACGGTGGGCCGTGGATGGTTGAGCGACGCCACCTTTCTCGACGGGATCGCGCTGGCAGGGATTCTTCCTGCCCCGCTCGTGATTTTTGCAACATTCGTGGGCTATGTTTCGGGCGCGCTGCCCGGCGCGCTTGCGATCACGGCGGGGATGTTCCTTCCTGCGTTCGCTTTCTCGCTGATTTTTTATGAGCGGTTGGAAGCGATCGTCGATCATCCTGCGCTTCAAAAGGCACTGGAAGGCGTTGCGGCAGCAGTGGTCGGCATCATCGCCGCGACCTTCCTACAACTAGGCGAAGCAGCGTGGTTGCGCGTACCCTCACTGCCAATGGCGTTGACGCTGTTTTGCTTCGCCTTGATCGCCGCATGGCGCTTGAAGGGAATGTGGGTGACGCCGGCAATACTGGTCTTTGGCGCATTGGTCGGTGCCGCCAGTTCACTATGGTAGAGCCGCACGGATGCGGCGGACGCTTTCGTCGCCATATGAGTTACAGTTGATATCAATGACCGCGAGTTGTAGGAACCCGGACGGACCGCACCTGGACAAAGAATTTTGACGTCTGAATGACGACAAAGGGTCGATGCCGCCAACGGCCCAGCGAAACAATTAGCCGAATTCTGCGCCGTTACGATAAAGGGCCTCGATAAGCGAGACGCTAAGCCCGTCGATCACATCAGGCTTTGATCGGCAGAGACGCCAGGACCTCCACGATAATGGTTGGGCGGACATGCCCAGTTTTGAGCGATTCGCCGTTCGCCCCCCTCCTTCTAGGAGTGCGCTGACGGGGCGAGGGGGCTGCTGACCGTCGGCGCGATGGCCGAACAGTGAAAGGGGGGCGAGATGCCGGGCGCCACCGCGCCGGATGGGTAGCCTTTCGTTCAGGCACAGAGCATCCGTCGATATGATGTCGGCCTGACGGCAGAGACGCCGCTCGAAGGTATCGGCACGTTTCACCTGCACACATCAGGCGTGGATCCGCCCCATCGCCATCGCTTTGGCGACATCATTGAGAATGACCGGCATAGGACCGGGCCGGGGGAAGCATCGATTGGCGGAGAGGCTGGCGCGACCACTTGGCCGGCGGGCGCTGCCATCCAGGTGGACGACTATCGTTCAAGGACATATTGTTCCTTCGGCTATAGCTACGCTGAGCCCTCGCTCTCCGTTCAGATTGAGCAAAAGCTGGCAGACAGGCTGACCCTTGCGGGAAGCGCACAGTGGGACGGTCACGGTGACTATGGCTCGCGTATCAGCCCGCGCCTGTCGGCGCTGTACCAGCCATATGGGCCGCAGCCTACACGATGGGCAACCGGCTCGACATCACTCGCCCAATTGGATCGCACCGCCCTCCCCATAGCGAAACGGCTGATACTCGGAAGTTTTCTCCGCTCCCCACTCCCGGCAGACTTCTCGAAAGGTTTCGACGAACGCTGCCTGCAATTCTGTCGGACGCCAGTCGCTTCGCGTCGTGATGCCGAGGCGGCGGCGCAGTTTCAAACCCGGTTCGTCGAGGCGCGTCAGCAGTCCGGCGCGAGCCTCGAACAGAAACTGATCCGGCGACAGAAGCGTGAGCCAATCGCCCTCCAGCATCAAACCGCGAATGACCAGGAGCGAGCCGCATTCTATGCGTAGCTTCGGCGGCTCGAAACCATGGGATGTGAACATTTCTTCCCATCGCCGGCGGCCCGGCGTCCCGCTGGCGGAAATTACCCAGGGGTATTCAAGTAGCTTTTCAAAACCGAATGGGCGCCGGGCGAGCGGATGGCCGGATCTAGCAACAATTACGGGATCATCCGAGAAAACCCCCTCTTGCGTGACATCGGAAACCGGCAACGGATCTCGCAAAGCTCCGACAAGGATGTCGAGCTCACCGTGCCGCAGGCTACTGAGCAGTTCGGGATATGGGCCCTCGACGATGTTCACATGCGCATCCCCATACGAACGCGCAAATCGCGCGAGCGATTGCGGCAGCAGGACCGCCTGCGCGACGGGCATCGTGCCGATCCTCAGGCGCCCTCCTCCCTGAGAGCGCAATGCTTCAAGCTCATCGACCCCGGCCTCAAGCTCCGCGCGGACCAAGCTGACGTAACGAAGGAAATGGGCGGCGGCCGGTGTCTTGACGACGGTCCGCCCCTGTCTCGTCAGCAAGGGGACGCCGAGCTGCTCTTCAAGCTCGCGCGCAGAGCGATGAAGTGCAGGCTGGGAGAGCTGCGTCCTTGCGGAGGCCAGCGCAAAACTTCCCGCTTCATCGACCGCGAGCAAGGCGCGCAGCTGATTGAGGGTCACCCGCCGGGAGATATGGGGCAATGCGGGCAACCGGGCACTTCGTCGTAGCGCCTGACCGCCCCGCTCCAGATAAGCCACGGCCCGATGCACCCTGGCAATCAATTGGGATCCGGCCCTGGTCGGACGGACACCGGTGACCTGGCGCTCGAGCAGCGTATGGCGGAGCTGGGCTTCGAGACTGGCAACGGCCTGGGTGACTGCAGGCTGCGAAAGGTTCAGCTCCTTGGACGCTGCACTCAAGGTCCCTAGACGGGCCGCGACAGCCAACGTGTCCAGGTGCCGCAGGTTGAGTCCCATTGGGTCGATCATATGAACTTCAGCATTGCTTATGGTTGGTTCGCATTTCCACATTGCCGAAAGGCGCTACAGAGCGTGTAGATAGGACAACACAAGGGTTGAGGATACGATCAAATTGCGTCTCGGACTTATGGTAACGAAAGCACGGATGACCTGAGGGTCACGCCAACGGGCGGCAGATTTCAGACAGCGTGCGCCTCCCCTTCGCTATCGCAGTACGGTCAATTTGGCATTCTCACGTCGGGTTCGCTCATCTCGCAAGGCTCTACTCCGAGCAGATGACGGGCCGCAAACATGAGACAAGACAAAAGCCATGAAAGCATTGGAAGAGAAGAAGACCAAAGGGCGTTTTGGCATTTTCGGCCAATTATGGTTCCAGGTCCTCGCCGGCACGCTGATCGGCATCCTGCTTGGCCATTTCGCACCGCAGGCAGGCGTTGCGATGAAGCCGCTGGGGGATGCCTTCATCAAACTTATCAAGATGATGATCGGTCCGATCGTTTTCGTCACTGTCGTTCACGGCATTGGCGGAATGAACGACATGAAGAGCGTCGGCCGCGTCGCTCTGAAATCCATCATTTATTTCGAGGCGATCACCATCCTGGCGCTCGTTTTCGGCCTCATCGGAGTGAATTTGTGGCAGCCAGGCGTTGGCATGAACATCGATCCGGCCTCGATCGATACGGCGTCCATCCAGGGATATGTCGCAACAGCGCATGACCAGTCGATCTCTGCCTATCTCATGGCCATCATCCCGGATACATTTCCCGGTGCCCTGACGGAGGGCCACGTTCTCCAGGTCCTTCTGGTTGCAGTCCTGTTCGGCCTTGCGATGGCCGCTGGCGGTGCGCGCTCCAAGCCGGTCATGGAAGTAATCGAGAGCGCCTCCCAGGGGCTTTTCCGGATCATCGGCTACATCATGTACTTCGCCCCTCTCGGCGCATTTGGCGCGATCGCGTTTACGGTCGGGCAGTTTGGGACGGCCTCGCTTCTCTCTCTCGGAGAATTGATCCTCGAATTCTTCGTGATCTGCGCCGCATTCACCGCGATCGTAATGGGCGCAATCACCTGGTGGTGCGGCGTAAACCTCCTTCGCCTGCTGGGCTACATCTGGGATGAGATCGTCATTGTTGCCGCGACGACCTCGACCGAAACCGTGCTGCCCCGCATCATCCAAAAACTGCGTGCGCTTGGCTGCGATGAAAGCGTCGTCGGCTTCGTCGTGCCGGCCGGCTATTCGTTCAACCTTGACGGTACTTGCCTTTATCTGACGACCGTTGCCGTATTCCTCGCCCAGGCGACAAATACGCACCTCACCATGTGGCACGAGCTTGGACTGATCGCGGTATTGCTGCTTACCTCGAAGGGCGCAGCCGGGGTCGCCGGCGCAGCCTTTGTCGTCCTGGCCGCGACACTGAACACGACCGGAACGATCCCAGTTGCAAGCATTGCTCTGATTTTGGGTATCCACCGGATCCTCGCGGAAGGCCTGACGTTCGTAAACCTCGTTGGAAACACGGTTGCAACGATCGTGATCGCGAAGTGGGAAGGCAAGCTCGACGAGCACACGTTGGCTGCGGCCGTGGGCACCAAAGCAGCCCGTCAACGCTTGGGCATCGCCCACTAACCGAAGTCAATACCTATCCAATCAGAAGACCGGCCGCGCAACGACGCGGCCGGGTGTGGAGAGTCGCATGTCCATTAGCCGAGCCTTGGCCCTCGTACTGGCCTTGCAGGTCTATTCCCCCGCAGCTGCTGCCCAGACGGCCGCATCAGAGCCGTCCCTTGCAACCTCCTTGCCCGCTGGGTCCTACCGACCTGCGGTTTCTCAGGAAGCGGATCGGGATGTAGAAGTTACTGCGGTGCAGGACGGTTCGTCTGCACCTCAACCGTCCAAATTTGAGCGCTTGCAAAAAGACAATATAATCGGGAAGCAATTGCGCGCCCTGAAGACGAAAGGAATAGACCTTTCTCTCGATTTTGTCGGTAACATCGCCGGCAATCCCATCGGCGGAAATCGCAACGGGTTTGCAGAATCCCACTGGGTGAGTGCAGCCGCGAACGTGGACCTCGAAAAAGCACTGGGCTGGTCTGACACGAAGCTGCATGTGCAAGGCGCGTGGTTCAGCGGAGAAAGTCTGGGACGCAGCTACATCGGCAACTCGATCAGTTTTCAGCAAACTTGGCGCCCCGTCCCGGGACCACGGTTGACGCAGTTCAATATCGAGCGCGATTTCGGACGCTTGAACGTCGTTGTCGGACGCGCGGCGGTGAACAGCTATTTTAACAACTCGCCATTGAACTGTTTGTTCATGACGAACACGTCATGCCTGACCGCATATGGCGGCATCAGTGACATCGGAATTACAGCATTCCCAAACTCATCCTGGGCGGCAAAGGTGCAGTATTCATTCTCCAAGGAAGCCTACTTCCAAATCGGTGTCTTTGATTACAACAACGACTTGAACCTCAAAGGAAAAGCAGGGCTCGACTTCGCTCTCGGGAAAGGCTCGGGTACGCTTATTGCCGGGGAATTCGGATACGAAAGCGATGCAAAAAAGTCCCGGTTTCCAGGTTTGTACAAAGTGGGTTTCTACCTGAATACAGATGGGGGACAGAGCCCGTACTACGACGCGAACCATGGGTCTGCGGCCCAAACCGGACTCCCCCGCACGGGCTTGGATGGCAACCGCGTCGGGATCTACGGCCTGCTGGATCAGACGGTGCTGCGCGCCTCCGGGTCCAGTAAACGCAATCTGGCACTATTTGCCCGCGCATTTCTAAATGTCGGCAATACCCAGCAGTTGGACTGGTTTGCCTCCGCCGGATTTGTAAAAACCGGGACTTTCCGTTACCGTGATGCTGACACCATCGGCTTCATCGTATCGAACACCCATTTCAGCGGTCAACAGATTGCTTATTTGCGAGATCTTCGCGCTAAGGCAGGTGGCAAAGGTTCTCCGAAATCCAATGAAATCATCGCCGAGCTCAATTACGGGTTCGCGGCGCTTCCGGGCCTTCGGATAATGCCGAATATCCAGTATGCAATAAATCCGGATCCAATTTACGCTACCAGCCGCAAGACCGACATTCCCAATGCCCTGGTTCTCGGCGTCCGGCTCGATCTCAAGCTCGCGCAGTTCTTTGGGAAGTAACCGCTAAGAGGGCCAAGCTCTTCGGATCTCCACCGATTCCGGCGAGCTTGGCCTTTCCCATGCGAATCACACAAGCCCGTTAATCAGGAGGGCCCGCCCTCCATCGGCCACCTCGCGATAGAGGTCCCGAGTTCGACTGCGGGCGTTGTCCAGGCCAGCCTCGTCCCTCCGATATCGAGCGGCGAGCGAAGCCGCCGCGCATCTCCCCAAACCGTATGCTCGATCGCGGGGAAGAAATCAGCGTCGTCGGGTTGCAAGCCCAGATTGCCCTGCGCAACCGCCGGATGACGGGTAAGCAAATCCCCTGTACGGGCGAGGGATAGACGGGCCGAGGCTATTTCTTGTCCCTGGATCGCCCTGTCCAGACCCATCAACGCCGCCGCAGCCATGAGATACCCAGTCGCATGGTCGAGCGCCTGAACAGGAAGCGGCGTCGGTTCGGCGCGCCCTCGCCACGTCATTCCCGCCTCGGCTATTCCGCTGCTCATCTGGACCAGGCTGTCGAAACCTCTGCGCTGCGACCAAGGCCCAGTCCAGCCATATGCATCAAGCGCAACCTCGACGAGAGAGGGATTGAGCTGCCGACGCACACTGGCGCCGAGTCCAAGCCCATCCAAGGCGCCTGGTCGATACCCATGAACAAGCACGTGCGCGCTTGCAAGAAGGTCCTTCAGCGCATGGAGGCCCTCAGACGTGTCCAGACGCAAATTGGCGCAGCACTTTCCGAGCGTCACATCTGGAACGATGTTTGGCTCCTCCCATAGCGGAGGATCGATCCGCAGGACTGTCGCCCCGAGACCGGCCAATGTGCGAGTGGCGACCGGACCGGCTATCACCCTGGTGAGGTCCAGGACCCGCAGACCTGCCAGGGGTCTGGCCCGCGTCCCGTGCCAGCTATCGATTGATGCCGAAGCTTCTGCGCGCCAGGATACAAGCGGTTCGGAAGCTATGGCAATTCCTTGAGGATGCGAAGTCCATTGCGCACGCGAACGCATCATGGCGGCCACGCCGCCCTCAAGGACAATCGCGGTTTCAAGGGCTTCGGCATCCCACCGCGCCACAGCCGAGGCGACGTTTGCGCGATCGGGTCCAACCCCGAGGACTTTGAGCGCCGCACCGCGATGATGCGGTAAATTGGTGTGCAGTTTTATCCAGCCATCACGCGCCCGATAGTCCCCCGCAATAATATCCCAGACTGGCGGTAGCTCCCATCCAATGGGATGGACTGATCGACTTGACCATAGCAATGCCAAGCGTCGATCGACCCGAACAGCAGGAGGTGACGGCGCTAATCCAAGCGATGACAGGAGCGCGCTCGCAGCACTTCCGACCGCACCGATCGAGGCACTGAGAAGATCACTGACCGCGTAACAGGATGCGAAGCTTACATCGCCGATTATGTCCGCAGCGATGCTTGTGCCGAGGGCCTGTTGGATTTCCGATGCAATCATGTACGGCCTTGTCTCGGTAACGTTGAATGCGCTCCTACCAGATTACATGTGCTGCTGTGCGGCGGACGAACGTGAATTTTCTGCACATTCTATGAGCAAAAAGAGATCCACGCTTCCCTTTTGCGAGCGGAGACCCCGGGGGCGCAAGTTTTGCCAAGAGATGCCAGGATGGATGATACCCCCTCCCCTGACCATTCGTGGTCAACCATGATTGCGAGCGTTTCAATGGCAGAACCTATCTGCACAGTCCTGGGAAAGGGAATACTCAGCAAAGCTCCCAGCTATCGAACGCTATGGATCGCCGAATGGGTTCATGCAGTTTGATCCACATGTAGGCCTGCTTGCGAATGATCGCAGCCCAGACCTGGGCAAATATATGACAGATGCGGCGCCCCTTCCGCCGCGCGCTGCGGGCCGAGTGACTGGGATTGGCCTCGGTGTCGTCGACGCGAACAGGCAACTGGTGAAGACGCTGGCTGAATATCGCTGCAAGGCATGATCACGCTGCTCACGGATGGTGGCGGACGTTCGTAGCTCGCAATGAATCTGGATTGTCACATAAGTGTCATATTGACGCCGCGTAGATAGAGAGACTAGCTCGTCAGCGATTGGAGAACAGGCGTGAAGGTCAGACTATCGATTGCCGCTGCGGTCACTGCAACCGTGCTCTTTACCGCATCGGCGGTCTCGAGCGAAAGACCCAAGGGCTACCTCGCGCCAGACGAATTCGACGTGACGCATGTCATCGAACCGGCGCCGCGGCCAGGCGATCCGCGCTACGAAACCGATCGCAAGATTTTCAAGGCCACACGCAAGCTTGTCGACACTCCGCGATGGAAGCTTGCAACCGAGGATGCCGACTATACCGTGCCGGCGCTGGCGCGCGATTTCAGCTGCGCCGTGGGCGTCAAGCTCACGCCTCAGAATGCTCCGAAGCTCATGATGCTGATCGAGCGCGCGGGCGCGGATACCAGTGTACAGTCGAGCAAGGCAAAAGCGGTCTACCAGCGGCATCGTCCTTTCACGATTGACAAGGGCCGGATATGCCAACCCGAATCCGAGCTTTACGACGAGAAGAAGCAACGGATGAGCTATGACTATCCCTCCGGTCATACGACCTGGGGGTGGACCTGGGCTCTCGTCCTCTCGAGCATCGCACCCGATCGTGCGCAGCAGATCCTAGAACGCGGGCGTGCTTATGGCGACAGCCGCTTTGTCTGCGGCGCCCATAACGAAAGTGCTGTCGAGGCGGGAATGCTGTCGGCGACAGCCACGATGGCTGTGGTGCAGACCAAGCCGGAATACCAGGCTGATCGCGAGGCCGCGAAAGCGGAACTCGACGCCCTGCGCCACAGCGGCGAGCAACCCACCGCATGCGAAGCAGAGGCTTCGTTGCTGAACCAGCGGGTAATGCCGCGCTTTTGAAGGCGCGCTGTCATTTGCTTCGTTGTTGCCTCCTTTGACTTGACCCGCTTAGGGTTACGTCAGCGGTGCTTATCGAGCTGGAAAATGCCACTTCAGACACATGCCCTTCCTTACCGCCTGACAGGCGACGGCTTCGAAGTCCTGCTGGTGACGTCTCGCCGCAAGGGAAAGTGGATCCTGCCCAAAGGTAAGATCGAAGCGGGAGAGACGGCGGCGCAACGTGCCGCCATAGAAGCTTTTGAGGAAGCCGGGGTACGTGGCACCGTTGCAACAGAGCCATTGCTCGCATCCTCACTGGCAGACCCCAGTCAGGCCCAGATCTATCCTCTCGCAGTTCTGGAAGAACTGGAGCTGTGGCCGGAAATGGGCGTACGGCAGCGTGCCTGGTTCTCGCTTCCGGAAGCACGGGCACGATTGCGAGATGCGGGATTGCTTCGAGCGCTCACTGCCTTTGCTGCGACGGTGTTCGAAGATGCCCGCCCTGCGACACCAGCGACTAGGGCTCCGACGCCCAACTGAGAGCAACGCGCAGGCCTCCGATAGAGGCTTCGGCAACTTCCATCGTGCCCCTGGTCGCATCGACCAGTTCCTTGACGAGGGCGAGCCCGAAGCCATGTCCGGAAACCGCTTCATTCTGGCGCCCGCCGCGTGCCAACGCATCATGGATCCGTCCAGCCTCCATGCCCGGGCCATCGTCGTCAATGAAGACGCAGATCGTTCCGCCCTCTGCAATGCCGCTGATCGCAATCCCCTGTCGTGCGAACCGGACCGCATTTTCCATCAAGGCGCCGACGATTTCCGTCATTTCCGGCGCAGCCACGGGAACTACAAAGCCGTCGTCGATGTGGACGACGTAGACTAGACTTCCGCCCTTCTCAGTCTGCTCCAGCACCGAGATGACGTTATCGACGACACGGGCCAAATCGGCGGTCTCCCCGTTCGATCCACGCGCCAATAAACTTCAGGCGCGCGCAAGTTCGGTTTCCAGCGCGGCACGGGCGGCGGCAAGTGTACCATCGATGGCATCAGCGGCATCCGGCGCCCTCACTGCGCGCCCGGCGCCTCTGCGCGGCCATGGCAGCAAGCGGCGTTTTGAGGATGTGGGCGAGGTCCGCGGCCCGGTGACATGCCCGTTGCACGTCAGCCGCCCGGACGTCACCCAACGCGTTGATCGCCTCGACGAGGCGGGTGATCTCACGAGGGTGGTCATTCGACAGCCGAGCGGAAGGATTGCTCTGCAGCCTCTCGATTTCCCCCTCAACGCGCAGAAGCGGCCACAATCCAAGCCTGATTTGCACGCCGGTAGCGACCAAAAGCACGATCCAAAGCATCGCTACGGCGAACGCGGTTTCATTGCGGATTTCTCGCAACGATAGCGCCAGGGCATCATCATCCGAGGCGAACTGGACAAGCACCGGCTCATTGCTTCCGGCCGGTCGGATAAGCTTGGAAATGACGATCAAGCGATGCCCGAATGGCTGATCGATGCGCCTAAAGCTCCAGATGGTTGACCTCCCGCCCCCGTCCGTCCGGTGTCAGCATCTTGACCCCATACACGAACCTGCCGTCATCCTCTTCCAATTCCACTTCGAGCACTTCGCCTGGCACGTGCTTCTGAGCAAGGTCGAGAATGCGCGGAAGTGGCAGAACCTCGCCCCTTTTAACGGCAGCCTAGATATCGCGAGGGTCATACGCTTGGCTGAAGGCGGCGTTCAGACCCTGCCGAAGAAGGCCGACAAGGCTCTGTTCGGTAACTCAGCCTATCGCCGCTATCTCAAGGCCAGCGGCAAGACCTTCGAGATCGATCATAACGATCCTCCGCGCGATAAGGCTTTCATCAAGGAGCGTGATGCCTGGCGGAACGTACAGTGCGTCAAGGAGGTGTTCGTGCGCCACACCAACGACAGCCTCGGCGGCGAATCTCGCTATTACGCTCGTTGAGGATCACCATGCACGGTGACGGAGCAAGCAAACCGCCCTGTCACCGCGCATCGCGGCCCCTTCAGTCGCAGCTTACGCCGTAGTCGGACACGGTGGGATCCTCGTTGTCGCCCATAGTGGTTACGCCAAGCTTTGCCTTGCCCTTGCGATAATCGAAGCTGCAATAGCCGAACCCGGTGCCCGAGCAGCTCTCCACCTCGGTTACGCCAAGCAGCGCCAGTGCCTGTTCGCGCTCATCGATGTGGTCATCGGGGACGCCGTGGTTCACTGGTGTCCAGCCTGCCGCGATCAGCGCCTTGCGGGCGTGAGTGATGGGCATGTCGTTGATCGTCGGCACGACGCCGCCGCAAGTCTTCTCCTCAGCGGCGAGCTTGCCGATCACCAGCCCTTGCGCGCTGCGGCGAATGTCCGCGATCGGCGCAGGGACGATGTCGCCGTGCCAGATGCGCGCGCCGTCTTTGCCGAACGGCTGGATGCGGCCGATCGTCTCCATGCTGCTCGAGCGGGCGTAGGCAATAGCGCGCAGCGCAGTGCCCTCGAATACGCCGATGTTGCCCTTGCTCACGAAGCACGAACCGCTAGTGCCCGGCTCGAACGAACCGGCGAAGCTGACCAACTGGTAAGCGCCAAGCTTCGCTTCTCCGGTCACGCCCCAGCCCGCCTTGGCGACCTCGCGGGCCGCGGCGGACTTCGCATCGATGACTTGCCCGGCGCATTCGGACCTGCTCGCGGCACTGGCGGGCGCTTTGGGGAGCTGCGACACCGGATCGAAGGCGAGTTCCCTGACCTCAGAAGTGAACCCGGCGTTTTTCTCGGCCATAGCCGCCTCAGACATGACGCCGGTGGCGGCTTCGGATGCGGTGTCGCTTGCATCGCTGCCGGGACCACGGTCGCCTGAGGAACAGGCCACCAGCATGGCCAGCGCGCTCATCGCAGTCGGAAGAAATAGTTGCTTCATCGAGAGGGTGCCTTTCACTTCGATCGGGGGGAAGAGCCGGATCACCCCGGCGTATCGACCGATTTCATGTCGCAGGTGGTTTCGTAAATGGCGCAGACACCGCGAAACCAGGCGGTTCCGAAGGTCATCATGTCGCGAACGTCGCTGTCGTCGTGATAGGTAAGGAGCACCCAGTCGCCGCTGCAGCCATGAATCTCGCCGATCCGGTAGACCTCGGTCAGCCATCGGTCACCAAGGTCGACGATGCGCGGAGACGCGGCATCGGGCAGCAGGTAGCCGCGCGCGGATTGCACCCCGATCTTCACGGTGTCGGACGATACCCAGCGCTCGCCCGCGAAGACCTCGCGGCGGGGATGGCCGGCCTGATCGTTCGGCGCATCGGACGCATGGGCAATGTGCAGCCAGCCGGGCTCGGTGCCGATCACATCGAGATATACCGGATAGTCTCGTTTCTCGTCAGGGACGGGCAGCGTGCCGAGGAGCGCCGACCTGTCGTCGGGCGCTGCCATGACGCGCACTGCCCCGCCCTCCCAGCGTTGCCATGCGCCGAACGCACACTGCGTGGGGCCGGTCGGCGCTTTCGCATGCGGCGGCAGCGGACCGAGCCTGCGCGCCGAGGCCGGGGCCTGCGCTGCGAGAAGCCCGATCACCGTCACTGAAATCGTGGCGAGCCGGATCATGATGGGCACGAACCGGCAAGGACGCGCGAACCACCCTTGCCGTCGTACCTGCGTGACTGTGCGCCGGTGGCCGAATAGCAGACCCGCGCAAGGTTGCTGGCCGGATTGAAGTAGATCGCCCAGTTGCGCCGGTCGCAGGCGTGCTGCTGGCAACCGATGACGATAAGTTCCCCGTTCTCGCGCCGGATCTGCGGGAACGGGCTGCCCTTGGCGCCCAGCAGCCAAGCGCGCGCCTCGGGATCGCTTACCCCGCGCGTCACTGCGGCGCGAACCGCCGGGTGATCGAGAAAACTGACGCCGTCCACTTTGTCGAAAGGATACTTACCGACATAGGCCTCCACCGGCGGCGCCTTTGCAGGCGGAGCGGCAAGAGCGGCAGCGCTTGCGAAGCAGGTCAGAGCCGTGAGAGCGACACGTGTGGCAATCATTGACCGGTTCCTTCCATCTCGGCCTGCCTGCGCTTCATGTGCAGGAGGAAGCCGTGCAGAAGTTCGGTCGACAGGCCGTGCAGCATCAGCCGGAAGCCCGCGCGCAAGGTAGAGTGCGGCACCAGCGGATGGCCGTTGACGATCATCGAAAGGTGCTTTTCCTCCCCCGTCAGCCGAGCAGCATAAAGGCCGATGGTCTCGTCCAGCTGCAGCGAATTGGTGGCGCGCCAGAAATCGCGGTCGGTCAGGAACATCGCGTAAGCGGGGGTGTAGCACTCGATGGCTGTCTGAAGGTCGATCACGTTGAAGCGACCGCGCGGCAGTTCCTCCAGTTCGACGTCCTCGACGATGGCGGAGAAGTCAATCCGCTCCACCTTGTCGATGTCCTTGCCGCGACGATCCAGTTCGGCGTTCAGGCCGATCAGGTAGTTGTAGATGTTGAGGTCGTGGTTGAGGAACAGGTTGGCGCGCACGTCGTCGATCCGGCGCGGGGTCATCGGCTCCAGCGGGGGGTGAAAGCCCGGCGTCGCATTGTCCGAGATGAAGCGTAGGATCTGCGCGCCCAGATGAAAGTGGCGCAGGATCAGCCGGTTGGCGTCGGGAGTGAGGAAGTGCTTCATCCCGAAGGCGATGCTGGCGTGCAGGAAGCGCGGCGCATGCGGCCAGCGCGGCGTCACAGTATGGACAAGCTGCGCGGCGACGATCCACATCCGCGCGAAGGGACGCACGATCGGCAGCAGGAACTGGCGGCTGCGTGAACGCTGGTCGCGGATCAGCGCGGCCTTGGCCGCAGGCGCGATCGGCAGCGAACGGTCCATCGACAGCGCCAGCCACGGATCGGGATCGCTGCGGTCCCAGTCTGCAATGTCCGGGATGTCAGGCCCGCGCATGTCAGACATTGTCGAGTTCTTCCAGCTGCAGCCGGTAGAGCCGCGCCACAATGCGGGCATGGCGGACCACCGCCGTTGCCGTGGCCGCATCGATGACGGCCATCGCCAGCGCGCGGTCGAACATCGCCAAATGGTCCTCATCGTTTGCGCCGTGATAGGCAAGAAAGCTGACGGCATCCTCGTCCAGCGCCAGCTGCATGCGGATGGCCTCCGCCCAGGGCCCGGCCATGCGGTTGCCCAGCCCCTCGATCACAAACATCGCGCCGAGCAACCCGACCGGGTTCGCCTGCGACGCCGCGTGGAACATGAAGGCCGAAAGCGCCTCTGAACCGATGTTCTTGACCCCGCCCCGGATCTCCTCACGCATGCCGCCGGCGGCGACATAGTTGTCCTCCAGCATGCGATAGTCGCGGTGCTCGGCGGCGGCATGGCGGATGAACAGCGAGCGCAGCTCCTCATGCTCCAGGTTGGAAGCGGCGCGGCTGATCCAGCGGCCGCCGTCGACAACCTGCTGACGCAGGTTGAACAGCAGGCTGCGATAATCCTCTATCCGCAGGCGCCCCGAAAGCAGGCGGTCGATCACCGGAACTGCCGCCAGCCCGCTCTCGAACTCGATCCACGCGCGGGCAAGGCCGCGATGGGCAGACTCAAGGTGCGCAATGTCCAGTACCTCGGTCATCTTTCATCTCCGTCCACCACGGTCATCATCGCATAGGCCATAACGCACTGACCGCTCTCGGGCACGGCGCAGAGCACCGTCTGGCCCGCCGCCAGCCTGCCGGAGCGCAGCAGGTCGTCAAGCAACAGAAACAGCGAGGCCGCGCCGACATTGCCCTTTTCGTAAAGGTTGGTGAACCAGCGGTCCTCGGGGATCAGGCACCCGGCCTTTCGCGCCAACGCAACCATCTCGTCGCGCAAACTGCGGGCGGAGAAATGACAGAGGAAATGGTCCACCCCGCCAGGATCGACCCGCCCTTCGTCGACGAGGCGCATCAGTTCGCCAAGCCATACTGGCAGCATGCGGTGCAGCGCCTCGACATCCTGCCGCAGCTGGAACGCACCCGCCTGCGCAGCCTCAGCGATCGTGGGAAAATGGCTCCAGGGCACAAGGTCGCCCTGCTCGTTCAACGCGGCGCCACCGGTCATGCACGGCGCGAACCGATCGGCGAAGGAGCGCAAAGAAATCCAGTCGATCCGCAGCGAGAGCCCGCGCGGCGCAGGGCGGTCCTCCACCAGCACCCCCGCAGCACCGTCACTCAGCGTCCAGCGCAGGAACTCGGCATCGCCCGGCAGCGTGCCGTCGGCATTCATCGCGGCTGTGCCGTGATAGTGGCCGGGCCGGAAGTAGCGGCTGGAAAACTCCGCCCCCACCGCCAGCGCCGCCGCGTGCTCGCCTGCGGCAACCTGCAAGGCTGCGGACTTGAGCGCCATCATCGCGCTCGCGCAGACGCTCTGCATGCTGGCGATCTCCACCGGCGGCAAACCGGACTGGGCATGCAGTCCGCTGGCCAGCCCCGGCACCATCAGGTCGTTCTGCGTAGTGGCGGTGGCAAGGTAGCCCACCGCGCGCCTGTCCAGTCCGGAACGGGCGAACAGATCGTCCAGCGCCGCCGCGCCCAGCCGGGCCAGTGTCCAGTCGGTGGTCCCGTCCGGTCGCATGGCATAGTGACGGCTGCGAATGCCGTTGCGGCGCAGCGTCAGCCTGCCGAGCCGCGCCGCCTGCAGCGAGAGGCGTCCGATATAGTCAGCCATCGCGTCGTTGGAGACCGGTTCTCCAGGCAGGAACTGCCCCGATCCGGTAACATAGGCCCGCATTCAACACGCTCCCGAAGTCTAGGACGAATCATCGGAAAGCCGGTGATGGCAAAATTATGATCGGTGTTCAATATAATTCTGGACGGCGATTAATTTCACCGCAGCCAGAGCATTTTCAACAGCTTGTGCGAGCGGCCGAGAGGCTTTCGCGAACGCGGGCAAGCGCCAAAGCCATCGGATCCTTTTCGCCCATAAGCGCGAAGGACCCGTTGATGTCGAACATGCAGTGGCCGTGCACCGTCGCCACAAGTGAACGCGCCAAACGCGGCGCCTCTGCCTGACAGGCGGCCGGGAGCGCGGCACGCACTTCCTCCACTACGACGTCGGTCAACTGGCCGCGGAGCACGTCATGCTCGGGCGGCATCGTCACGTCAGGTGGCAAGTGGTGGTCGTAGATCGCCATCCATGCGTTGCGGTTGGTATGGGCAAAGCCGAAGTAACCTTCCACCAACGCACGGATGCGGTCTTCTCCGCCTTTTTCCAACGCATTGCGGATGTAGGTTGTCCACAAGACAAACGTGCGTGTATTGATAGCGATGATAAGCTGATCATACGTTCCGAACACATTATACAGCGTACCGATCGAGTATCCGATCCGCTTGGCGACTTCCCTCGCCGAAAACCGCGCGAATCCCACGTCAGCCATGTGTTTGTGGCCTTCAACGATGAGCATGTGCTCCAGCTCTTTGCGGCTGTGATCTGATCTGCGACCCATAGGCGTTCACCATAACAAACAACTCAAAAATGTACATCGTCGAATTTTTAATTGATCGTCGATCAATTCCCCTATAGACCTTTGGCCAGAATCAACAGCTTGGATGCGCCATGTCCGTGATTCCCGCCAGGTCTACTAACGTGTCCGCTCTGGCATGCCGCATCGTGGACAGCCGAATCATCGGAACGGCGCTGGTCGCGCACCCTATCCATGCCCGGTTCACCGCAAAGTCGGAAAAGGGAGAACCCGCCGTGCGAAAGATATCTCGCTACACCGCGATCGCCGCAGCCGCCTTGCTGGCAGGCAGCGGCAGCGCCTCCGCCCTGACAACGCCGCCCCCCGACCGGGCCGTGTTGGCGCTAGGCACGCTGGGACCGCTAGATCTGGACGTGAACAACGGCCCCGGCAAGGCGTTCCTCGCCTCGCTGTTTCCAGGCCAGAGCGATCCTTGTCCGCTGCCAGCGGGCCAGAACCCGGATTTCGACGGCGCCTGCATGTGGTCCACGGACGACAACGAGGAGGATTTTGACCTGCTCATTGGCATCGAGGACCACGCGCTCGTCAGTGTGGTCACATCCTGGCCGCGCCAGCTCGACGCGCAGATCTGGGCCTGCGAGCCGGTCGATCCGGTCAATCCGGACAACTTCCTGAACGTGTGCAGCGTCCAGTCCGCCACCCCGGCGCACCGCGCGCACTGGGCAGCCAGTTGGCGAGCCTTCCTGAACGCCATGAACTGAGGCGCCCATGACCAGAAACGCGATCACCAAGCCTGTGATGAGTGGTACGCTCGGCCTTGTCGCCTTCATGCTTTCATCCAGTGCGCCTTCGGCCTTCGCACGGGCCGCGCGCGATCCCTTCCCGCCCGACTATAACCAGGCGATAGGTGCGGTATGCCGCTCAGTGGCGGAAGACCAAGCCTGCACGCTCGGCGGCCGGGAATGGTCCTACTGGTTCAGCTTCACCACCGAATTAACAGGCCTGAAGACGTACACCGTGGTCGCCATAGGCCGCCCGCGCGATGGCGCCAGCGACCTGTTGGGCACGACCGCGAAGATGCCGATCGCACAAGTCACATACGGACTGCGTGACAACGCCTGGACGTTGATAGGACGGCAGATCGATCTGGGCGAGGTCTACGTCAACAATACCGGCAACCCCTCGATGTCCGACGACGACGGCGATGCCGCCTACCTGGAACAGCCTCTGCAGGGCGGCAGCGCACTGGTCGGCTATCCCACCGTGACGATGGCTGGCGGCGGCGTGAACCTGCATGGCCATGTGCTGTTCCGCTCCGACCCGGCGAAGCCCGGCACGTGGTCCTTCGGCGGCGAGATCGTCGATGCCTCCGACAACTGGAACGACTGTGACCGGGAAACCGCGCCGGAGAAATGCTATCGCTCCTGGGGCAAGCTGGCGCTGACCGGCAAGACCGTGGCGGGATGGCCGGAACTGCAGTCCACGCAGACAGGCACGCTGCCCGGACCTGATGGCCAGGCGCGGCGCGCCAAGCCCGCCGACGGCTCGGTGTGGCGCTTCAGTGCCGCCAGCCACGCCTATGAAACCGATTCCACCCGATGACGGAGCCCCCAATGATTCGAACTTCCCTGATGATCGCAGCACTGGCCGGCGCCATCTCCGCCGCGCCCGCAATGGCTGCGGCGCCCGCTTGCCCCGGCAGGAGCTTCAACACCTTCCTCGCAGCGTTCGCCGCCAACGCGGATATTCAGCGCGCCCATGTCGCGGATCCGCTGTCTTCCGGCCGGATCGATGCGGAAGCTGAACCGGAGCCGCGCATGGTTACGTCAAGTTTGCCCAAGGCGGCGCTCGGCTTTCCGATAATGCCGCTGGGTGCGGAGCGCCGCCGCGATGGGCTTGAAATGCGCACCGCCCCCAAAGGCGGCGGAAAGTTCGAGGTCGTGCTGGCCAAGCCGGATACCGGGTATCAGCTGCGCTACCAATTCCAGCCGGTCGGCGACTGCTGGCAGTTGTCCGCGATGACTGACGAATCGATGTGAGGAGCCTGCCATGCACTACCGAATGACCACCGCCGCGCTTGCTCTAGCCGTCTCGATTACGCCGGCGCTTCCCGCCCCTCAGGCCATCGCCGCCCCGGCGCGGCAGGGCTTCGACCGCTTCTTCGCAGGCTTCCGAGCTGCGGTTCTGGCCGGAGACAAGGCAAAGGTCGCTGCAATGATTGCCCTGCCGTTCAAGGACTTCGCGGGCGGCGAGGTTGACCGCAGCGCCGCCACGCGCGCGCAGTTCCTCGTCCGGTACGACCAGATATTCACCCCTTCCGTGATCGCCGCGATCCGTGCTGGCAAAGTCCGCGCCTTCAAACCCGGCAGCGATGACGGCGAGGCCCCCGGGCCGATCGTCAAGGGCGAATACCTGCTGGATTCACCGGAATTCGCCAACCAGCTGGTATTCTCGCCCAAGAACGGCACCTATGTCTTAAGCCGGGTGCCTTTCTATTCTTGAATTTTTTGAACATCGATCAAATTATGAATTGATCGATGTATATTTGGCCGGCATATTGGTGCCGAAGACGGATTGCACGGCAACGTTCCATGGCAAAGCGGCATGGCGGTCGCAGATCACCAGACAAGCGGAGCCTCGAAAACGGCCATGAACATTTTTGCTGGACCGGATGAAACGCAAAACCCAACCTGGCCGCTGCGTGCTTGGGGCCTTGCACTGCTAGGCGGACTGTCCGGTCTGCTAATCTACTGGATCATCCGGCCGGACAAGTACCTGCCGAACCTGGATCACGCGGACCTGCGGGCGGCGGCGGCCAGTTTCATCGCGATCGCCGCCGTGCTGCTCGGCTTCGTGGTCGAACGCGGGAAACTGGGCTGGAACATCGCTTTCGCGATTGTCGGCGGCGCGCTGGTGGGGCTGACGGTCTACTTCAACGGTCCGTTCGGTGAAGGAGAGGATGCCTGGCGGGTAGCATGTGCCGCGCTGGCGGTGGCGATCTGCACCCCGCTGTTCCAGGCCTGGCGCGGGGCGCAGCCGTCCGAAGGGCCGCTGAGCCGCGCGATCCCCTATCCCGAGGCATATCGCCACGCCTGGGGCGACGTGGTGCTGTGGCTGGCAGCATGGGCCTTCGTTGGCGTGGTCTGGGCAATGGCGACGCTGCTGGGACAGCTGTTCAAGCTGATCGGCATCGTGATCCTTGCCGAACTGCTGAACGATGCCTGGATGATGCTGACGCTGAGCGGCGCCGCGCTGGGCGCGGGCATCGCCATGCTGCGCGACCGCGATCATATCCTTGCGCTCATGCAGCGGGTGGTGACGACAATCCTCTCGGTCCTCGCGCCATTGCTGGCGATCGGCCTGCTAGTTTTCCTCGCGGCGATCCCGTTCACCGGCCTTGCACCCTTGTGGGGCGCAACGCGCTCGACAAGTCCGATCCTGCTGAGCTGCATCGTCGGCGCGCTCTGCCTTGCCAACGCGGTGATTGGCGAGGAACAGCCGCACGAAGCGCGCAGCCCCCTGCTACGCGCAAGCGTCGGCGCGCTAGGGGTGTGCATGCTGCCGCTGGCACTGATCGCCGCGCTCTCGATCGGCCTGCGCCTCCACCAGTACGGCCTGACACCCGACCGGCTGTGGGCGGTGATCTTCTCCGGCATCGCCTGCGCCTACGGCCTCGCCTACATCGTCACGCTGGCGCATCGCCGGCTTGGTGCAGCGCCGTACCTGCGCGCCGCCAACCTGCGCCTTGCGATGGGCCTTGCGGTGCTGGCGCTGGTGCTGGCCACCCCGCTGCTCAACTTCGGCGCGATGTCCGCGCGCGATCAGGTGGCAACGCTGGAAAGCGGCCGCGTTCCGCTTAAGCAGTTCGACTGGGCCGCACTGCGCTTCGATTTCGGCCGGGCCGGTAAAGACGCCGTGGCCCGGCTGGCGAAGCAAGGCCGCACGAAGGAGATCCGCACTGCGGCCGCTTATGCGCTCAAGGAAAACAGCCGTTATGCGCTGGAACCACGCCAGTTGGCAGAAGGCAAGCCGCAACCATATAATCGCGATCATCTCATCGTTCTTCCCCGCGGCGCGCAATTACCTGCCGCTCTCTACGACCAGCTCAGCAGTTATTCGGCCTGCTACACCAGCGCCGCCTGCGTGGTCTGGTACGCACCGGGCAGTCGCGAGGCGGTGATTGTGACCAACAATGGATCGACGCGCTACCATCTGAGCAACGGAGCCTGGGGCCCCAATGAGCGTAATCCGGTGCGCACCGCAGAACAGAACCGCCAGATCGAAAATGGTCTAGCCACCGGCAAGGTGGAAGTGCGCACCGTGACACGCCGCCAAGTTTACGTGGACGGCCTGCCGGTCGGCCCGAATTTCGAGTGAGCCACATTCCTTCCCCAAAGCAGTTTGAGGTAAACCCATGCCCCCTATCCTGATGATGGCCGCCGCCCTTGCCGCCTCCCCAACTGCGATAGGTCAAAGCTTCGAGGCGCTGACGCAGGCCAGCAAGGACGCCCCGCTCTGCACCGAAGAAGGCGGCCTGTGCGTCACCGGCACGCCAGAAGGTGCCTTCGTGGTCACTCGCAAAGGCAAGCCCGTCGCGCAATGGACCGCGAAGAAGGAGCAGGACGACGATCGGTTCCGACCCCTTCCCTCGGTGCTGCGCCTGAGCGACGGCAGCGGCGTACTCGTCGGGGTCGGCGTGCAGCGCAGCAAAATGTATTCCGGCGGCAATGCTGAAGTGATCTTTCAACGCCTGATGCTCGTGCGCTTGGGCCAAAAGCAGGGGAGTGAACCGGTCGCAGTAATGGAGGCGCCCTACAGCAGCGACATCTCGATCCGGGCCTGCTTTGACGAAAAAGACATGAAGCAGCGACTCGATGCCTGCGCCGATCAATATACTCTGACGAGCACCCTGGCGTCCGCGCCCAGCACTCACGGGGGCACGCAAAGCGGCATGCCCGACCTTATCCTGGTGGTGAAGGCCACCAATTTTCCGCGCGGGGTGAGCCGTCAGGCGGACTCGCTGGAGATGCCCGCGCTAACCCAAACGGAACTCGTCGAGGAAACCGACAAGATCTGTACGTACAGTCGCCGCTATACTTTTAATGCTGCGGCCCACGCCTACCGACCCAACGTGCCGCTGCCTCCATGCGAGGATTTCACGGTTCCGTGACGCCGTCCGCCTCAGGCTGAACGGCGACCCGGAAGAATGGCTCACCGCCCAGCGCGCAGGGACTTTCGGCCGACATGGCGCTGTCGGTGACGACCATGACGGTGCCAAACCGTTCAAGCCTCACGCTGCGACGGGGTTGAACGTGCAGCGTCACCTTGCCCGCCATCGCTGATCCTCCCAGCCTGCCGGTAACCCTGCAGATGCTTTGCCCGTAGGCAGACTGCGCCTCAACGATCATCACGCTGCCGTCGTCAGTCACCGCGACTGTTCCGGTGAAGTTGCGCCAGGTTCCCGCGCGCAACTGGGGCCCGCCGAGAACCACCGCGTCAAGAAACGCCGCACGCTCAGCCAGCACCGCCTGCAAGGCTGCCGCGTTGCCACCCGAGGCCCGATAGGCGAGGCCGCGCAGTTCCTCGAAGTAATGCTGGTCATCGGCGAGCGCCATGGCTGCATCTTCGGGAAGGTCCCGGCGCACGGTTTCGAAGCGAGCCGTGATCCTGCGGTCAAGCGCAACGCTTGCCGGGTCAGCGCAGATCGCGCGCGATACCTCGTCCATGTACGCTGCAGCGCAATCCAACGACGGGTCGCCACGCTCGGCCGCATGAGCCGATGCCACCGTGGTTGCCGCGAGGGCCAGAGCAATGGCGTAGCCCAGATTCGTGACGGTCATGAACGGTCCTTCCTTGATCGCATCTTGGGTCAGGAACCTAACTTGCCACAAAATAATCAATGTTCAATATATAATTGACTGATGTCTATTTATGTCGCACCTTCCCCTCGCCACGATGGAGATTCAGACCCATGCGCAAGATTGCCCCCGTTTTTGTCGCTGTCCTGCTTGCAGCGTGGGCCCCCGCGGCGGTCGCGCAGCCCGAACCGGCCACGCGGCTGACTTTGTGCCGCCCCGGTTCGGACATGCCCAGCGCCGAACTGGAGACGCAGGCGCTAGGTACCGCGACCTGCCCTTACGACGAAACCGATCTGGGCGGGCGCATCGCACATCTGATCGAGCGTGCCAGCGGCACTCGCATAGAGCATGTCGGCTTGGCACTGAGTTTCGGGCTTCCGGGGATCAAGCCGATCCGCAGCGAACGCCGCATGACTGCGTATGCGACAATGGCAAGTGGTAAGGACTGGAAGATGCTGATTGCCGTCCGTGAGGCGGCTTTCCCGCTCGGCGACGACCAGCCTGCCGTCTTCGAGACTGGCGCAGATCCGCGCCGGCTCGTCGGCCTGGACAAGCTCGATGTCGAGATCGATCTGACGCTCGAGACTAAGAACGGCGCAACCGGCCCCGATGGCTGCCTGACCGCCGCACGGTTGGCGGCAGCGGCGAAGAGTGCGGGGTGGCAGGACCTCACCACCGTTTCCCAGACGTTCGTGACCGATGGTGGCCCGGGCTACCCGCTCTATCGCGGGCCGGAAGGGCGCATCATGACCTTCACGCTCGATCGGCAGGAGGGCGGGCTGCCGAGCGGGAGGGACATGGAAAGCAGTTGTCTGCGCAAAGTCATGATTGCAACCGCTGCCAACACCCCGGAAGGACTCAAGCGCCGCACTCTCCCCGTGCCCTGACGCTTTCAGTAAAGCAGCCAGGGTATGACCTTGTCGGCCCCCTCGATGCGGAAATACTGTCCCACCAGCGCACCGCCGAGCTGGCAGTAGGGCGCCAAACTGCCCGGCCGCACGCTCTCGTCCTCGATCGCCAGCGCGATACCTAGGCGGCGTATAAGGATGACATGGCCTGAGCTATCTGTTGGCGTCACTACGATGCCATCACCCGCCGAAGCCGCAGATCCCTCGATGACGCAGATACCTTTGCCTCTATCAAGGGTATGGGAAATGCTGACTATCTTGGCATGGCCTCTATCGTTCAGGTCGAGCAGGACTTCCTTCATCCCATCGCTCCAGCCGCCTTTCATGCCCTGCCAGTCGCCGGGCCGGATGCTGGAGAGGAATTGGTGTCGCTGATCCTTTAGCGATGCCGTCACCTCCTCCAGATCCTGCGCGCTCGCCTTGCCTTCCCGCACCATGACAGCCGCCCTTTTTGCGAGCGCCTGTGCCCAAATTTTCCACGCCCTCTGGTTACCGCGTAGCACCTCGGCGGAAACTGGATCGAGGGTGGCCGCTACCCTGTCCGCCTCCGCAGTCATGGCTGATTGGCGATCAGGGGTGGTGGATGCAGCGGCAGGCGCGGCAGTAAGGCACAAGGTCAAAGCGAGAAAACGTACACGAACCACAGCCATTCCTTTATCGAAAGATCTTCAATGTTGTCAGGGCCGGCGTGAAAAGCCGGGCCACCTCCGCGGGGTAGTCACGTTCCAGCATCTCCCAGTCGGTGCGCGGCAAAGGCAGGAATGCGGCATCGCTATTGCCCTGACTGTCCTTGCAATTGCGCAGTTCGAAGTCCAGGCGGAGCACCTCGGCAAGCGCTGCCAGAGTTTCGGCGCGATCGGCATCCCCGCCTCCGTAATCAATGCGCGTAAGCGCCGCTTCGCGCGTGATCTCCAGCCACAAGTCATCGAAGCGCGCGGACAGCGCCGGCAAGCCCAGCAACGCTGGGCATTTTGTCGCGATCTCATCCTCCTCCTCGCCGCGGTCGACCCACAGCACGATTTCGTCGGTGTCTGGCGAGCACATCGAACAGGTAATGTAGATCGGCATGCGCGATGTAATGGCGGATGAGTGCCATCGGGACGGTCCGGTCGACGGGACCGGCATGAACTGGGCGGGCGGCGTCCGCGATGCGCCGTTCCTCCTGGTTAGCCTCCCACAGCTCGAAGGCATCGTCGGTCAGTGCGATCCGCGCGGAATCCCGGGTTACGGGCAGTCATAACAGCGCACCTGCCCGGTCTCGCTCCAGCGGTATTCCACGCAGCCATCCACCAGCGAGATTTTGGCAAAGCAGGGCATGTACGAAAAGGCAAGGTGAGCGGGATGGACGATGATCTCGTCGCGGCGATAGGGCATCCGCACGGCGCATGTCGATCTCGAACGGGTCGGGATGAAAATGCAGGTTAAACTTCAGACGACGGCGGGCATGGTGCAGCGCGCGCCGATCGATTCCACCGTCTTACCTCTGGCGTATGAGAATATAGCGTCCAGGCGCTCCGCCGTGATGCGCCCGGTCGGTTTGCCATCTGCTCCGCTGCCTTCGAAATTGCCACTGATCAGCGCGTGCAACCATTGTCCTATCTTCATTGCATGCTGGTCCTTATGGATCGCTTGTGCTGCTGAAGTAGGCTTTCTCCAATTCCCGCAATTCCTCGTTGCGGCGTTGGTAGTGCGCGATCACGCAATCCTCCCCCGCCAGCCCTTGCGCAGTGCCATAGCCAAACACATCGTCGATGATACCGCAGTCGGCCTCGGCAAAGGCCGTCCAGTGCCGCTGCGCCTCGGCGAAAGAGGCTGCCGCGCGGGAGTAATCGGTTCCGGCAGGGCCTTTGCCTTCCAGGGCCTTGCCAATGCGCGCCACGATCCCGGCCTGCGCGGTCTTGAGCGCTTCGCGGTGGTCGACCATACAGTGCCCCCAGCCCAACGTGGTGCCTTCGCCTTCGGCTTCCGCCTTCTTCACGCACTGCGCCAGCCATGCCGGATCGTCCATCGGCTGGGTCTGCCTCGCCGGGGCCTCGCTTGATGGATCGGGCGCAGCCACGACGGCTGCGGCAGGCAAGGCCTGACCGGCCAGCAGAAGCCCCGCGAGGACGCGTGCCATCGCCGCGCCGCCCGCTCTGTTCAGCCCGATCATGTTCCTTCCGCTCCCTTCAGGCACTCGGAAATGCGGGCGGCGACAGGATTCCAGGTGGCCGCAGCCGCCTTGGGATAGACTAACCGGAAGCTGGCGAAGCGCACCGTATCGGACAGGCCGCGCTGGTAGAACACCTTGCCATTCATTGTTCCCGACAAGGCGTACCAGCCCGGCTTCGACGCCTTGTAGGTGATCGTTCCATGCTCAACGGTGATGTGCGCGGTTTCCGCCGCCAGCACCTGCGCGGGCGTGAGGTTTTGCGCATTGAAGGTGCCCCATACCTCCAGTCGCGTTCCATCCGCCGCAACGAACACGCGCCCGTCGCCATTGTCCGCCTCCGGCTGCGGGGTCAGCAGGTCCGCTGGGAAGCAGATCAGAAATTCAAACCGCGCATTGCCGTACGTATTCCAGTCGTGCTGCGGCGGCGCAGCGCCCCAAACGGCGGATATTGGCGCTGCGGCGGCCGCCAGCAGCGCCAATTGAAGCATTCTCATTGCGGTTCCTTTCCGGTCGGATGCAAAGACACATAAGTCGGTGTTACGCGCCCGGCGCGATACGGGCGAGCAGCGCTTCCCAGTCCGCAATCAGCCGCGTGCGCTGCTCGGCCGGCACTACCAGCGAGATGCAGATCGTGGAGACTTCCCTGTTTAGCACCCGCTTGCATTGCCAGTTGCGGGTGTTGAGCGGCATTTCGCCCCAGAACACGACGCTGTCGAGCTTGCGGCGAGACAGCGACACGAACATGTCCGGCAGGATCGCGCCGCTGGTGTTCGCCCCCGGCGCACGCCATTCGCAGACGGCATCTGATGATATCAGGTCGGCGCCGGGCCCGCAGGGACCCTGCTCAGTGTACTTGGGAAACCACCGCTCCAGCATAGCCAAGAAACGCGGTGACGGCCCTGCAAGGTCGGCCCGCGACAAGCCGTTCAGCGTTGCATGGATCTGGGTGACCTCTTCCGCGCGGGCAGAAACCGTTCCTCCGAAGGTCGACGCGATCAGCATGACGGCGGCGGCGGCATGCTTAGCGAAAGCCATGACGAACCTCTTCGATATCCATGATAACAGGGGCAACCTAGCGTAAAATGATCGCCGTTCAAATTAAAAATCGACAGCGATCATTTTTGCAGGGCGTGGTGGCCGCAAGATTACGAAACATCGTTCTATATGACCTCTTCATCTTCATGAAGGTGCCTTTCGATCCTGGAGGAGCGATCATGCCCGTCCGGATGCTGAGCGCATGTGTGGCCATCGGCGTTGCCGCCTGCTGCCCACCGTCAACCCTGCCTGGCCGCCGCGCCCTCGTTCGATTGCCGCAAGGCGTCCTCGCGCAACAAGAAGCTGATCTGCGCAATTCTGGGCTGGCCTCGCTCGACCGCCAGATCGCCGCACGGTACAGGAGGCTGCTGACACAGTTCGACAGCGCCTCCGCCAAGCTGCTGAACCAGGATCAGCAATGGTTGACTGGCCGCCGCGACGACACCTGCATGGGCCCGCGTTCGGCCAAGGACCTCGCCAGTACCCTGCGCCGCCTACTTGCCTTCCTAACGCGATCCGGCTGTCCCCGCCCGCCGGATTGATCGGCAAGTGGCGTAACGTTTCCGGCGAAATCCGCCGTCGCCCGTCCGGAACCGCCTCGTTCGCGGCGAACACGTCAGAACCGTCGGTGGTGCGCTGGGTCTGCGATGCCCAGGGCAACACCGCCAGCGATGCACATGGCCGCTGGACCGCACAGATCACTGAGCCGACGGCCAGCCATCTCACTGGTCCGCACCAGACCGCCGCTGACAATCACGCAGAGTGACAACAAACCGGGTTACTGCGGCCACAACCGATCGCTGTCCGTCGGGTACTTTTTCGTAGGCCCGAATTAACCGCGCGTCGCCCCCCAGGCTGCTTAGGTCCGGCTTAGGAAGCCCTCAATAATCCACCACCACCGGTTCGGTCTTGAGCACCGGCGGCGCCGAGGCGAGCGCCTTGCGCAGGGCCTGCGTGGACGGATGGTTCGCGCCCAGCGTGCGCTCGTCTATTTCGATCGCCGTGGCAATCAGCGCCTTGCCCTCCTTTTCATGACCCATCGCCCGCTCCGCCATGCCAAGGTTGCCGTAGCTTTCCGCCGTGTCGGGATGATAGCGCCCGAGTGCCGCTTCGCGCAGCTTCAGGGCTTGGCCTAGTTGCACAGCCGCCATCGAGAACATGTCTTGGCGGTAGTAGTTCATCCCCAGACCGTTATAGCCGCTGGCGGTCGTGACGTGCTCTGCGCCATACAGCTTCGTCCACATATTGATCGCGATGCCGTACATCATCTTCGCCTTGCCGGACTGGCCCTGACTATCGAGATTGAGCGCAATGTTGAGTGCATTCTGGGCGACCAAATCCGGCACCGTGCCATCCGCCTCGCGGATGGCCAACGCCGTCTCGAACAAACCTTGCGCTTCGGCGAAGCGTCCCTGTCCGCTCAACGCCGCCGCCAGATTGTTGTAGCTTGTCGCGGTATCCAGATCGTTCTCGCCCAACTCCTGACGCCGGATATCGAGCGCGCGGCGATAGAACGGCTCGGCTTTGGCGGGGAGCCCCTGCTTGTCGAGGGTCAGCCCGACGATCGATAGGGCGTGCGCCGCTTCGGGCGCCTCTGCCTTGCCCGCCGTCCGTAAGAGTTCCAGCGCCTTATAGCTTTGCGCCGCGCCCTCATGCAGCTTGCCCTGCATGGTCAGGTTGTAGCCCAGCGCCGAGTAGGCCTCCGGTACAATCGGCGCGGAGTCCGCATCTGTCTGCAGCAGTTTTAGAATGGCGCGGCGCATTGGCTCTGCCCGCTTGTAGTCGCCTTGGATTTCGATGTTGCGCGCAAGCCGCTGCATGCCCGCTGCAACCATCGGATCACGCTCTCCCAGTAGGCGCCGTCGTTGGTTTAGCGCATCGCGCCAAACAGGCTCGGCGTCCACAAAGCGGCCCTGCTTTTCAAGAGCGTCCGCTTTTCGCATCGCTTCGCCAAGCCGCGCGACGGCGGTATCGACAGCGGCGACTTGCTTGGCAGTCGGTTCCCGCGCCTGAACGCCCGGAGCGAGGATAGCAAGAGCCGCGCCGAGCGCGGCGCAAGCCACAGGCTTGCAGGAAACCATCGTAATTCCTTCCGTTGCCAAAATGCTGGATTGGACGTCACCATACCGAAAATTAATCGCCGTTCAAATTACAATTGCACATTGATTATTTTTGGATAGTCTTCCTTCCGTACGGACAGTCGGAGGGCCCTATGCGACATTCAGCGTTCCGCCGGATATCCATCTGCACAAGCGCGTCAATCATGCTCGCGGGTTCTGCGTATTCCGCCACTGCTGACCCGACCTCGCCTGCCGAAACCGAGGAATTTCTGAGGAAGGCGACCAGCGCCTGCCGGCGAGGTGAGTTCTACGAATTTTTGGAAGCCTTCATCGCCTCCGGCGCAGTGCGTGCCCGCTACCACGACGTGCCCTCTGAACCTTTCCGGATCGGCAAAGTCGATTATGCTTACCTCGATCCGTCCTCGGTCGCGTTGTCCAATCCAGATCCAAACAAGCGTTTCCGCGAACTTGCCGTCGACGTGACGGACTTGCCCGGCAAGGGTAGTCGCCTAACTTACCTGCCCGGGATTTTTCAGGATGACGGCGAAGGCGACGGCCGAACCCTTGTGCGCAGGATCGGCATGCCAAAGTCCTACGACTTCGCATGGAAGAATGGCTGCTGGCGGCTGAGTAAGGCCGGCAACTTACCCCCGGCAGCTGGCGCGAAATGAAGACAAGGAGAAGATATGAAGGCGGTTGCTTTGACGGGCTTGGCTTTGCTGGCCCTTGCAGGATGCAGGCAGACGGCAGGCACGTCCGATGAACAAACCCAAGGCCCCGAGATCACGGCGAAGACCGCCACGCCGAA
This sequence comes from Novosphingobium sp. BL-S-21, assembly GCF_055521655.1. Classification (NCBI taxonomy): domain Bacteria; kingdom Pseudomonadati; phylum Pseudomonadota; class Alphaproteobacteria; order Sphingomonadales; family Sphingomonadaceae; genus Novosphingobium; species Novosphingobium sp. BL-S-21. The sequence continues at coordinate 515,818 of NZ_JBVFVP010000003.1, forward strand.
CGCCACTCCCGTCGTCCAGCCCTCCATCGCGCCTGCGGTCGATCTGACGCCTTACATTGGCAAGTATCCCTTCGACGTCGTGGAGGGGCATCGCTTCCTTGATAACCCGGTGGTGAAGGCAGCGATCGCCGCTTCGGTGCCAGACGCGAAGGTTCGTGCGGTCGTCCGATACAAGGACGGCGAACTGGGGATCCCGATCAAACGCGTCAAGGGCGGCCGGTTGCTGATATGGGGCGGCGAGAACCACGCCGAGGACTATAGGAACTGGGCTGTAGTGCTCGCACCCGATGGGTCGGACCCAGAAGTATGTATATACGGCGGGCTGGGCTACGATGAAGACTTCCAGTCTTCGCAATGGTTCGAACCGGGCACGCCCAGCCTCATGAAACAAGGCAAGTGCCCTTCGGATGCTGAAGATTATCCCGCTGTGCCGATTGCGGCTGGGTAAGTTTGTATCGCTGATGCCTGGGAAGCTGCCGGTTGATCGCGATTAGCGCCACTATTTTGGGTGCCGCGACCGGCCAGCTGCCATGGAGGGAGGTTTCAAGATGGGCGGCCTCGATCTAATTTGATGACAAAGAAGGCCGGAATGAATGGCTATCGTCACTGTGCTGTCGGCATGCTCGCGATGGCCAACTGCGTTTCACCGGTATTGGCTAGTGGCCAGCTACCCCCCTCACCAATGGAATCGCGCCGCTTTTCCAGCTTCGCAAAATGCTTGGCGTTCCTGAAAGATCGGTATCGGGCAGACTTGAAAAAAGCAGATCGCAGGCCGATTCGCGTCGATGACGGAAGCAGCCAGACGCTGATTGATAGCCTTGGCGTCGTCGCCACTTCGCCAAAGATTGCGACTTACAAGGTGACCGAAGGCTGGAGCTTCCGCCGGCCGGATCTGAAAATCCGCCAGATCATCACAAGCTACAGTTACGAGACAACCTTTATGCGGTGCGATCGTGAAGAGCTGACGGGGTCAAGCTATAAAGGCTACGCACTCGAAGGATTCGAAGATTTGCCCGAGAACTGGGACCCGACAAAGTAATCCGCTATGGCGTCTCGAAACGCGATGAAAGAATACGTGTCCTTCCTCGTTTGAAAACCGCTAGTGTGGCCATCTGCGAACTGTCGATTCCGATCAGCGCGATGCGCAGATCGATAGCCTCGCGCCATTGATGCTCAGCTTCGCGATGCTCCTCAGCTTTGTCGAGAGCGTGGCCCGCGCTCCATGGTAACGCCAAGTTCGGCAATGCGGGCATGATCCGGCTGGTTGGGTTGGGGTGGGCGGCGGTGGGGTCGAAACTTGGCCCACACCTGCGGCTGCGACGACGACTAGGGCAATGGCAAACTGGCGGGAAGCATAGCGTCAGGAATACCGATAATTACACAGCGATTAATAAAATTATAGCCATCTTTCAATTTAGTGCTAGTTTGAGGCAAGATGGCAGAAGGACTGAGGCGGTCATGATGAAAGTTTGGGCAATCGCAATCGTCGCCGCAGGCACGATCGCTGCGATGCCGGTGCTCGCGCAGTCTGACGCCGAGGTTTCGGCGGCCTACACACCTTTGTTCGATCGCTGCATGAAAAGCGGCGACGCGGCACAAGGTGTCACCGCTGGCGTTATGGATTGCCTAGGCCGCGAAAATATACGCCAGGATGCCCGCCTTAACCACACGTACAAAGTGGTCATGGGCGGGCTCAACGCGCCACGAAAAGCCACGTTGCGCGGGCTGCAGCGTTCCTGGCTCGAAGAGCGCGAGAGTACCTGCCATGCGGCTATGGATGAACTTGGCGGAGGCACGGCCTCGGCAATCGTTTATAGTAATTGCTTCCTGGACGAAACGATAAAGCGCACGCTTTATCTGAAGAATTATCGTCCGTAGCGTTTGACTTTGAGACTTAGAATTACTTCGTCCTCCTACCGTCCGTACCGCGCTTCAACACAGATCCGCACGAATTAGTGATGAGGCCATTTGCGCGTCCTCGATCCTGATCGGGCACGCATCGCTTCGCTCTAAAGGTTTCTTATCGGCGCCGCGGCGGAGCACGATCGGTGCTTTGCAATTTTCAAGGGATCGTGTGCGGGCTCAAACGGATGCCGTTTTCGTCGATCGGCTTGTCCGTCCAGGTCCTGATCTTGCCGAGAGGGCCGCCGGGTGCGGCAAACCGGCGGCATGCTTCGTCGGATCGCTCGTCGGCGGGATCGGCAGAACGGAACGCGCCGTCGTTGACGCCTTCGCGATAGCTGCGTGCCCACTCGGCATCGGCAGAGGACAGGTGCGTAGCCTCCCCGGCGATCAGCGCGTCGGCGTTATCTTGGATGATGGTGGCTTCATCGCGCGAAAGCACGCCGCAAATCTGTCCTATCAACATCAGCCGCTTGAGCTTCATCGCCGTAGTCACGGCGCCCTTGTACATCGCGCGCGCGACGGCGGCCTGATCCAGCTTATCGCCAGTCGCTGCGTCACAAGGCGCGGCAGTCAGCAGCAGCACTCCTGCTGCGCCGGTCACAGCCGGAGCGAAAATGCTCAACCGCTTCATATACAAATCCTGTCGTGATTATGCGTGATGGCTCACGTTCTCGCTAGAACCGTGGAGCCGTTCGATCAATCGACTACTTCGTATTCGATCAGGCAGTTGGAACGGCGAAGGCCGGTCCGCCGCCAACTTCGTCCAGTTTCGGCACTCGGATCTTTGGCAAGTTGCGCCATTTCACCTGGCCGATGCCCTGTTCATCCATCTAACCGGTTTCGATCTTCATCCGGTGGGTCAGGTAATTCACGCTACGCGAGGTATATTCTCCGCGGTTGCGCGGGCTTTCTGTGACGTCGAGGCCGATCAGGTGGAACGCGTCATCTTGGTAGCGGAACTTAAAGGCCCGGGTCTCGGCACTCCAGCCACCTAGGTTAGCGAGCTTGGACAATGCGACGACGAAAACGCCTTTGCCGGTTCTGGCATCATTGAACGGATCGATGAAAACGGGGTCGTCATTGCGCGAAATCAACATGTGTTCCTTTGCGGCCTACACCTAATCGCGCTGCGCTGGATCGTAGAAATTTACGGCTATCCGATAGGGATTACTGTCGAGCGTTTCGTCCGTCCGCTCGTTCAATGGCTTGATCTTGGCCGGATCCTGCTGATGCATAATGATAAGGACGTCCTGATGCCCATCATCGTTGAAGTCGGTCTTGACGGCCTTCTCGGTCGCCCATCCGGTTGGCACAAAAGCGGCCGCATCGGCGCCGCGCTCAGGTAGCATTGCAAAGTCGGGACCGTTTGACTGGTCGTGCGGCTCGACCGACTGAGAGGAGCATGCCGCCGCAAGCATAGGTGGAGCAGCGAACGCATAAATCGAGGACAGTTTCATCATTCCCCCCTCGGTGGCGGGGAACGTATAACAGCAAATTACCAGTGTTCAATAAATGATTTTACATCGATTAATTACGGGACGTTTTAGGAGCATCACAGAATTTTTTTCGAACTGCGATAAAGGAGCGCGGCCGCATCAAAACTCTGATCGGCCTAGCTTCAGCCAGGAAAGTGATGGGTCTCACTCCGATGATCACGGCCTTCGCCAAGCTCGTTCGCAGCCGGATGCGGAACGCCGCATGGCGGGACGAAGCTGCCGTTTCCCATCACCCCTCATAGTCAGGTCGTAGCGAAACGCGCCATTTAATCGAGAGGCGAGAACATCATTGGGACCGGTAGCGAAGCGCTTCAAGCACGATCTGGAACGCAGGAGAGGGCTGTCTGCGACTGGTGTAATACAGATAATATCCATCGAAAGGCTCGCACCATTCGTCGAGCACCCGAACAAGGGATCCGTCAGAAAAGTGATTGAGAACATGATCCTCGATCATGAAGGCAATGCCATGTCCGGAAAGCGCTGCTGTTATGATGAGCTGCGCATCGTTGAATACTAACTGACCCTCAGCCTTAACTCTCAGCTCTTTGCCCCCGCGCTCAAATTCCCAGGCATATAGTCCGCCGGACGAAGACATGCGCAGACTAATGCAATTGTGGTTTGCCAGGTCATAAGGCGTCAAGGGCGTTCCCTCGCGAGCCAGGTATGATGGAGAAGCGAATGCAGCCATTCGGAGTTTGGGACCGATTGGCACGGCAATCATGTCCTGTTCCAACGCTTCACCAAGGCGAACCCCAGCATCATATCGATCGGCAACGATATCTACGAAGCCACCCTCGATACTGACTTCGATGTTCAAGTCAGGATTTTCGCCCGTCAGGCGGTTGATGACCGGCCACAGCACCGCACGCGCCGCATGAGCGCTGGAAGTAATTCGAACAGTTCCTCCGGGACGTTGGCGAAGCTCCGTCAGCGTCGCCAGCTTGTCATCGATCGTATCGAATGCAGGTCGCAGCGTCTCAATCAGACGTTCACCGGCCTCCGTGGGTGCGACGCTGCGTGTCGTGCGGGTAAGCAACCGCAGCCCCAATCTGGCTTCCAGACGTCGCACCGTATGGCTCAGCGCAGATTGCGAAATTCCGAGCTTTGCTGCGGCTTTGGTAAAACTACGTTCTTCCGCGACGGCCAGAAACATCGCGAGATTGCCCAATTCTTCACGTTTCATACCCAGCCTAACCGATCAAGTTTCATGACTTCATGTCATAGACCCAAGCGATTTGCCCTGTCTAATTATCAGAACCGCTTCGCGCTACCTTTTGATCATCCTAGCCCCGCTTGTGACGATGGGCCGAACGAGGATTTTGATGATGCAGAAGCGCGTATTAGGCCGCAGCGGCCTTGAGGTATCGGCTCTTGGGCTTGGATGCATGGGTCTTAGCTTTGGCTACGGTCCAGCTACCGATCGCACAGAAGCGGTTTCACTACTCCGCGCCGCGTACGATCGCGGCGTTACCTTCTTCGACACGGCCGAAGCCTATGGGCCGGGGGACAATGAAGAGGTTGTCGGCGAAGCACTGGCGCCGGTTCGCAGTCAGGTGGTCATCGCTACAAAGTTCGGATTCGAGAACGGCAAACCGGGTGATGGCTTGAACAGCCGTCCCGAGCGTATCCGGCAGGTCGCGAACGAGGCGCTGTCCAGGCTGCGTACCGATCGCATCGACCTTTTTTATCAGCACCGCGTCGATCCCAATGTGCCGATTGAGGACGTAGCTGGAACGGTTCGCGACCTTATCGCAGAAGGCAAGGTCAAGCATTTCGGCCTGTCGGAAGCCGGACCGGACGCTATCCGTCGCGCCCACGCGGTGCAGCCCGTGGCCGCACTTCAAAGCGAGTATTCGATGTTCTGGCGCGAGCCGGAGTCAGAGATCCTGCCACTGCTCGAAGAGCTGGGGATCGGCTTCGTGCCGTTCGCACCGCTCGGAAAGGGCTTCCTCACCGGCAAGCTGAAGGCGGGCACGAAGTTCGCGGCCGATGACTTCCGCAGCACTGTGCCGCGCTTCCAGGCCGATGCGATGGCGGCGAACCAGGCGCTCGTCGACCTGGTCACGACGATCGCCAACGAGAAGGAGGCCACGCCCGCGCAGGTCGCGCTTGCATGGCTGCTTGCACAGCGTCCGTGGATTGTGCCCATCCCTGGTACCACCAAGCTCCACCGGCTAGAGGAAAACCTGGGCAGTGCCGATCTGGGGCTGACCGATCAGGACATGGTGCGCATGGCTGACGCCCTGTCGGGGATCGAAGTCCAAGGCGAGCGCTATGCGGCTTCGCATCAGCAGTTCGTGAATCGCTGAACCGAACGAGGACCAAGCCCATGACCAGAAACGTTCCCAGTGTCACTCTTAACAACGACGTGAAGATGCCGATCCTCGGGTTCGGCGTGTTTCAGGTGCCTGATCCCGTAGAATGCGAGCGCAGCGTCCGCGATGCCATCGACGTCGGTTATCGCCTGCTCGATACAGCCGCGTCCTACGGTAACGAGGAGGCGGTTGGCGCCGCCATCAAGAACCACGGCATCGATCGAAGCGAGTTGTTCGTTACCACCAAGCTCTGGCTGCAGGATGCCAGCTACGAGGGGGCAAAGGCTGCCTTCGAGCGGTCGCTTAATAAGCTCGGGCTCGACTATCTCGACCTATGGCTGATTCATCAGCCCTATGGTGACGTGTACGGCGCCTGGCGCGCGATGGAGGAACTGCATAGGGCCGGACGCATTCGTGCGATCGGCGTCAGCAATTTCTATCCCGATCGCCTCGTGGACTTCGTGCTGCATAACGAGGTGAAGCCGGCGGTCAACCAGATCGAGATCCACCCTTTTCACCAGCAGACCGATGCGGTGAAGATCCTTGAGGAATACGGCGTCCAGCCAGAGGCATGGGGACCGTTCGCAGAGGGCAAGAACGGCCTGTTCACGAACGAGGTGTTGCAGCCGATCGCCGACAAGCATGGGAAGAGCATCGCCCAGGTCGTGCTTCGCTGGCTGACCGACCGGGGCATCGTCGCGATCCCCAAATCGGTGCGCAAGGAGCGCATGGCGCAGAATTTCAACATCTTCGATTTCGACCTCGACGCTGGCGACCTCGATGCCATCGCCAAGCTCGATCAGAACGCCAGCAGCTTCTTCGACCACCGAGATCCGGCGATGGTGAAGTGGCTCGGCGAAAGGAAGCTCTGATCGTCATTGCCAGGCTGATGTTACGGCATCAGCCTGCCCCTTTCAAACTCAAACGGGAGCAGTTGTGATGGACACTCGATCGACCCAGGGAATGAAGCGGCTTTGCCTGCTAGGTGCCGTCGCCTTGTCGGTGCCGCCTATGCAGCCCTTGCTTGCGCAGCAAACGCCGGCTCCTCCCGCCGAGACTATCAAGACGGCCGCCACTCATACCCCGACAGAGCAGCAGGTCATCGACCTGTCGAAGACCAAATGGGCTTGGATGGCGGACAAGAAGGTCGACTCTCTCGAGACGCTCTTTGACGATCGGGCCATGTTCACCCACATGGGCGGAACCTGGGGAAAGACCCAGGAACTCGCCACCATTCAAAACGGCGGTATCTGGTACAAGAAGGCGTCGATCTACGCGGTTGATGTGCGGGTGTTCGGCAACACCGCGATCGTGTTGGAAGACCTCGATCTGGAGGCGGTGGTGGGCGGTCGCACCGTCACCAACCCCTTCATGGTCACGGAAGTTTACAACAGGCAGGCTGGCAAGTGGCGCTTGGCCCAGCTCACATTCTCGCGCCTCGTTCGACCCGTGAAGGCGAACGCTGGCAGCAATTGAGCCTAGTCGAGGACCGGAATGGGAGACGAGACGATGAAGGTCGCTTATGCAACTGCTGCCGCGCTGGCGATGGCCGTGCCGGTCGAGGCGCAGGAGCGTCCGTCGGTCGCGCCCAGGAACATGCAGGCGATCGCTCCCGCGCTTGCCGGCTATACCGACCGGGTGCTGTTTGGCGACGTGTGGGTGCGGCCGGAGCTGACTCCGCGCGACCGCAGCATCGTCACCCTGTCGGTGCTGATTGCAACCGGCAAAACCGCGCAGATGACAGGCCATCTTGGTCGTGGCCTCGATAACGGCATCAAACCGTCCGAGGTGGCCGGCATGGTGACGCAGCTTGCCTTCTATACCGGGTGGCCGAATGCCGTGTCGGCCTTGAACGAGGTCGAGAAGGTATTTGCTGGACGCGATGTCGATCTAAGGTCTCTTGCGACGATGCCTCCGGCCACTGCACCGCTCTCCAGCTCCGATCCCGCGCGTGCCGCGGCCGTCAACAGGACGCTTGACCCGATCGCCCCCAAGCTCGCGCAGCTTACCAACGACGTCGTGTTCGCCGACTTGTGGCGGCGCACCGACTTATCGCCGCGCGACCGCAGCCTCGTTACCATCGCCGCGCTTTCCGCAGGCGGTGATGGCGATCAGCTCGCCTTCCATGTCCAACGTGGCCTCGAAAACGGGCTAACGCAGCCGCAGATCGTTGAGGCCCTGACTCACCTCGCTTTCTACGCAGGGTGGCCAAAGGCGAATGCCGCCATCGGCGTCGCAGGCAAGGTGTTCGCCAGACAAGAGGTTGCCACCATGTCACAGGTTCAAGTTATCCGTCCCGGGCAGGAGCCGAAGGCTGGGCCGGCCGACTATTTCACCGGCAGCGTGTCGGTCGCATCGCCCTTCAAAGGCACCGGCGCGGCGCGCCTTGGCGGTGCTACGGTCACGTTCCAACCAGGCGCGCATACGAACTGGCACACGCATCCGCTGGGACAGTTGCTGATCGTCACTGCTGGACACGGATGGGTCCAGGTCGAGGGTGAGGCCGCGAAGCCGATCGCGACGGGCGAAACAGTGTTTATCTCGCCGGGCGTCAAGCATTGGCATGGCGCCGCGCGAAATAGCGTGATGACGCATGTGGCGGTGTCGGAAGCGCGGGACGGTACGTCCGTGACGTGGCTCGAACCAGTCGCCGACGATTTATACAACAAGCTGTAATGGGAGAGACGGCGATGATGTCGGAAATCGAAATGTCGAGGCGCGGTGTCCTTGCTGGCAGCGCCGCAGCGGCTGCGCTGGCAGCGGCCCCGCCTGCGGAAGCACAACCCGCAAAGGCACCTGCGCCTGCGATCATGCCGGTATCACTCACCATCAACGGCAAGCGTCGCGACCTCAATCTCGACACGCGCACGACGCTGCTCGATGCGCTACGCGAGCATCTGAAGCTCACCGGCACGAAGAAGGGCTGCGATCACGGGCAATGCGGAGCCTGTACCGTCATCGTCAATGGCGAGCGGATCAATTCCTGCCTTAGCCTTGCCGTCCAGCATCAGGGCGACGAGGTGAAGACGATCGAGGGGCTGGGGACACCCGACAAGCTCCATCCCATGCAGGCCGCGTTCGTGCGTCATGATGGCTACCAGTGCGGCTATTGCACGCCGGGCCAGATTTGTTCGGCCGTCGCGGTGCTGGACGAGATCAAGCGCGGCGTGCCGAGCCACGTCCAAGCCGATCTTTCTGCGCGACCGCAACCAACCGACATTGAAATGCGCGAGCGAATGAGCGGCAATATTTGCCGTTGCGGAGCCTATTCCAACATAGCCGAGGCGATGGCGGAAGTCGCGGGAGCTACGGTCAAGGAGATGGGGGCATGAAGCCCTTCACCTATGAGCGCGCGAAGACGCCGGCGCAAGCCGCTGCCGCTGTTGCCCGTCAGCCCGGAGCCAAGTTCCTTGCCGGGGGCACCAACCTGCTCGACCTGATGAAGCTGGAAATCGAAACGCCCCGGCATCTGGTCGACGTCCAGGACCTGAAGCTCGACCGGATCGAGCCGACAACGGATGGCGGCTTGCGGATCGGCGCGCTGGTCACGAACACCGCGCTGGCTGCCGACACCCGCGTCCGTCGCGATTATGGCGTATTGACCCGCGCGATCGTGGCAGGAGCTTCAGGCCAGCTTCGCAACAAGGCGACCACGGCGGGCAATCTGCTCCAGCGGACCCGGTGTCCCTATTTCTATGACTCCAACATGCCCTGCAACAAGCGCAAGCCGGGGTCGGGCTGCGCTGCGATCGGCGGCTATTCGCGCCAACTCGCGGTGATCGGTTCGAGCGACCAGTGCATCGCCACCTATCCCGGCGATATGGCAGTCGCGATGCGCGTGCTGGATGCGATGGTGGAGACGGTCAAGGCGGATGGCACGAGCCGCGCTATCCCGATCGCTGATTTCCACCGTCTGCCCGGCGAAAATCCTCACCTCGACAACAACCTTGAAGCCGGCGAGCTGATTACGGCGGTGACGCTGCCCCGGCCGCTTGGCGGCACGCACCATTATGAGAAAGTTCGCGACCGAGCATCCTATGCCTTCGCGCTCGTCTCGGTCGCAGCCGTGATCCAGAAGGACGGGAGTGGACGTGCAGCGTTCGGCGGGGTCGCACACAAGCCGTGGCGAGTCGAAGCAGCCGACGCCGTGATGACCCAAGGGGCCGCAGCCGTGACGGCCAGAGCGTTCGCGAACGCCCGACCTACAGAGAACAATGCGTTCAAGATACCGCTCGCGACGCGGGCGCTTGCAGCCACCATCGCGGAGGGCAAGTCAGCATGAAGTTCGACACGCCAGCAGGCATCAACCCAATCGATCAGGAAAAGGTCGTCGGCAAGCCGCACCCGCGCATCGAGGGGCCGCTGAAGACAACTGGACGCGCGGTCTATTCCTACGAGAACCAAGAGGCCGCGCCGAACGCCGCCTATGGCTATGTAGTCGGTTCGGGTATCGCGAAGGGGCGAATATCGTCGATGGACGTTCGCGAGGCCAAGGCCGCGCCGGGTGTCCTCGGAATCGTGACGGCTGATAATGCCGGGCCGATCAAGAAGCAGGGGTTCTACGTCGCCAAGCCGCTCGCGGGGCCGGAGATCGAGCATTACCATCAGGCTATTGCACTGGTCGTCGCGGAGACGTTCGAGGAGGCGCGTCATGCCGCCTCGCTGATCCGGGTCGATTACGCGCGTGCGCAAGGCGCATTCGACCTGGCCGCTGCGCGCGGGGGTGCCAAACCGCATCAGCGCCAACCGGACATCCGCATTGGTGACTTTGAAAAGGCGTTCGCGTCGGCACCCGTGAAGGTCGATGCGACCTACACCACGCCTGACCACAGCCATATGATGCTGGAGCCGCACGCCACGATCGCGCGCTGGGAGGGCGATCACCTCACGATCTGGTCCGCTCAACAGATTGTCGGTTGGGCGCGGCGCGACCTCGGCAACAAGCTCAGTATCCCTCAGGACAAGATCCGTGTCGTCGCGACCTACATTGGGGGTGGGTTCGGCGGAAAAGGTAGCGTCTGTTCGGACGCGATCCTCGCGGCGCTTGGCGCTCGCGCTGTCGGCCGCGCGGTGAAGGTGGCCTTGCCGCGCCCGCTAATGCCGAACAACACGACCCATCGTCCGGCCACCATCCAGCGCGTTCGTCTGGCGGCGGGTCGCGACGGTAAGCTGGTCGCGGTTGGCCACGAAACGCTGTCGGGCAATCTGCCGGGAGGCGGTCCGGAGATCGCGGCTGCACAGACGCAGTTGCTCTATGCCGGTGCCAACCGCCTCAACCTGACCCGGCTCGCGACCCTCGACTTGCCTGAAGGCAATGCGATGCGCGCACCAGGCGAGGCGTCGGGCCTGATGGCGCTTGAAGTGGCGATGGACGAGCTGGCCGAGAAGCTGGGGATGGACCCGGTGGAGCTGCGCGTCATCAACGATACCCAGGTCGTACCAGGTGACCCCGGTCGCGTCTCACCCGCTGATCCGCAATCGGCAAGCGGCAATCAGGGCAAGCCGGAACAGGGGCCGCGACCGTTCTCCATCCGGCAGTTTGTCCCATGCCTGCGCACGGGTGCCGAGCGCTTCGGTTGGAAGGAGCGAAGCCTCAGGCCCGGCAGTCGTCGTGAAGGCCGCTGGCTGATCGGCATGGGGATGGCCTCCGCGATCCGCGGTGCGCCGATCATTCCGGCGGGCGGACGTGTTACGCTTGACGGCAAGGGGATCGTGACCGTCGAAAGCAACATGACCGACATGGGGACTGGCAGCTACACCATCATCGGCCAGACGGTCGCGGAGATGATGGGCCTGTCCCTCGACCGCGTTGTGGTGAAGCTAGCGGACTCCAATTTTCCTGAAGCGTTCGGGGGTGGCGGACAGGGTGGTGCCGCATCTGCCACGGCCGGTGCCTACGCCGCGTGCGTCAAACTGCGCGAAGCCGTGGCGATGAAGCTCGGCTTCAACTCTGCCGACGCCGAGTTCGTTGACGGCGAGGTCCGTGCCGGCAACCGACGTGCCCCGCTTGGACAGGCCGCGAAGGATGGTGCGATCACCGCCGAAGACAGGATGGAATATGGCGACCTGTCAAAGCAGTTCGAGCAGCAAACCTTCGGTGCCCATTTCTGCGAGGTCGCGGTCAATGCCTACACCGGCGAAATTCGCATACGGCGGATGCTCGCCGTTTGCGCGGCCGGACGTATCCTCAATCCCATCACTGCCCGCAGCCAGGTTATCGGCGGCATGGTCGGCGGTGCGGGCGCGGCGCTGATGGAAGAGCTGGCGGTCGACAAGCGGTTCGGCTTCTTCGTCAATCACGACCTCGCCGGATACGAAGTGCCGGTTCATGCCGATATCCCACATCAGGAGGTGATTTTCCTTGAGGAGACCGATCCCACAATGTCGCCGGTGAAGGCGAAGGGCGTCGGCGAGCTTGGTATTTCCGGCGTCGCCCCCGCCATTGCCAACGCGGTCTATAACGCGACCGGGGTCCGGGTCCGGGAATATCCGATCACGCTCGACAAGCATCTGGCAAAGCTGCCGGAGATTGTGTGATGCAGGGTGCGGAGCGGTACTCCCGCCGGGACGTCCTAGCGACCTCGGCGATGCTGTCACTGGGTGGCACGGCATGTGCGGAGGAGCTAAAGCAGCCTAGCGCCGGCAAGACGCTGATCGCGTACCTTACCCGCTCGGGCAACACGCGCGTGATCGCAGGAACCTTGCAACGCACGCTAAGGGCTGATCTCTTCGAAATACGTCCCGCGCGACCCTACCCGGATGATTATGAGCAGCATGTCGCGCAGGCAACGCGCGAGCGTGACAGCGGGTTTGAACCTCCACTGACGATCAAGGTCGACAACATTGGCGCATATGGCACCGTCTTTCTTGGCTTCCCCATCTGGGGGGAAACAGCACCTCCGCCAATCCGCTCGTTCCTCAAGGCTCATGATCTAGCTGGGAAGACGCTCCGCCCGTTCATTACGCACGGCGGATATGGTGTTGGCACTAGTCTCACGGTGTTGGCTACCCAGGCGACCGGCGCAAAAATCGAAGACGCCTTCGTCATGGAGGCAGACCAGGAACGGCGCACGCTCAATCATGTCCGCGACTGGCTCGGCCAAATCAATAGCTCACAGAGTTGAATTGCTTTCCGGCAAACTGGCTTTGAAGCGAAGCCCTAAGAGGCTGTTTGGAAAATCGTTGCTGGGGGTTGTCGCGAGGCTCTGCGTCTGATTCACGCTCTGGATGTGGACCCAGCAGAGCCGAGGGCGAATGGCCCAGATTGCCAAGAAGACGAAGCGCTATCCCAGTGATCTGACCGATGAGGAATGGGATCGCCTGGCGCCCCTGATGCCCAAGCCGGGGCGCCGGGGCCGTCCACGCGAGGTGGATTTTCGCGAGGTGATCAACGCCGTGCGCTATCTTGTTCGTTCGGGCTGTGGCTGGCGGATGCTGCCGATCCATTTCGGGGCATGGCAGACAGTCTATGGCTGGTTCCGGGAACTGGCTCGCAGGTTCCTGTTCCAGACAATCCACGACATCGAACTGATGCTCGATCGCGAGCGCCAAGGGCGAGAGGCCAGTCCGAGCGCAGCAGTGATCGACAGCCAGTCGGTCAAGGCGCCATCGGCAGAAAAGCGTGGGTTCGACGCAGGCAAGAAGGTTGTCGGGCGCAAGCGGCATATCGCCGTCGATACCGATGGGCGGCTGCTGATGGTCAATCTGACCACTGCGGACATTTCGGACAGCGCGGGCGCTCAGACCATCCTCGATGGCATCCGCAAACGTTGGCCCTGGATCAAACATCTCTTCGCCGATGGCGCCTATGACCGCCTCAAGCTCATGGACAAGGCAAGCTATCTGGATTTCGTCGTCGAGGTCATTCGACGCAGCGATCAGCAGCAGGGCTTCAAGGTGCTGCCCCGACGATGGGTCGTCGAGCGGACCTTTGGCTGGATGATCCGATGGCGCCGATTGGTCCGTGACTACGAGAAGCGCATCGACGTCTCGCAGGCCATGATCCTCGTCGCTATGGGCGGCAATCTCCTACGCCGAAACGCTCACCCCTGATTTTCCAAACAGACTCTAAAGCAGCCTCATAAGCTCTGAGCGGCTGTTTTCGTCAGATCCGGTGGTTCTCGTTAGCATGGCCAGATGTCCTGATGTAGTCGCTAACTGGCGAAAGCGATCGCCACATCGTGTGACTTTGCCGATATCCGCTGGAGGCAATGGAGGGCCACTCTTACATGGAGCAGACGTTCGCCTGACAACCTTCCTGCATGCCGAAAGGCGGGGTATAAGGAATATCTGCCCCGAAACTGCGGGCTAGTCCCCATTATCCTGGCACTCGTGAGGGTTAGTTTGGAGTCCTTCCAGAGGTTCCGATGCCCACAGCGTCGTGCTTCAAACACTTCGCGCAGAAACCGTATCAATGCTCAAAAATCAATGAGCGATTGCTGGTTGTTCTAATGGCATCTGGAACAAGAAGGTCGTCTCGACTTCGTTAGACGCGACGCTCAGGCTACCGCCATGCGCCTTGGCGATCTGCGAGGCAATATACAGCCCTAACCCAAGGCCTTGAAGGCTCGGCCTGACCTCACCGCGTGAGAATGGCGCAAACAATTTGGCTCTCGCAGCCTCTGGGATTGGCTCGCCTGCATTGCTGACCTTCAGCTCGACGAGGGCTCCGGCGACATCAGCATTCACCCGCACCGGGAAATCGGGCGCACCATGAGTCAATGCATTGCCTACCAAATTCGACAGCAGTTGCCCGACGCGTACTGGGTCGCAGTTTACCACTTCGGGTAAATTGAGGTCAGCCTCGATGACCCGGTCAGGATGACCAGATACCAGTTCATCGATGACTTGTTGCAAGACAGGCGTCAGCGGCGCGAGGGTTCGAGAAAGGGTCAGGCCTCCACCCAGACGTCCACGAGCAAAATCCATGACGTTATCGATCAGACCAGCCATGCGGCTGACGCTATGATTCATCATCCCGAGGATGGACGTTCCACGATCGCTCAGCGTCTCGCCGCTGAGCAAATTCATGCCCGCAGAGATTCCGGCCAACGGATTGCGAAGGTCATGGCCTAAGACCGCGATGAACTGCTCTCGCAGCGCAGATGTCTCCTGCTCATTCAGCAAAGCCGACGCGCTGGCTTTCAGCGTGCGATTGAGTTCAATCTGATGCGCGATCATGTCGGCAAAGAGCTTGAACATCGAAACGATATGCGGCTTTTTCACAGTCGCGGGCTTCGGGCTAATCGCGCAAAGCGTGCCAAAGAATGTCCCATCGGCCAATATGATCGGCATCGAGATGTAACTCTGAAGGCCGTAATGCTTAGGGGTATGGTGGGTAAAGTATACAGGGTCTTTCGACACATCGTCGATGACGACGACTTCTCGATGCTCTCTGATCTCATGGCAGATGGTTGTTTCGATTTTCAGCTCATCGCCCGGCTTTAGCCCAAAACCAATGTCATCCTTCACACTGCAAGTGACCCACCGCTCCTCGGTCACTCGCGCGACTGCGCAGAATCCCATGCCTGTCGTCTGGCAAACAACGTCGAGAATTGTCGGGACAGATTTGATGCCCTCGATCAGTTCAATGTCTTGAGCAAAATCCCGGTTCATGCAGTCGGTCGCGCCTCAATCGAATAGTCATCTGTGTCGGTTCAAAAACCGCTGAGCGGCAGCCATACGCCCTCAGGATCGTGACCCGAACCACAGCAATCGCTTTGTCATACCCAAGCATCGTCTCTAGAGTCCATCAAAGCTTAGCGCCCACTTCGGGTCGTGGGGCGAACGGCAGGTCTAGCAGCCTTCTTTCATCGATTCACTAGCGACAGTGAAGGTAGCCTTGGGACAATCCTGCCGTTCCCAAACACCATCGCGAACGGCAGGTTCTAGATGATGCGGCCGTTTGCAGGGCGGCGCCGGTGACGGCCCTAACAAGAAAGGCAAGCCGTTCTCAACCTGCTTCACTTCTGCATCTGCTCCAAACACCCGGTCTGCGACGATTTGGTGCAGGTCCCAGCCGCTCGCGCTTTCCATTGCCTCCGCTTAGCGGATGGGTACGGCGCAAACTTGTTTTTCGTCTTGCTCATTGTAGACCCATTCTCTCAGGAAACAGGGCCTCCGGCAATCCCAGGGCGGTGCATCACAGCCCGCTTCATATTGTGAGCGCCAACACCTACCCGAGTAGGAAATCGATATCGGCATCTGTCAGACTGGTCGAACCAGGCTTCGCCTCCTCATCCCACAGCATATCGGCAAGTCCCCGCTTCCTTTCCTGAAGCGCTAGTATTTTCTCCTCGATCGTCCCGGTCGCGATAAGTCGATGAACGAATACCGGCTTAGACTGACCAATCCGATGAGCCCGGTCGATCGCCTGCGCCTCGACGGCCGGATTCCACCAAGGGTCATAAAGGATCACAGTGTCAGCTGCGGTAAGATTCACACCCGCGCCGCCCGCCTTGAGGCTGACAAGGATAATCGGAACACCGCCTTCCTGAAAGCGCCGAACCGGCCGTCCCCGGTCCCTGGTTGCGCCGCGCAGTTGCTCGAATGGGATGCCGGTACGCTCGAGATCGACCGCTATGAGATCGAGCATTGTGGTGAACTGGCTAAAGATGATGATCCGGCGGTGTTCCGCAATAAGTTCGGGGACCATCTCCCTCAGCCTCTCCCGCTTGGCGGATGCGACCTCGGCGCCAAGATCATTTGGCAGCAGCACGGGATCGCAACAAATCTGGCGCAGCTTGAGCATCGCGTCGAGCACGATGATCTGCGAGCGCATCAGCCCGACCCGGTCGATCTCGTCGCGCACTCGCTTATGCATCAGCAGACGCTGACTTTCATAGAGCCTCAGTTGCGGGGGCGCTAGATCGATGCGCTCGGGGATGATAGTCTTGGGTGGAAGATCAGCGGCGACGGCATCCTTGGTCCGGCGCAGCATAAATGGCCTGATCCGCCGCGCCAGCGCCGCGCGAGCAGACGGATCGTTGTGTTTTTCTATCGGCGTGTAGTAGTTCGTACGAAACCCTTCATAGGTGCCGAGCAGTCCCGGATTGGTAAGGCTCGCCATTGACCACAAGTCGGTGAGACGGTTCTCGACCGGTGTGCCGGTCAGCGCGACAACCTGGTCGGCCTTCAGCATCGCCGCTGCCTTGAACCCCGCAGTCTTGGGATTCTTAAGCACATGAGCTTCGTCAAGGATGGCCAGCGCAAAATCGCGCGAGCTCAAAAGACCGCTGTCGCGGGCCAACAGCGTATAGCTGGTGAGCACGATATCGGCGCCTGTAAAGTCATCGCCATGCAAGTGGCGTCGATCCGCGCCATGCCACAAAAGGCAAGTTAGACCGGGCGCAAAGCGGGCAATCTCGGCCTGCCAGTTTGGTAACACCGAGGTAGGCGCGACAATCAGCGCAGGGCGTATCGCGGCGGTACCGCCGCGAGTGACCAGAATATGCGCGATTGCCTGGAGCGTCTTGCCCAGGCCCATGTCGTCGGCGAGGATGCCCCCCATGCCCGCTTCGCGCAAAGCTGAAAGCCATCCGCAACCGGTTGCCTGGTAGGCACGCAACTGCGCATCAAGACCTGCCGGCGCCACGAAGTTTTCTCCCCCGGGCGAATTCAGTCTGGCTGCCAGGGCACGCAGGCTATCTTTCGATGCCCATGACAATCCCGCGTTGGCCAGGTCATGAACGGCCCCAAGATCGAACTTGCTGAGCTTCAGGGTCGTCGCACCACGATCGACAAGCGCCATGCGCACGATCGTTTCTATGAGAGGACGCACGGCGCCGAGACGAAGTGCTGTGAACCTGCCGCCGCCAAGCGGCAACGGGATGCGGTATTCGTCGTCTCGCTCGAGAATTTGATCAACGCCACCCGCGAGCAGTCGGCGCAGTGCCGGCAACACATCGATGCGCTGGCCGCCCTCCACGCGCGCGGCCAACTCGACATCGAACCAGTCGATTGCATTGCCGTTTACTGCCGGCAATGACCGCGGCGAAACCTCGATACCCGGCGCCTGCAAGCTGCCATCTTCAGGCGGGATGAGGACGTGCGGCCACTTCGGCGCGAATTCGATCAGCCAGCCCTCATCCCGCAAGGCCTGGGCATCGTTGACGAGGAACTCACAGAAACGCTGGTCATGCTCATCATCCTCATCGTTAAAAGCATGATCCCAGCCTTGCTGTGGCTTTGTCTCATAGCGTCCGGTCAAAACAAGAGGCACCAGTGGCGTCTGCGCCAGACGGTCAACTGCGGCCTGCTCGGCTTCGATATCCCGCACGATACGTATGACGCCTTCGGTGCCGCTTACGATCACTTCGGTTGCGGTATGGAGCGGACCAACCCGGTGCGCGCCGTAATTGAACTCGAGCCGCGCTACTAAAAGACCTTGCGATGCCGAGCGTCCTCGCCAGCCCCGATCGTAATACGGACGCCCGACCTTATCGACCAGACAGCGCAGCACTGGCTGCGGAACTATGTCCGTTAGCGATGTCGACGATATCAGTTCCGGCGCCGGCAGCATGTCGTAGGCAATGTCCTGCCAACGTGCGGCCAGCGCCGGGATCTCGTGGGAGGCGACCGGCGGCATGGCCAACAAGCGGCCGACGACCATTGGATTGCCCGCGTCGATGAGCCTGAGCTCGCTTGTGCCGAGATCATAATGGATCGGCGGATCGCCCGCAAAGATCATGTGCCCGGCGGGCTCGTGACCATCCTCGTCAAGGCCAACGACCTGCCGGCCATCAGCCAGGGTCTCCCAACGAAGCTTGCACGCGAAGTGTTCCCGCCTGACGGTAGCCGCAGGACCATCGGGTCCTTTCCAACGCAGCAGCCCCTCAACACTGGCTTCCCATAGCCAGCTCCAACCGTTTGGACCAGTGGGGCTTCGGTTCGCCGTGAAGTCGCCGCCGGCAGCATGGGACATGCGTGACAGGAGCCGCCCTGCCGCCGGCCGGAGACTGCCCCGTGCGTGTTGCACTTCCCACGGATGAGCAGCACGCCACGTAATCTCGTGGGGCCACCGCCTCCAGGCGCGGACCTGAAGGTAATATCGCTCGGGGAGCACCGAGGCGGGCATCCCCCTGCCCGGGCGCTTGCCCTGCTTGAAGATGCGGACTGGTTCGAGACTGAAGCGCAGCTCTTCGTGCTTGGCGCGCACGGCGAGATCGTCGACAACGGCCGCCTCGAGCCATTCGGCCAATGGACCGGTAACAGCCGGCACGCCCTGTCTCTGTGCCTGAATGCGTAAGCGAGGCCTTTCGCGCTCTAGCTGTCCGGCAGCTTCCGATGCCTGCAGCGCAAAGAGTACCGCTGCGACGTGCTTGCATCCCATGCCGACCGGACATGTGCATTCGCTGGCTGGAAGACCGCCGAATTCTTCGTCTTCGTCAAAAATGATTGAGGTGACATAATGGATTTTGCCGCTGCCGCGCACCAGCGCCGAAACCGTGTCGAACGGCTGATCAATCCGCAGATCCGACACGCGCCCTTGTTGGAAATAACGCTTCCCTGCCTCGACCATGCGGTCGGACTGGATGGTAAAATACAGGATGTCTTCCGAAAGCGCGGGGATCATGTCGCCGTTTTTCCTGGCTTACAACGTATTGGCAAGCGGTAGCGTGGTACATGGCGTTCTTTCAAGCCTGCTGCCCTCGCGCGCGGTTATCTAACCGCCGGCGGCGTGTGGGGGAGCATTGACGTTCAACGACCACCTCATGTCGATGACCCTGCCCGAGGTCCGGACCGGCTGCGGCGGTATGATATGTTTCCGGAAGGGATGTCGTTTCTTCATCCCGAATACCTGGTCCAGGACCTCGAAAGCATCCGATGGCCGCAATCCTGCGACGAGCGAAACCATCCAGATCGCCGCGGCGGAGAAACTCACGTTCGCTCCTGCCAAGACGGACAAGGAATGTTGAACGGCTGAAGCGCCTGAGCCACCTGGGGTCACCCGTGGCTCCGCGCAGGAATTGCCTTGTGCAGCCCGAGCGCCGCGCTAACGCCAAAAAACCTCACAACAGGAAAGGTAGCACGAGATTCGCGTACCGCGCATTGATGTAATAGGGAAAAGTCTTTCCTGGAACGAACGGCTGGAACTCGGGAAGCATGACGTTCATCACGCCGCCGTCCCCGTCCCAGCACCAGGCGAAAACCGGCCAGGAAAGCAATCGCGCGTAGCTCACGATCGCGCGCCAGTCGGTATTCGGCGCTTCGTTGCTTTCGCCAAATTCCCCGATCATGCACGGGCGGCCGGTCGCTGCGAGCAGATCGAGATCCGCAACGGTCAGCGGTCCCTTGCCATTCCACGTCTGCGGATAGACGTGCATCGATAGCACGACATTGCGATCCTGGATCGGGGTGATGCCGCCTGCGCCGGTGACCGCGTCGGCGGCGACGCGCGCCAGCTGCCCGTAGCCGGGCAGATCGATGATGAGGAGGCCGCTGTAATAACTGCGAATGGCAGCGATCGCCTGGTTGTACTGGTCGGCGTAGGCTTTCGCGCCGATCGTCTTGTGTCCCCACTCGTTCATCACGTTGATAATGAAAGGCCCGGCTTCCGCAAGCTTCTTGTAGTTGGCATTCCAGAACTGGATCGCACGGGCCATGTGCTTGGCATCGTCTGCAGGCGAGGGGTGATCGATCGCTTTGAAGCTGTGATAGGTGGCAATGACCGTGTAGCCGCGGGTCGACGCCTCGTAGATCCAGCGCGCAGCGGCATCGACGGCGAAGTCCTCAATTTCCAGGCGAAGTGTTTGAATGGCAGAAAGCGGTTTCATGAGGCTCCAGCCGAGATCGACCTCCCCGCCCGCCTGATAGGATGGCTGAAGATTTATTCCGTTGCCGAAGATCCGGCTTGCCGGCTTACTGTTGCTTCCCCGCCCGTTTCCGGGATCGGGGGTGGTGTATGGCGCATAGGCACGGGAGCTCCCCGCCCCAGGAACCGAAGCACTGTAATCGCCACGCTGCGCGCCGTAAGGCGATATTGGCTGCTGTGACTGACTGTAGCCCGATCCGCCGCCCTCTGTTCCGCTCACGTCCCGCTCCTATCTTAGCGGATAGGTTGGAAGCAGGTCGGTCTTGTTGCGCAAGTAGACGAGTTCAGTCGGCACAACCACTTCCCAAGGCGCGCCAACGAAGACTGCACCAACTGCATGCTTGAGGTTCACCGCGTCGGCACCGCCAAACGGCGGATCGATCGTCAACCTCCAGCTGGAATGATCGGCCGCGCCCGCATCCTCGATCGATACAATGCGGTAGACCTTGTACTGCACCAGGATCTCGCGATCGATGTCGTTGTCGATGGCAAGCGCGGACGGCACATCGTGTACGAGGTCCCAGTAAAGCGTAGACCCAGACAGCTCGAGCTTTTCACTGTCCGTCTTGGCCGCGATCAGGCCCGGCCGGTCGGCATAATCGCCCTGCTCTGCTTCTTTCATCTCTTGAATCATCGAGACGTAGTCGTCATCGCCCGGCAGCGGCGGCTCCCCGCTCTCGCCCCAGATCTCGTGGCGCTTCAAGTACCACAGGAAGACGTTTTCCATCCCTGGGCGGATCGGCACCTGGACGCGCGAGGCGCCCGCCATCAGAAACTTGTCGAAGAGCGGATCACCCGAATCGGCGTCGATCAAGTCCGGCCACTTGCACTTGCGAGCCCACATGCTGTGGTAGAACAGGTAGGTCATGTATTCCCACTCGAATACCTGTTCGAAGAACTGGATGATCGGCATGTCCGCCCCGAGCTTCTCGAAGTCGAATTCGGGGTAGCCGCAAGGCGCCACGTGATCGATCATCGAGCCCATACCGTTAAAATAGTTGCATAGTAGGATCGCGATAATGTGGCGCTTGAACTCGTTGCGCTCAATCTCGCGGTTGAGGAACGGATTGCGCCCCTTGATCCGGACGATATCCGTCGATTGACCCGTGACTGCTTGGTACGCCGCCAGCTTCCGACCGTAGTCTGTCATGATGAGATTGTAGATCTGGGCCTGCCAGACGGCGCGCCGCGAATCCGTCAGCTTGCAGCGGATGCTGATCGATCCGGTGAGCGAGAACGCCATTGAGGAATACCCTGCCACCGCAGCCGCAAGCGTCCCCGTTTCCTTCTGCATCGTAATGCTGCCGACCGCGGCCCAAGGTGTAGCGTCCTGGCCTCCCTGCGACCATTCGTCCATCATGCCCTTGAGCAGGTAGCGATTGCCGAGATTGATCGAGACGGCAACTTCGTCCAGCGGACCGGTGCTGCCGGGTTCGCCTGTATAGGCCCGAATATCGTAGTCGGCGTGCACCGCAGCATAGCCTTCGGGAATGTCCACTTTGCCGTCGGTCGAGGAGAAGCCCACCGACTTATCTCCGTCCGCTTCCGAGACGTTTACGGCAATTGCGATCGAAACCGTGATCTCCTCGTCGGGCGGCGCGATATCGTCGGTCGTCGCAATTGCGTACTGGTTTAGGAGACCGCTGTACGTCGTTACCGTGATGCCCGGGATGTCGACTTTGGGTTTGGGGGGCTCGTTTGCTTCCTTGTCCCCCTTCATCTTGGCGTCGTAGAGCGCCTTGAACAGAGCCGCCGGCTCAGGGATGATCATGTCGAACATCATGTGCCGGCCGTAGTTAAAAACCTGAGCATGACTGACGCGGTTGACCCAGTAGAAGATCCCCGAGCGGTGGTCGTTGCCCGCAACGGTATTGTCGATCGAGCCCTTGTTTCGCTCCTCGGTTTCCAAGAGTATCTTGCTCGTCGCAACCGTACGGATCTTCGTCTGCAGGCTTGAAACGGAGCGGTCGACCACGTCCTTCGAGTAGGATCGGGCCTGGCTCGAGGACTGCGATTTGGCATTGGTGTAAGTCACGTTGGCATGCGGCGTGATCGTGATCGAATTGCCGTACTTCAGCGTTGCGGTCACGCCGGCATCGACATTCACCTTTTTGTCGACGGTCTTCTTGACCTCGGACTGCAGAGCCGACTTCTCGCCGACCTGATGATCGCGTTCCTCACTGGTTTGGGTCTCCTGGTCGGTCTCGTTGCTCTGCTCTTTGCGGCTGAGGAACCGGTGGTTCCTGACCTTCTTTTCGCCCGCAAGGATGTTCTGGATGTCGGCGATATCGCCGGCCTCGTACCGCGCGAGCTCCTCCCTGATCAGGTAGAGATCGGCAACGTACGGCCTGATGCAGATGCAGAAGCCGCTTGGGTTGTGGCAACGCTCGTCACACGTGCAGCTGCATTTCGGGTCACCGCGCAAGAGGGTGGAAACGGTTGCCGATTGATCAACCGGCCTGGTCGCCGAACGGCATTTGCGCGCGCATCTGTCGCGGATCAGCAGCGCGGGGATCAGGATCTGCGCCGTCATGATGCGCGCAAGCAGGGCATCACTCGCTTGCTTGGAAAGCACGAAGGTCTTGCCGCCTTCGCAAGCCTTCAGCGCCAGCAGCAGCAGGTAAAGTGCCCGTATGAGCAGTTGAAAATCGTATTTGCAGCCAAGATCGAACTGCGGGGCAAGAATGGAGATCACGTAGTTGTCGGCGATCCGGGCCCACTCCTTTTCGAGATCGAACGATCCAGAAGCCTCCCAGCCGGCCAGGAACGTCTCAAAGTCCTTCGTCCGGACCGGCTGAGCCTTATAAGAGAGCCAATCGTATAGGCGCAGAAGGTCTGGATCGGGCGGGTTACGGGTCACGAGATCGGCACCCTTGCCACTCTCGGCAAACCGCTCCACCAACGATGCGTATTCCTCCGCACTCTCGGCGGCGAGCAATTGCATGGCGAGCGGCGTCAGCGGGGTAAGGCCGTAGAGCCCGAGTCCGAGGTGCCGTTTACTTTCCTCGGTAATGCGCTGTGCGGGACGCAACATTTGGAATCGACTGAGCTCAGGCATCAGTATCCCCTCCACACCAAGACTATGGTTGTATTTCGGCGCCCTTATCCTTCAGAACAAGACTCAATCACTACCATCTGTTTGAATTGCGCTCATGTAAATCGAGTCGTTTCGCAAAATATTCATGATATTCATTTCATCGGGAAGTTTGTTTGAGCGGCTCGCCGTGGGCGGCGAGAATGCAATCGTCGAGCGCCGCGCCCACTTCTCGGATGTCCGCGTGGCTCTTCCCATTCAAGGCGACGGCCACGTAGACAAGATTTGTGCCTTTGGCGGTCGTTCGCCGAATAATCCCACAGTCAGCGAAAGGCCCCTTCTTCTCGATGTAGCCGACCTTGCCTTGCTGGGTCAGCGTCAGACTTTCGTCGGCAGAGAGGTAATTGTTGATGCCGATCGCGAGATCTTCCTGATCGGTGGCCATGACATCATAAATATCGGGCGCTAGCCCGGGCGCGACGAGGCGGTCGCGCGCGATAAGCATAAGGAGTTCCGTAAGCCAGCGGGCCTTGGCATGCTCGTTGCGTGGCATCGAACCACCCCAGGCCTTGCCGCCGTAATCGAGTCCCAGGCTGAGCCCGTCCTTTTCCAATCCGGCAGCCCGGTGAGCCTCATGAATGAAAGGAAAACCGAGGTCGCGGATGCATAAAGCGGCCGCCGCGTTCACCGAGAGCTGTTCTGCAAGGATTAGGCGCGGTCGGAAACCAGCCTTGGAGAGGACCTTGTGCTGGTGCGTGGTCAGGTCGATCTTCAGCGTCTTCTTGCCCGACGCCCGCGTCGCGCTCAGTATCGCGCGAAGCTTCGGCTTGGTGTCTTTCGCGCCTCCGCCCAAGAACCCGCGCGTGAAATCCTTGGACCAGGCTTTCTCGAGCATAGCGAGAAAATCGGCGGGCACCGGTGGGGGGATGATGCTCGCAGCGGCGCCGCGCGCTGCCTGCCTCAAATGGAAGGCCGGCAGGATAAGCGAAATCTTGTCGGTACTCCCAACGAAAGTGAGGTCGTGGTCTTTGAAGCCGACATACGGCGCGTCACTGCTTTTGATGCCGGTGAGGTCGGCAAGTGCGAGCTTGAGATAAGGCTTCTTCTTGGCGAGGAGATGGAGCGCCTTATGCAACTTGCTGTTCTTGGCGGCATCGACCAGCCCCGGATTGGCCGGCGCCGGATAGGGCGACGGTGGCGGTGGTTGAGCGATCGTTCCGCCCCCGCCGGTGATCCCGCAACCAGCGCCGCCCGATCCTCCGCCCCCCGCTCCATCAGGTGCAAATGCAAGCTGGCCATGAACTGGCGACCCGTCCGGCTCAAGCGCAAGAGCATCACCCGTCCGGAGACCATCGTAGTCATCCGAGGGAAACTGAAAATCGCCGTAGCCAGTAAAGCTGCCCATTTCCGATTTTGCCCTAGAAGAGGTAGTCATCCTACAGGATTGCGCGCCGGAAGGCACGCTCGGCCCGCCGCAGCAAGCATCCACTCCGGCTCCCTCAGCACCTACAGCACCGCGATTCCGCTTGCGGTCCTGCTCACAATCCCGCGCATCACGGCGCTTATGACACCGTATTACAGGGGGGCTAACCGCTAAGTTTCGCCTTACTGAACCACTTGCCAGCGTGCTCTCGAACGGAGACGATTGCAGCCGCCCAATGCTGCGGAGATGATCCGCTCCCTCGTCGAAGGGTGGTTCTCAACCTCGAAAGCGACGAACTCGTCGTTGCGGGCCAACCTCGCTGAAACCCTGACGATTGCCTTACAAAACAAAAAATCCAGGAAAGGATGTGCTGTGTGATGAGCCGGTGTTCTGCCGATATTTTGCATTTTGCCATGATTGCGAGGGCTGGATTTGGCCAATACCGACATTTGCTAACGACTGTGATTTGATCGTTGCTAGAGTGTCTCATCCAATACGAAGTGACCCTTGGTCTGCTCGTCTTGGCGGGATCCCAACATTCCCATGCCAGCAGGCGAACGCACCCACTTTTCAGAGCGCCATCTCGCCTCATTCCGCGGGCGGAATGGCGTCACCTATGGCCGCGGTCGATAGTTTCCAAGAAGAAATGCATGAGGCGTAAGCACAGTGGCGCAAAGCGATATGCGGCGCCCTCTCTGATCGTCGGCGGTCCCGGCGTTAGGTTCGATCACGAGGCAGGATTTGTCTACGGTATCGCGCACGAAGCGATTGCCCGCGCGTCCAAACCCAGGGCCGACCGGGACCCGAGTATCCTCAAGATGAAGATCGAACGCGGTGGCTTTCAGATCGGTAATTTTGAGTGCATATCGCGAACCGAGCACCTCTATGCCGCTAGGAACACAATTCCAGTTACGACCGTCGCTCAAGCATTCGGCGGCAGCAAGGGATTCGCCGAAATAGCGTTCAGATACCATTTCCTCCATGCAGAGGTAGACAGGCATGCCTGCAGCTGCCCTATCCTTCGCGAAAGGCTGGACCGTGGTTAGCGGATTGAAAACGTTGCCTCCGTAGCCCCAGAATGTGTTCCCTAATTGGTCGATTTCCCGTGACTTGCGCGTCACAATGTCGGTCAGTGTTTCCCCAGCATGTGTCCCCACCCGCATGAAGAAAATACCGGTGCCGGGTACCAACGGGAAGGTCACGGTCGGTTCTCCAGATATTCCAATTCGTACTCACTTTCGTCCGCTTTGCCGTAATCTGGACGTTTGCGCTCGCGCACGTAGTGCACGGTGGGGCGTTGGTGAAGTCCATAGAAATGTTCCAGACGGTGATCCGCAATCCGTTCCGATTGCGCATGCGGCGCAATGTTCCCCGGGACTGCGCGCAAGAACAAATTGTACGACAGTATTTCAACGTCCAGGTGGTAATGATGCCGGCAAGGTTGTAGCTGGGAGACCCTGAAGCCATGCGCAGCGGCGAAGTTTACGCTCCCGCCGTGGTTGTGCTCACCCCACGGAGGGTTGGTGTAAAAGCAATCAAACCGACCAGGCTCCGGAAAGGGGTCGAGAACATTGTAGGTCTCTGCCGCAAGAATGTAGTCCAAGCGTTCCTTGTCAGCAAAGCGCCTGACGGCATTGACGATGCGTTCGTCGAAATCGAAACCGTTATCTTGGTAGGCCCGAAGTCGAACACGCCGCCCTTGTAAAGATAGGCTACGCAGACGCTGACCGCATCGCCGTCACCGATAAATGCAAGGCGGCAATCATTCGCCCAAGCTGCGACCACTTGGCTCTGACGGACCATGTCGCCAGTTTTCATGTAGATTTGGTCGAAATTCCTTAAGGGTCGGGGGCGGTTCTGAACCACGTCGGAAACTTTGTTGATCGCATCCAGTATGTCGAAATCCGCCATGTGCAAAACCCGGCCCTCTTCCTGCCGATATACCTCACCTGCGGGTAGCGACGGGAATTGTGAGTGGACGAAGCGATTCGAGCAAGCGTCTGCTGTTTGCCGTCAGTTCCGCGTTGAAGCGCTCGGCCCATTCGCCTTCGACATGCCGGTCTTCAGAGAGCGGCTCGATAATCGGCAAGAGTCGTGACTTCACGAACCGGCTTACGGAAGGACCTTCCATGCCGAATGCCGCTAGAAAGGCCCTCAAGTCCTCAGCGCCAACTTCTGCCGGGTACCGTGCGTTCCCAATTGTGAAGGACAGCTCGTGCGTGTGCACGTGGCTCAATGTGATGGGCACAAGATCATAGAGCGGAGCCAAACGCGGGACGGCTCCCCTATCATATAAAAGCGCATGGTTCTTTGCGTGGTTGTCGGTGTTGCCTATGGCGAGGTTAAAGACTGTTGCACGCAGGAAGTGATCAACGGCAAGAGCAGGGCTCTCTGTCCGCTTCAGGACAGCGGAAATGGCCCCCACGTCAAAGCGGCGATCGTCGCCGCCCTCCCGCTGATACTTGAGACGCGGTGGGAAACCGAGAGCCTGGGCAAAGTCCTCCTGATGAAGTCGGAATACGGCGCCATCAGCAATTCGCCGGTCAAATCGCCTGCTGATTATCGCTTCATATTGACCGATCCATCTCGAGTGCGATTGGGCGGCATCCAGACCTGAATGGGTAGCAAGACTTGCGCAGTTCGCCTCATAATAGGCCTCCCTAGGAAAAGCGCTCTCGGGAACCTTGAGGATGTGTGTGGTGGGTGCGCCTGTCCCCGCCAGCGGTACAGCATAGCGCCCGTCCGGCATCAGTGTCACAGCAATCTTTCGCTGATATCCAGAGACTGGCGAAGGGTCTCGCAGCTCATTCGGGAGAGGCGCATTTTCTCCAAGCCGGCGCACGATATCGATGAGTTGCTCGTCGTCGATTGGCATGTAGTCACGGGCAAGAACGCCGGGGAATTTAACGCGCGCAGCCCCCTCGGGAAGACAGGAGATCGCACCGGAAAGATCTGCCCCCAAGTGCTTCAAAATACCGCCGATATCATGACGCTCGAGGCGCTCGCGCACGATCACTTGGTCGAGCAGATTGTTTTCTGGAAGCAGGTTCTGGAAGAAGGCACGAACAACGCTATCGCCCAGTGAGACCTCCTGCAAAGGAAGGGACAGCGAAATGGCATGAGCTGCGCTATTGCTCAGGTAGGCGTCGCGATATGCGAAGCTGAGCCGGTCCGTCTCGCCGGTTTCAAGCCTGCCGACAGGTTCGTCAAAGGCTTCGAGCCAGACGTCGAGAACACTCATCGGTTGCGTGGTAAGGCAAGAATGTCGATACCCGCGGCCAAGCAGCATCGCAGCATGCGGTCGACCTCGATGGTGGGCTTGCCAGCCTCCAGTTCCGATACGAATCGCCGGCCCACGCCCGCCAGATCTGCGAAACGCTGCTGCGACATACCAAGCCGTCTGCGGGAATCCCTCACCAGATTGCCGATGTCGACAGTGCTAGTGATGAAGTTCTCTGTTACCTGCAAGTTGCTATCTCTCCCGACGCTGCGCGGGACGGAACCGACTGCCAAGGAAGGGGCCGATGCAGGCGAAAGAGATGGATAGGGCACGCCCGCACCGGGCGAAGCGCGTACGGGCATGATATCCTGGTCG
Organism: Novosphingobium sp. BL-S-21; assembly: GCF_055521655.1. Classification (NCBI taxonomy): domain Bacteria; kingdom Pseudomonadati; phylum Pseudomonadota; class Alphaproteobacteria; order Sphingomonadales; family Sphingomonadaceae; genus Novosphingobium; species Novosphingobium sp. BL-S-21. The sequence continues at coordinate 544,398 of NZ_JBVFVP010000003.1, forward strand.
GTAGAGTCGCGGCCAGCGATTATATCTGCGATCCTAGCCTGTTCCTGCCTATTCTTGGGCAAGCTGATTCGCAGCAAATCCTCGGACGAGCCTTTCCCGCGAGCCGCACGATCAATCGCTGACTGGTGTTTTGGTGTTTTCATCTCTGATCCTGTACGGGATCATATAGCGGATGTGCTGGTGCCATGCAACCTCAAAGTGCCCGTACGGGATCGCCTGATCCTGAGATTCCGTCCCGAACGGGATCAAAAATGCGTTGGGAACGTTGCTGAGCAACCATTGCTCCCGAGCGGGATCATGGCGCAGCCCAGCCAACCGCCCTTCCTGCTTCGGACACGGTCGTCCGGGGGCAAGGGATCACCTTCGTCAAGACCCCGCTCTGCCAAACGAACGGCATCAATCTTCAGGCGCATTGCGCTACCCCGCCTGCAGCCTGACGGATTACGCGCATTCGAGGCGCGCTCATTTTGCCCAGGATCACGGGCTGCTCTCCGGACGGAGACCGCCCAGCCAAAGCCGAGCGGGCCAACCACTTGGAATCGAAGACGACGAGCTTTCTCTCGTGGTGCCAGCATCAACGTTAATAAATCAGACTTGCGAGCCGTTTCTCAGTTCGGCCCGCTGCCCTGAGAATCACAAAGCGCGATCCCTTTTGGCAGCAGCGGATCAGGTTCTAGGCGCCCGCTTCGTTGTCGGATGCCAGTTCGCCTCCGTAATTGTCTGACGCAGGCGCGACGATCGCCGTGGCCTGGTGCGCAACGTTGATCCAGCCTTCGCCGCGGCGCGCGTACACGCGCATATGACGCGCATGCTTGGTCGGTTGCAGGCCTTCGGCAGTGCGAATGTCAGTATGATAACGCCCGGTCAGGACAGCGGTGTCGCCGTAGATCGTGGCTACATTCTCGTCGATGATGAATCTTTCGAAACGATATATGCCCTTCCGCAATCCATCGATGAATTCTGTCTTTGTGCGCCTCTTGCCCGAGCTTTCGACATGGACGTACGCCTCGTCGGTGACACGATCGAGGGTATCTATGTCGACCTCGACGAGCGCACGCGCCCTGGCCTCATCCAGCGCAAGCAACCGCCGAACTTCCCCCTCGCTCGTCGTCATCGCGGATTCCGGATGAGCTCGTGTCGCTTCATTGTCGACCCGGCCAACAGGCGAGCAACATATCAATCGCAGCGTCCAGTTCTTTCTTCGTAGCGCCGTCGGCCCGCTCGATGGAAATGCCGTTAAGGAAAGTCATGATCGTGGCGGATAACGCCGACAGGTCCGCGTTCAAGGCCACTTCACCGAGACGTTGGCCCTCATTCAGACGGACTTGCAGTGCATCACGCAGCCTCTGACGGGCCTGCCGAAGTACCATCTGCGCCGTCCCATCTCCGCCCGCGCCCCACAGCACCAGCAGACATCCGGAAGGACGATCAGGAACGGTTAAACTGGCAACCCTTGCTGCGGTTTGGGCGAAGCGTCGCGCCTAAACCTCGTGTGAGCGGCAAGCCTCCGGTTCGGCCCAGCGGGCTCAGAATACCGTCGTTTTGGACGACAGCAGTCTTTTGCTCGCATCTCATATTCGCAGGATGGCAAACCACTTTATACGGAAGTTCTAGATGACCTGGACGTTTGTCGGTCCCGACCAATTCTCGCCGTTCGCCTTTAGGACGCGAACGGCCGGATCCGCCTAAACCTGCCGATCTGGTGCCTTGAGCCGCCGGACAGCAGCGTCTCCGACATTGCCGCTAAATGGATCACCACGGCTTCTCAAAACCGGCCACAGAGAATGGCGGACCGCCCCATCTCTACGCTCCGATGCGCGATTTAGGCAAAGCCAAGCGTGCCACCTGGTGCCAGCGCCTGCAGCCACTTGCCGCCCCGCGTCACGTTTCCAATCGGGAAGCAGCCCGCGAGCTATCTGTCAGTGGCGCTTCGCTGCTCCGCAGGCGTCGCCGCGCGGTGCCCGTAACTGAGGACGCTGGTGATCCGCCAGGCGCCATCCTGCTTCGCCCAGACGATCACAAATTTGGCAATCCCTTCGCATCGTCCCGTCGCCAGTTCGCAAAAGCGGTGTTCGCCTTCCTCGATGGCACCATAGTCCTTGATCGGATAGACGCGGAACGTTGCCGGGATCAGCTCGCGCTTCACCTTTCCGCAAATGTATTTGCGAACGCCATCGACCATCGCGTCACGCTCGAACGTCGCACCGCCGGTGTCGTGGTAGAAGGCGACCTTCGGATCAAAATAGCCGGAGAAAGTCGGCAGGTCGCAGCGGTTGTAAGCGCCGAACACCTTCGCATCGAGCGCGCCGATCTCCGTCGTCAACAGATCGGCGGGGGGCGGCACGGACGTGGCGAGCAAAGCTGCGGCAACGGCGATCGCGGTCATCATGCTCATGGCCCTGTCAGTTCATCTGGCCGCGGAGGAAGGCGATCAGCTTCGGATCGCTCCCCGTGCGTTCGAGGATAGGCAGGATGACCCGCCAGCCGTTGTCGCTGTTGGTTAGGATCACGATGCCGTCGCCGCTCGGGCGATCGATCGCGGCGAAGGTGAAGGCCCCTGCATCCTTGCCGGTGTGGAGCATCGTCGTGCCGTCGGGGAAGCCGAGGAGCTGCCAGCCCAGTCCGAAGCCAGTCCAGGGCGGACAGGTGGCCGCTTTCGATCCGGCACATATTTCGGGCGTCAGGTCGCCCTGCGATTTGCTGCGCTCCGCCGCTAAAGACGCGACCAGATGCCGGTCGTTGCGGACATCAATGAGGAAGCGCGCATAATCACGCGCCGTCGCGTGTGCCAGATCGGCAGCGTTGTATCGCGTCACCCGCTCGACCGGCAGCGGCTTGCCTGCGTCGTCGTATGGCACGGCGATCGGCACCGTCTTGCCTTGCGCCGACACATAGCCCGAGCCGTTCATGTGGGCGGGTGCGAACAGCCAGCGGCCAGCAAGCGTCTCGAACGATTGCCCGATGCGGTGCTCGGCGTAGCGCGCCGCATATTGATACCCCTCGCCCGAATAGCCAGTCGTCGTGCCGGGATCATGATCGAACGCCAGTCCCTTCGCGTCGCGCCAGTTCGGCAGGCCGGTGCGATGGCTCAACGCCATGCGGACCGTCAGTTTCTTCCGCCGAGGTTCGCGCGACAAGTCGGGATCGCTCCAGTAGCGATCCATCGGCTCATCAAGGCACAGCTTGCCAGCCGACACCAGTCGCAGAATGACCTCCGCCGTCAGCGGCTTCGTCAGCGAAGCGAGATTGTATGGTGTGGAGACGGTCGCCGTACGGTTCGCCCCCACTATACCCCAAGCCCCAGTAGAGACGATCTGTCCGTCGCGGATCACGGCAATCGATGCGCTTTCCACGCGCTGTTCGCGGAGGGTTGCGGTCATATCCGACAGCGGGGTCTTTGTCTCAGCGTCCGCCATCGAGGCGCAAGCCATCAATGCGACCATGCCGACGCGAATTTTTCGCTTCAACGCGCCAACTGTATTATTCATGTGCAACAGTTAGCGGCACTGAAATTTGTCCGCAACCTTGACCGCATTTGCCAACGATGTGACAGACCTGAGAACCCGTATGAGAATTCCGAAATGGCATCCTTTCCAGGATACTCGCGAACGGCGGCTCTCGGTTGAACCTGCCGGTCGGCGAGGCCGCTGTGGATTACATGTTTGTCCCGTTTCCGACGATCGTGCCTAGTGAAACCGTCCCATCGAAGACCTTCAGTCGCTGATTCTCCGTTGACAGCAGCGGTCCGTCAGCTTTTCCATTTCGGATGCCTCAGGTCAGTCAGGTGACCGGCGGGCTTAGCGCGATCATCTCGGATAGCGGCCTTACTGAGGAGCGCAGGATCGATCCGATGAGGGCCGGCCCTTTCAGGGGATGCTTATCAAGCCATGCCCCCCTGACTGCGTTCATGGCCAGGAGTGGGAGCTTGCTCTGAGCCTTCACGCATCGACGATATTTCAGCGGCTAGTCGTGCCGCATCAGCCAGACGCGTCGCCCACGCTTCTTGTCCAGACGGGTTGCCGACAAGGTCTTGTCGCACCTCGATCTCGGCATAGGGGAGGTTTCGCGGGAACGCGTGGAACGGAACAGTGTAATCGGTCTCATCCATGGCGTAAGGCTCGTTATCGCCAACGATCAGGTCAGCCTGCTCCGCAAGTGCATCGCGCAGTCCAAGGGCAAATTCCGTCCGTCCCGTACCGTGCAGTACCCCGACGTCCCAAGGACGGGTCAATCCGTCCATCTTCGGCGTGAAGCTGTGCAACGACAGTAGGATAGTCTCCTCGACGGAAGTACGCCGAGTATCAAGGATCACTGCGATCGCGGCATGATAAGGTCCGTGGATCGCGGCGCTCCGGGCATGGCGTGCCCGATCACTCAGATGCCGATTTGCGGGAATGGGGGTACCGTCCGAAACCTCCGGGATAGCGTCGGGCCTTGCGGGCAGGCGATTGCAGTCGATGACGAGACGCGAGTAGGCCTGATGCACGAAAGGCGCATCCAGCAGACGCGCCAAGGCCTGGCCGAGACCTAACACTCCGATGTCGATTGCTATGTGGCGCCTCAGATCATCGCGTTGCAAACCAAGGGATTGCAAGCGATGCGGAACTGCAGATCCTGCGTGGTCGCCGATTATTAGGAACGGCGAGTTTCCTGCGGCGTTGAACACCACAAACGGCGCCGGATCTCCCGGACCCAGCACCTTCTCCGCCGTGCGCCCGCTCATCAGGAAACCTTTCCATGCCGTTGCTGACGATCCACCACAAAACGCGGTATCGCTACCAACAGCCTGTTTCGCTCGGTGAACATCGCATCATGATGCGTCCGCGCGAAGCGTTTGACCAGCGATTGCTGTCCGCGCGCCTCATCATTGACCCTGAGCCCAGTGAACTGCGCTGGCTGCACGACGTATTCGGCAATTCGGTCGCCGTCGCCTCTTTCGAGCGCCGCACTGCAGACCTGACAATTACCAGCGAGGCGACGCTTGAGCATGCCCCGCTCGATCAGACGCAGGTGGACGTTGAGAATTATGCGCGCTTGTTTCCCTTCACCTATTCAGCAGAGGACATGTCTGACCTTCTGCGCTCGATTGAGCGGCAGCACCTCGACCCGGAGCGCATCGTCGACAATTGGGCCCGCGCGTTTCTCAACGACGATGCAAGCACCGGGACCATTTCCCTGCTGACCGAGATGGCAACCAGCATCAAACGGGACTTCACATATGTTCCGCGTCATGAAAAGGGCACCCAGGTGCCGATCGAGACTTTGAAGAAGCGCCGGGGGACCTGCCGCGACTTTGCCGTCCTGATGATCGAGGCGGTTCGCGCGCTCGGCTTTGCGGCGCGTTTCGTCTCGGGCTACGTCTACAATCCGTCCAAGACAGAGGGCGTGGTCGGCGGCGGCAACACCCATGCCTGGGTCCGCATCTTTCTTCCCGGCTCCGGCTGGGTCGAATTCGATCCCACCAACGGCATCATCGGCAATCGCGGGCTCGTCCGCGTCGCGGTGGCGCGCGATCCCTACCAGGCATTGCCGCTGTCCGGCACCTGGTTCGGCCTGCCCGCCAGCTTCCTTGGGATGGACGTGACGGTGGACGTCCACCGGGCCGATCCCGAACAATTCCCCTCCACCGGTCATGGGGCCGTAAACAGCCGCCACTCCGGCGCTTCAGGAAAGTGACACTCATGTTGATCCGCTGCGGCTACGATATCCGCTTTGAAACCGAAACAAAGACCGCGATGATGGCGATGCTCAGCCTTCACCCCTCGCGCCACCAGGACCTGCGCACGCCCCAGCGCCTGCTGGCCGACCCCGATATTCCGCTCTATCAGTTCGAGGACGCCTTCGGGAACGTCGCCACGCGCCTCAGCATACCGGCAGGCGGCGTGACGCTGTCCTGCGAATTTGTCATCGAAGACAATGGCGAGCCGGACATGCGCCCTGCCAACGGTCCGCAGATGCCGGTCGAGGACCTTCCGGATTTCGTCATGCCATTCCTGCTGGGCAGCCGTTACTGCGAAACCGACCGCCTCATGGACGTGGCCTGGAGCAACTTCGGCCATTACAGCAACGCCCGCGACCGCGTGGATGCGATCGTCGACTTCGTTCACCGCCATATGGAGTTCGGCTACCACTATGCCCGGCCCGACAAGACGGCCTGGAACGGCTATCAGGAGCAGCAGGGCGTGTGCCGCGATTTCGCTCATCTCGCCATCACACTGTGCCGCTGCATGAATCTTCCAGCGCGCTACTGCACGGGTTATCTCGGTGACATCGGGGTGCCCGCCTCAGACTCGCCGATGGACTTCAGCGCCTGGTTCGACGTCTATATCGATGGCAGCTGGTACACGCACGATGCCCGCCACAACAAGCCACGCATCGGCCGTATCCTGATGGCACGGGGGCGCGATGCCACCGACGTTGCCCTGACGACCGCGTTCGGCCCGGCAAACCTGGTGCGGTTCGACGTCTACACCGACGAGGTCCAATCCCTTGAATGATCCGCTGACTAACCCGCTTCTGCGTCCCTGGGACGGTCCGCTCGGCGCCCCGCCCTTTGCGCAGGTGCGGGCAGAGGACTTCCTGCCCGCGTTCGAGGCCGCCACCGCTTGGCACCGCGCGGAAGTGGCGGGTATCGCCGGGCAGACGGAAGCGGCGACGTTCGAGAACACGATAGCCGCCCTGGAACGGTCGGGCGACGTGCTCGGCCGGGTTCGCCGCCTGTTCTGGACGCTGTCCTCGGCGCAGGGAACTGCTGCCGTCCGCGCGATCGAAGGGAAGGTTTCGGCGCTGCTCAGCGCGCATTCAATCGCGATCAACCACGACTCCGCGCTTGCAGCGCGCATTGCCGCCGTCCATGCCTCACGCCATGCCGCTGGCCTAACGCCCGCGCAGGTACGTCTGGTCGAGGCCAGCTACGCCGGCGCCCGTCGAACAGGGGCGGCCCTGCGCCCCGAGCAGAAGGTACGCTTTGCCGAGATAGACGCACGGCTTTCGGCGCTCTCCGTCCAGTTCGGCCACAACGTCCTGGCGGCGACGGCCGACTGGGTACTGGACCTCGGCGCGGACGACCTCGACGGGCTGCCCCCCTCACAATGTGACGCCGCTGCAGCGCGCGCCGCAGCCGCAGGGGCCCCGGGCCGATTCCACGTCAGCCTCGATCGCACCGACTATGAAAGTTTCCTGGGCTTCTCCCAGCGCCGCGACTTGCGCGAGAAACTGTGGCGCGCCTTTACCGAGCGTTGCGACGGTGGGGCGCAAGACAACTGGCCGGTCATAGCCGAAATCCTCACGCTCAGGCATGAGCGGGCAACCCTGCTAGGGTACGCCGACCATGCGCATTACGCGTTGGAGGACAGCATGGCCCACATGCCTGCCGCCGCGCTCGATCTGCTGCAGCAGTTATGGGAGCCCGGCAAGCGCCGCGCTGCCGATGAGGCGGCGGAACTGCAGGCGCTGATTGATGCCGAGGGCGGCGGGTTCAACTTGGCTCCTTGGGACTGGCGCTTTTACGCTGAGCAGGTGCGCCGTTCGCGCTATGCGCTGGACGGCGCGGCGGTGGCGCAGCATCTGCGTCTGGACGCCGTCCGGCAGGCCGCTTTCGATACGGCCGCCAGACTCTACGGACTGTCCTTCACGCGCCGCGCGGATATTCCCGGCTATCATCCCGATGTCTGGGCCTGGGAAGTGCGCGACGAGGGAGCTGGCCCTGTCGGGCTGCTGTTCACCGACTATCTCGCCCGGCCGGAAAAGCACGGCGGGGCTTGGATGGGCAGCCTGCGCGTGCAGGAATCGATGGACGGCGAGGTGCTTCCGGTCATTTACCTCGTCGCCAATTTCGCAGGCGCACCGCCGCCGGACACCGGAGCCACGCGCCTCTCCATCGACGAGGCGCGCACGCTGTTCCACGAATTCGGTCATGCCTTGCATGGCCTGCTTTCTCGCGTCACCTATCCCAGCCAGTCCGGCACCGCGGTGGCCCGCGATTTCGTCGAGTTTCCGAGCAAGTTGATGGAAAACTGGATCGTAAGCGGGGAAGTCCTGTCCGGATTCGGCGTACCCGATGCGCTGATCACCGCGATCCGGAACGCCGCGAGCTACGGGCAGGGTTTCGCGACGGTGGAACTCATCGGCTGCTCGCTGATCGACCTTGCCGTGCATGGCTCACCGCAGGCCGCCGCCGATCCCCGCGCCTTCGTCGAGGCCGAGCTTGAGCGGCTGGGCATGCCGCCAGCAGTCGGGCTGCGGCATCGCTTCCCGTATTTTACGCATATATTCGACGGCGGCTATGCCAGTGCGTATTACAGCTACGCATGGTCCGAAGCGCTCGACGCAGACGTCTTTGAAGCTTTCGTAGCCTCAGGCGACATCTTTGACGCCCGACTGGCCAAGCGGTTCCGTGAGGAAATCTTGAGCGTCGGCGACACTCGCGACCCAATGGAGTCCTTCACTGCGTTGCTTGGCAGACCCCCCGATCCGAAGGCTCTTATGCGGGCACGAGATCTGGTAGACGTTTGAACTGCCGAACGACACTCCGGTCTGGATCAAATTGAATTAGGTGCCAGCGAAGTGCGGCGACTGGATCTGAAAAAACTTCGGGAAACGTTACGCAGTGGATTCCCGCGCTCGTCAAGGGCAAGGAAATGCCCGACACTGGCTATATCGGCAAGCCGCTGGGCGGAAGCTGCCGGTTCAACAAGGGCCTCTTCAATCGCCCTGCCCCCCCTTCCCCTGCAATTGGTTCTCGCAGGCCGGCCTCGGTGTGTCCTCGATACGCAACAACTGTAGCCACCTGATGCATCTGATCCATCTACGCGGCCCGGTCAGATCGGATCCAGATCCTGGCGAAACGTCAGCGCCGCATTGTAATGGTGCATCGCGGGAAAAACCTCGAAACCGAAAGAGGTGTCCCTGAGGTAGGCGCGCTGGCGCGACCAGATCCCCGAATTATTCCCGTATTCACCGAAAATCGTCGCACTCCCCGACGACCAGACCTTTCCGAGCGTGGCGCCGGGTGCGAGACCTGACGAGATGATTGCCACGCTTCATAGTGAATTCGGGGCTATTATGGAATGGGCATCGCCGCACGAAACCGCCGGAAACCACTGCGGATCCGGATCCGTGTATGCGCCGATGTCGATATCTGTGGTTGCGGGAGCCTGCAACCACATCGCCTCAAATGGCTTATCACGTTTGAGTTTGCAGGAGCTGTCATGAAGAAATCGACGATCGCCATCGCTTTAGCCGGCACCACGATGGTGCTTGGGGCCTGCGCCTTGATCCCGCGGCCTGGCCCAGTGGGCAACTCTGCAGTTCCGCAGCCCTCAAAGGCGGTAGACGTGAAGCGATACTTGGGCCGCTGGTACGAGCAATACCGGTACGAAGCCTCATTCCAGAAAGATATGGATGACGTCACTGCCGACTACTCACTGGATGATGACGGAACCTTGAAAGTAGTGAACAGGGGCCGCCGAAATAACAAGTGGAAGGAATCAACTGGCAAGGCCAAGATAGTCGACGCGGCTATGAGTGCCAAGCTTAAGGTGTCGTTCTTCGGCCCTCTCTATGGCAACTACTGGGTGCTGGATCACGGTGAAAATTATGATTGGTCCATCGTCGGAGAGCCTTCGGGGCGCTACTTGTGGGTACTTACTCGGGAAGCCCGGCCTGACGCTGATTTGCTCGCCAGATTAGAAGCTCGAGTGAAGACGCTGGGTTACGACTGGTCGATGGTTCGTCGCACCAAACAGTAATATTGGAGCAAGGTTGATAAAGAGCGACATGCAGGATCTATTGTTGCCATCAACCCATCATCTGTTGATCGCCGGAATTATCTGAATCTTCAGATGGCATCGGCGGGGCACGAGTCCCTTGCAAATGTTCGGGCCCGCAAAGTTCAATTTAACACCAAGGATCGCGCTTGGAAACTTGGCTGGCGGAAGCGCGAATCTGCCCGCCGAGATCGCCCCCTGAAATGCCAAGCCCCAAGCGTCCCACCGCGGCATTCCTCTTGGTCAATCCAAGCAGATTAAAGGCACGCGGCGAGCGCGGATTACCACGCCCGCGGGGAAGCAATACCGATGAGGCTGCCCGGCAGGGTTTGCCGGGAAACTGCCTTGCTCGGGGCGCCGCTAGCAGACGGTGGTAGGGTCGATTAGCCAGAGAGCCTGGACGCGACCAGATCGGCCGTACTTATCTTTAGCGCGACAGGGTCCATTTGAACGCTGAGGATAGTCCGGCAAGACGGGCACTGATACGACACGGCCTTAAATCCCTCCGTTGAGAACGGAACCTTAGCGTCGACCGGCTGAATATAAACATTCGCGATCGTGTTTTCGCACTTGGGACATTTACCTCCATGAATCGACATGATCATCCTCCCCATCAGAAGTGAATTCGCAGGAAAAACGAGAGCCGCAAAACAGTCAAGGCCGGATTCATAGGATCGGGAACCCGCAACTCCGCAACGGCCTCACCCTAGACGCTTCCCGAATAGTAGCTGGCGCGATGGCTGTTCGCGCATGTGCTTTTCGCACCGGCGTGTCGTAGTACGTCAGCACCAAAATTGATCTCTAGACAAAGCATGCCTTCATAAGACCTCCACTCCCCGAACCGGTTGAAGCGCCGAAGGTGAATGCGCCCAGGTAAACAATCGCATTGGGGAAACGGCGTGGCTGCCTGTCTTCGTCGTCGCCTCCTCCTCCAAACCTTGAAGCGCGGGGCGCTAAAACGCCTATTAAGTCCTTAAGTTCCCGGCCCGCGATCGAACACACATTCTTTCGGACGAAGCGAGAGAATCGCTTGTCATCCACTTTTGTTTGGCGCAGCAATACCTCGCGACCCGAAAGAGATGAGCGTGAGCGACTCTCTGGATAACTACCCGGCCTCTGCAGGCCGGGTATTTTTTATCGCAATCAAGTCGAGTGTGCACAAATACACGATTGATACAACGATTCCGTTTTCAAGCCCCGCAAGCAGCTCTATATTGGGCCCTTACCCCGTCGGGTCGCACCAAGGGGGCGCCGGTGCGTGCCCAAGGCACCACCGGCGCAATCCTGCAGGTTTCAGGATGGCATGCTGCGGGCAATCGCCCCAGCGCATTTCAGCATCGTTTTCGCTGATTTCCCAATCGCGCAAATGAAATAACTTATTCAGCATTTAACGCGCCCCGATGCACCGGATGTTGCCCAGGCTAAGAACCGAGGCCTGCGCACCCGAAGATTTCAGAAACTGACACAAGACGCGGCCGATTTCCTGACCGCTGATCTGGTCGCACTCGACATCAAGTCCAAGATTAACGCCCAAATGCTGGATCTGCAGTGACAGCGTGACCTCAACTTGGTTCACGGTTCCACGAGAGTCGCCGCGGACTTCTTGCCAGGCGGGGTTGCCGCGCTTGCCGAAGATCTTGAAGCCCGCATCTTGAATAAGTCGTCACAGACCTTTCTATGCAAGGTTTCAGGATGACAAAGCCAATAGGTTGAATACATTGCGCGCCATGACTGAAGCCGGGTCTCGCCGGTTTGTGAGATTTCACGACATGCTGCTTTACCTCGGAATGCGCCTCGAGCCTCAAGGACGGGCCATTATCGGGCTGTTTGAATGGCTCGGTGAAACTCGCCATCCGGATACTGGCACTCATTATGGGGAGAAACTGGCCCAACTTGCGCGCCAGCATCGGTAAAGTGTGGTGCCGGCGAAAGTTCAGAGATCCGCGAGCCCTATCAAATGCTCAGCTCGAAAGGTAGCTGCGAGGCACAGCGCGACGGCTTACCTGGAAGCCAAGTCAGTGATCCCGCGATTTGAGGTCAAGCTCAAGTAGGATCGAAGCGGTCAGCGGCCAACCCTTTACTCAACCCACCTTATGCGCAGGCTATTGCCTTTCAGTGGTTTGAGGCCTTAGGGAACGACCTGCAGCGTCGCCTCTAAACGAGCGTTTGCTGCGAGCGTCGACTGGGATCCCCAAATGCCCCCAGATGGCGCGGAGGGGCCGCGGTGTCAGCGAGTGCCACGGTCCCTCCAATTTTGCGACAATGTCGGCCTATCTCGTTCAGGGTATTCCGCATATCGTTTCGGTTAGCTAACTACATGGTGTCCGGCGGGGGTACTGAACGAATACGACCCACGTTCAGAGCTGGTGGCAGCGCTTCCATACCTTTGCTGCCGCTGGCCACAATCGGCCGGAAGCGTCCGACCTTGCTCGATTCCTATGGCATCGGCTGTAACCTTGCACGGCCGTGTTTCTTGACCGTTCCGGCGCTATGCCACTTTGTAAAAATACTATGTTTTCCAGGGATGGCCTCGCTACATGCTCTTTTGTCGCCGGGTTTAAGGCGCAAGACCGTTGAGAGCGGGCTCATCGCCACAGATAGTGGCGGGCACTGATGCTTGCTATCGTCTGGTTAGGCGCTGCGACTGGAGATCTCTCCTGATTGAACAGGGACGTATGGCAACTTCCACGAAGGGTTTGAGGTACCCGCCGAACGCGGGGAGCGCGGCACCTCGGAACTGCTATCCCTTTGAAGTATTATCTCATCGTCATCTCGCGATGGCGCCACGGTGGCGGACCCTCCCCCGGCTACACCGTCAGAGGCCGTCCCTTTAGCGAGGGACGGCCTCACTCCTCCAAAGCCGTTCGGATCAGAATTAACTTCTTGCAAGCGATGGAAATGTTGGCGCCGCTGAGCGATGATGCCGCGGGGCGCTCCTGTACCCTCACAGAAGCTCTGCCCTCCCTGAACGCGCTGCGGCGCATGCGACAGACTAGACCCCGGGCAGATCTCAAGCGGTCCCCGGGGCCTCTTTTCTTCACATATCCTGTGAGGCGCCCGATCGTGGTTCGCGGGCGGTGCCACGGATAGCCTCCCCGCTCTCTAAGCAGCAAGATATCAGTATGACCACTGCGGAAAACAGCCACTTCACCTGGTGTTTCATGCTGGATAACCATATTTTATATCCGGAACGGCCTAGGGTCAGATCGCCGAAACAGCATGCAGGCCCTTGACCTCGAGAGCGGAAATGCAAAATATATTGGACGGCGGAATCACCGCCAAAGCGAGGAGAGTTGGAAGAAAGGAGGCAAAGCAATGTCCCTCTCCAAATTTCATCATCCGTTCGAGTTTATGGGGCGTCCCCAGCTCGAGCCGGAGGTCAAGCGTGCGATTCTGGCGTCTTGGATTTGCGACGCTCACGCAGCCGAAAACCGCCCCGATCTGAGGCGTCCGCCTGGCGGATCGCAGGTCAACCGGCTTGTCGACAAAACGTCTGCTATGCGCAGCGCTGATGCTCACGAGGCGTGACCATGTCGGAGCAGTTATTCACCCTCTTGCGCCAAGAGCGCGAACGCTTGGAAAGAGCGATAGCGAAAGCAGAAGCTGAAAAAGGACATCCTTCCGAAGTGAAGCGCATGAAAGTGCTCCATAGGATAGTGAATGAGCAAATCTGCAGTTGGATGCGAGACCTTTATGGCACCGATCCACAGCGGTTGAAACAAGCCGCATAACTCCAGAGATGAGCCGGAGGCCTGAACTCCGGCTCATCACCGGGACGCATCTCTGCTTAACCTGGGACGCGGGCACAGGCGCGGAGCGCGGACGACGTTTGGCCGGTCTGTCGCAGCCCAGCCTGCTCGGCATGAACCGTCGCTTCTCGGGTGCCAATCGCATCCCGTAGGAACTAGTTTCACCGCAGCGCAGAGTAAGCCACGATCACGCTTCTGCATTGACTATCCGTCACATCTGTCCCCTTCCATCTTTAATTTCCCTCCTCCGCAAGCAAGAGCTACTGGCTAAGACATTCTTATTGAAAGGCAATTCCATCCAAACCCTGCCAACCCCCGGCGGTGATTACTGTCCAAACGCGGCCTAAATCAATTTCCCAAACCCGTATTTGAGACTGTGTTTCTGCCTGCTCGCTTTCAAAAAAGTCTAGCCTTCGATCTGAAGCAGCTGCGCGACCACGGAGATGGCAATCACATCCGGCTCTTTACCTGTCACACCGGGAATACCGATAGGCGCCGTGAGCCGGGCGAGGGCATCCTCACGCACCCCGTCAGCCAGAAGCTTTGACCGGAATCGGGCGATTTTGGTCGACGACCCGATCAGGCCCACGAAAGACAAAGGCGAGCGCCTCATAGCCGCAAGCGTCAGACTGTAGTCCAATGGATGATCGTGTGTGAGGATAGCGAGGGCAGCATCGGCCGGTGCTTCTGCCACACAATGCAATATCTCCGTCTCCTGCATCACCGTGACCCCGTCGATGGCCGCCATTTCGGGCCTCGTATCAAACCATGCAAGTTGTAGGGGGAGGCCAATCATGTGCCGCACGATTGCCTGACCGACGTGTCCTGCCCCGAAAAGATAGAACGGGCGGAGTCGCTGGCCTACCGGCTCAACGATGCGGGCGCCGATGTCGGGCCTTTCGCCCCGCGCAGACTGATGCGTTGCCGTCTCCTGCCGGAAGACGGCGCGTTCGATACGACTTTGTCCTAGTGTCGTCACCAGCATGTGGCCTGGTTCTGCATCCTGCAGCCAGTCAAGCCCGCCGGGGTCCAGGTGCTCGATCAGCAGTCGCACCCGCCCACCGCAACACTGGGCGAGCAGCGGACCAAGCGGATAGTCTTGCACCCGCCAGGTTCCAACAGGCAAGGACAGTACGGCCCGGGCCTGTTCGAGTGCCCGGTATTCCAATTGGCCGCCGCCGATCGTGCCAAACTGGCCGCCTGCCGTCGCTACCATGCGCGTGCCGGCCGCGCGCGGCGCGGAGCCTTCGGTGGCTAAAATAGTGACGAGTGCGCAAGGTTCATCTGGCAGGCGGCCAAGCCAGTCAATCCATTGCGTCACGGTGAGGCAAATTGGGCTATGGCTGCCATAACCCGCTCGGGCGTAGCCGGTGCATCAAGCTGCGCCATTTCCCGGCCATCGGGTGCAGCTGCTGCAATGGCACGGTTAAGGGCTGAAAACACCGAAATGGCCAGCATGAAAGGCGGTTCGCCGACCGCCTTCGATCGATTAATGGTGGGTTCGATGTTTTCTCCGTCCCACAGGTTCACAACGAAATGCTTGGCCCGATCGGACGCCGTAGGGATCTTGTAGGTTGCCGGACTATGGGTAAGGAGCCGACCTTCGTGGTCGAACACGAGGTCCTCAGTCGTCAGCCAGCCTTGCCCTTGCAAAAAGCCGCCTTCGATCTGCCCCTTGTCTATCAGAGGATTAAGCGAGCGGCCAACGTCGTGGAGGATATCGACTGCCAGCACTCGGTGTTCGCCGGTGAGCGTGTCAATCGCCACTTCTGAAACCGCAGCGCCGTAAGCGAAGTAATAAAACGGTCTGCCTCGATGGGCTGCACGGTCATATTGGATGCCCGGTGTTGCGTAAAAACCAGTGGCAGAAAGAGAGATACGCCCTATGTGCGCCTTGCGAGCAGCTTCCGCAAAAGTCATTCTTTCCTCGCCAGCCGTTACACCCTCGAGAGAGAACGCAACGTCCCCTTGCCTGCATCCATACAGGCGGGCAAGGAAAGCAGCGAGCCGCTCGCGGATGGTCATTGCCGCATTATGCGCGGCCATGCCGTTGAGGTCCGCCCCCGAGCTGGCCGCGGTGGCCGAGGTATTGGGAACCTTGTCGGTTCGGGTTGCCGTGACGCGCACCTGTGTGAGTGGCACCGCAAAGACGTCGGCAACGATCTGCGCCACTTTCACATGGAGGCCCTGCCCCATTTCGGTGCCGCCGTGGTTCAGCTGGATCGAACCATCCGCATAAAGGTGGACCAGAGCTCCCGCCTGATTGAGATGCGTCGTGGTGAAGCTGATCCCGAACTTCACCGGCGTCAGCGCAATGCCTCTCTTGATCACCGGGCTGGCAGCATTGGATACTTCGATCGCCCTCACTCTCGCATCGTAGTTTGTGTCGCTGCGCAGCCGGGCGATCAACGCGGGGGCGATGTTATCGCTTACCATCATCCCGTAGGGCGTAACGTCCCGGCCCGGGCCGTAGAGGTTCGCAACGCGAACTTCTAATGGTTCTTTTCCCAGCGCAATAGCGACGTGATCGATGATCCGCTCGATTGCGAGCATACCCTGCGGGCCCCCGAAACCGCGAAACGCCGTGGCTGACACGGTGTTGGTCTTCAGCCTTTCAGAAACGATCTCGACGTCTGGCAGGAAATAGCAATTGTCGACGTGGAACATCGCTCGGTCGTTGATCGCAGGAGAAAGATCCTGGCTCGCGCCGCACCGCGATGCGAGATGCAGCGAAAGTGCCAGGATCTGTCCGGCCGCGTCGAACCCGACCTGATAAGCTACCTCGAATTCATGGCGCTTGCCGGTAAGGATCATGTCGTCGTCACGGTCGACTCGGAACTTCGCAGGTCGCCCGGTCTTGGCAGCAACCAAGGCCGCGGCAGCTGCAAAGCCGGTCGCCTGCGTTTCCTTGCCTCCAAAGCCGCCACCCAACCGCCGCACTTCCACCGTGACATCGGCAGAAGAAAGGTTCAGCAAGTTGGCAACCAGATGTTGCACCTCGCTGGGATGCTGCGTGGAGCACAGCAGGTGCAGCTGTCCATCTTCCCCCGGGGTTGCCACGCAGATATGGCCTTCCAGGTAAAAGTGATCTTGCCCTCCCATCGCAAATTCGCCCGAGATGCGCTGTGGAGCCGCCGCCAGAGCCGCGGCGCAGTCGCCGCGTGCCATGCGCTGAGTTTCCTCGATACGGCTGCCTGCCTTACGCGCTTCAGCAATGGAAACGGCAGCGGGCCGTTTCTCGTAGACCACCTTGCCAAGCCGCGCAGCCTTTCGCGCGCTGCGCTGGCTGGTTGCAGCAACAAGGAACAAGGGCTGGCCAGGAAACACCACTTCTCCATCTGCCAACATGGTTTCATCATGGCGAACCGGCCCAGTGTTGTTTTCTCCCGGGATGTCAGCGGCAGTAAAGACCGCCACCACGCCTTCCGCCGCGCGCACTGCCGATAGGTCCATAGATACGATCCGCGCGCTAGTCTCGCTCGCCTGCCCGAAAGCGAGGTGAAGCATGTCTGATGGCTCAGGCGCATCGTCAGCATATCGAGCAAGACCGGTGACGTGCAGATGAGCAGAATCATGCGGATTGTCTGGCTTCAAGCCGGCGCTCCAGGTGTGATCACGTTCAGCCATCTACGGCTTCCACCTGCAGCACGGAAATGCCGGCGCCCTGTTCCCGAAGCCAGAGGCGGCGCAGCAGCATAGCCGCGGCATCGAGACGGTAGCGCGCCGAACCACGTACATCGCTGAGCGGTGCGAAGTCGGCGCGCAACGCCTCGGCAGCAAATGCGAGCGTTGCCTCGCTGAATGGCGCGCCGATCAAAGCAGCCTCGCAGCCTCGAGCACGGCGGGGCGTCGCTGCCATACCGCCAAAAGCGACTCGCGCATCGACGATCAATCCTTGGTCGAGGGTTAGCTTGATCGCGCCGCAAACTGCCGAGATATCGCTGTCGAAACGGCGCGAAAGCTTGGCGATGTGTATGACGTCCTCCGGCTGGGGACGCGGGATGCTGATGCTTTCTACGAACTCACCGGCCCGGCGGTCCTGCTTGCCGTAATCTAGGAAGAAGGAATCCAGCGGTATTGTCCGGCGTCCGGAAAGCGAGCGCAGTGTCAGCTGCGCTCCCAGGGCGATGAGCCCCGGCGGCCCATCGCCAATCGGCGAGCCATTGGCAATGTTGCCGCCCACGGTTGCAGCGCTCCTCACTTGCAATCCGCCGATACGCCGCACCAGTTCTCCAAGGTCCGGATGAAGTCGCGCCATCGGCCCGTGCGCCTCGGCATAACGGACCGCGCCACCCAGCCTCAGGTTCGATGGGCCTTCGTCTATCTCGCTCAGGTCGGCCACATCGCCGAGGAAGATCACCTCACCGAGATCCCTCAGCCCCTTCGTTACCCACACGCCCACATCGGTTGCGCCTGCCACCATTACTGCCTGGGGATGGTCCGCAAGAAGTATCGCCAGTTCATGCGATGTGCGCGGGGCAAACCACGGTTGGCCGCGCCATTCGCCCTTGGTTCCGCCTTCACCGATGGTACTGAGCCGCGCCGCCAAGGGGGCCTCATCCAGAACACGCGTTTGGACTTGTTCGCCAGCTTCGATGATGGGCCCATAACCGGTACAACGGCACAGGTTGCCAGAAAGCATATCGGCTACCGGCAGGTCGCATCCAAGCGCGCCGATGGCCTTTCCCTGCAGCGACATGACGATTCCCGGGGTGCAAAAGCCGCATTGCGATGCACCATTGGCCGCCATGCAGGCCTGTACGCGATTGAGCCGGCCATCGGCTGATAGACTCTCGACCGTCCGCACTGCTTTACCATGAAGCATGGGTAGAAACTGGATGCAGGAATTGACAGCGCGCCATCGAATCTGGCCGTTGGAAGGTGCGCCGACCAGCACCGTGCACGCCCCGCAATCCCCCTCGGCACATCCCTCCTTCGTTCCCGTCCGTCTGCAGGAATAGCGCAGGTAATCGAGGAGCGTCGTGCCGGGATCAAACTCGGTCAATTCGCAGGCGTGCTCGTTAAGTAAAAACCGGACTGTCATGGCGGACCTAGCTCCCCCGATACGTCGAATAGCCGTGGGGCGAGATTAGCAAAGGTACATGATAATGCCCCGCTCCCGCCACACCGAAAGCTATGGGCACACGGTCGAGGAACGGCGGCTGCGACAGAACGATGCCCTTTGCCCGGAAATAGTCCGCGACCGAAAAGGTCAGTAGATAGGAGCCGGGCCCGAGCCTCGGTATGCCAGGGCACCGTCCATCCGCATCGGTTACACCGGTGAAAAGCACACCGCCATCGGCCGCGGCAAGCTCCAGCGCTATTCCCTCGGCCGGACAACCGAAAGTCGTATCGAGGACATGGGTCGACAAACCCGTCATGCAGCTTCCCCCTGGCCCGGCAACTGGTCTGGCGCCGGCCAGCTGCCCAGAAACTCTTGCTCATCGTACGTCAGGAATTCGGCCATCAAGGCATCGCGATCATCGAGGAACAATTGATTGGCCAAGCCCTTCAACAGGCGCGGCAAGGCATTTTGCAGCCCCGAAAGCGCCGAGGCCGATAGTCCAAGGCTGACCAGCGCGGAGTAATTGAACGCAAACAGGCCGTGGATCCGCGCAGGATCCGCGCCCTGTCGCGCAACAAATTCAAAGGCTGGTCCAAGATATGGATGCGCATCGATCAAGGCATGACGCGGGCCAGACGGCGTCACACGCTCACCCCAACGCAAGATAAGATCGGCCACGTCGGCCAACTCAGGGCGTAGTCCCGGATCGCTTATAAACCCTGTCGAAACCACCACAAAATCGAATTCGTGGCTTGCCTGCGGCGTAGTCACCTGAATGAGCCCATCGCGCGCGGCCACATCGAGCCAAGGCGCGCCAAGATGAAGCGCGAAGCCGGGCTTGGCAGAGGCGTTCTCAAAGGAATCGTTCGTGGGAGGCTGGTTGTGCCCGAGGAAGCAGCGCATCGCTGCATACTTGGTCTCATCGTCGAGCGCCGGGTAGCGGGCGGTAAACCCTACGCGCTCCATGAAACGGATCGGGTTGACGCGGGGCAAGTCCTTGCGGCGGATAAAGACTTCCGCAGCTGCTACACCCTGAGAAAGCGCAAAGCCAGCATTGTCGAAGGCCGAAGCACCGCCGCCTAGAATGCCTATGCGCTTGCCATGAAGAGCAGCGAAGTCGATCGGTTCGCTGGTGTGGGCCCAGAGCCCCCGCGGCAGATTTTCCCGAACCACCGGCGGTGTATACCACTCGCCTCCGCCTTGAATACCCGTTGCAAGAACGACCTTGCGAGCATGAACCGGCGCGCCTTCGGTGAAGTGCAGGCGGTGCAGCCCTTCCGCCTGCAGAGGCTCGATCCGCACCAGTTTCGCGTCATTTTTCACGGGTAGCGCGAGCACGCGGCGATACCACCGTAAATATTCCATCCAGTCTCGGCGGGCAATCTTGTCGACGCCGGCCCAGCCCTGCGCCCCATGCTGCGCTTCCCACCAGGCACGAAAAGTCAGCGAGGGAATGCCGAAGTCGATGGGATTGAGATGCTTGGGCGTCCGCAGTGTCACCATGCGCGCATAGTTCTCCCATGGCCCTTCGAAACCGGCCGGGTTCTCATCGAAAACCATCGCATGCGGAACGCCCTGCGAACGCAGACCAAAAGCGACTGACAAGCCGCACTGGCCGCCGCCAATTACGGCCACATCAAGAACCCGTGCCCCTTCAAAGTCACGAGGGCGCACCCATTCGGGACGGTTGTGGCCGATCAGTTCGAGTTCGCGCGCAAGCTGCGCTTCGAGTGCTGTCAGGCCTATCGCGCTCATGTCGGATCCTCCAGCCTCAGGCGCACGATTTCACCGATCTGTTCGAGCGCAGCGCCGATTTCCTCCTGCCTACCGTTCTCGAGGCGACGTTCCATAGCCGCCAGAATGCTGTTCTTGTCGTTCAGACGCACACAGATGATGAAGGGAAAGTGGAAGCGCGCGCGATAGGCCGCGTTCATGGCGTGGAAGCGTGCGAACTCCTCCGGGCTAAGCCTGTCGAGCCCGGCGCTCGCCTGCTCGATGGCGGAAGCCTTGGTGAGAGTCCCGTCGATCGCTGCCTTGCCGCCCAATTCCGGGTGCGCGCGGATCAGCCCAAGTTGTTCCTCGATATCGGCCTCGTACATCACCGCGAGCAGATCTGCATGACGATCGCCCGACGACGGCCTGGTATCTGCGCGCGCCTCGAGCCATGGACTGTGTTCGAACAGCGAGGTCACGAAACGCCATCTTCAGGGCTGACATTCCCGGAAACAACCTTCCAGCCATCGCCGAAGCGAACCCAGGTAAGTGTCTGAAGATCCCCGTGCTCGGAGCCGTCGCGCAAGAGCTCGGTTTCGACGGTAACGAACCCATCCCCATCAACGGTGATCACGGCCCGGCCCAGCAGTTGCCGCGGAGAATCCCTTGGAACCTCGCGGAACGCAGGAGTTTCCTCGAGCTCGTAAATCACCTCGCCACCGCGGTAACGGTTCTTGGTAACGACCTCATGGACCAGCGCGCCCTTCGCCGGAATGTCGTCCGCCATCAAAGCACTTTCATATGGATGAAATGCAGCGCTTGTTTCGGCGTGGAACCGGGGGGCCTCGATCGTCAAGCCCCTGCTCCCTGATAAGGATGGTGCCTGATCCAGTGCCGGGCTATGTCGATACGACGCGCCACCCAAGCTTCTCCGCTGGACGTGACATGGTCGAGGAAACGCGCCAGCCAGCGGGCGCGGCCGGGCTTTCCGGCTATGCGGCCGTGCAACCCTACCGACATCATTCGGCCGCCCTCCTCGCGCAATTGGTCGAACGTGTCGCGCATGTGGCGGAAGAACTGCTCGCCTTCGGTAAAGCCGTTAAGCGCAACGATCTTCATGTCGTTAACGTCGAGCGTGTAGGGAACGATGAGCTGCGGCCTACCATAACGGTTGTCCCAATAGGGCAAGTCGTCGGCGTAGGAATCAGCGTCATAGAGAAAGCCGGCCTCCTGCGCCACGATCTGCGCGGTGCGCGGCGAGGTGCGGCCCTGATACCAACCCAGGGGACGACTGCCCGTCAGCTTTTCGTGAAGGCAGATGGCCTCCGCGATGTGCGCCCGCTCGGTGGCTTCCGGCACGGACTGGTAGTCGATCCAGCGCAGCCCGTGGCTGGCGATCTCCCAATCTGCATCAAGCATGGCGGCCACGGCCTGGGGATTCATCTCCATAGCCTTGGCAACCCCGAACACGGTAACGGGAAGCTCGCGCTCGAGGAAAAGGCGGTACAACCGCCAAAACCCGGTGCGGCTACCATATTCATACAAACTCTCCATTGCCATCGCCCGGTCCGGGTAGCTCGCCGCGCCAACCATCTCGCTAAGGAAAGCTTCCGACCGTGCATCACCGTTGAGGACGCAGTTCTCGGCGCCCTCTTCGTAGTTGATGACAAATTGCACGGCTACACGCGCGCGGCCGGGCCAACGCGGATCCGGCGGAGTACGGCCATAGCCAACGAGGTCGCGAGGCTTCATGCGTCCCAAGCCCGCATGGCGGCGGGGACTGCTGTGCCCGGCGGCAGGGAGTAGCCTTGCATGCCAAGGCAAGCCTCGAGCGCCGCCAGCGTAAGTAGCACCTTGTGCTTCATCGCATTGTATCCCATCGCTCCGATCCGCCAGATCCTGCCCTCAAGCGGGCCAAAGGCAGTGCCGATTTCGATCTCGAACTGCTCCCGCATGGCCAGGCGTACTGTCTCGCCGTCGACATCTTTCGGGACGAACACGCCGGTAACGTTGGTCATGCGATGAGCATCCTCCCCGAAGATCTCGAGTCCCATCGCGCGAAGGCCTGCCGTCATCGCCCTCCCCGCGGCTTCATGGCGGGCATAACGCGCGGCCAGCCCCTCCTCCAGCACGATGCGCGCACACTCCCGCGCCGCATAGAGCATCGAGGTCGCCTCGGTGTGATGGTTAAGGCGCTTGTCCGACCAGTAGTCCATGACCATGGCGAGATCGAAGTAATTGGACACGATGCGCGGTCCTTGCCCGTCTGCAATGTCGGGGCGGCGAATGCCCTGCTCGAGATGACGGCGCCGGGTTATGTGTTCGGCGGCCGTGTCGGAAATGGTGATCGGTGCTGAGCCCGAGGGACCTCCCAGGCATTTCTGCAGACCGCCGCTCACCACGTCCACCTCCCAGCGATCGGCTGCCAGTTCCATCCCGCCGATGGTGGCGGTAGCATCGACGTAGCTGAGCGCGCCCGCTGCGCGGCATAACGCGCCAAACCCATCCAACGGCTGGACCATGGTGGTCGAGGTATCGCCGTGGATCGTCGCGACCACTTTCGGCTGGCAGCGTGCAATGCCCGCCGCAATGGCATCGAGAGATACGATCTCGCCCCAAGGAGCCTCGACGGTCTCGACGACCGCGCCGATACGAGCGAGGATCTCGCCAAGCAGCAGGCCGAAGCGACCAAAATTGACCACCAGAACCACGTCTCCCGGTGCTACGAGGCTGACCAATGCCGCCTCTATTCCCGCCCGGGCAGTGCCGTCGACAAGCATGGTCCAGCGGTTCGCGGTGCCGAATATCGGCCGGTACAGCGCCATGACCTGATTCATGTAACCAGTCATCTCCGGATCGAACTGTCCGAGGAGGTCGGCGCTCATTGCTCGCAGGACGCGTGGATGAGCGTTGATCGGGCCCGGCCCCATAAGCAGGCGCTGGGGCGGATCGATCTCTCCCAGCAACAGCATCGGATCAAGTTCGATCGGCAAGCGATTCTCCCAAAACTTTCCGGTTCAGTCGCTCAATGAAGCCAAGCATGACCTCAAGCGCAACGTCGGCATCACCAGGCTCGACATGCTCGGCCGGATTGTGACTGACGCCATCCTTGCAGCGAATGAACAGCATGGCAGCAGGGCACAGTGCGGACATGACCATTGCATCATGCCCCGCTCCTGAAACAAGGCGCCGGAGCGGCTGCCCAGCCTCGGCCATGGCGCTCTCCAGCAATTGCATGAGGGCGGCATCGCAGGGGCTGGCAGGCAGATCGTGAACAAGCGCAAGATCGAGAACCAGGCCTCGCTGCGAGGCAAGTAGCTCCAGTTTTTCCTCAATTGCCTTGGCAGCGCGGTCACGCCGTGCCGCCTCGCCGGCACGTATATCGATCGAAAAGCGCACTTCGCCTGCTATCACGTTGGCAGCTCCGGGAGCCGCTTCAAACTTGCCAACAGTGGCCACGAGATCCGACGCGTCTCTCCTCGCTACTTGCTCGACGGCTAGCACCATCTCGGCGGCACCTGCCAACGCGTCCCGGCGTAGCGGCATGGAGGAGGTGCCGGCGTGGCCTGCCGCGCCTCGCAGCGTAACCGCATAGCGCAGCTGCGCGGCGATGCCGGTGACGATACCCAGCGCCAGGCCTTCGGCTTCGAGGACAGGGCCCTGTTCGATATGGGCCTCAAGATAGCCGACGATCTCACCGGGCGAGCGTCGCGCGGCCTCGAAGGTTTTCAGATCAAGCCTGCGAGTAGGCGTGCTGGCGGTAACCACGTCGTAATCGGTTTTGAACGAGGCAAGCGCGGCGGCCAGCGAAACGCCATCGGCATCGGCTATCCGGGCAAGGTCGCCGTCCAGCGTCCCTGCCACTGCCCTGCTCGTCAACATGGCGGCGGGAAAACGCGAGCCTTCCTCGTCCCCGAAACCATAGACTTCTATGGCAAAAGGCAAGCGGCGCTGCTGATCGTTCAGCGCGGCCACGCATTCGATACCCAACAGCACCCCCAACGGCCCATCATAGCGTCCGCCGTCGCGGACAGAATCGAGATGGCTGCCGATCACCAGCGCCGGCGCTCCAGGGTTCTGGCCTTCATAGCGGCCCAGGAGGTTCGCCGCAGGATCGAGGTCCACATGCATTCCCGCCTCCACCATCCAGGCACCGACGAGGTCCAAAGTGGTATGATGGGCAGGCGTCAGATAGCCCCGGTACAGGCCATGCTCAAACTCGCTATAGGGCGCGCGTCCAAGGACGTCGCAGCGGGCCGCCGCGCGGGCTCCGCCTACCATGCCGCCACCGCGCCATCGCTGCGCGGATCGCTGGCGCCTTCGAAAGTACCGTCCGTCAGGCGCACGACGGCGCCGGCATGGCCCATCATCTGAGTAAGCGGGCCGACGCGCTGAAGATCGTGCCCGGCCTCGGCAAGTTCAGCATAAAGCGCCTCGCTAAAGCCTTCCTCCAGCTTGAGGGAAGTCGTGACTTCACCCCATGTGCGACCGAGCAACCAGCGCGGGGCGCTGATTGCCTGCTGAAGATCGACGTCAAAGCGGGCATAGCGGCTGAACAGCGCGGCCTGCGTCTGCGGCTGGCCCTCGCCGCCCATGGTGCCATAGGCCATTACTCGCCCGTCGTCGAAGGCGGCCAGCGCCGGATTGAGCGTGTGGAAAGGTTTGCGGCCAGGTTTCAATGCATTCCAGCCACTTCTGGCAAGCCGGAACGAACTTCCCCGATTCTGTATGATTATCCCGGTCTGCGGAAGGACGAGCCCGGAGCCGAATTCGAAATAAGTCGACTGTATGGCAGAGACCACCCGGCCTTCACTGTCAGCCGCTCCGAACCAGCACGTATCGCCCCATTGCGGCGGTTGGGGCCAAGGCAACGCCTTGTCAGGCTCGATTCGCGCCGCAAGCGCATCGACAGCGTCCGGATCTCTCAGCAAGCCCTGGAAGTCGAACCGCGTGTGGCCCGGATCACCCACATGTAGGTCTCGCAGCAGGAATGCCTGCTTTGTCGCCTCGACCAGACCGTGGACGTGCGCGAAACCATCCGGCGCATCGACGCCGAGGCGGTCAAACAATGCCAAGATTAGGAGAGAGGCGAAACCCTGTGTTGGCGGCGCGGTGTTGAAGAGGCGTGCGCCCTTTATCCTGGCTGTAAGCGGTTGGGGACGGGTCGCCTCGTGAGCGGCGAGGTCCGAAGCTGAAATCGGACTGCCAAGCGCGGCAAGGTCCTCAGCTATGCGTGCAGCAAGGCCGCCCCGGTAAAAGCTGTCGAGCCCGTCCGCTGCAAGCGTTCTGAATGTCTGGGCAAGCGCCAGATTGCACAGAATGTCTCCTTTGGCCAATGGACGGCCGCGGGGCTCGAAAACGGACCTGTAGGCCCCCGGCTGAAGGCGTAGCTCATAGCCCTTGCCAGCGGCGATGGCTGCGCCCCCTGCGGTGACGGGCACTCCTTTTTCGGCATAGTGGATCGCACTAAGCAGCAGCCGTTCAAGCGAGAGTTCTCCGCCTCCTGTGCCGAGGGCTGCGGCCCAGGCCGAGATCGTCCCTGGCACTGTGTTCGCCGCCAGAGGCCCGCGCGCAGGCACTGCTTCGAGCCCGTCGTAGAGCGCCAGGTCGGCACGTGCGGCAGCGCCTCCGCAGCCATGAACAGCGTGAACATGACCATCGGGCTCACGTATCAGCCAGAAACCGTCTCCCCCGATCGCTGTCATGTGCGGATAGACCACGGAAAGGACTGCGGCGGTAGCAACGCTGGCTTCCACCGCGTTGCCCCCGTCGCGCAGGACTGAAACCCCAGCCTCGGCCGCCAGGTGATGCGGCGCCGTCACTATACCGTGAGAGGCCTTTGTGGCCGCGGTCATGCAACGGTTCACGCCGCCGTCCATTGCATATCGAACCACGCTGGCATAGCCGCGGCGGATGACACCACGAAGCCGGTAATGCCGTCGTCCTCAAGCTTCGCCGCAAAATGCATTAAGTCGGGCTCGCCGCCGGGCTTGCCGATCAGTTGCAATCCGATCGGTAACCTTCCTTCTCGGCGCAGCGGAACCGACAGCGAAGGTAACCCAGCAAAGGTGATCGGCTGAGTATGGATCCCGAGGTCAGCGCGGGCGGGTGAAAGTGCGCCGTCGATCAGAATCCGCGGGTCTTCGATCAAAGGCGCCGTGCAAGGCGTGGTCGGCGCGAGCAGTACGTCGAAATCGGCCATTACCTTTTGGAGTTCGCGCAGGAACGACCGCCTGAACCTGGACGCCTCTTCGTAGATACCACGAGGCAACAATACTCCGGCGAGAAGACGATCCCGCGTCGCCGGATCAAACGCCATGGCCTGTTCCGACAGAGCATCGCGATGTTGGCTCCCCCCCTCGAAGGCCGTCATGAGAAACGCAGCAGAACGCGCACGGCCGACATCCGGGAACTCGACCAACGGCGTGCCGCCTGCGATGACGTCAATCGCCGCAAGCTGCTCGGGATCGGCGTTCTCGCGAAACCGTCCTCCAAGGCGCGCTACTCTTAGCGGGCGGCCGCAGGGCGCGGCGTCTCTGCTCGAAAGAACTTCCCATACCAGCGCCATATCGCCCGCGCTGACGGTGAAGGGCCCGACATCATCGAAACTCTTTGCAAATGGAAAGACGCCTGTCAGCGGCAAACCTTCATGGGAGGGCTTCAGACCGTAAATACCCGTGAGGCTGGCGGGAACGCGCACCGAGCCATTTGTGTCCGACCCGAGCGAAAATGGCAGCATGCCACCGGCAACCGCTGCCGCAGACCCGCCTGACGAACCACCTGCCAACCGGCTCTGATCGTGTGGGTTGCGAGTAGTGCCGTGGCGCGCATTGATCGTCGCGAAGCCGTAGGCAAACTCGTCCATGTTGAGCGTCGCAACCAGGATCGCACCGGCGTTGCGTAGCCGGGCGATGGCCTCGGCATCGGCTTTGGCCGGCGGCGCTTCCGCATAGATTGTAGAACCTGCGGTGGTCGGCAAACCTGCAATGTCAAACAGATCCTTGACGCCATATGGCACACCCGCCAGAGGCCCCGGATCCGCGCCAGCTGCCACTAATGCGTCCACAGCCCGCGCTTCGGCTCGGGCGCGTTCGGGCAAAAGGCGAGTTATTGCATGGAGAGAATCACGTGATGGATCCGGCAACGCGGCAAGGCATTTCTCCAACAGGTCGATAGCGGAAATACGCCTGGAAAGAACGGCAGAAGCGATGTCGCGGACCGGGCTCAATGCCGGTTCTTTCCGGAAATCCCCCGCATCGTCGAAACGTGCCTGGAGATAATTTCAAGATTATCCTTCAATCCGGCATGGCACCTTTCCGGAACTGTAAGGCCCTGTGCGCTCGCCGCTTCTGCAATCTGCTCATCTGTCAGAGGAAGCTGGGCTAAATCTGTTTGGTTCTTGTAGTCAGGTATCGTGCTTACCCCTGCCTGGCCGGCAATCAAGGCGGCGAATTGGCGACCTTGGATCGCTCCACGACCTTAGGCGCACTCCCGACCGGGTCTATATCATATTGGCACACGCCCCGTTCGAGAAATGCGGGCGGCTGTCTCTCGAAGCCTCTTGGCGGCATCGAGCTGCACCATTCGGGGTTCATTTTGCGAAGATCACAGACCGGTCAATCCCAACCGGGGTCGTAACTCTTCTGAATCCGAGACAATGTCTGACCGCAGCCTCACAGCTCCTGAAGAGATCAAGGCTGGCGTTGTCAGGATGCCGAACATCATTAGCGCTGGCGCGCGCCTCGGCAGATTTTCAGTCACACCGTTAAGGTGAAAATTAAATACCCCGACTCCAAGCAAATCACCCGCAGTCGCAGCCAAACAAAACCGATGCTAAGGCAGGAGCTTCTGCTGCACGCTGCAAAGGAACTCGGCTGGTTCACGTCACGGTGTGAACCTTAGCAGCCGTCTTCCCGCAGGAGTTATAGCTCCGCCGATGCGCGAAGCCGAGCAGGAGGCATTATGCCTGATTTTGTTCGGCCCCCTGCCCTTCCCTGCCTTGCTACCCGGCTCGATTGTCATCCACGAAACAGAGAAACGGGCGCTGTTCGGCCGCATCGGCGTATGCGACCAGCAGCCGTCCTGTTTCCAAGGCCGTTAGAAGAAGTCATGCGCATTTCAGACAGCAGTGGACAAGCAGCGGCGGTCGCGTCAATGCAGTTTCAGGCGCGGCCGGACGATGCGGTTCACATGACCTACGACGATCAGTGCCGCGCCCTTAATCCAGCCGTGAATTGCAATCAGGTGCATGCGATACAGCGACATGTAGAGGAACCTGGCCAGCCGGCCTTCGACGGCCAACTTTCCGCCGACCAGATTGCCCATCAGCGATCCCACCGTCGAGAAGCGGCTGAGTGACACCAAGGATCCGTGATCCTTATAAACGAACGGAACCGTCGCGTTGCCGGTCATAAGGCGGCCCAGATTGCGGAACACTACGTCGGCCATCTGGTGCGCGGCCTGCGCGCGCGGAGGCACAGGACGTTCCTGGCCCGCCAACACGCAGAATGCACAGTCACCGATAGCGAAGACACGTTCATCTTTAGTTGATTGCAAGCTGGGACGTACCACGACCTGGCCCGAACGAGCCAATTCTAATCCATCCAGTCCACCGTCGATGGGTGCGGCCTTAACGCCGGCCGCCCAGACCTGGAGATCCGCAGCGATCACCTCGCCGCCGCGCGTCACCATACCTTCGGCTGTAGAAGCAATAATTTGGGTATCGGTGAGCACGCGCACGCCCAACGCCTCCAGTTCGTGATGGGCAGCGGCCGCAAGCCGTTCGGGCAGGGCCGGCAGGATGCGCGGCCCGGCTTCGATAAGCGTCACTTCGAGGCGGCTGCCGTCGAACACTTCAAGCCCATAGAAGCCCAGCGCATCTGCCGCGTTGAACAGTTCGGCCGCCAGTTCCACGCCGGTAGCCCCGCCGCCCACGATCGCAATCCGAACTCGCGCGTTGCTTGCCGGATTAGCAGTCATCTCGCGCGATACGCGCAAACACTGGTCGAGCAGCCGATCGCGGAACCGGTCTGCTTGCTTGTGGCTGTCCAGGAAGGTGCAGTTCGCTGCGACACCCGGAGTGCCAAAATCATTAGTAACCGATCCGTAGGCCAGCACCAGATAGTCGTAGCGAATGGTGTGGGCGGCAACCACTTCCCTGCCGGTGTCGTCGTTGACCGGGGCCAGATGGACTTGGCGCGCCGCGCGATCGATTGAGGAGAGCGTCCCGTAGAAGTAGCGATAGCCCCAGCGATGGCAGTGGCTGCGATAGCCTACCTCGTCCATGTTGGCATCGAGCGACCCCGTTGCAACTTCATGGAGCAGCGGTTTCCAGATATGCGTGCGGTTGCGATCGATCAGGATGATGTCGTGGTGCTTACGCCCGTAGCGCCTTCCCAGCTTGGCGGCGAGTTCGAGCCCCGCCGCGCCCCCTCCGACGATCACGATCTGCGTCTTGCCGATCTTCATTATCTACTCCGGGAAATTGAGGCGCTGTTTTATCAAAAAGAAAAGCCGGCCACTTGGGCCGGCTTTGAAAAGTATGGGAGAGGATGCCTGAAAGGCGCTTCGATGTTCCGTCATGCTGCAACGCAGCACAAGTGCAAATTTAGCGCTAAGCGATGAAAATAACTCAAGCGATGTTCCTGGTCTTATCATCGGGCGCCGTGAGCGATCCCGCACCATCCGTAAAAAGCATCTGGCTGCCGCTGCACAAGTTAAGGCGTTGAAATCGATTTGCGTGACGTCAACCCAAACGCACAATTTTCTCGACACTTAAATTCGCCGCTTCTCTCCTGCTACAACTCAGGGGTTTTCATCCCGTTGCACCTACCAGACCAGCCCGCTGCGAAATCGAGGCCGACACCGATCGGTGCAGAGTTGCGGGAAAGTGGCGTACCCGTCACCGCAAAGTTAGGCGCCTGCCCGTCGAAGCCCAGTGAGCCATCGGCAGGCAGGTCCCCGAAACCGTGCTGCCAAGTGCGGCAGCAATGCCGAGTTCTCGCCCATTTCGAAACGCGCTTGCGCCCTGATGCCCAGCGACGAGAACAGTGCATCGGCGTTCGACACCTTACCGGTTAGCGACACAGCCGAACCGCTTTCGTTGATGCTGCACGCGCCGAGATAGGCATAGGACAGACCTACGAAAGGCTTCAATGCCCCCTCCTTCAGGCCGATCGGATGGCTCGCTTCTCCGAACACCTGAGCGGCTGTGGCTTGATAGTCATCGCCCTCCTTGCTGCTGAAGCGGCGAAAGCCACGGAGCGGTCGATCAAAATGTCGTTATCCGCTACGCTGGCCTCAGCGGCGCGTCGCATTGCGCGACTATGGCCTGACCAGCTTCTGATAAGGCTCGAATACCGACGAAGGGTGGCATCCAGCGCATCAGCAGCGCACCTCGCTTAAAGGAGTTTTTGCCCGAGCTCTTAAATTCGCAAGAACGGAGCATCCAGAGCGTTAAGCGGCTCGCAGCCGCTTTCGGTAATCAACCACAGATCCTCCAGATGTACATTTCCGCCAGCATCCAGATGCAGCACAGGGCAATCCACGCTAAGCACCATATCCTTGCCGATAACATGATCCGCCTTGTTGAAATGGATCGTGTCGCCTTCAAAGGCTTCATCGGTATGGTACAGGCCAACGCTATGGGGCGTACAAGCTATATCGACGTCATGGCCCGCTGCGCGCGCCGCCTCCTTCCCAATCCGGCGCACGTCAGAATAGCGCAGACCCGGTGCAAGTGCTTGCGCAATAGCGTTATTAGCGCAGCTGGCCGCTTCCACCATCCGCAGAACTACAGGGTCGGGCTCACCAACAAATACCGTTCGGCCATAGTCGCCATGATAGCCCGCATAGTGGCTGACTGCGTCGACCTGAAAACTGCGTCCCTCACGGATCACACCATCGCGCTGGCGCATAGCCATGCTGTCAGTGGAAATGAACAGCGGAATTCCTCCGCGCCTGCCGGTTTCCGCAAAGAATGCTCTTCGCAGCTCCTCGTAAGTGTTGCCCGCCGAGATCGAACAAATAGCCGCGCGTGCCGCCTCGGCATTGCTTCGCGCCGCGTGACGCATCAGTGCAATCTCCCGCCGAGATTTCACCATTCGTATCCGGCGAAGCAGGGGCTCGGCGGCAAACGAACGGCAAGCCTCACTAAGCAGGCCCCCAACCACTGGCGCGTCGGCACAGAGGCTTCCCAGAAAAGGGGCAGTGGCCGCCTTGAGCGCCGAGGCGACGTCGGGATAAGCCGAAGTGCGCGCGAGAACATTAAGCGTGGATCGGCGGCTGAACCCGTCCCACGGATCCTCCCGGCCGCCAACCGGTTCAGCCAGGAAAACCGGCGCGGCGGCATCGCCTTCAAGCCCTTCGGGCGCGGTATAGAGCAGAATCTCGAGCCCACCTTCGTCGGCGGCATCATCGACGTCATGCAGATAATGGATGAACTGGCTGGTGATGAGCGTTACCGGCCGGGCGGCGTCTGCCGGCACGACCGCGAATGCCGCGCCGGTCTGCCCCATGGCCACCGTTTGCGGCCAAAAACCGCTTGCGTGATAAATGTTGGTGGGATCTGCCAAAACGAGCGCACCGACACCGCGCTCCCCCATCACCCGTTGCGCCTCGGCGCGATTGATCAGCGGGGCCAATCCCGACATGCCCGTCACCAGACCTCCGGCTTGCAGCGCAATTCCGGATGCGTCCCGAACATGTTCTCGGGAACGTCGAGGCCCAGGTTCTCACGTAAAGTCGTCCCTTCGTAAGACTTGCGGAAATGCCCCCGCTCCTGAAGTACGGGCACGACGTGGTCGACGAAGTCTTCCAGTCCGCCTGGAAGAAACGGAGGAGAAATGACGAAACCGTCCGCCGCGCCTTCGCCTTCCCAGTGTATCAAAGTGTCGGCGACATCCTGAGCCGTGCCAACGATCGTGTGCCCGGTGCGCCCCGCCGCAACGCGGCGCGCCAGTTCCCGGATTGGCAAGCGCTCACGTGCAGCCAATTCCAAAACACGGTCACGGGTGGAGTTCTGCCCCGCCAACGCCGCTTCGGGCAGCGACGGCAAAAGCGCATCGGGATCAGCCTGCGACAGATCGATGTTGCCCAAAAGTGCTTCCAGCTTCGAGAGCGCAACCGCCGCCGGGATCAAGTCGTCCAGTTCGCGCTTGAGTTCCTCCGCCTCGCGCCGCGAATGGCCGATGACTGGGGTGACGGCCGGCATGACCTTCAGGCTTCCCGGCAGGCGGCCCAGTACGGCGAGTTGCTCGTGCATGGCCGAGCGGAATGCCTTCGCCGTCTCGATCGAGGGATGGGAGGTGAAGATGACCTCAGCATGCGTGGCGGCGAACTGGCGCCCTGTCGCCGAAGCGCCGGCCTGAACCAGCACGGGATACCCCTGCGGGGGACGCGGTACGGTAAGCGGACCGGCGACGCGAAAGTGCTCGCCGATATGATCCAGCGCACTGATGCGGGCCGGATCGGTGTAGCGACCACTGGCCTTGTCGGCGAGCACCGCCCCCTCCTGCCAGCTGTCCCACAGCCGGCGCGCAATGGAGACGAATTCATCGGCGCGGGCGTAGCGCTCAGCATGCCCCATATGCGCTTCGAGACCGAAATTGTGTGCCTCGTTTTCCATCGTCGAAGTTACGATGTTCCAGCCGGCACGGCCTGCGCTCAGGTGATCGAGCGATGCGAAACGCCGCGCAAGGTCGTAGGGTTGGCTATAAGTGGTGGAAGCCGTTCCGATCAGCCCGAGGTTGCTGGTCTCCGCCGCGATCGTCGCCAGTACCGCGATAGGGTCGAGCTTGGGTGTTTCCAGTCCGGCGAACACGTCCGCGCCTTTGACCGGGTGATAGCCGAGATAGTCTGCCAGAAACACTCCGTCGAACAGACCGCGTTCGGCCGTGCGGCCCAAGTCGCGGAAGTAGTCGGCGTGGCATAAGGCCCGCGTGGCCGCGCGCGAGTGGCGCCAGCCGGCGATATGGCCGCCGGTCTGCATCAGGAAGGCAAGCAGTTTCATGACGTCGTTTTCGCCTCGCCTTTAAGGAACTGGTGCGGAATGAAGCGGCACGGAAAGACGCCCAAGGCTGCCGTGCCGCCGCTGGCATGGGCCTGTTAACAAGCACGGCCTCGTCCCGGGCGCCAATCAGGAATTCTTGGAGGTGATAAGCGCTTCTGATGCCCGGGACGCAAAATAGCGATGATACTATGCACCCATAGAGCGACGGAACGATGACAACAGGGTTTCGTTGAACAGCGAAAATCTGAATTACAACAGATAAAAAGCACGCTCGCAGGAAGAACGATCTCAAAGACTCAGGCCAATAACGGTCGGGGATCGATACGGGGAAGAAACATGACAAGCATCTCCGGGCTCCGCAGCGCCCTTCTATTGTCCTGCGCATCGCTCATCATGAACGCGGGCAATGCCATCTCGGCCAGGGCACAGGATTCTACGCCAAGCGCGGCTACTAGCTTACCCGGCGACATTGTTGTTACTGCGCGCAAGAGGGGAGAAGACATTCTCAAGACGCCGATTTCGGTGACTGCGCTTTCCGGCGAGGACATGAAGGCGCGTGGTGTGCAGTCCGTAACTGACTTGTCCGCCTTCACGCCCAGCATGAAGATCGTCTCCAGTTCCTCCGGCCGCAACGACCGCTCGTTCCAGCAGGTCATCATCCGGGGCTTCACGCCTTCCAGCGCCTCGGTGCAGACCGCCTCGATCTTCATAGACGGCGTGCCGGTTTCCACAGCCACCGGCATCCAAGCGATAACCGATCCCGAGCGCATCGAAGTGCTGAAAGGTCCGCAGAGCGCCTATTTCGGCCGCCAGACTTTCGCTGGTGCGGTAAATGTCGTCACCAAGGCGACACCCGAACGGCTCGAGGGCAGCTTCTCGGGCATGATCGGCACAAGGGACAATCACGAGCTCCAAGCGTCGATCGGCGCGCCGTTGATAGAGGGCCTCGTCGGCTTTCGCGCCACCTTGCAAGAAACCGCGAAAGGCGGATCATGGAAGAACCAGAGCGTCCCCGGCCAGACGCTCGGTGACCAGCGCACCCGGGCCGCGACCCTCGCTATGGAATTCACCCCTGCATCAAATCTCAAGGCCAAGGCATTCGGCCTGATTTCGAAAAACAATGACGGTCCCAACGCCACCGGGCTGCTCGCAGCCCACGCCGTCACCAATCCGGCTAACAGCGCGGTGATCGTGCCCGACAGTTCGAACTGCGCCTTTGGCAACAACCGCTACTTCTGCGGCAGCCTACCTAGCCTGCCCGCCGGCGCCCCTTCGATGAATACGGTCGATACGCCGTTCATCCAGGACTTCCTCGCCAACCCGCGCGGCCGGCTGATTGATCCCAAGGACGGCGTGCAGGGCTACGGCCTGCGCAGCCGCTTCTACCACCTGCATTTCAATGTTGACTGGGAAGTCGGCAGCGGCGTGACGCTGTCCTCCCTCACCGGCTACAACAACGAGCGCCGCAGTCAGCTTTCGGACCTCGATCTCTATTACAACACGACCGCGCCGAATTCGAACAACGCGGTCGGCACCGCGCCGGGCGCGCCGAGCTATTTCGACTATCCCTATCTCGTTGAGGCCGTCAGCAAGGACTTCTCGCAGGAACTGCGTGCCAGCTTTGACGACGGCGGCCCGTTCTCGGCGACGCTGGGCGGCAGCTATCTCAACGCCACCTTCCAGGGCGGCGGCGGCGGCAACAACGGCGCGCTCGGGACCAGCCAGTTCAGCGTCGTCTCCGGCAAGACCCGCAATCGCACGTTCGGTGCATTCTTCGGCCTGGGTTACAAGATCACGCCGGAGCTGAGCGTCAACTTCGACGGTCGCTACCAGATCGACACGATGTACGCCTATGCCCGTCCCGGCGGCCAGACGATCGCCTCTGCCGCCTTCGCGACGCCGGGATTTTACGAGGAAGGTACGATCCTCGCCAAACAGACCTATAAGAACTTCACCCCGCGTGTGATTGTCAATTACGACGTGACCCCGGACATGATGGTCTATGCCTCCTATTCGAAGGGGGTAAACCCGGCGGCGTTCAACACCGTGTTCCTCTCCAACCTGAGCCCCGCGGCGCAAGTGCTGGCGGCCAATGCCGGGCTCCGCATCGCAGTTGAGCCGGAAAAGCTCGACAACTTCGAGATCGGTGCCAAGGGCCGCGCTTTCGGCAACCGCATGCGCTACACGTTTGCCGCCTATTACGGCATCTGGAAGGACCAGCTCAACGCCAACGTCATCACTCTAGTCGATCCGGCGACGAGCGTGGTCTACAATATCCAGGCCCAGCTCAACACCGGCAAGGTCAAGATGTACGGCCTTGAAGGCGACGTCTCGTTCGCTGTAGGCGAACGCCTGACGCTCGGCGTGAACGGTTCCTACAACGAGAGCGATATCAGCAAGCTGAGTGCTCCTACGGTCACCGCTCTGACCGGGATCACGGACTTCAACGGCAACCACAACCCGTTGGCTTCGCGTTACAACGCTTCGGCATCGGTCAACTACACCGTACCTCTGCGCGGCGATGTCGAAGCTTTTGCCCGCGCCGACTTCAGCTACAAGTCGGGCGTCTACACCAATGCCTCGAACCTGACGAAGACCCCTGACATGACGCAAGTGAACCTGCGGCTCGGCTTCGGCAATGACCGGTACACGCTCGAAGGTTTCGTTACCAACCTGTTCAACAACAAGGCTTATCAGGCTGCCACCGACTTCACGTTGCTGGAACGCACCAACGCCTACCTCTCGCCCTTCTCGGCGGTAGCCGTGGCACTGCGCGATCTCAGGACGTTCGGCGTGCGGTCCACTATCAAGTTCTGAGCCCCAGGCTGGTTCGAACCTCTTGCCGGGGCGCCCTATTTTTCCCTCTGGCGCCCCGGCCTCTTTGCCCTGCAGAAATGGAGACGGCGATGAGCGACTATGATCTCGTCATTCGCGGCGGCACCGTGGCCGATGGCACCGGTGCCGGGCTGTGGGACGGCGACGTTGCTATAGCGAACGGGCATATCGTCGCGACCGGGGCCGTCCCCGGTTCGGGGCGCGAGGAAATCGACGCGCGCGGCAAATTAGTTACGCCGGGCTTCGTCGACATCCACACGCATTACGATGCCCAGGTCACTTGGGATACGCAGTTCTCGCCCTCGACCAACCACGGCGTCACCACCGTGCTGATGGGCAATTGCGGCGTCGGTTTTGCGCCCTGCCGGCCCGAGATGCGCGCACAGATGATCGACGTCATGGAAGGCGTGGAAGACATCCCCGGCATCGTCATGGCCAAAGGCCTTCCCTGGAATTGGGAAACTTTCCCGGAATACATGGACGCCATCGCGCAGCGGCAGATGGATGCCGACTTCGCCGTGGCAGTTCCCCATATTCCAGTGCGGGTCCACGCAATGGGCCAGCGCGCGATCGCGCGCGAACCGGCCACCCCCGCCGATATGCAAACCATGGCCGCGCTCGTGTCTGATGGCGTAGCGGCGGGCGCTTTCGGCTTTTCCACCACACGGGTGGTCGGTCACCGCACGGCCAGCGGCGAGCAGCTTCCTGTAACGACCGCGAGCGAGGACGAACTCATGGCCATCGCCCTGGCCATGAAGCCGCATGGGCAGCACCTGTTCATGTCGGCGTCCGAGTTCGACACGGCCAACGGCTTCTCCTCCGAATTCCGCATGCTCGCCCGTATCGCCGAGGCGTCGGGCCATACGGTGACGTTCCCACTACTCCAATACAACGAGGCCCCGGATCGCTGGCAGGAGATTGCCGAGGCTTGCGCCGCCGAGCGCGAGCGCGGGCTCGATATCTATGGGCAAATCGTCGGCCGTCCCGTTGGCGTGCTCTACGGACTGCAACTCAGTCTCAACCCATTCCGAGGCTGTCCCAGTTACGATCGCATTGAGCACCTGCCTGTCGCGAACCGCGCCGCCGAAATGCGCAAGTCCGAGGTGCGCGCGGCGATCTTGGCCGAGATGGAGCTACCGCTCGATCCTGTGAAGTATCCGGCGTTCATGCGCGATATCGCCCGCTGCTACGCGATGGGCGGCACCCCCGATTATGCACCTCCCGAACGCGAGCGCTTCGACAACCTGGCCCGCGAGCGCGGCTGCACAGTTGCGGAAGTGGCCTACGACGCGTTGCTGGAGGATGACGGCCAGGCGATCCTCTATTTCCCAGCACGCAATTTCACCCGCTACAACCTCGACGTCGTCCACGATATGCTGACGCGCGAGGAAACCGTGCTCGGCCTCGGCGACGGCGGCGCTCATGTCGGCGCGATCTGCGACGGCTCGATGCAGACCTTTGTGCTCACCTACTGGACCCGAGACCGCAGGGGCGAGCGCCTGCCTATTGAGGAAGCCGTGCGGCGGATGACTCGTCATACCGCACAAGTAGGCGGGTTCGGCGATCGCGGCCTAATCCTACCGCGCTTCAAGGCGGACCTCAACGTGATCGACTACGACAAGCTCTCCCTCGCCGCGCCGCGCGCCAGCTTCGACTTGCCCGCCGGCGGCCGCCGCCTGACCCAGACCGCCAGCGGCTATGCCGCCACCGTGGTGTCTGGCCTCGTCACCGCCCGCGACGACAGGCCCACCGGCGCGCTGCCAGGGCGTCTTGTGCGCGGACGACGCTCCTCTCCTCGCCCCAACTGACCAGATCGAGAATGCCCTTGCTCCTGAATCGTGAACGCGCCGACGCCCTGATGGACCGGGATCGCATCGATCTCGTCGTCGCATCCAGTCCGATCAACACCTACTACCTCTCCAGCTGGGCGACCGACGCCAGTTGGGGCTTTGGCGATCTTGCCTTGGCGCTCCTGCCCCGCGACCCTTCGCGCGACGCCGCCGTGCTCACCGTCGAAGTAGACATGGGCCAGCCTCAGCAGGGGCAGGGCACCTGGATGATCGTCCGCGGCTATGCCCGCAAGCCCGGCATCGGCGCCGGCGGCGTACAAGGTGTGCTCACCGCCGAGGGCCTGCCGCAGAACCATCAGGAGGCGGTGGCCCAATACTTGCGCGAGCTCGGTTTGGACAAGGGCCGCATCGCCTTCGAGGATCGCGGACTAGGCCTTGACGTGAACGCCCTCCTGGGCGGCACCATCCAGGTGCTCCCTGCGCGCGATCTTCTGCGCGACATGCGCATGGTCAAGACTCCGGCGGAAATAGGCAATATGCGTGCCGCCGCCCGCAAGACCGAACTGGCCTTGCAGATCTCCGCCGAAGCCCTGGCCGCCGGCGCCACTTGCGCCGAGGCCGAGCGGGTATTCTGGTCCGCCGCTGCACTCGCGGGCGGACGCCCGGTGTTCCTGCTCATCACCCCCTACCGCCCCGGGTTCGGCCGTCTGGCCAAGACCACCGAACTGCAACATGGCGACATGGTGACTTTCGACGCAACCGCCGAATTTGCCCATTACACCAGCGATATCGGCCGTACCGCCGTGATCGGCGAACCCTCCGCCGAACAACTAAAGCGCTACAATGCCACGCGTCTGGGCTGGCAAGCCGCGCTGCCGGAATTTCGCGCCGGCCGGCTGTCCACCGATGTCGAGCAGGCTGTCGTCGCCTCGATCCAGGCCCACGGAAATCCAGAGTTCCGGGCCTGCGGGCTCCACTCGGTGGGGCTGGAGCACACGGATCATCCCCACCCCGGCGGCGGCATGCACAGTTTCGAACTGATCGACCGCATGGTCCTGAGCTGCGACCTGCCTTGGATCGGCCCAGAAATCGGCAAGTTCCATTTCGAGGATATCATCTATCTCGACGGCGACAGGGTCGAGATCCTCAACGATGCAGACGGCCGCCTGCTGGCCTGCATCGATGGACGCACTGTCCGTGTCGACTGATACCTCTCCTTTCCCGCCGGTCCGGCAGACGCTCTGGCCGATGCTGCTGCTGTTTCTTGCCGCGAACTTCTACAGCATCGACAAGGCGATCGTCGGTGTCTTGGCAGAGCCGATAAAGGCGGATCTCGGCATCGACGATATCCGCATGGGCCTCCTCATGGGCCTTGCCTATTCGCTGCTGAGCGGCGTGTGCGGCCTATGGCTCGGCTCCCTGGTGGACCGGCATGTACGAAAGCGTGTTCTGGGCGGCGCGATCATTGTCTGGAGCCTGTCGACCGCGCTTGGCGGCCTGGCCCCGAACTTTGCGACGTTCTTCGTATTGCGCGCCTTGGTCGGCCTCGGCGAAGCGGCAATCGCCCCGGCGGCGATGTCGCTAATCGCGGACATGTTCCCGCCGGAGCGGCGCGGGCGAGCGCTCAGCGCCTATCTTATCGGTGCAACCATCGGGACTTCATTGTCGTCGGTCGTTCCTGGAGCGATCCTCGCTGCCAACCTGCATATCGCGCTGCCGGGCTATGGACTGGTCATTCCCTGGCGCAGTGCCTTCCTGCTGTGCGGCGCCATCGGACCCCTCGTCGGCCTGGCTTTTCTGACCATCCGCGAACCCGCCCGTCGAGGGATCGGCGCCAGCCAGACTTGCGAGGCAGAGGTACCGGCGCAAGTGGGCGAGAAGCTGTCCTACCTATGGCGTCACCGTACGCTGGTCGCGCCACTGTTCGGAGGCTTTTGCCTCTATTACGTCGCCTTCGTAGGCGTGACGTCGTGGACCGCGCCGCTGCTGATGCGGACATATGGCCTCACCCTTCCGCAGATCGCCAACCTGCTGGGCCTGGGCATGCTGATCGCAGGTATCAGCGGCTATGTCCTGGGCGGTCTTGCTGCAGATAGCCGTGCCAAGGCACGCAAGTCCGGCCGGATCGGGCTGATGGTCGTACTGCCGATCCTTGCCCTGCCGGCCGCCTTTTCGGGACTTGCCCCGGGCCTCGGATTCGCCATCGCGGCGCTTGCCACGATCAGCCTCACCACGCCCATGCTTAACGTCGCCATGAACGCGACCGTGCAAGAGATCGTGCCCAACGGCATGCGGGGCTTCTCTTATTCCTTCCTCAGTGTCGTGGCCGCGCTGCCGGCCGGTGCCGGCGGCCCCTTCGCCATCGCCTTCGTATCCGAAAACGTTCTGGGCGGTCCCTCGCGCATCGCCGCCTCCTTCGTCTGCGTCGTCCTGCCCTGCCTCATGCTGGCAGCGGCGTGCTTCGCTCTTGCCGCTCGCGCCTTTCGTACCGCGCCCGCGGACGGAGAACTGGCGCGCGTCATCGCTGCCAGCCAAAATTGATTTTCCCGGAGTTCAACAATGACTGACGCCCCCAGGCAAATGATCCTCGCCACCTTCATACATAACAGCGGCGCCCATCCTGGCGGCTGGCGCTGGCCGGGAGCCCCGGCGGCCGATCAGCACGACTTCGCGCATTACGCCCAACTCGCCCAGACGGCCGAGCGCGGCAAGATGCACTGCTATTTTTCGGGCGATTCCCAAGGATTTCCGCATATATCGGGCCGCGATGCCTTCGCCGCCACCGACTACGGCGGCAAGCTGGAGCCGACCACGCTGCTGGCAGCGCTGGCAGTCGTGACGAAGCACATCGGCCTGATCGCAACGGCTTCCACCACCTACAATGAGCCTTACGCGATCGCCCGCCGCTATGCCTCGCTCGACCATATCTCCAAGGGCCGTGCGGGCTGGAACGTGGTGACTTCGGCCAGCGACAGCGAGGCACGCAACTTTGGCCGCAACGTCAACATGGACCACAGCGCCCGCTATGCCCGCGCCGAGGAATTCGTCGACGTAGTCCGTAATCTCTGGGACAGCTGGGAAGACGGCGCGATCCTGCGTGACCGCGCGGCCGCGCGCTATTTCGATCCGGGCAAAGTCCATCAGCTCGACCACAAGGGTGAGCATTTTGCCGTCGCCGGTCCGCTGAATATCGCTCGCCCGCCGCAAGGTCATCCCGTTATCGTCCAGGCCGGCGGCTCCGGGCCGGGACGGGCACTAGCGGCACGCACGGCGGACATGATCTTCACTGCCGCCAGCTCGCTGGAAGTGGCCCGGGAATTTCGAGCCGACATGCGCGGCCGCGCCGCCGCCTTCGGGCGCAACCCGGATCACGTCAAAGTCATCCCCTCCGTCCAGCTCATGGTCCGTGCCAGCGAAGCCGAGGCGCGTCGCGCCGACGAGGAGCTGCTCGATCTCGTGCCCGAAGCGCTGGCACTGCGCACGTTGAGCCTGCAACTTGGCGTCGACCTCTCGCACCTCTCAGTAAACGATCGCCTGCCCGACCTGCCGGAGACCAACGGCGGTAAGTGGGTGCAGCAGCAGATCCTGCGCATGGCGCGAGAAGAGGATCTGCCGATCGGTCTGCTCGCCCGCCGCGTCGTCGTCTCGCGCGCGAGCTTCTCGTATACCGGCACCCCAGAACAGGTAGCGGACCTCTGCGAAAACTGGTTCCGCGCGGGCAGCGCCGATGGCTTCTCGCTCTCGCCGAATTACCAGCCGGGCGTTTTGGAGGACTTCGTGGACCAGGTCATACCCATCCTGCAGAAACGCGGACTATTCCGCCGCGAGTACGAAGGCGATACGCTTCGCGAAAATCTCGGCCTGCCCAGACCGGAGAACGCATTCGTCGCCGATCCCGGCCTCGGTCGCGAGCCGGATATATGGGCCTGACCGTCCCCAACGTCGAAAAGGAATAGAGGAATGTTGAACCGTCGCGATGCCGCCAAAATGCTGGCCATTGCCGGTGCGATGAGCGCCCTTCCCGTAAAGGCCGCGCACAGTGCCGGCCCCACCGTCGTTCCTCCCGCCGGGCCATGGACGCGCCAGGGCGATCTGCGCCGCGCGGGCGGCGTCCTGCACCACGCCGTTATCGGAGAAGCGGTTACCGGCAAGCCACCGATCGTCTTGTTGCACAAGCTCGGTGGTTGGCTTTCCGACTGGCGCTTCGTGGCGCCGATGCTGGCCGAAGGACGGCAGGTGATCGCCTTTGACCTCCCAGGCCACGGCGGTTCGCGCTGGGATGGCCCCGCGCCCTACATCCAGACGTTGGGCGAGACGGCCGCCTTGCTCGTTGGTGCTTTCGACGAACTTGGTCTGGAGCGGGTCGACCTGATCGGCACGTCCCTAGGCGGTTGCCTTGCCGTACCGCTCGCTGCGTTCTGGCCCGAGCGGGTACGCAAGCTGGCGCTAGTTTCGTGCGCGCTTGGCCCGCGGCGTTCGCTGTCCGAAGTCAAGGCCGCGGTGGACGACAAGCAGGGTGCCCTTTTCGATAAGAACGGCGATCCCCTGCCAACGCCGCCCGAACTGCTGACGCAGATCTTCGGCATCATCAACACCGGCCCGATCAATGCCGATGGCGTGCTCAGCCGCAAAGCCGCCGGCCGCTGGATCCAGCCTTCCGAGCGCGGCGTCGCCGTGACCGATATCGCCGGAACGCTGGCGCGCGTCCAGGCGCCGACGCTCTTGGTCTACGGCGATCGTGACAAGGCCTATCCCAAATTCCGTCCCGCCGCCGAAGCCGCGCTGAAAAGCAGCCGCACTGCCGTAATCAAGAACGCGGGCGCGTTCGTGATGCAGGACAATCCGCCTGCAACCGGCAAAGTTCTCAAATCCTTTGTAGGGGACTTTGACCTCTAGCCGGCCCGATGCGCGCAGCAATGGCGAACGATCGCCTTGAGCTGCCGCACCGTTCGGTTTTCGTAACGTTCGTTCAGGGTAATGAACCCAAACGCGGGGGCTGGAATTTCCGAGCCGGGCAGGCGCCGGAGCGACCCGCTCGCCAGTTCGTCAGCCACGGCCTCGCAGGCAACCATACCGATCATCCCCGAGTGAAGGATCATGCTCTTCACGAAAGTGGTGGATGACGCCTTCACTGCCTTGCACTGCTTCGAATAGCCGAACTTGCGCAGGATCGTGACGACATCGTCGTTGTCTATCGGATCGGCGGTCTCGTAAGCGCTGACATGAGCCCAAACGAAATCGGTCCCTGCCGCGAAATCGTGTTCGTCCATCGCGAACACCGGATGGTCGGGCACCGCCACGACTGCATATTCGCGCTTGAACAGGGGTTCGAACGCGAACGTCTCGCTGCTGTATCCGTCGGGCAACCCGCAGAAAGCGAAGTCCAGTTCGCCGGCGGACAACAGGTCGAGAAGCTGGGTCGTGTACCCTTCGCGCACCCACATGTCGACTGGCCCCGACTGGTCGACGAACTGGCGCATGGCTCGGCTCATCATGTCGTTCATGATGATCGGATGAACTCCTACCGCCACTTTGGGAACGCGGTTGGCGGTCGCCAGATCGTTTATGATCCGCTGCTCTTCCATCAGCATCAGCCGGGCGCGCTGGACCAGCTTTTCACACATTTCGGTCGGGCGCACGCCGGTCGGACCCCGCTCGAACAGGCTAGTGTTGAACTCTTCCTCGAGCTGCCGGATGCTGAGCGTCAGCGCGGGCTGGGTGACACCGACCGACTTGGATGCCTTGCGCAGGCTGCCGCTCTCGTAAATCGCGATCATTCGCTTGAGCTGCACCAGGTTCACGAAGCGTTTTGCTCCTTAAAACCACAGGATCGCATGTTCGTGCGGATTAGCCAAGAAACGCTGCGATCTCGCTCACCACGCGCGCTGTTTCCAGTTTGAGTACACCGTGCTTCACGTCTGCCAGATCCACGCGCCGACCGTTCCGGAAAGTATGTGCGGTGGCCAAAGTCACGTCCCACAAGTCGTCTTCCGGGTTCATCACCAGCACCGGCTGCTCAACCTGCGCCATAGCGCCGAGGAAATCGTAGCGATAAACCGAGATATATCCCCAGGGCATTCGCGCGCCCAGACGCAGGCATTCGGCCATGTTGACATGGCGCTCTTCCCAGGAGATGCGCGGATCGCTCAGTTCGCCGATGATCGACCAGAGCCTCTCCACATGGTCGAGCGAAGGCCCCGGCGGCGGGAAAGCCTTGAGCAGATTGGCCAGTTTGTCCTCACGCACTTCGGCGGGATAGGCAGCTAGTCCGAAGACGACGACCTTACGCACCCTATCTGGCAGGCTGCGAGCAAGCTGCGTCGCGATGAGGGAGCCGGTGTGAAATCCCAAGACATCAAAGCAGCCCGAAGCAATGACGCCCTGTGCACCCAGGTCCGCCATAAGCTGCGCCATTATCTCGGCGAAGTCCTCGATACTCGCGGGTTGAGGCGGTGCGTCGCTCATGCCGTAACCGGGCGTGTCCAC
Organism: Novosphingobium sp. BL-S-21; assembly: GCF_055521655.1. Taxonomy (NCBI): domain Bacteria; kingdom Pseudomonadati; phylum Pseudomonadota; class Alphaproteobacteria; order Sphingomonadales; family Sphingomonadaceae; genus Novosphingobium; species Novosphingobium sp. BL-S-21. Next base: position 588,812 of record NZ_JBVFVP010000003.1, read on the forward strand.
CGCAATCACCGTGCGACCGGTGGAAAGCGGTCCCATCACCGGCAGCCAGTCCGCGCTGCTACTGGGGGTCTGGTGCAGGCAAAGCAGCGGCACCCCCGCACCATTGCTATGCGCAAGGCGGTAGTGAAGCTGGCCAAAGCGGCTCTTGGCGTAGCCGCGCGTGATCGTGGTCATGGCAGGTTCCGTACTTGGGAGGAAATGCGTGACGCAGCGCGCAATGCGAGCAGCGCCGAGATGAGGAGAGCCGCCATTCCCACCACGGCCATTGAGTGGCCCACGGCCAGCGGTGAGGCGAAAACGGACTCGGTGAGATAGGCGACAGCCAGCGGACCCAGTGATCCGCCGATGATCGTCATCACGAAGGCATAGAGCGCCACGGCAAAACCCCTGACCTTGTTCGGGGAAATCTCGGAAATCACCGAAAGCATGGTGGTGCCGTAGATCGCGCTCACCATCATGACCTCACCCAACAGGACCATCGCCGCCGTCCCGCTGCTTGCAAGGAGCGGCAGGCTTGAGGGAATTCCCAAGAGCGCGATGCCCGCCGCAAGGCGCATGCGGCCTCCCGGGCCGGAACGTGCGCCGACCCGGTCGACCACAATCCCGGCAACGATCGCACCTGCCACCGCCCAACAGACCTGGCTCATACCCAGCCCCTTTCCGGCCGCACCGAGCGGGTATCCGAATGCCCGCGTCAGGAACACCGCCCCCCAGCCGGTGGCGACCGAGCCACCCATTGCGAAGAGGGCCAAGGAGCCGTAAAGCGGCAGAAAGACCGCACGCTGCGCGGCCAGCAATGCCAATCCCTCGGCAAACGAAACCTTGGAATCGCCATCGCCCCCGTCAGTCTGCCGCACCGGCTCGCGAAGCAGGAACAACAGCAGCACTATCAACAGCCCCGACGCGCCGACCAACGCAAAGGCAATGCGCCAGGGGACAAGATGTCCGATGAACGGCAGGTTCGCAAAGATGCCTTTGGGTGCAAGATCCAGGATAACCCCGCTGATCAGCGAACCCAAACCGTACGCAATCATGCTGCCGAACACGTAAAGCGCCATGGGACGTCCGCGCCGTTCGGGCGGGAACAGATCGCTTATCATCGTGACCGCGCAAGGCCCGAGCACGGCCTCTCCCACGCCAATGAACAGGCGCGAGGCAAACATCGAGCCGAACCCTTGCGCGAAACCACCCGCAACGGTTGCCGCGCTCCAGACGAGAATGCCGGCGATCAAGAGCCTACGGCGGTTCACGACATCGGCCACGGCGCCAAGGGGCAGGCCAACCGTGACGTAGAAGATCGAGAAGGCAAAGCCCTGAAGCAGTGCGATCTGCATTTCGCTGATGTCCAGGTCGCGGCGTACCGGATCGATAACAAGCGCAAGCATCCCGCGATCCACCGTCGAAACGATCTGCGCGATGAACAATGTTGCGACCGTAATCCAGGCTATGGCCGGGCCGATAGTCTGGTTTTTGGCGTATTGCCCGTGGGCCATGCATTTCCTTTCTGGCGCTTGGGGCAAAGCTTATCGTGTGTCTAACTCCGGTCATGCAAGTGCCGGCGACTATCCGCTTGACGACAACCCGTGGTACACGGCGGCTCCGTCTCTCACCGCAAGGTCCAAAACATCGGACTATTCAGCAAAACTGGGATAAAGCCGTTTAGGCATCTGAGCAGCGCCACGATGGGTCTAATCGAGGCTCCTGGTGGTCGTTGAAGTCATCAACGCGGCAACGAGTCTGTCGGCTAGTGATCCGCATCACACGCTTGGTCCCCGCCGGAGAACGGCAGAAAACGCCCTATGTCAGATTTCGCGGGAGGTGTCGGAATGGCATCTGTGGCCGCCCCTTCGGATGCAAGCAGCAAATCGGGGTATGTTGGCACGTTGTCGGATGCTCTCATCTGTCCGGCCTCGATGAGCAACGCCATAAGCTGCGGGCCAGTATGGGAGTTCGCGGACTGGATCCATTACAGTTTTACGCGCTTGGCTAGCGCTCTGCCATTTCCTGGTTCTTCCAGCCCCGTCTCGCCGACGGTTGTGCCATACCCTGCTTCGACCGCCTACGTCCCCGACGCCTCTGACCGCAGTCTTGGCTTACACCGCGACAGCTGTCGGAGCTCTGTAATCTTCATTCTTGGTGAGCAGCGCCCAGATCATGCGCGCCATCTTGCTAGCTAGCGCGACCGGCTTTTGCCGAGTGCGACGTCCACATAGGAAGGTTCCGTCCGCCGAAGACCCACCGCGCGGCGGCCCATGGCGACCGCGAAGACGACCCTGAACCCGGCATACGGTCAGCTCAAAATCTGCTTGCCAGCGAGCTGCGATTAGACGACCCATCAGCTATCTGGCACTGATACATAAAAAAGTGCTGTTCCGGACACGCCCTCTTTCGGACGTTCAACAACCTATTCCCCAATGGCAGCCACGGGCCGATAAGGACTGTCCGGTCCGGAGCCGGGTAGCGGGGATAGCTGACACGCAATCGGAATAGGCTGCCGACCACTTCCAGATGTTCGCAGACTAGCGTATCAAGCGCCGCTACTACCACAACCCACCAATGGCGCTTCTCGGCTCAACCAAAATGACAGAAGTCTAGGCACGAGCCTATTCCCTACTGGCCCCAGCTACTTCGGCGCAACGACGACAGCAAACAACTGATCGAGGTTCAACTGTAACTCCTGAACGGCACGGTTTCCGGCGTATTTCGGCAGGCCGAACGGGAGGCTCATACTGTCATACATTGCCGAAGTCTCTGCGTCGGTCAGTAAGCCGCGCTTCCGCAAAATGTTGGCAAGGCAGACGATCCCATTAGTCGCGGAAACGTCAGACGCCTCATGAGCTTCAATCAGGGTCTTCGCAGTAAGGGTCAGGTTTTCAGTCATTGCGGAACGCCGATCCATTGGCCTTCGGCAAGTCTCTTCTGCGCGGCAAGCTCGCGGGTGCGAGCGACTTCGAGCATCTGGTTGGCCATCCTCCGCCATGCTGTTTCCGAGCGCAATGCGCGTTCCCGCACCTTTTCCAGCACGGAACATGCTGCTTCCTGCGCCGCCTGTTCCGCGCGCTCAATGAGGAATTCGTAGGAAAGTGCCATAAGCATTCACTCCTGGTACGGGGCATGGAATCAGGTGTTCCGGCAAACCCCGAATGGAATGCCGGAACAAGCGTTGATCAGTTGGCGTTGCTAAGATTAATCGCCGATTCCTTGCCGTTGCGGCCTGTCTCGACGTCATAGGACACGCGCTGGTCCCTGCTCAGAATACCCAGGCCAGCCGCCTGCACGGCGGAGATATGAACGAAGCTGTCCTTCCCGCCGTTATCAGGCTGAATGAAACCATAGCCCTTGCCTTCGTCGAAGAATTTTACGGTTCCGATAGTCATGTACGTTTCCTTTCAAGAAACGGGGGTGGCCGTCAGCGATTGCGGACGGTGTCTTGCGTCAAGTTGTTACTTGAAAGGAAGTCGTCGTCTTGCAGGAATGGAAACGGATTTTCCAGTTCTGAAATCAAATCGTCGATACCGGTCGAACTTCAACAAGAGCAGGATTGAGCACCAGCATTAGGCTGGCGGAGTGCTATCAGGCGCGTACACACCCAGCGGTCTGGGTCATGCTCCAGGCGCCGGCCGCTGCCGCGCCCAGTTCACGCTGAAAGACGCTGATCCGGTTGGCTATAGACAAGGCCTGGGCGAGATGCGCCCGGCGATCGTCGTTGCACGCCGAATTATCGGCCCGCATCAGGGCATGCTGGTGAGCGGCGTATTCTTTGTTGATATCCAAGGGCAATCTCCTGCCAGATGCGGTCATGCCTCGGCTCGACCGCCAGTTTTATTGTTCAGTCGACCATCGCAGCGACAAGCCGTCGCAGTTCGAGGGTCGAAAGCATGGCGGAGAAAGACGGGCGCCGCCCCCTAGGTTCGTTGCCCGCCGAGCTTTTACTTGACGAGGTAGTGTGGCGCCAAGCAGCGCCAGCATTCATACAATTCATTATATTCCTGCGTGCAGCGGTTTTGCCGCCGCCTTTTTGTTGAAATCGGATCAGCGCCTGATCACACGGCGCCGGACGCCGGCCGGACCTTGCCCGAGGGTCTGTTCGCGATAGATGATCCGACCTTTGGTTAGATCGTAAGGCTTCATTTCCATGTGTACGTGGTCTCCAACGACCGAGCGAATCCGGTGACGGCGCAATTTCCCCGCCGTGTAAGCGATGATCCGATGCTCATTATCGAGTGTCACGCCGAAGCGTCCGTCAGGCGAGATCTCGTTGATCTTGCCTCCCACTGTCATGAGCTCTTCGTTCGCCAAACCAGTTCCTTGCGTACAAATAGTCGTCCGCGATCGGATGTGTCCCGTCACGGAGCCATGAAGATTGAAAAGGAAGAGGTAGGCCGAAAAAGCGGCTATCAAATTCCGTCGCAAACGACGTTTAGCTATTTCTATATATAGCCATGCATAATATTTGCAAGCCTTTAGCCTCAAATGGTTTGAGTCAGTCGTTATTGCTTCACAGCCAATCGGCTTTTTTGCTTGAACCGCGGTCCTTAAATGTCCCGGCCAAGGCGCAACCGCTGTCGAATAGCATGGGTCGGCGCAATGCGGTCTCATCGCAAACGGCCAGCGGCGGCTGTTGGAATCTTTCGCATCGGCAGCAATTGCTTCTCACAATCGGAACTCTTATGCGGAGAAGTGGTTTTGGGTCAAATAAAATTGGCGGGAGGCCCATGTAATGAAATTGGGATCAACTGATAATTCGGTGATAAATTGGGAAGGGTCCGAACCCATGACGTCTACGTTCGGTGGGAACAGCCCAATGCGCCGCTGATACCGAATGAATTCTATCGCCGTTCTCTTCGCAGCCGTGAAAAGTTTGTGTGGCAAACCTGATTAACTGGCGACCACCCATCTTGCCGCTGACGAACCCGACTGCCAATGGATACAGAACCGACAGGTTTCGGGGGCCGCCGATCACACTAGGAATGACCGATTAGGGCGCAAAGCCGCGCAGAAGGTAGCGGGACTATGCATACTGACACACGAGCAGGGTCAGGCGCGGCTACGGCATTCTCGCCAGTAGCGCCAGCGCACCTGCGCACGGGAGACAGGTGTCTACTTAGCCCAGCAGCGTATCGCGCGTAGAATCCATCCCGCTGGGACATTGGTGCCTGACGGGGCGATCCCGAAGGAGAAGGCACCTCTGGGGGCGTACCGGAGTGTAGTCCCCGGTCAGCCCGCGACCGAGGGCTTCGCGTCGAGCGCCGCAATGGGATCGGCGGCGATCTTGGGATAGTGCTTTTCCAGCAGTGCATGGAAGTCTTCGGGCAGATCTTCAAACCGGCTAACCTTGGCGCCGTTGGCGAAGAGGTTGAGCGTGCCAGGCCGGTCTCCCATCTTCAGCCAATCGGGCCAGCTGCGCACGTCGTTCGATTGAACACGCGCTTCCAGGTAATGAACCGAGGGATCGAGCGCGAGCGCTTTTGGCGCGGACAAAGTCGACACTTCGTTGAGGTGCGAAATAAACCCGTCGGGCGCGGTGACTTTTGCGTGAGAACGGTCGCGTACCGCGATATCGGTCTTGCCGATGTCGAACGGCTTGATCGGCAGATGTGTGTGCTCGTATATCGGCTGACCGGGCAGCTTGGCGATTTCGGCGTCGTTCGTGGCGGTGAAACGCACCGGGAACGGCACGGGGCCGCGCCCTCCCACTTTCACTATCTCGCCGGTGATCGGGTTGCGCAGTTTGGAGAGGCGCTCGCCGGTTTCCACGTCGACGCGGAAGCTCATCTCCAGGTCGATGAGGCTGAAGCTGCCGTCAGGGTTTTGCGTGACGCGTTGGATCGAGCCCAGATTGAGCGCATAGACCGGAATCAGATCGCCCTGATAGGCCGCATAGTACGGCCCCTTGAGCCAGGAGAAGACCAGCCCGTCGTCGGTCCGAAAACGCAGCTTGCGATAGATGAGCAAAGTATCGGCGGGGTTGGCGGGATCGAGCGTCCGTTTCTTCACCTGGCTGGCCGCTGCGGCACTCACGGGCATAGTGGCTGCCGCCAGCGCGATCGCGCCGAGCCGCAGTGCGCTGCGGCGATCCAGCCCTGCCGCTTGGCAATTCTCTATCATCTTATCCCCCTCGATACTGCTTTTCGTAACGCAGCTTGTTCTCAGGCGTGCTGTCTACATTACGGCACACAGAAATTGATCGCGCTTCGGATAGGGGGCTGCTGTCAGGCAACTGTGCTCACGTCAGATGGGCCCGTGCAATCTTAGTGAATGACCGCTTCTAAGTAAACGAACGGCGCTGTTCGACGGCGACAATCGGCGCAAAGCTGCTGTTTGACGATGCCAGCTCGAACATCGCCGTCCCACACACCTTGGCCATTCAAGAATCTGGGCAGACGGGTACCAAGCGTCAGATTTTGACCACTAACTGATGATAAACGCCGACATGGACAGACACGCTCGCGTTGCAGAGTCGCCTGAATGGGCGCCGACAATATCATCGTAAACAATGTTCTATCGATCGCAGACATTTGGGGAGCGGGCAACATCCCACCCCTAACGTTCCGCTCCGCCGCTACGGATCGCCAGAGGAAAACCTGACAGCCGCCGTGCTGTTTCTCGCCGGCAAGGATGCTCGGTTCGTCACTGGCTACCGTCTGACGCCTGATGGCGGGATGATTTTCGACAGCGCACGACAGGACGCTCCTCCGACAAAAATGTTATTTCCTGATCGCCGCCTCATGATTGCTGTTTCTGACTTCGCCCGGTCATTGGCGCTTTACGATCAAGGCCTTGCTCCCCACCTTATGCAGCTGATTTTCAGTGGTGAGATGGCAGAAGCTAGCGCGGCCGGATTTCGTGCCTGAGCACCTGACTTCTGGATTATCGGAGATGTCCAAACCAGGGTAAGCTTTCTCCTGAAGATCGCCGCGATCTCAACACGGCACACTTCCTAGAACGTGTCCGATTATCTTAGGTGGGTTTAGCTGCCACTCATCAACGGAAGATCCTGTTTACAGGTCCGAACCGATCGCGCCCACCTTCTCATGACCATAATGAAGTTGAAGGACATTTGAGCTGCCAGGACCACCTCAAGCGTCGCTATAGCTTCCTGAAGGCCTTGCGGGACCTACCGCCTCTATCCGCATAACGGATAGCTTCGACCCATCGTCCACCAGTTCCTCGATAACCGCGCAAACTTGCGAAACAGGGGGTAACTCCTGCTGTTTCAGACCTGCGGAGGCAAGGAGATATCATGTCCGAGTTGATGAACGAGCCCGGGGTTCGCGATGCGATGCCACTGCTCGCGTCGAACGAAGGCGTCTGGGAGGGCTGGTACCGCTACTATGACGCGAAGACCGGCGAACTGACGGACCAGCACCGCTCGCGCCTGATCTGCCGCCTGTTTGAAAAGGACGGCGTCGATCACTATCACCAGACCAACTACTATTTCTGGGACGATGGCCGCGTCGAAGTGCGGGACTTTCCTGCCGTCTACAAGAACGGCCGGATCTGGTGGGATAACGACCTCATCAAAGGCTGGGCTGCAGCGATGCAACCCGACGATTTCAATCGTTCGACATGCCTGAACTGGACCCGCACCGACGAGCCCGGTATCTATCTATACGAGATGATCCAGAACAACGACGAGCGTACCCATCGCGCACGCACCTGGCAGTGGTTCCGTGAAGGAAAGTGCTACCAGCGGACGCTGATCGACGAGGTCTTCGTGACCCGCGACTGGCAGAACTGGACCAACGACGACGCGCCCGGCATCTGACGGACGCTCTCGCCCCTGCCGGCTCGCTGCCGGCAGGGGCGGCTTCCGTGTCACGCGCCGACAAGCGTGACCGAGATGTCCGCCAAACCCTCGCGCAGCTTCTTAGCCGAGGTGTATTCCGGCGAATTCCAGAATGCGAGCGCGCTTGCACGGTCCGGCCATTCGGAGACTACGATCGAACCACCGTCCGGACCCTCGCCTTCCAGAACCGTGCCGCCTGGTGCGCGCACGACATAATTTCCGCCATAATTGACCAGCGCCTCGGCGGCGGCCTGGGCATAGCCGCAGGACATGAATGCCTCGCGGTCCTTCAGATGGGCGGTAACGACAAGCCAGGCGGGCATGGAATTATCTCCTTGTGTTGATTGCGGAGTGATTGCCCGCCGACAGTCCCTCCATCGCATGCCATGTGGCACTGTGCGTTCCACGCTATCCGCTGTGCGGATGCACACGTGCCAGTGCTGTAATTGCCCAGGCAGACGCGGTTCCCTGCCCCATCGCGGATTTCATGGAGGCATGACTTGCAGACAGACCGGATCGAACACGCCGCTTTCGCACCTCGATACGAGACAAGTGCCGAGACCGGTGTCGATGGCGAGTTCGCCCGTGGCTGGACGATCCTGCTGGCCTCATTGATCGGCATAGGCAGCGGCCTGGTTTCGCTGCCGTTCTACACCTTCGGCATCTTCGCCCCGCATCTGGCCCGCGAATTCGGGTGGTCTATGGGCGAGATCATGGGTGGTTTGACGATCACGACACTCGCCCTCCTCGTGGCTGCCCCCGTAGCCGGGCTGCTGTGCGAGCGCTTCGGCGCAAGGCCCGTTGCAGCGACTTCGCTCGCCCTGTTCGGGCTGTCCTACCTGTCCCTCGCCACGCTGAACGGCTCGCTAACACAGTATTACGTCACGTGGGGCCTAGCCGCTGCCGTTGGCGCGGGGAGCCTGCCGATCACCTTCACCCGCACAGTGAACCGATGGTTCGACCGGAATCGCGGGCTGGCTCTTGGCATCGCCATGATGGGCACCGGCCTGTTCGGCATAGCCTGCAAGCCGATCCTTGCCTGGGTGATCGGCGACTATGGCTGGCGTACCGGCTATGCAGCGCTTGGTTGCCTGCCCTTGCTTTTCGCGACGCCAGTGACGGTGCTGCTGTTCCGCGATCCATCCGGTACCGACCACCGCCGGAGCGGCAGTGGCGCGCCGATCGCCCCCGTTTCCGGCTTTACACGCGGGGAAGCGCTGCGCCAGTGGCGCTTCTGGCTGATCGCGATGCTCCTGATCCCATTGTCATTCGCGCTGGCGGGCACGCCGCCCAACCTCGAATCGATTCTGAGCGACAAGGGCCTCGACCCTGCCACTATCGTCCGGCTTACGCCGCTCATCGGTCTGGCATCAATTAGCGGTCGGCTTGTCGGCGGCTTCCTGCTCGACCGGTTCTGGGCACCCGCCGTTGCTTTCGTTATCCTCAGCGTTCCTGTGGCATCCTGCTTGATCCTGTCGGCCGGACATCTCGAACCGACCACCGCCGGCTTCGCGATTTTCCTCATCGGCTTTGCTCTCGGCGTCGAATTCGACGTCGTCGCCTATCTAACCGCGCGATACTTCGGGATGCGAGCCTACGCCGCGATCTACGGGCTGTTCTACGTCTGCTTCACCGTGGGAGCAGGCTTCGCGCCGCTTGTCTTCGGGATGATTCGCGACGCTGCTCACAATTTCAATCCTGCGCTTGTGACGTGCGCCGCGATCCTGCCCATCAGTGCCGCCGGCTTCCTTCTACTCGGGCGATATCCGCGATTTTCCTGAATTGGACACGGCCGCGCCTACCAATTGACATATTGTTATATGAATATACCAATATGCGTCGGCGAATGGTCGCCATTCCATGAGGGAATCGCCATGACCGATTACCGACTGCTCCTCTCCACGATACTCATCCCGCTCAGCCTGATCTCCGCTCAGGCTGCGGCCCAGGAAGCACCCGCGCAAACCGGCGCAAAGACCGGCGGGCTCGAAGACATCGTCGTCACCACGCAGCGCCGCCAGGAAAAGCTGCAGGACGTTCCGGTCACGGTCACCGCGTTCAATGAGGCCATGCTGGAGCGCCTTAACGTCAACGACGCGATCTCCACGTCCAAGTTCGTTCCCGGCATGGTCTCGCAGCACAACGCCGGCCTTGCATCCGCGAATGCCTATTACTTGCGGGGACTGGGCAACAGCCAGTCGACCCCCACGTTCGATGCCCCAGTGACGACTTACGTCGACGACGTCTACGTGGCCCGCCAGAACGCCAATAACTATGCCTTCTTCGATACCGAGCGCGTGGAAGTCATGCGTGGTCCGCAAGGAACCCTGTTCGGTCGCAATACCACGGGCGGTGCAATCAACGTCATCATGCGCAAGCCATCCGACACGGCAGGCATGAAGATGGAGGTGACCGGCGGCTCTTACGAGCGCTACACCGTCAAGGCGACCGCCGACTTGCCACTCACTGACCAGGTCCTCACCAAGTTTTCGGGCTACGTCGTGCAGGACCGGGGCTATCTGAAAAACATCACCACCGGCGACTGGTTCAATGGTGAAAGCAGCTACGGACTGCGCGGCGACGTGCGACTGCTGCCGACCGACCGCCTGACTATCGACCTCGCCGCCGAATATACCCGCAATTCGGGAACCTACACTGGCCTTCGCAATGTCCCAGGCACGAACCCCTATATTGCCGGTGCCACCACGCGCCCGGTCTTTTACGAATCCGCCTCGGGCTTGCCGACGACGAGCTGCACCGACAACAATGTCGCCACACTGCTCTCGGTGGGCGCCGGCAATTGCAACCTTTCCGAGAACGTGGCGATTAGCGCCAATGCGAATTACGAACTCGACAACGGCTCACTGACCTACATCTTCGGCTACCGCCATCTCGATCAGGGCTATATCACCGAGTACAATGCCAGCGCAGCCAACAAGTACGCCGGCTATATCATCACCGACAACGGCACGCATGAGCAGTGGTCCAGCGAACTTAAATACAACGCCGACCTCTTCGGCGACCGCGTTCATCTCGTCACCGGCCTGTTCTACCTCAATGAAAAGTCGGACGACCGCCAGACCAGCTTCTCTGGTGGGAGCACCGCGTTCCGGCTGGTCCAGGATCAGCATCTCTTGCCAAAGACCGAAACCGGCGCTGTCTACGCACAGGCGGACTTCGACTTGACCGATCAGCTCACCCTGACGGCCGGCGGACGCTATACGATCGAGACCAAGAAGGTGGGATATCTCGCTTCCGAGGAATTTCCGGGCTTCGGCTATGACAGCGCCGCCGTCTCCGCCTATGGCATTCCGCTCAAACGCACTTACCGCAAGTTTACGCCGCGCTTGGCAGTCAACTACAAGATCAATCCCGACGTCATGATCTTCGCCTCTGCCACCAATGGCTTCAAGTCGGGCGGCTGGAACGGCGGCGCGGCGGCGCCTTTCAACGCCGTGCTGTTCGATCCCGAGAAGACCTGGTCGTTCGAAGGCGGGATAAAGTCCGAACTGTTCGATCGCAAGCTGCGCTTCAACGCGACGGGTTACTACGCGAAGACTAAGGATCTGCAGGTCACCGCTGCCGTCACCAGCCCGATCACCGGCACGATCTCCCAGCTGCCTTTCAATGCCGGCACTTTCGAAGCCTATGGCATCGAAATCGAGAGCACGGCGAAGTTTGGCTATCTCAGCCTGTTCGCCAATCCGTCACTGATGCACGGCGAATACACCTACATTGTTCCGACATCGACCACTCTCACCACCGCCTTCAGGCCGGTGCGCGTGCCGAAGTTCCAGTTCAGCGGCGGCGCGGCCTATGACGTGCCGGTCGAGGCTCTGGCCGGAACCTTGGGCGCTTCTGCCACATGGCGGCACAATTCACCTTACTGGATCGCCGTGCTCAACACTGCAACGACACAGACCGAAGATTATATCGACGCTGCCGTAAGCTACACCACGATGGACGAGAAGATGAAGATCGCCTTCGAGGTTTCCAACCTCACCGACCAGAAGACGGTCACCGCGAACTTCATCTCGCTCTTCCCGGGCGATCCGCGCCGCTACACGGTGCGACTCAAGTTCCAGATCTGACGCTCAGCATCACCGCGCGGTGTCCGCAGGTCGGACAGGCTGGTCCTCCCAGCGGACACCGCGCGGCTGGCACGCTCCTATCGCGGGGGCATCCTTCCCCAAGAACGAGGTATTTTCCCATGAGCATCGTCGGCACCCGGATGGTCAGCGACGGCAAGACCGCGCGGCAGATCTTCGAGGAAGTCATGGCGAACCCCGCCCGCACGAAGTTCGGCTTCGGCGAGAAACTGGCGATCGTGAACGTCGATTTCCAGAACGCCTATACCCGGATCGACGAGTTCAAGACCGCCTACGAGACCGATCCCCGCCAGATCGAGCATACCAACACGATCTCGGCACTTGCACGCTCCAAGGGCATGCCGGTGATCTGGACCCACGTCGCCTATACCCAGGATGCCAGCGATGCCGGTGTCTGGGGCACACGCACGAACACGCCGGATTCGCTCCAGAACATTAGGTACGACAGCCGTCGCCACGCTTTCGACGAGCGCTGCGAGATCGATGCCGCCGACATGATCTACACCAAGCGCATGCCTTCGGCCTTCTTCGAAACGCCGCTGCAAAGTCTGCTCGTCTGGCACAAGGTAGATACCCTGGTGATTACCGGCGGCTCCACTTCGGGCTGCATCCGCGCTACTGCGGTCGACAGCCTGAGCCGCGGCTACCGCACCATCGTCCCGATTGAGACTTGCGCTGACAAGCACGAGAGCTACCACTTTGCCAATCTCACCGACCTCCAACTCAAATATGCGGACGTGGAGCCCGTGCAGGCCGTGATCGACTGGCTGGAGGCCCGCTGATGCAGGAGGGACAAGCCGACCCCGGGCTCTACGACTTCGCGCCCTATCGCGACCGGACGCCATACTCATGGCCAGGGGAGAAGAAAGTCGCCGTCTGGATCTCGCCCAATCTCGAATATTACGAGATCGATCCGCCCGTGAACCCCCACCGCAAGACCTGGGCAAAGCCGCATCCGGACGTTGTCGGCTATTCCCACCGCGACCATGCCAACCGCGTTGGTCACTGGCGTATGGCCGAAGTCATGACCAAGCACGGCTTTCCCGGCTCAGTCAGTCTCTCGGTGGCGCTGTGTCAGCACCACCCCGAGGTGGTGGCGGACGCCCATGCGCGCGGCTGGGAATTCTTCAGTCACGGCATCTACAACACGCGCTATTCCTACAGCATGGACGAGGCGCAGGAGCGTGCGATCATCGAGGATTCGATCCGCACCGTGCGCGAGGCCACCGGTCAGACGATCCGCGGATGGCTCGCCCCGGCGCTTACACATACCCCGCGCACGCTGGACCTTATCGCCGAATACGGGCTCGACTATACCTGCGACCTCTATCATGACGACCAGCCCCAGCGCGTGAACACGGCCAGCGGCGACCTGATCTCTATGCCCTACAGCTTGGAGGTCAACGACCACTACGGCTTCTTCATCTACAACATGAGCCCGCGCGAGTACGCGCACACGTTGATCCGCCAGTACGAACGGCTCGCCGCCGAACCTTCGGGCACGGTGATGTGCATCCCCCTGCACTCCTATCTCATCGGCCAGCCACACCGCATCGGTCCTTTCGAGGAAGTCCTGCGCCACATCGCCGCGGACGGCCGCGCCTGGATCACGCGCTCAGGCGACATTGCCGATGCGTGGAGAGCCGTTCAGACCAGGGAGGCGGCCGTATGACCCTCGACCCCAACTATCTCGAATATCCCGCGCGCCGCCTTGGCTACGACCACGATCTCTATCCCTACAGCATGCTGCCCAGCCGCAAGCCGCTGGCATGGCCCGGCGGCAAGAGCGTCGCGACATGGATCGTCGTCAGCCTCGAATGGTTTCCGATCACGCCGAACGACACCCCGTTCCGCGCACCGGGACACATGCAGACGGCCTATCCGGACTACCGCCACTACACCTCACGCGAATACGGAACGCGGGTTGGTTTCTACCGCCTACTCGACGCTTTTGCGAAGACCGGCGTGAAAGTTTCGGTCGCGGCAAACGGCGCGATCGCCGAACGCTATCCCTCGATCATTCGAGACGTAGTGGACGCCGGACACGAGGTCATCGCTCATTCGACCGACATGAACGGGACGATCGCCTCCACGCTGCCAATTGAGGACGAACGCGCCCTCATCCGCGACAGCATCGCCGCGCTTTCCGAAGTCACCGGCACAGCCCCGCGCGGCTGGCTCTCGGTCGCCCGTTCGCAGAGCTTCGCCACGCCCGACCTGCTGGTCGAGGCGGGAATCGAATATTGCTGCGACTGGGCGAACGACGAGGTGCCTTGGGCTTTCGCCAATGGCCTTGTCAATCTACCGCTCAACCACGAACTGTCGGACCGACAGATTCTCAACGTCCAGCAACAGTCGGTCGACAGCTATGCCGAGCAGGTGCTCGACGCCCACGACTGGCTGAGCGCCGAGGCGAGGACCCAGGGCGCTCGCCTGCTCCCGCTGCATCTCACGCCCTATATCATTGGCCTGCCTTACCGCATGGACGCTTTGGAGCGCCTGCTGGCAGACCTCGCCGTACGCCCGGAAACGTGGTTCGCGCGCGGATCGGACATTTTCGACAGCTTCAGGAGCCAGATGTGAAAGCCTATCAACTCGGCGCGCAGGACGGCCTGTCCTCGCTTACCCCGGTAACCCGCCCCGATCCCGTGGCAGGGCCCGGTGAGGCGGTGCTCAAGGTCCGCTACGTCTCGCTCAACAACCGCGACCTGCAAATACTCGAAGGCCGCTACGGCGCAAAGAAGCCGGAAGAGCGTGTGCCGTTCTCCGAAGGGATCGGCGAAGTCGTCGCGCTGGGCGAAGGTGCCGCCGGGATCGCCGTGGGCGACCGCGCGGTCCTTTCGCACTTCATCGCCTGGCACGACGGCCCGTTCGACATGCGCTATTTCGGCTCCGATGTCGGCATTACGCAGGACGGCTGGATGGCCGAATACCTGAAAGTTCCGGCCTCGGCACTGATCCGCGTGCCGGACAGCCTGACCGACGAGCAGGCCGCCCCGCTGGCCGCCGCCACGCTCACGGCGTGGCACGCAGTCGTCGAGATCGGCCAAGCCAAGGCCGGCGACCTCATTGTCGCGCTCGGCACCGGCGGGGTCGCCATGGCAGCGCTCCAGATCGCCAAGGCCAACGGAGCCTTCGTCGCGATCACCTCTTCCAGCGACGAAAAGCTCGAACTGGCGCGCAAGGCGGGCGCGGACTATACCGTGAACTACGCCAAGCATCCCGATTGGGCTGCGGAGCTGGCCAAGCAGACCGGCGGCCGCGGGGCGGACGTGGTCGTCGAGACCGGCGGCCAGCACACCCTGCCTCAGTCGATCAACGCCTGCGCGGTCAATGCCCGGATCGTCGTCATCGGTGCCGGCGCGGGAGACGGCCCCCTGCCCAACTACGGCGCGATCATCGGCAAGAACCTCACCATCAAGGGCATAGCGGCAGGCAGCCGGGGCATGCTCGTGCGGCTGCTGCGAGCGATGGAGGCCAATCCCTTCGCTCCGGTGGTGGACCGGGTATTTGAGTTCGACGAGGCGCTGGGGGCCTGCGAATACCTCAAGTCCGGCAGCCATCTCGGCAAAGTCCTGATCCGGGTTTCCTGAGTCTGCAAGTGATCCCGGAAAGGCGCCGGTCCGCCTAAGCGGCCCGGCGCCTTTCTCAATCGGCGCCGGGGTTCTGCAGGTCCATTCGGATGTTGAAGCGGTCCGAGCGGTAATGCGCGTAAGTACGCAGAAACGGCTTGTCCTCGGCATCATAGACCGTGCGGGTGATGCGTAGAATGGCGGAGAGCGGTTCGACGTGAAGCCGTTCGACACACAGCACGTCGGCCTGCATGGCACCGATGGTCTGCTCGGCATGCTTGGCACGGTGGCCGGCCTCTTCGAGCAGTTTCAAGATCGGCGCACGCACCAGCGAGCTTTCGTTGATGATCGAACCCAGCGCCCCGGGCACATAGCTGACGACATAGCCGATCGGCACACCGTCCAGACAGCGCACGCGGACCGCCCGGACCACTGGGGAGCCCATGTCCAAGTGTAGAGCGCTGGCGACGGTGGCGGTCGCTTCCCGGGTCTCGACCGAAATGACATTGACGGTCGTTCCCTCGCCCAGCGCCAAAAGCGAATCCACCGCCTGATTGATGTTCGCCTCCAGCGGCTTGGCCGGGGACTTGAAGATCACCCGCGTGCCGAGACGGCGCTTGCGCTCGACATAGTGCTGCTCGGCAAGATCGCCCAGCACGCGGCGGGCGGTGATGCGCGACACGCCGTAAAGATCGGAAACCTCCGCCTCGGTGGGCATGGCGCTGCCATAGGGACGCTGGCCGCTGAGAATCTCGTCGCGCAGCATCAGGTAGATTTGGTGATAGAGCGGCACAGCCGCATCGCGATCGAGCACGTCATTCCCCCACGAGGCGATTTCGGGCCGGGCGGCGCCGTTCTTGCTCTTCGGAGCCAACTTCCGCTTAGTCAAGGCGCAGCGGCTTCCCTCCAGAGCGGATAGCGGCCCATTCCCAGCAGCGCTATTCCGCCCACGACGAGGCAACCGACCCCGGCCATCAGCGCGGCATCGTAGCGGCCCATCGTGTCGAACGCCCAGCCATAGACCACCGGTCCAAGCCCGCCCCCGAACGCGATTACGGTATAGAAGCAGCCATAGATCGTCCCGTAGTTGCGGCGGCCGAAATAGCGGGCAATCAGATAGGCCAGCAGGTCGAATTCGAACCCCGCGCCAAGGCCAAGCGCGATGACGGACAGCACGGCATTGGTCGTATCGATTTGCGGATGCGCGAGCATGAAACTGCCGGTTGCCGGTAGCGCCAGGATCGCGAGCGCGCAGCCCGGCGCCCAGAAACGGTCGAGCAGCCAGCCGCCGATCACGCGTCCGGCTATTACTGAAAGGCCAAACCCAGCTGTGATCGCGCCAATCTGCGCCAGCGCGAAATGGCGTGTCTTGAGGATGTTTTCCAGATTAGGCGTCGGCGCAGTCAGCGCGAAGGCGATCAGCAGGAACGCGAAGGCCATAATCCAGAAACGACGTTCGCGCAGAGCTTCTCGCAGCGTCATTCCGACCTCTGTCATGTCGGAGGTGGCGGTCCTGGCGGCGGGGCGGACACCGCGCTCGCGAAACAGCATCGCCACCACCGGCACGCCGATCACGATAGGCAGCGCACCGATCGCCACGAAAGCACCGCGCCAGCCGAAACTGCCGATGAGCCAAGCCGCAAAAGGCTTGACCAGAAAGCCGGTGATGCCGGTTCCGGTGCTCGCGACGCCGATCGCGAGACCGCGATGCTTCTCGAACCAGCCGTTGACCGTATACATCCAGGTCGCCGTCAGCGTGCCCGCTCCGACAACAGACATCAGCACCCACTGGGCGTAATAGACCCAGAGATTGCCGTTACTGAGCGAAAGGCTCATGAACGTCAGCCCGAACAGTACCAGAGAGACCAGTGCCACCGGTCGCGGTCCGTGGCGATCGACCGCAAGACCGGCCAGCGGTCCAGTCGCCATGACCACCAGCGACTGCACGGTGATCGCGCCCATCAACGAGGCGAAACTCCAGCCAAAAGCACCCTGCAGTTCCGGCGCGAACATGCCCGCGGTATAGAAAGGCAGCGGGCTCAGCCCCATTGCCAATCCGATCATTGCTGCAAAGACCACGACCCAACCGGCCGCACTGTCGCGCGCGGGAAGGCTCGCTGAAGCGTTCCCCGCCTGGTCCAAAGGTGCTGCCGCGAAAACCGGGGAAGGGGTTGGCATCGTGTTCGACCTCACTCTTGCTCGCCTGTCGGACGGGGTGTGCCTGGCACTGGACTTCGCGGTGATCCTGACAGAGTATTGGTTATATTCATATAACATATTGACATGCTGCTACCCTGAGCAGCAGCCGAAGGAAGGACGGGCTGCATGACCACCACGACCGCCACGGCTATCGCATGCCGCTACGTCACCGCAGGCGGCCGGCAAATGCATTACCGGGTTTGCGGTGAGGGCCCAGCGGTGGTCCTGCTGCACGATTCTCCCAGATCTTCGCGCCTGCACAGTCCTGCGATGAAAATGCTCGCCAGCCGGTTTCGAGTCTTCGCGCTCGACACGCCAGGCTACGGCAATTCGGACTCGCTGCCGGGCTGCGACCCCACGATCCCCGACTTTGCCGAGGCCCTGGGACATACGCTGGCGGCACTCGGACTGGAACGCGCGCCGCTCTACGCCCCCCACACCGGCGCCAAGATCGCGCTGGCGCTGGCTGCGCGCGGCGGAAAGATGCCACTCCTTGTACTGGACGGCCTCGCAATTCCGCCAGCGCCGGCCCCCGAAAGTTTCATTCAGGCCTATATGCGTCCCTTCCGGCCCGATGCAGATGGAGCCTATCTCGCCTCCGAATGGGTCCACCTCCGCGACATGCTGCGCTGGTTCCCGTGGTTCTCACGCAAGGCAGAAGCCCGCATTGCCATGGACCCGCCGAGCGCCGAATGGCTGGAAAACTACTGTATCGATCTGTTCAGCGCCGGACCGCATTATTCGGACGCCTATGCCGCCGCAATGCGCTGGAGCCCGATGGAAGACCTGTTGGCCGTCAAGGTGCCTACGCTGGTCGCAGCCAAGAGCGACGACGTGCTTTACGGTTCCCTCGAGCAAGTGCCCTTGGCGCACAATCCGATGCTTTCAGTCAAGCGCCTCGGCAGCGACCGGGGCGAATGGCTCGACTGGCTGGTGACCACGCTGGCGAAAGCCGCATGCCTTGAAGCGGGGGATCGACCGTGCCCGGACATTTCAACCGCGCGCGGATATGTCGAGCTGCCGCATGGCCAGCTCCACTGGCGCAAGGGCGGCGCCGCGACTGGCCGACCGCTGCTGGTGCTATCGGCGCCCTCGACGCTCGAAGCGATGGAGTGGGCGCGGGCGCTGGGCGTCGATCGGCCGATACTGGTGCCGGACCTGCCGGGCTTCGGCGACTCCGCCCCCCTTCCGGACCCCGGCGCCGATGCCATGGCAGACAGCCTCGCCGCGCTGATCGAGGGGTCGGATATGGGCCCAATGGACGTGCTCGCCGTGGATCTCGCCGCTCCCATCGGTGCCAGACTGGCCGCACGCCATCCCGCGCGGGTGCGCACGCTGGCGATCCACGGCGCGCCGCCACTGGATCGCGACGACGCCCTTGCCATCGCGATCTGCCCGGACATCGCCTTCGACCCTCAGGCCGGCACGCACCTCCACTGCATCTGGCACATGCTTCGCGACAGCCAGATCCAGTGGCCGTGGTTCGACCGTTCGCAGGCCGCCGCGCGAAAGAACGCCGTTCTCCCCGAACCCGAAGCGATGCAAGCCGCGCTCACCGGCATCCTCAAGCAGCGGCGGTCCTATGGCGACAGCGTTATCGCTGCCCTCGGTGCTACAAGCGCGTCCGATTGGGCCCAAGTCGGCGTGCCCACGCTGTTCTTTCTTGGTGACGACCCGGCACAGCGCGAGGCGCAGAAGATCGCCGAACAGGTGCCGAGCAGCCGCACCATTGCCCTTCCCCCCAATCGCGCGGAGGCCGCCCCTGTGCTGGCAGCCGCGCTCGCCAGGCCCGTCGCTGCGCCGGTCGGGGTGACCCGGTGAGCGCCGAGGTCGTCTGGCCGCGTCGGTCCTACGCTTGGTCCATCCTCGCCCTCCTCACTCTGGCCTATGCGCTGGCAATCCTCGACCGGGTGTCGATCGCCTTGCTTATCGAACCACTGCAAGAGTCACTCGCCATCGACGACACCCAGTTCGGGCTACTCCAGGGCATGGCCTTCAGCGTGGTTTACAGCGTTCTGGGCCTGCCGCTCGGCATGCTCAGCGACCGTTCCCGCCGCGTGCCGATCCTGGTCGGCGGACTTGCCTTGTGGAGCCTGGCGACGATCGGCTGTTCGCTCGCCACCACCTTCCACGAACTCTTCGCGGCCCGCATGATGGTAGGCGTTGGCGAGGCCGCGCTGGTACCGGTAGCGACATCGCTGATCGCTGACTACTTTGCCCCCGGCGTGCGTCCCAAGGCTTACGGCCTGTTCGTGACCGGCAGTTCGCTCGGCACGGCGGCAGCGATGGCGCTGGGCGGCATGTTCCTCGACTGGGCAGACGAACTGATCGCCGGGATGCCGGCATTTTTTGGTAACATGCAGCCATGGCAGGTCGTGTTCGTACTTTGCGGCACACCAGGCTTGATACTGGCAATGGTCCTCCTGGTGAGCACCCGCGAACCACTTCGGCAGGGCGGGGCCCGCATCACCGAACCGCTCAGCCTGCGCCCGATCCTGCGCCTGTTTGCCGAGCGCCCCGGCGCCTTTGCGCTGTTCATGCTCGGGTCTGTGCTCAACCTCGTTTGCGTCTACGCCATCGTCGGCTGGTTCCCAGCATTGTTCATCCGCGTCCACGGCTGGGGAGCGGCGGAAACGGGCAAGATCCTTGGCACTTACGGGTTGCCGGTGTCGATCTTCGCGGCGGTGAACAGTGGCTGGGTGATCGCCTGGCTGGCTCGGCGGGGCCACAGGGACGCCCCGATCCTCTGCGCCATGGGCTGCGCCGCCTCCATGGCCGTGTTTGGCACGCTCGCCTGCCTGGCGCCCAGCGGCAGCCTTGCGTTGACTGGATATCTTCTCAACGCGCTTTTCCTCAACTGGAACACCTCGGCAGTCTATTCCGGTTTTGCGCAGATCACCCCTAACACCCTGCGCGCGCAAGTCATGGCGCTACAGACGATCGCCTCCGGCCTCGTCGCGCTGACAGCGGGCAACTTCATTGTAGGCTTCCTGTCCGACACCATTTTCACCGAAAAAACCGGCATCGCCTGGTCGCTTGGCAGTGTGTTCTTCGTCTGTGGTCTCGGCGCGTTCCTGATCTTGATGGCGGCGCGGCGCAGCTTCCGTGAAGCCGCCGCTGATCTCGCCGTATCGGAGCCTGCCCTATGACCTCCAACCTCGCACCGCTGCTGGCATCACTCCGAAGCGTCCTGGGCAACGAGGGTCTGCTCACCGATAGGGAAAACTTGCGCCTCCATGGCTCGGACCTGCTTTGCGAAGGCGCAGACTGCGCGATCGTGGTGCGCCCGCACACGGTAGAGGCATTGGCGGAGGCGGTTGGCCTTATCGGGCAGGCCGGAATCGCGATGGCCCCGCGCGGCGGTGGTCTGACTTATGTGCGCGGCTATACGCCCGCTAGCCGCCGCTTCGCTGCGATCGACCTTTCCCGGCTTAACCGCGTTCTCTCGGTGAGCGAAGAGGACATGATCGTGACCGTCGAGGCCGGGACGACATGGAAGCAGATCCACGAAGCTCTGGCGCCGCTCGGCCTGCGCCTTCCGTTTTTCGGCACCTTCTCGGGAAGCCGCGCCACGGTGGGCGGTGGCTTGTCCAACGGCGCGCTGTTCCTAGGCACGGCACGCCATGTCTCGGCGGCCGAGGCAGTCGTCGGCATGGAAATCGTGCTGGCAGACGGATCTATTCTCCACACGGGCCAGCAGTCGGTGGCGCGGGCGCCGCTTCCTTTCCTGCGCACTTTCGGCCCAGACACGACGGGCCTTTTCGTACACGATGCCGGCGCGCTCGGGATCAAGGCCCGCGTGAGCTTGCGGCTAATCCGCGCACCGCGCCATAAGGACTACCTTTCTTTCGGTTTTAGGAGTCAGGCAGACGGCATCGCCGCACTTTGCGAGATCGCACGCGGTGACCTGGCCGAGGACGCCTACCTGATGGACCCGGACAAGACGCGCATTGCCCTCTCCGGGCCTGCCGACCTCGCCCGCGATGCCCGGGTCCTCGCCAAAGTCGTCCGGCAGGAGCGCGGCTTGGTCGAGGGCCTGAAAGCAGGCGCGAAACTGGCGATGGCCGGGCGGACATTCATCGATGCCGGATGCCATTCGCTGCACCTCGTCCTCGCCGGACGCAGCCACGCGGCGGTCAAGGCGGACACTGCCGCCGCGCGTGATATCGCCACGCGGTTCGGGGGCCGCGAACTGAACGATTCCATCCCCCGCGCTGGCAGGGCCGACCTGTTCGCGCCCGTCGCGGGAATGATACTCGGCCCCGAGGCTGATCGCTGGATCGCCCTCAATGCCAAAGTCCCGCACAGCGAGGCGATGCGCCTGACCCAAGCGGTCGAGACGCTGCTCGCGCGCCACAAGCTCGCTTTCGACGCCCATGGCATCACCGTCTCGCGCCTTTTGACAGTCATGGGAACTCATGCCTTCAGCTACGAACCAGTCCTCAACTGGCGCGATGCCTGGCTGCCGCTGCACCGCGACGTGCTCGGTTCCTCCCCTCGGCTGACCGAGCCTCCCGCCGCGCCGGACGCGCGTGCGGTGGTCATGGAAGTGCGCGCCGAACTGATCGCGCTGTTCGCCGATCTCGGCGCAGCGTCAAATCAGATCGGGCGGACCTATCCCTATGCCTCGGTTCTGCGTCCGGAGGCGCGTGGACTGCTAGAAGCGCTCAAGCGCGCGGTCGATCCGCAGGGCCTGATGAATCCGGGCGCCTTGGAGCTGGGCTGAGCCGGAGAAGCCTCCCCAGCCCGCCCCGGTCAACCGCCTCAGCGGCTTAGTTCGACCAGCTCGTACCAGGTCTGCATGTAGCCCCCGACGCCGCCCTGCACGAAGATCGCGTCCTCGTCTGCCGTCACCCACAGCTCGTAAGGCGGGTGTGCATGGCCATCGACGGAGATCATGCCGCCGGCATCGTCGGTAAACTGGTACTTGTAGCAATCGAACGTCCCCGCCGCGACGGTAACGGTTTCCTCGCCCACATAGCCAAGATCAATGTTCGATTCCGCGATCAGCGGCGGCGTAGCGCCGCGGTGGTCAGGCGAAGGTAGGAAGCAGCGGAAATTGCGCTTATGCAAGCCGAGCGAGCGGTCCATCTTCTTGGTGATATAGGCGTCGCCCGAGATCGGATGCGTGCCGAAGCCATCGAAGTCGCCGCCGAGGGGCATCGTCTGCGAGATACGCCCGATCGAAGGGCCGTAGCTTTCGCACTCCACGCTATCCTTGCCGATGATAAAGAGGCCGGCTCCCATGAACCTATCGCCGATCGTAAGACGCACGAAGCAGTCCATCGGCCGGTCGTTCTCGTCGAGACTGTAGACGACGTCGCGGTGGACGCTCGGAGCGGGCTCGTCGATTTCGCAGCGGGCGCGCAAGGAGCGCTTGCCGTCGGTATGATGCGTGAAGGTGAACCATTCGCGTCCGCGTTCCTGGCCTTCACGGCCGGGCTTGCGGGAGGTGTAGAGGATCTTTCCGCTGATCGTGCGATGCTGTTGCATGGTTTCTCCGTAAGCTCAAAGCGGGGTGGCAATGCCGAGGAAACAGGCGATCAGCACCAGTCCCCAGATGGTGAGGACGCTGATGCGCGCACGGCCGTTGACATGCGCGATCACGCGGTCAGTTTCCGGCGTCGGGCCGCTTTCGCGCATCTGGATGATTGCCGGAAACAGGGGGACTAGCTGGCGGCGCACGACAAGGCCGAGCGTAATGCAGGCGCCAAGCGCCAACATCTTGAGGATGATGAACAAGGGAAGCGCGATCTGGCCGGCGAGGCCCAGAATGACGGTGGCCGCCAGCCCCGCCAAGACGAAATAACGCACGAGAATATCGAAGCGCTTGAACGCCTGCCCTTGCGGTCCGTGCTTCAGATGCACGGCCCAGGCAAGCGCCACCCACGCCAAACCCAGCAACCCGGCCACGATCCCCCAGCTTACCGGCAGGTCCAGCCACCCTTTGGCGATCGCGAGGCCGAAGCCGGTCGGAAAGGCCAGGATCAGCGTCGTGCGCGGGGCCATGTCGATGTTGTTCAAAATGGTCAGCGCCATCATCCGCTCCGGAACCGAGCGTTTCGGATCGACCATGAAGCGCGACCCGTAAAAGGCACCGAGGTCCCCGCCCAACCAGTAAACCGGGATCAGGATATGAAGAAGCGTAAGGAGCGAAAGACCAATATCCATGGCTCAGGTATGTCCTGCGAAGAAGGCGGCCATCGCATCGTGGCGCGCGGCGCGGAATCCGGGATCGTCGAAGCGCGGCAGTTCCAGAAAGCGCCCTCCCGCCGGCAGCGGAGCCAGGGCCACGCTGACTTCGTAAAGCGGATCGTTGACTGCCGCCGTCACCAGCACCGGGCAGCGCAAAAGGGGCAGACGTTTGTCGGCGGGCCACTTAAAGGCGGCGCGGTAGTTGAGGTGATAGGTAGTGCTCGCCTTCATCACTTCGGTGACCCAGGCGTGCAGATCCTCAGCGCTGCCCAGCCCACCATCGCGGCGCCCCCCGCGGGTGCGGCGATACCAGGGGAAAAATAGGTACTGGTCGCGGCAGAACTGGAACAACCGAGCAAGGTAGGCTCCGTCCAGATCCGGCTCGAAGGGGAAGGCATATGTCGCCAGCACTTCCTCCAGCTCCGGCCCCTCCATCAGGCTTACGCCGTCAAGCACGAGGTGGCTGACGCGCTCGGGGGCCAGAATCGCCAATTCGGCGGCGATGGCAGCCCCAGTGTGCGAACCGTAGAGGCGCACCTGGTCGAGGCCCATGGCATCGAGATATTCCAACGTGGCAAAGGCAAGCGCGGTAATCTCGGGTTCCTTGGCCGAGACTGCATCGCTGTCGCCATTGCCAGGCGTATCGGGTGCGAAGACCATGGCCTCGCCGGCGAAGTCCTCGATCAGTCGCACTTGCTGACGCGAACTGCCGGGCGACGCATGAAGGATCAGCAGAGGCTGCCCCCTGTCCCCGGCGCTGCGGTAGTGGGTCTGGCCATGGGAAAGATCGGCAAAACCGCGGCGGATGCGGACTTGAGTAGCCATCGTCAAAGCGCTCCGCCTTCGATCACTTCTAACAAAGCCCCCTCGGGTGTCAGCAACACGCCTGTGCGCCGCCCCCCGTAGAGCGGCCCCTCGCGCACCGTCGGCGGCGAGGCCCAGCGCGCTTCGAGGCGCGCGAAGTCGGGATGAAGCATTGTCGTGATCGCCACGCCCGGCGGCAAGGCACCGGGATGGCGCGGCCGTTCGCTCGCACCTTCAGGATACTGGTCGAGTTCGAGGAACACCTGCCCGGCGCCCTTGGCCGTGACAAGTTCGGTCTTCGCATCCTCGTCGAGACCGAAGCTGAGGGTGATCATCGAATAGCGGATTGCGACCGGATCGATAACCGGCAGGCCCAGCACCTCCTCCACCCACTGCGCCGATTTGCGCAAGTCGGGACAAGCCAGGACCATGATGAAGGGCCGATCGACCAGCGAGCGCGGCTGCGGCAGGCCGGTATCCGGCCCTGGCTGAAGTATCTCGGTGAGGTAGACCGTCTCGAGATCGGCGCCGCGCACCTGCATCGGCTTGACCGTGGCGAAGCCGTCGAGCGCCTTGGGCGGACCGATCACCTCGAACGGGCTTTCGATCATCTTCGCATTCACGGCTTCGACATCGGAAACGCAGAGTTCTATCGCCGCCCAGCCGTAACTGCGGATCGGTGCATAGCCCGGCACCGGTTCGCCCTCGACGAAGCGCAGGAAAACAGCCTCTCCCGACGCCGGCTGAAGCACCGCGTAGGCCCTGCCGGCGCTCGCCGGAGCCTGCCAAGCAGCGGCAAGGTCTTCAGGGACCACGCCCTCATCCACCAGGCGGTAGCTCATCCAGGTTTCGTACCGTTCGATCGCCGCCGAAATGTCCGCGACGACATGGGTGGCACACTTGAGTAAGGTCATCTCGGCTCCCTGCCCGGCCTGTCGGTTTATTTGATATAATAATATGCCATATTGCAAGAGAGAAAGGTGCACCTTTGCCCGGCTGGCTGACTGTCCAGCGGCAAGGATATCCGTACCGCGGAGAGACCGGCTTCAGCCGATCACGCCGCTGCTGTGCAGTACCGCCATCGCATCCGGTGCTGCCGGCAAGCAGGCTACTGCATCTGCCAGCGCCGCATGGCGATCTTCCAGCCCGGCGAACGCCAAGCATCCGCGCATCTTGTCCAGATGCTCCACGTCGCTGAGCGGCCACTGGGGCGAGCCGAACTGCGCTGTCACATTCTCGACTAACTGCCGCCCGTCGGTCGTGCGGGCCACGGCATGCGCGGGTACGAAAGCGGCAAGATCGGGATTGTCGTCCGCCACCACGCTAATGCGCGCCGCGAGCGCGAGCACCGCCGGATTATCCAGGGTTTCGCGCTGGAAATCGGCAAGCGAAACCGTTCCCCGCAGCAACGTCACGCTTGCCAGGAACGGCAGGCAAAGCCGCGCATAGCCAGGCTCCATGCCCGACTTCGCGGGTCGCCCAACCAGTCGGTGGATCAATGGCGGGGCATGATATTCCAGGCTTTCCACGACTTCGGCAGCAAGGCCCTGATGCGCCATCAGGCGCTGAACGGCGACGATGCCGCCGTGTCCCGCCCGGCCGGTGGGAAACGGCTTCCAGCTGACTTCGGTGATCCGGTGTCCCTGCCGCAGCCGAGCGAGCGCAGCCACCAGTTCCGCGCGCTTTTCCATCAACGCGAAATAGCCGAACGGCCCATCGAGCGGATGCGCCACGCCCGGCATCCCGCCGCGCGCCAGGTCGATGGCCACCAGGCTGTTCCTCGCCGCATTGGCGACCTGCACAGGCAGTGCTGGCTTCCCCTCCAAATGCGCCTGCATCGTCCCCGAGGCGAAAGCCATCGCATGGCCGAAAGCATCGAGCGTCGTCTCGCGCGGCATCGCCCGCAGGGCGGCGATTGCCGCCACGCAGCCAAAGATTCCGGCCGTCGCCGGGCGGAAGAATTGGAGCGCGTCCGGCGCGGCGATACCCAGCGTCACGGCCACGTCCACGCCCGCAACAAGCGCCGCCAGAAACTGCGCGCCGCTCACCGGGTCGCCGCGCTCGGCCTCGGCCAGCAGGGCCGCCAGCACCGTCGCCAGCGGATGAAGCACGGCGGGCTCGTGCACGCAGTCGTATTCCTGCCCATGGATCTGAAAGGCGTTGACGAATGCGGCCGAAGGCGCCGGAAGCCTGCTGCCCGGACGACCGAGCACGCCTGCTACGGAACCATCACCCCATCCCTTCGCCATTGCCAGGACCGCATCGGCGTGGGCGGCGTTCCGCCCGGCGACCCCGACCGCAAGACTATCGTGCAGGAACGCCGACGTCATGCACCGCACGTCATGCGAAAACCACTCCCAACGCAGCGCAAGCGCATGGTCGATCAGCACATGCGCAGGGTTTTCCGCTTCGGCCGCGCTCATTTCAGTGCGGCTCCTCGCCGCCAGAGACATTCATGCTTTCACCGGTAATATAAGCCGCCTCGTCGGAGCACAGGAAGGCGACCGCGCCGGCCGTATCCTGTGGCAGGCCCGGCCGTCCCATCGGAATGCGCGCTGCCATGCGCCGCAAGTACTCCTCCACCGAGACGCCCTGGAGTTCGGCGAAGTGCTCGTTCTGCCACTTGCCAAGCCCCGTGGTGACGTGGTTGGGGCAGACGTTGTTGACGGTAATGCCTTCCGGCCCCAGTTCGATCGAGGCCGACCGCACCAGTCCGACGAGTCCGTGCTTGGACGCCGTATAGGCCTGGGCATGCGGAAACCCGGACTTTGCCGCCTGGCTGGCGATGTTGACGATCCGCCCGCCGCGCCGCTGCCGGATCATACGCTCGGCAGCGGCTTGAAGGCCGAACCAAGCGCCGGTCAGGTTGACGTCGATCACGGCGCGCCAATCTTCCGCAGACACATCGCCCAGCGGCTTCATGATATAGCCGATACCGGCGTTATTCACCCAGATGTCAAGCGATCCATGCCTCTCGACCGCATGGTCGGCAAGCGCCGCGACTTGGACCGGATCGCGCACATCGCAGACAAATGTTGAGGCATGAGTCGGCAGGGACGCCGCCACCTGCTGCATCTCGGACGAACTGCCGATCATCGCACCGGGCGTCGCGGCATCGCGCGAGCCTCCGATGTCGGAAATCACGACCTTCGCGCCTTCTTCCGACAGTCGCCGTGCAATCGCCTCGCCCAGCCCGCCCGCACGGCCCGAGCCAGTAACGACCGCAACTTTACCCGCGAACCTCATGCCGTGATTTCCTCGGTAGTCAGAAACGTCACTTCGACCATGCCTTGGAACGCGGCCGCCACTTCCTGCATCGCGGCGGTCGCGACATCGGTGCCCAACTTGTCCATGTCCTTCACGTCGAGCACCTCTATGTAGCCGAACGGCGGCGGCGCATCGCTGCCCAGCATGCCGGTCGTGCGAAACACGCGGAAGCTCTCGATCGAAGGCAGCGCATTGACGGTGGGCAGGTCCGACTCTCGGGCCCAGGCCTCATAGTCTGCCACCGAAACGCCCGCCTTCAGATTGAACAGCGCGAAAATCAGCATTCGTCTTCCCTTCCTTGTCGCCTGCCGGTCATCGCCTGCAAGCATGCTTGCTTCTGGCGCACGGTCAATATATTATATTTCTATAACAAATGAGGTAGGCCGTGAAGACGTCTCAGAAGCCCCATTCAGCCGCGCCCTCCAATGGCAATCCTAGCGTCGGCTACGATGGCCCGCCGGACTATCGGGTGATTGGCCGCCACGCGGTTTTCCCCGAAACCAGCCATGATGAGATCGAACGGATCAACTTCCTGGCGCAAATGAACCGGCACCTCGCCGCGCGCGTGGTTCCAGGCGTCAAGGCGGCCTACGACAACCGTGTGGTGCCCAGCTTCGAGGCGGGGAATGACCGCCCGCTCGCTAATCGGCACGAGGCGCGTAAGGCCATGCTCGAAGACCCGGCGTTCCAGACCTGGTCGGCGCTACGCCGCATGACGATGGAGCAACGCCAGCAGGCCGGGCGCTGGACGGCTCTTCGCCAGAGCGAGCGGCTTGCCCGGATCGCCGCCGATCTCACCGAGGGTGACGCGCGGCTGAGCCTCGACCCGGCCGTCGCCATCCCGCGCTATGTCTCGGCGGTCGACCACCATTGCATGCCAGGCAGCTACCATACCGAATACTTCCCAGGAGACGTCACCAACGGCGCCAACTACGACCACGCCGGATTCGTCACCACCAGCGGCCTGCTCGGCAAGTATTCGGATGGCGGTGGCCATGCCGTGGTAAAATGGGTCCAGCGTAACCTGCCGGACTTCAAGCCTCGCAAGATTCTCGAAATCGGCGGCACCGTGGGACATTCCAGCCTGCCCCTGGCGCAGGCCTTCCCCAATGCCGAACTGACCATCGCGGACCTGGGTGCACCGGTGCTGCGCTACGGCCTCGCCCGCGCCAAGTCGCTCGGCGTCGGGAACGTGCGCTTCGTGCAGGCCAGCGGCGAAGATCTGTCGCTTTTCGAGGACCAGAGCTTCGATTGGATACAGACGACGATGTTCCTGCACGAGCTGTCGACCAAGGCCCTGCGCAACATCTTTGCCGAAACGCATCGCTTGCTGCGCCCTGGCGGGGTGGTTCTTCACGTCGAGCAGCCGCAGTACGCCCCTGAAATGCCGCTGTTTGAGCAGGCGATGCGCGACTGGGACGCCTTCTACAACAACGAGCCGTTCTGGAGTCGCATGCACGAGATGGACCTCGACGCAGAAATGCTCGCCGCCGGCTTCGCGCCTGACAGTCTGATCCACGGCGGCGTGTTCGGTGTCGTTGACCGCGAGTTGTTCCCCGATGCAGCCGAGGACGAAACCGAAGATTACGGCCGCAAGGCGGCCTGGCACGTGATTGGAGCCGTGGCATGAGCTTTACAGATGCCCTGAACCATGCCGGCGCCAAGCCCGCTGGTA
Source organism: Novosphingobium sp. BL-S-21 (assembly GCF_055521655.1). Taxonomy (NCBI): domain Bacteria; kingdom Pseudomonadati; phylum Pseudomonadota; class Alphaproteobacteria; order Sphingomonadales; family Sphingomonadaceae; genus Novosphingobium; species Novosphingobium sp. BL-S-21. The sequence continues at coordinate 618,422 of NZ_JBVFVP010000003.1, forward strand.
AGCGCCCCTATTTCCTGGAACCGCAAGTCGAGCGCGTCCTCGCGATCACCATGGCGGTGGCGCAGGAACTGGCGGTCACCCGCCAGCGGGCCGATACGCTGGAACGCCTGCTGCTCGAAAAGGGCGTACTGTCCAAGGGTGAGATCGACGCCTTCGCACCGAGCCCTGACGCTTCGGCGGAACGACAGATGTGGAACCAGGAATACATCGCCCGCATCCTGCGCATCGTGCAGCAGGAGAACGAGGCCGCCATGCAGGCACAGGATGTAGCCTCCGGCGATGTCGGGGACGAACTGGCAGGCGAAGGATGAGCGAAGCTTTCGAATTCAGCATTCCGGTGCTTGTGGTGGGCGGCGGCGCCTGCGGCTGCATCGCCGCGCTTTCCGCCCGCGAGGCCGGAGCCCAAGTCCTGCTGATCGAGCAGGACGAGCGACCGATGGGCTCGACCGGCATGTCGCAAGGGCTGATCTGCGCCGCCGGGACCAGGTCTCAGGCCGAGAACGATATTACCGACGATGCCGAAGCGTATTACGCGGACATCATTGCCAAAACGCGGGGGCAGACCGACCCGGCCCTGGCGCGTGCGATCTCGGAAAATGCCGGACCAACGGTAGACTGGATGGTGGACAGCCTCCACATGCCTTGGCAGCTCGATACCGGCTTCCGCCCCGCATATGGCAACAGCACCTACCGCGTTCATGGGTGGCGCGGGCATTCGGGGCAGGACATGGTGGACCTGCTGCACCGGCGGCTCGACGATGCCGGGGTGGACGTCATGCTGGGTACCCGGCTTTCCGAAGTCCATGCCGATGAAGTTGGCCGAATCCTGGGGGTTTCTCTCGCCCGGTCGGACGGCACCGTAGAGCGCGTCGGCTGTGACGCGCTGGTGCTTGCATGCGGCGGATTCGCGGCCAACCATGCCATGGTCGCGCGCCACATGCCCGACATGGCCCATGCCCGGAATAATGGCCATGAAGGCAGTCAGGGAACGGCCGTGCGCATCGGCAAGCAGCTGGGCGCAGCGTTTGGCGACATGGGGGCCTACCAGGGCTACGCCATGCTCACCCACCCTCAGGGCATCCCGGTGCCGCCGTGCGTTCCGGTCGAAGGCGGCGTGCTCGTCAACACGGCCGGCGAGCGCTTCGTCAATGAGACGGCGGACATCGCCGGCATGGTCCATCCGGTGTTGGCGCAGGCGGGAGATCACGTTTGGGTGGTGTTCGACGCGCGGATCGAGGCCGCCGCCGACTATATTCCCGAGATGCAGCAGTTGCAGGCCCTCAATGCTCTGAAGCAAGCTGATTCCACTGCCGAACTGGCCGATGCCATAGGCGTTCCGTCCGTAGCGCTCGAAGCGACACTGAAAGCAGCACGAACGGCGCAAAGCGAGCGCAAAGCGGACGTGTTCAAGCGCCTGTGGGGCGACGACCTGCCTCCGGCTCCGCCTTACCGCGCGCTCAAGGTGGTGGGGGCAATCTTCCATACACAGGGCGGACTCCAGATCGACGGCGATGCCCAGGTGCTGCGCAAAGACGGTACCCTGCTCCCCAACCTCTTTGCTGGCGGCGGCGCCGCGCGCTCAGTATCGGGCCCTGCTTATTGGGGCTACCTGCCTGCGATGGGCCTCGCCACAGCAGTGACGTTCGGACGGCTTGCAGGCCTCGGCGCGGCGCGGGTTGCGCAGGCCGCCACCGAAACAAAAGTGTCCGCTAAGTGATCACGCATGTCCGACAGGCGAGCAAGGCCGACCCGTCCGGACAATTGACCTAACAACAAGCCATATCACGGCTTCCAGTGTCCGGGAACGAGACCATGTCCGCCAAACCTGCCTCCAAACAGACCCCGACCTCCATCAGCCCCTGCCCGGCCGACCTTCGCGCTGCTTTCGCGGCTATCGTCGGGCCTGAAAACGTGAGCGACGACGAGGCCCGCCTGCGCCTGTTCAGCGAAGACGTCTGGACCCGTGCCGATCACGTCGCGATGCTGGCGGTAGCCCCGGCAACCACCACTGAACTTGCTGCCGTCGTCGAGGCTGCCAATGCGGCCGGCGTAGCCATTGCCCCGCGCGGCGCGGGCATGAGCTATACCGAAAGCTACCTGCCCGTCACTGACGACACCGTGACCATCGACACAACCCGCATGGACAAGGTGCTCAAGATCAGCCCGGAGGACATGACCGTCACCGTCCAGTGCGGCTGCACCTGGCGCTCGCTCAACGCCGCGCTGCAACCGCTAGGCCTGCGTACGCCGTTCTGGGGGCCGATGTCAGGCATCTACTCCACCATCGGCGGCGGTCTTTCTCAGCTCAATGCGATGTTCGGCGCCGGGCATCATGGCACCTCCAGCGAGAGCGTGATTGCGGTGACCATGGTGCTCGCCGATGGACGCACCTTGCGCACCGGCGCGCGCGGACCTGACGGCGACACCCCGCATTACCGCCACTTCGGGCCCGATCTTGCAGGCCTGTTCTGCGGCGATTCCGGCACGCTTGGGCTCAAGGCCGAAGTCACCTTCCGCCTGATCCGCGCGCCCCGGTTCGAGGATTCGGTCTCCTTCTCGTTCCCGGACGGCAAGGTCATGATCGAGGCGCTGGCGGAAATGACCCGCGCCGGGATCGCCTCGGAAAGCTGCGGCTTCGACCCCGGTCTCACCAAGGTCCGTATGCGCCGCATGTCGCTTGCCAGCGACGTGAAGACGCTGAGCAAAGTCGTCGCCAAGGAGAAATCGCTCGGCAAGGGCCTCCTGGCCGCCGCGAAAATCGCCATGGGTGGGCGCGACTTCATCCCCGAGGATGACTATCCACTGCACATCACCGCGGAAGGCCGCTGCAAGGAATCCGTGGCGGCCGACGTCGCCGCCGCCCGTGAGATCGCCAAGCGCTTCGGCGGCACCGAGGTGGAGAACTCCATCGCCAAGGTGATCCGCGCCATGCCTTTCCCGGCGCCGAACTCGATCCTCGGCCCCGAAGGCGAAAGCTGGGTACCGGTCCACGGGCAAGCCTCGCTGTCCACCGCGCCCGCCATGTTCGGCGAAATCCGCGCCTACTTCGATACCATGAAGGCGCGCTTCGATACGCTGGGCATTCACAACGGCTTCCTGTTTTCCTCGCTCTCCACCAATGCCATCGTCATCGAGCCGGTGTTCTTCTGGCCCGAAGGCTATCGCCCGGTCCACAAATCCATGGTTGAGCCCGAGCATCTAAAGCGCCTGAAGCAGCTTGGCTCTGCGCCAGAGGCGACCGCCCTCGTCGCGGAAGCGCGCGAGCAGGTGAAAGCGATCTGCAAGAAGTACGGCACTGCCCATTTCCAGATCGGCCGCGCCTACCCCTACCGCGAGACGCGCGATCCCGCCTTCCTCGACGTGCTGGACGCGGTGAAGAACGTAATGGACCCCAAGGGCCTGTTCAATCCGGGCGGGCTTGGCTTCCCGCAGGGAAAGATCGCGCAATGAGCGAAACCTACCGCGCCATCCGCCTCGAACGCGTCGCGTCTTCGTTCCGCGGGGGCAGCGAGATCGTGGAACTGCCGCTTGCCGCGCCCGGCCCGGACGAGATCCGCGTGCGCAACCTGCATTGCGGCGTCAACGGCATCTTCGACACCCAGATCGCCCGCAACGCGGTAGACTACGTAAAGGTCGCCCTGCCCACCTTCACCGGCGTCGAGGCGATCGGAATCGTGGAAGCAGTGGGCGTGGGCGTAACCGATTTCTTGCCCGGCGACGCGGCGGTTACCGTGCGCTTCACCGGCGGATACCGCGAGGCCAATGTCGGCGCCGCCAGCCAGTTCGCCAAGGCCCCGGCGCCGACGCGGGAATACTTGGCACTGGCCTCCACCGGCGTTTCCGCTCTTGTTGCGCTGGAGAAAATCGGCGAACTGAAAGCGGGCGAGACCATTGCCATTTCGGCGGCCGCAGGCGGCCTCGGCCACCTGCTCGTCCAGCTGGCCGTGCTCAAGAGCGCGCGCGTGATCGGCGTCGCGGGCGGCAAGGCCAAATGCGATTTCGTCGCCTCTCTGGGGGCTGAGCGGGTGATCGACTACAAGTCGGAGGATGTCGCTGCAGTGCTCGCAGCCGAGTATCCCGGCGGGCTCGACGTGGCGGTGGACACCGTGAGCGGAGCGATCTTCGATGCCTTCCTCGCTCATCTCGCCAACCACGGCCGTCTGGTGGTCGGCGGCGCGGCCTCTGACCTGGAAGGCCGCCCCGAGGTCGTCACCGGCCCACGCATCGCCCATGCCATCTACTACAAAGGCGCCTCGGTGCGCGGTTTCATGAACGGGCTGCTCACACACCACTGGGCCGAGGCGCGCCAAAGGCTCTTCGCGCTTTACGCCGAGGGCAGGCTGAGAGTGCATTTCGACGACCAGCCCAACTTGGGCATCGAGGGCGTTTTCGGAGCCGTGGAGCGCCTGCTTTCCGGCGGCTCCATGGGCAAGGTCGTGGTCGATCTTGCCACCCAGCAGAGCGCCTGAACTGGCGCTAGCCCGGGTAGGACAAGAGATGACAGAAAAGACACTCTTCGAAAAGATATGGGAGGCGCACCGCGTCGCTGGCACCGCGACCGGCGCCTCGCTGATCGCCATCGACCGCGTGTTCCTCCACGAACGCACCGGGGCGGCCGCCCTCAAATCGATGGCACAGGCCAATCGGCCCGTGCGCGATCCGGCGCGCGTCTTCGCCGTGATGGACCATATCGTCGATACTCGGCCCGGGCGCGGCGACGGCACCTTGATGGAAGGTGGATCGGCCTTCATTACCGAGACCCGCGCGGCTGCAAGGGCCGCCGGGATCACCCTGTTCGACGTGAACGATCGCGACCAGGGCATCACGCATGTGATTTCGCCGGAACTCGGCATCGTCCTGCCCGGCGTCACCCTCGTCGCGCCCGACAGCCATACCTGCACGCAAGGCGCGCTGGGAGCGTGGGCGTGGGGGATCGGGTCGAGCGAGGCCGAACATGCCATGGCCACCGGCGTTCTGCGGATGGACCGTCCCGCAACGATGCGCGTCTCTTATACCGGCACCCTGTCGCCCGGCGTTACCGCCAAGGACATGGCGCTGGCGCTGATCGCCGCTCACGGCGCGGGCGGCGGCGCGGGCCATGTCGTGGAGTTTGCGGGCGAGGCAGTGCGCGCGCTCGATATCGAGGCGCGGATGACCTTGTGCAACATGGCCACCGAATTCGCGGCCATGACCGGTATCGTCGCACCGGACGCGAAGACTTTCGAATATCTCGCAGACCGCCGCTATGCGCCGGAGGGTTTCGAAGATCCTTACTGGCATGAGCTGCGCACCGACGAAGGCGCCCGCTTCGACCGCGAGATCGTCATCGACGCCTCGGCGCTTTCGCCGATGGTGAGCTGGGGCACGAGTCCCGAACATGCGATGCCGATCGGCGGCAGCGTACCGCAAGGACCGACGCGCGCGCACGACTATATCGGCCTAGATGCCGGCGCCCGCCTGTTGGGCACGCCCATCGACGTGGCCTTCATAGGGTCCTGTACCAATGCCCGCCTCTCGGACCTGCGCCGCGCCGCCGCGATGGTCAAAGGGCGCCATGTCGCGCCGTCGATCCGCAAGGCCATGGTCGTGCCCGGCAGCTCGGCGGTTAAGCGCGCCGCCGAGGCCGAGGGGCTCGACGCGGTATTCACGGCGGCGGGGTTCGAATGGCGCGAGAGCGGCTGTTCCTTATGCTTCTTTGCCGGCGGCGAGCGCTTTCCCGAGGGCAGCCGAACGATCAGCAGCACCAATCGCAACTTTGAGGGACGGCAGGGCCCGGGCATCCGCACGCATCTCGCGAGCCCCGAAACCGTAATCGCCAGTGCGATCGCCGGCGCGATCGCCGATCCTCGGGAGATCGCGAAGTGACCCCTTTCACTGTCCTCATCTCGCGCGCAGCGGCGCTGCTGCGCGACAATGTTGATACCGACGCGATCATCCCGAGCCGCGAGATGAAGACGACCGGGCGAACCGGGCTGGCAGACGGGCTGTTCGCTCCTTGGCGCTATCTGGACGCCGCCGCGCGCACGCCCGATCCGGAATTTCCGCTCAATCGTCCCGAAGCGCAGGGCGCCCGGATCCTGCTAGGCGGAGCCAACTTCGGCTGCGGATCGAGCCGCGAACACGCCGTTTGGGCGCTCGCCGAATATGGCATCCGCTGCGTGATCGCCGAGAGCTTCGCGCCGATCTTCCGCGCCAATTGCATCCGCAATGGCGTGCTGCCGATCGCCTTGCCGCCGCAGGTCGTGGCCGCGCTGGCGTGGCAGGTCGTAACGGTGGACCTCGCCGCACAGGACGTGCGCTGCGGCGATGCTCTCTACCGCTTCGAAATGGAGCCCGAGCCGCGAGAGATGCTGCTCGAAGGGCTCGACGCCATTGACCTCACGCTCAAGGCCCTGCCGCAGATCGAGGACTGGACCTCCTCCGACCGGTCAGCAAGGCCCTGGGTCTACCTCGGAAAGACACAATGACGCAGATCCTCGTTTCCGAAGTCGGCCCGCGCGACGGGTTGCAGTCGATCAAGGCGATGATGCCGCTGGAGGCCAAGAAGGCCTGGATTACCGCTGAAGCCGCCGCCGGGGTGCGCGAGATCGAGGTGGGCAGCTTCGTGCCGCCTAACCTCCTGCCGCAGATGGCCGACACTGCCGAACTGGTCCGCTTCGCGCGCGGGATAGAGGGACTCAATGTCGTCGCCCTCGTGCCCAATGCCAAGGGCGCGCAGCGCGCCGTCAATGCCGGCGTCCACGCCATGTCGATCCCCCTTTCGATGAGCGAGACCCATTCGATCCGCAACGTGCGCAAGGACCATCCGGCGATGCTGGCGGAAATCACGGAAGCCGCCGGGATCGCCAAGGCGGCGGGCGTGCACTTCGCCGTCGGCCTTGCCACAGCATTCGGATGCACCATCGAGGGCGCGGTGCCTGAGGATACCGTGGTGCGTCTCGCCCTTGCGGCCGCCGAAGCGGGCGCGCAGGAGTTCAGCCTTTCCGACACCACCGGCTATGCTGATCCCGCACAGGTCAAACGGCTCGTCCGTAAGGTCAAGGAGGCGGTCGGCGCCGACATGCTGACCACGCTCCACCTCCACAACACGCGCGGGCTCGGCCTCGCCAATGCGCTGGCCGGGCTGGAAGAGGGCATCACCACGCTCGATGCCTCGCTTGGCGGACTCGGCGGCTGCCCCGCCGCGCCGGGTGCCTCGGGCAATCTCGTGACCGAGGATCTCGTGCTCATGCTCAATGCGATGGGGCTCGATACCGGCATCGACCTCGAACGCCTGCTGGAAGTACGCCAGATTCTGGTCGCGGCCCTGCCCGGCGAACCGCTCTACGGCTTCACCCCCGATGCCGGGCCGATGCTCGACTACAACGAAAGGATCGCCCGATGAGCGAGAACGTGGCACAACCCGTGGTCCCGCAGCCTTTGGCCGGAATCCGCGTCGTCGAGTTCACGCATATGGTCATGGGCCCCGCCGTGGGTCACATCCTCGCCGGGCTCGGTGCCGAAGTGGTGCGCATAGAGCCTATCGGCGGCGACCAGACGCGGCGCCTCTTGGGCTCAGGCTCAGGCTATTTCCCAATGTACAACCGGGGCAAGCAGTCGATTTGCCTCGACCTCAAGTCGGTGGAAGGTCTGCAGGTCGCCCGCGACCTCGCCGAGGGCGCCGATGTGCTGATCGAGAACTTCCGCCCCGGCGCGCTCGACCGGCTCGGCCTGTCCTACGAACAACTGGCGAAGGTCAATCCGCGACTGATCTACTGCTCGGAAAAAGGCTTTCTGCCCGGCCCCTACGAACAGCGCACGGCGCTGGACGAAGTGGCGCAGATGATGGGCGGCCTTGCCTATATGACCGGCCCGCCGGGACGCCCATTGCGCGCGGGCTCCAGCGTAATCGATGTGACCGGCGGCATGTTCGGTGTGATCGGCATCCTAGCCGCGCTGGAAGAACGCCACCGCACCGGGCGCGGCCAGAAGGTCGTCGCCAGCCTGTTCGAGACGACGATCTACCTCGTTGGCCAGCACATGGCGCAGTTCGCCGTCACCGGGAAGGCCGCCGCGCCGATGCCCGCGCGCATCTCGGCCTGGGCGATCTACGACGTGTTCGAGACCCGCGACGAGCCCGTCTTCATCGGCGTGGTTAGCGACGTGCTCTGGGAGAAGTTCTGCGCGTTGTTCGAACTGCACGAGCTGTGGGCCGACGAGAGCCTGCGCTCCAACAACCAGCGCGTCCTCGCCCGCGACCGCATCCTGCCGCAAGTCCGCCAACTCATCGCCTCAATGACGCGGGACGAGATCGTGGCGAAGCTGGAAGGCACCGGCCTGCCGTTCGCGCCGATCGCCCGGCCGGAGGACATGTTCGACGATCCTCAGCTTGCCGAAGGCGGGCTGGAACCGGTCGTGCTCGACACCGGCGAGCAAACCCGCCTGCCGACAATACCGCTTCAGATGGGCGGCCTTCGCCCCGGCGCCCCGGTCAGGCTTCCCACCCCCGGTGCCGACAGCCGCGCGGTGCTGGCGGCCCTGGGCTATCCGTCGGAGCGGATCGACACCCTTGTCGCACAAGGCGCGGTCGGCGCGGATTGAACGCCCCGCTTCGCTCGCTCCTTGGAAAAGAGGGGCGGATCCTGCGATCCGCCCCTCTTTTTTTCGTCCAGCCCAATGTGTGAAAATCAAAACTCGGCGAGCAGTCGTCCCATGCCCTCGATCTTGTCCGTGATACCCTGCGCGCGCAGCGCGTGCCAGTACGTCGCGGTGTTGATCGCGATCACCGGTTTGCCCAGCTTCGCCTCGTATTCGGCAGCCAGGTCCACCATCGAGAGATTGGTGCCGACCTGGACGATGGCATCGACGTCGTCACCGTCCAACTCAGCAATCACTTCGCGCAGGCTATCCGTACCGACCTTGGCGATATCGGTCCAGCGCCGGCATTCCAGCGGCACGTCGCGCTTCACGGTGAAGCCCGATTCCTCCAGAAAGTTGCGCACTTCGGCATTGGCAACCGGGTAATAGGGAGAGACGAAGCTCACCGAGCTGGCACCATAGGCATGGAGCGCTGCCGCCACCGACTCCGCGCCCGTGGAGGCACCGATGCCGGCCAGATCCTCGACCTGCTTCTTCCATTTCCGGCTACCCTCGACGCCGCCGTAGAAGGTGATCGCCGACATGCCGAGCACGAGGTAGTCCGGACGACACGTCATGACCGAGCGCACCGCATCCAGCGTGTTCTCGGCGATCGCCGTGGTCCCGGCGATGAAATCCTCGTTCGAGAGCGCCAGGGGGTCCTCCACATAGATGCGCGAGAAATGGTTGGTCACGCCTTCCGGACGCATCCGCTCCATGTCGGGCTGGACCACGGTGTTGGTGGAGGGGGCGATGACACCCAGCAGCTTGCGCCAACCAAGAACGTCTCCCATTGCGAATACTCCTGTTGCGGACCAATTACGGTGCCGGGATATATTTCAGCCGATCGCCGCCGCCTGCGACAGGCTCTCGTACATCGCCTGACGCAGCATGTAGGCGCGACGGCGCGTATCGTCCTGCTTGATCGCAAGCATGGCCTCGCGGCGGCGTTGGTGCGCCTCATCCTGCCCGCCGCGGATCATCGCCATGTTTTCCTTGGTCTGCATCTGCGTGAAACTATGCGTCACTTCACGGCGTTGACGATCGTAGAGCGCCAGGTTCTCGTCGGCCGCCCCGCCCGTCTTCTTGCCGTTAAGTATCGGCAGGAGCTTCTCGAACAGGTTGAAGGCGTCATGCACGCCCGAGTTCATGCCGAAACCTCCCAGCGGGTTGTTGAGATGCGCCGCATCCCCCGCCAGCATCACGCGGCCCTGCCGGAACGACTGGGCGACGCGCTGGTGGACACGGTAAAGCGTGCGGTGCTGCGTCTCCACCATCGATCCATCGCCGACGAGGCGGCTGAAGATCGCATCCTTCATCGCGTCCGAACGCAGTTCCTCATCGCTAAGCGAACCGTCGGTCGGCACCAGGACCCGCCAGAGCGTGGGCACCCGCAACAGCACCAGCCACTCCTCGGGATCCGACACGTAGTTGACCCAGGCCAGGTTCGGCAGGTGCTGGCCAATGTCGAAGGCGGTCGAAAGACAGAGGAAACGTTCGGGATAAGTAAATCCGTCGAATTCGACACCCAGCCATTTGCGCACGATCGAATTCGCGCCATCGGCACCGATCAGGTAGTCACAGCGCAGGCGATCGATTCCGGTCATGGTTTCGATGGCGAGGTCAACGCCGCTTGCGTCTTCTTCGAACGTCAGCAGCCGGCTGCCGAAGCGCACATCGGCATTGCCCAGCTTTTCCAGACCCGAAGCGAGCGCCCGCGAGAGGTGATACTGCTCGCACTGGATGCGGAAGGGATAGCGCGTCACGTCGCCGATTTCGGCAAGATCGAAGTCGATCACTTCGCCCGAATGCCGATCGCGCCAGTGATAGACAGGTGCCTTGAGTCCCTTTTCCAGCAGCATCGGCGTAATTCCGATCTGATCGAGCATTTCCAGCGTCGGAGGATGGAACGTCGAGGCGCGCAAGTCCTGCGCGCAGTCGCTTCCGACCTCCAGCACCACGACGTCGATGCCTGCCTGGGCCAGCAGCGTCGCCAGAACCGTTCCGACCGGCCCCGCCCCCGCGATTGCTACCTGACACCGTTCAACTGCCGTCATATCGAGCAGACTCCATTTCCTGTTGCAGGTTTCGGCTATGGACCCATTGGTGGGAAGCAATCGGCCAAGTCGCCGAACTATCCGAGGTTCGGGGAGGAATGATCGGATGGCGAGCAACAGGCCGGGGATAGCGCCGCAGCACAACGAAAAGGGGCGCGCCTAACGGCGCGCCCCTCCCCCTCCATACAACGAAAACCTCGGCTCAGACAACCGCGCAGACGGTCTTCCATTCGAGGTAATTCTCCAGCGCCTGCCGCCCGCTGTCGCGGCCCCAGCCCGACTGCTTGACGCCGCCGATCGCCAGCGTGGCATCGTACATGGCGTGGCAGTTGATCCACACCGTGCCCGCCTTGATCGCGCTCGACATGCGGTGGGCATTGGATAGCCCCTCCGTCCAGACGCTGGCGGCAAGGCCGTATTCGCTGTCGTTAGCGGCGGCGATCACTTCCTCGACATCGTCGAACGCCTGCGCGACAAGCACCGGGCCGAACACTTCCTCGCGCACGATCTCCATGCCAGGCTTTACGTCGACGACCACGGTGGGCGTGATGAAAGTCCCCGCCTCGCCGGTGCGTTCGCCGCCCGCGAGCATCGTTGCCCCCTCGGCCCGCGCGCGCTGGAGGAAACCTTCAACCCGCTCGGCATGGCGCAACGAGACCACCGGGCCCATCTGCGTATCGGCGGCAAGGCCGTGGCCGAGCTTCAAGCCCTTGGCATACTCCGCCACGCCTTCGACCACCTGGTCGTGGACCGAGCGGTGAACATAGAGCCGCGATCCCGCGATGCACACCTGGCCGCCGTTGAAGTAGATCGCATTGGCCACGCCCGGTATCGCCAGAGACAGGTCGGCGTCGGGCATGACGATAGAAGGCGACTTGCCGCCCAGTTCCAACGTGACGCGCTTGAAATTGGTCTTGGCGGCATCGAGCACCGCGCGGCCCGTGGCGGTGGATCCGGTGAAAGCGATCTTGTCCACTCCGGGATGCGAGGCCAACGCCGCGCCGGTTTCCCCGCCAAGCCCGGTGACGATGTTGATGACGCCCGCGGGAACGCCTGCCTCCACCATCAGCTCGGCGAGGCGCAGAGCCGTGAGCGAGGTGTCTTCGGCGGGCTTGAGCACCACCGCGCAGCCCGCTGCCAGCGCCGGCGCCAGCTTCATCGCGGTTAGTACCAAGGGTGAATTCCACGGCACGATGGCCGCCACCACACCGACCGGCTCGCGCACGGTCCAGGTGCGCATCTGCTTGCCCTGGGGTTGGTAGTTGATCGAGCTTTCCAGCGTGCTGCCCTCGATCGCCATGGCCTGGCCCGCGAAGAAGCGGAACTGGTTTACGGCGCCGGGGATCTCCGCCCAGCGCCCGACGAACAGCGGCTTGCCCTGATCAAGCGTTTCCAACTCCGCCAGATCGTCGATATTCGCCTCGATCAGTTCTGCTACTTTCCAGAGAATGCGCGCGCGCTCGACCGGAACGGTCGCGCTCCACCCCGCCAGCGCGGCGCGGGCAGCAGAAACCGCGGCATCGACGTCGGCCGCGCCCGCGCGGGCGACTTGCCCCAGCTCACTACTGGTCGCCGGATCGAGCGTGGCGAATGTACCGCCCTCCGCAGCCGCGCCCCACTCTCCGCCGATCAGCAGCCCCTGCCCGCTCGCGCGTCGTGCGAGGAACTCCTTCGTGCCGGGGCGAAGCGTGCTGAAGTCGAGTGGCATGGTTGTCTCCTTTGTTGCGACCTTTCTTAATGTGGTGGACGGCGCGGCGGCCCCTCGCCACCCCAAAAATTCGCTTGGCGGATAACTCTGTCCGAAACCACAGCCATGGGCCCTCGCTCCGATAGGCACGGAGACAGAACCAGCGGCGACTCCCGCCGCGCACCAACGATCGGGGACAGCATGACCTATCGCCTGGGTGTGGACGTCGGAGGGACGTTCACCGATCTGCTTCTTTTCAACCAGGACAACGGCGAGTTCTGGCGTCACAAGACGCCCTCGACCCCGCATGACAGTTCCGAAGGCATCCTCAACGGGGTCACCGCAGTCTGCGAGAAGGGTGGCATCGCACCGTCCGACGTCGAGTTCTTCCTCCACGGCACCACGGTCGCCACCAATGCCGTGCTCGAAGGCAAAGGCGCGCGCGTCGGCCTCATCACCACCGACGGTTACCGGCAGGTCATGCAGATCGCGCGTTCCTTCGTTCCCGGCGGCCTGGCCGGCTGGATCGTCTGGCCCAAGCCCGAGCCGCTGGCCGCGCTGGAAGACACGTTCGAGATCAAGGGCCGCATGAACGCCCGCGGCGAGGAAACCGCCGCCATCGACGAGGGCGAGATCCGCGCCGCACTCGAAGCACTCAAGGACGCGGGTGTCGAGGCGCTGACCGTCGCGCTCATCAACGCCTATCTCAACGGCGGCCACGAACTCCGCGTGGCCGAGCTTGCCGCAGAGATCATGCCTGAAGTGCCGATCTCCCTCAGCCATCTGGTCCTGCCCGAAATGCAGGAATACGAACGCACCCTCACCACGGTCGCCAATGCGGCGGTACGCCCGGTCGTGGGCAAGTACGTCCGCAACTTGCGCGCTTCCCTGCGCGGCGCCGGCATGGCGGGTTCGCTCTCACTGCTGCGCTCCGATGGGGGGCTCATGAGTTCCGAAAAGTCGGAAGAACACCCCGTCTCGCTGCTGATGTCGGGTCCGGCCGGCGGTGTGACCGGGGCGATCTGGGTCGGTCGCAATGCCGGCATCAAGAACATCCTGACGCTAGACGTCGGTGGCACATCCACGGACGTTGCGCTGATCGAGAATCTCGAAGCTCGCCGCCAGCGCACCACCGAAGTCGGCCACCTCTCGGTCCGCGCCTCGGCGCTGGACGTGAAGACGGTCGGCGCGGGCGGCGGTTCGATCGCCTACGTGCCCGAACTGACCAAGGCCCTGCGCGTCGGCCCGCAGTCGGCAGGCGCCGTGCCGGGCCCCGTCGCTTACGGCAAGGGCGGCACTCTGCCCACCGTCACCGACGCCAATGTCGTGCTCGGCTACCTGCCGGAGAACCTCCTCGGCGGCACCTTCAAGCTCGACCGCGAAGGCGCCAAGGCGGCGGTCCAGACCATTGCCGACGCGCTCGGCATCGGCCTGATGGAAGCCGCGCGTGGCATCATTGACATCGTCAACGAGAACATGTTCGGCGCGCTGCGCATGATTTCAGTGCAGCAGGGCTACGATCCGCGCGATTTCGCGGTGATGGGTTTCGGCGGCGCCGGGCCGCTCCACGTCAACGCGGTCGCGCGACTCATGGGATCGTGGCCTGCGGTCTCGCCGGTTTCGCCGGGCGTGCTCTGCGCACTCGGGGACGCCACCACCCGCATGCGCACCGAGACGGCGCGTTCGTTCTCGCAGCGCGTGGCGGACACCAGTGAGGGCGATGTGCTTGCCCTGCTGGACGAAATGGCTGCCCAGACCCGCGCGGAACTCGCCGCCGAAGGCATCGCCGATGCGGACATCACCAGCCAGTTCGAACTCGACGTGCGCTATGAAGGCCAGGCCTTCGAAGTGCCGCTCTCGATCGACCCGGAAACGCTCAAGGTCGACGGTCTTGCCGGCGTCACGGCCCGTTTCGATGCCGAGCACTTGCGCCTATTCACTTTCAACATGGATAGCGCCCATGAACTGGTGAACTTGCGCGCCGTTGCCATGGGCCCGGCGCTCGAACTGCCCTCGCCGCCGCTGGAGCAAGGCGACGGCGATCCGATCCGCGCCAAGATCCGCGACCACGAATTGTGGACCGGTACCGAAATGCAGGCCGCCGTCATCTACGACCGCGCGAAACTGCGCGCCGGAGACGTGATCCCCGGACCCGCCGTGGTCACCGAGATGGACTCGACCACGCTGATCGAGGCCGACTGCGTCGGCACCGTCGATCACGCCGGCAACATCCTCATCAACCTCGCCTGAGGGGGAAACCAACATGTCCGCACGTATCATCCAGGCCATCGAGGCCCCGTTCCAGACTGTACCCGTCGATCCGGTAACGCTCGACATCATCGAGAACGCCCTGCGCAATGCCCGCATCGAGATGGACGCTACGCTCGTGCGCACCGCCATGTCGCCGGGCATCCGCGAACAGGGAGACGCCTTCCCGCTGATCGCCGACCACCAGGGCCGCATGATCGTCGGGCAGTTCGGCAGCTATATCGGCCCGTTCCTCGAAGGCTTCGACGGCACCGTCGAGGACGGCGACCTGATCTTCCTGTCAGACCCCTATTCGGTGGGCGGCGCCATCAGCCATTCCAACGACTGGCTGGTGCTGCTGCCGGTGTTCAAGGACGGACGTCTGATCGCCTATACCTCGATGTTCGGTCACCAGAGCGACATCGGCGGCATGGTCCCCGGCTCGATGCCGATCCACGCCACCGAAATCTTCCAGGAAGGCGTACGCATCCCGCCCGTCAAGATCTGGAAGCGCGGTGAGTACAACGAGGACCTGATCAAGCTCGTCATGCATCAGTCCCGCACGCCGGACTGGTGCAAGGCGGACCTCAACGCCCTGATCGCCTCGTGCCGCGTTGCTGCACACCGCGTGGTGGAGATGGTCGAGCGTTTCGGCGACGATGTGTTCGTCTCTGCCACCGACATGCTTCTCGAACGCAACCACCGCGCGATGAAGCACCTGATCGAAACCTCCATCGGCGAGGAAAAGGTCACGTTCGAGGACTACATCTGCGACGATGGCATGGGCTATGGCCCGTACCGAATCAAGTGCACCATGTGGCGCGAAAACGGCCGCGTCGTGCTCGATTTCGACGGCACCGATCCGCAGTCCAAAGCCTCGATCAACATGCTGCTGAACGAGAACATGATGCGCATGTTCTTCGGCATCTACATGATCATGATCTTCGATCCCCAGATCCTCTTCAATGACGGGTATTACGACCTGATCGACGTGCGCATCCCGGAAGGCTCGCTGCTCAAGCCGAAGTTCCCGGCCGCGCTTTCGGGCCGCACCCACGTGCTGGGCCGTCTGTTCGACATCCTGGGCGGCCTGCTCGGCCAGAAGACACCGGAGTTCCTGAACGCCGCCGGCTTCTCGTCGAGCCCGCACCTGTTCTATGCCGGCCATGACAAAGCCGGTAAGTGGTTCCAGCTCTTCCAGATTGGCTTTGGCGGCATCCCCGGCCGCCCGCTCGGCGATGGACCGGACGGACATTCGCTCTTCCCCGGCTTCACCAACGTCCCTAACGAGTTCCTGGAACGCTATTTCCCGCTGGAGATCGTCAAGTACGAAACGGTAGCGGATTCGGGCGGCGCCGGACTGCATCGCGGCGGCAACGGCATCAACATGGTCTACCGCTTCCTCGAAGCGGGCGTGATCGCCATCCATGACGACCGCTGGTTCGTGCCGCCCTGGGGCGTCAACGGCGGCCTTCCAGGCAAGCGGGCGCGCAAGATTCTCACCAAGGCGGACGGCACGCAGATCGTGGTCGGCAACAAGCTGGAAGACTATCCGGTCGAGGCGGGTGACGAGCTTCAGTTCATCACTTGGGGCGGCGGCGGCTGGGGCGATCCGCTCGACCGCGATCCTGCACTGCTGGCCAAGGAACTGAAGCAGGGCCTCGTCACCGTGCAAGGCGCGAAGGACTACGGCGTGGTGCTGGTAGACGGGGCAGTCGACGAAGCCGCCACACAGGCCATGCGCGCCGAAATGCGCAAGGCCCGCGGAGAAATTGGCGTGTTCAACTTCGGCCCCGACATCGAGACACTGCGCGCCAACTGCCTTGCCGAAACCGGCCTGCCCGCGCCCACCCCGCCGCAATGGGCGCATATGCCCGCCGAAGCGCTCGCCGAAGCCGCCGAATAAACAGAACGCAGGAGAGAACCACATGGCCAATCCGATTTTCCGCCAGAAGCTGGAGAGCGGCAAGTTCTTCGTCATACCCGGCATCCAGGACATGATCACCGCGGTGATCGCCAACAAGGTCGGCTTCGACCTTGTCTACGGCACCGGCTACTGGCTTACTGCCTCGGCCTGGGGCCTGCCGGACGCCGGCATCACCACCTATACCGAAATGAAGAACCGCATGGAAACGCTGGTGCGCACCAGCGATGCAGCGGTCATTGCCGATGGCGATACCGGCTACGGCGGGCTGCTCAACGTCCATCACACCGTGAAGGGCTATGAGGCCGCCGGCGTCACCGCAATCCAGCTTGAAGACCAGGAATTTCCCAAAAAGTGCGGTCACACGCCGTTCCGCCGGGTGATCCCGGTCGAGGACATGGTCGAGAAGATCAAGGTGGCGGTCGCCGCCCGCGAGAGCGAGGACTTCCTCGTCATCGCCCGCACTGATGCGCGCCAGAGCGAAGGACTCGACAGCGTGATGCGCCGCCTCGAGGCCTACGACAAGGCTGGCGCGCACGTCCTCTTCCCCGAAGCACTGGAAAGCGAAGAGGAGATGGCCAGGGCCTGTGCGGCCTTCGACAAGCCGTTGATGGCCAATATGGCGAACGGCGGATCGACCCCGATACCGCTCGCTCCGGTGCTGGAAGAGATCGGCTATGCCTATGCCATCTACCCCTCGCTCACTAGCCTCGTTGCCGCCACAGCCATCGAGAAGTGCCTGCGCGACTTAAAGGACCATGGCATCGGTGAGCCTGAGGGCATCTTCAACTTCAAGGAGTTCTGCTCGCTGATCGGCTTCGACGAAGTCTGGGATTTCGAAAAGCAGTGGGCGCCTGCTCCCTCTCAGGTGCAATAAGCGATGAAGCGCCGGATCGCCGCCGCCGTCCTTTCCCGCTCCGGGGACCATCCTCGCCCCTATGCCGAGAACGAGCCGCTGGCGATCCGCCCGCTCGATCTCGACGATCCGCTGCCGGGCGAAGTCCTGGTGCGGATCGACGCGGCCGGGATATGCCACTCGGACCTCTCGGTCATCAACGGCGATCGGCCCCGGCCGATGCCGATGGCACTGGGGCACGAAGCGGCGGCAACCGTCCTGGCACTCGGCGATCCAGACGAGCCGGACCTCGCGGTGGGGGACCGTGTGGTGCTCGTGTTCCTGCCGAGCTGTGGACAATGCGTGCAATGCCTTTCGGGCGAGGGCTATCTCTGCGCGAAAGGCGCCGCCGCCAACGGCAAGGGCGAATTGATACGCGGCGGCAGCCGGCTCTCCTGCGAAGCAGGGACGGTGCACCACCATCTCGGTGTCTCCGCCTTCGCGACGCAGGCCGTCGTTGACCGGCGCTCGCTGGTAAAGGTCGACGCCGACATCCCTTCCGAGACCGCCGCCCTGTTCGGCTGCGCCGTTCTGACCGGTGTAGGCGCGGTGATGAACACGGCAAAAGTTCAGCCGGGCGAGAGCGTGACCGTCATCGGCCTTGGCGGCGTCGGCCTTTCGGCCCTGCTCGGTGCCCTGGCGGCCGGCGCGCAGCCGGTCCATGCTGTCGACCCCTCCCCCGCAAAGCGGGCACTGGCGCTGGAACTTGGCGCCGCAACAGCCTCGCCACCCGGCGAGGACGAGGCGGCCATGGGCAGCGACGTCGTGGTGGAAACGGTGGGCAAGGCGGCCGTGCTCGCCCATGCTTATCGGTCAGCCCGGCGCGGCGGGAGGGTCGTGACGGTAGGCCTTCCCAACCCTTCCGAAGACCTTGCGATAAATGCGCTTTCACTGGTGGCGGACGGCAAGACACTGATGGGCAGCTACCTGGGCTCCTCCATCCCCGCCCGCGACATTCCCCGCTATATCAAGCTCTGGCGCGCGGGACGCTTGCCGGTGGAAAAACTTCTGACCTCGGTAGGCCCGCTCGAGGAGATCAACGAGGCCATGGACAAGCTCGCGTCCGGCGAAGCGATCCGCCAGGTCATCGTGCCAGGGTGGTGACGGCCGGACACTGATTCGCCGTTAGCCAACAAGGCAGCAGCATCAGCGGCAGATTTTTCGCACAACGATCAAAAGAAATGGCGCGAGGTGAAAACTTTGATCGCTCGCGACTCCCGCCTGTCGGCAAAAATATCCGACAGGCGGATATAACCTTGATTATTTCGAGCAAGCGTCATTCTCTTGTCACTCTTCCGATAACACAAAAACGGACGGGGTCTGACAATGGAAAAAGGGGTTCCAATTCGCTCTATCACGCGGTCCATCGCAGCGCTTAAGGCGATCAACCGGCATGGCTCGCTCTCCATGATGGAAATCGCCAAGGCTTCCGAAGTGCCTTATCCGACCGCGTGCCGCATCGTTCAAACTCTGCTATACGAAGGGCTGATCGAACAGGAACCCGCGCGCAAGCGCTACCGCGCGACTGCGATGGTCCAGACACTGGCAACGGGATTCCAGCATGACGACGAGCTCGTCCGGCTCGCCCGGCCGCACATCGTTGGCCTGACCAAGCGGGTCGGTTGGCCGGTCTCCATCGCCATCCGCGTCGGCCGCGAGATGATGCTACGAGACTCCACCCACTCCAACTCGTCGCTGACCTTCGAGCACTATTATCCCGGATTCACTCTGCCGATCCTCGACAGCGCCTCAGGCAAAGTGTCGATGGCCTATGCACCCGATGACGAGCGCGAGATGATCCTGCGTTTCATGCGCGTTTCCCAGGACATCGATCTCAACTACCTCGCCACTGCCGAAGTCAGCCTGGACGTCGACCGCATCCGCGCCGAAGGCTACGCCGTTCAGGGCCGCAATCACTTCAACCTGACGCCGGGCAAGACTTCCTCGGTCTCGGTGCCGATCTTCCGCAACGGGCATTTCGAAGCGGCGATGACCATGGTGTTCTTCGTGGCCGCCATGCGTCTGTCGCAGGCACTCGAACTCTATCTCGACGATCTCAAGGGCACCGCTGCGGCGATCAGCCACGATCTGTCGAACCCCGTGCCAATGGGACATGCCTGAAAAGACCGAGGCCTGAACATAAAACGGGAGGTCCGGCGGACCTCCTGTTAAAGGTCGTACCCACCACGAACATAAGCCAGTTTCAGAGCCGGGCGGTAACCGCCTTGGTCTCGAGGTAGCCGTCTAGTCCTTCCTTTCCGAACTCGCGCCCCCACCCCGACTGGCCATAGCCGCCGAAGGGAATGTTCGTCCCCACCGCGCCGTGGCAGTTGATCGAGACATGGCCCGAGCGGATACGCCGGACCAGCCGATGCGCCGTCGAGATATCCCTCGTCCAGACCGAACCCGAAAGGCCGTAAGGCGTATCGTTGGCCATGGCTGCCAGTTCGTCGAGATCGCTCGTCTCGACTTTCATCACCGCCATGACCGGACCAAAGATCTCCTCCTTCACCAGCGCCATCTCGGGCCGGCAATCGGTATAGATCGTCGGGCGCACGAAGTTGCCCGGACGGTCCAGCCTCTCGCCCCCCGTCACCAGGTTTGCCCCGGCCGCTTCGGCGCCTTCGATATAACTCATGACCTTGGCGGTATGAGCATCCGAAATCATCGGACCCTGCATGGTCGCGGGATCGAGCCCGTGACCGAGTGTCATCGATTCCGCGAAAGCCTTGAGCCCCGCCACCAGTTCGTCATGCACATCGGCATGGGCGAATATCCGGGTGCCGGCCATGCAGTTCTGGCCCTGAAGGAAAAACGTGGCCATTGCCGTGCCCGGCACCGCCAGCGTAAGGTCCGCGTCCGGCATGATCAGGACGGGGCTCTTGCCGCCCAGTTCCAGGCTTACTTTCTTGAGATTGCCCAGCGCTGCCGAGACGATCCGGCGACCGGTCGCCGTCGAGCCGGTAAAGGACACCTTGTCGATCCCCGGATGTGCTGCGATCGCCGCCCCGGCATCGCTGCCCAGACCATTGACGATATTCACCACGCCTGCCGGGAAGCCGGCGTCGAGCACCATCTGCCCCAGCGCCAGCACCGAAAGCGGTGTTTCTTCCGAAGGCTTGACCACGACCGTGCATCCCGCCGCCAGCGCCGGCGCGAGCTTGAGGATTGCGGTCGAGAGCGGCACGTTCCACGGCACGATCTGGCCGACCACGCCCACCGGCTCGCGTAAGGTATAGGTCAGCGCCTCAGTCTCGGCGGCAATGTGCCGTGGGGGGGCCGTGGTGGTGCCCTCGATCCGCATGATCGCGCCGGCATAGTAGTCGACCATCTCGACGCAGTTCGACGTGGTCAACCCGGCGATGAAGCCCGGCATCCCGTTGTCGAGAATGTCGAGTTGGGTAAGCAGCGTGGCATTCTGCTCCATGATCCGTGCCAAACGGTGCATGAGCGCTGTACGCTCGGCCACCGTCATGCGACCCCACGGCCCTTCGAAGGCACGGCGCGCCGCGGCCACCGCAATGTCGACTTCCGCCGCGCCGCCAGTCTGGACGCGGGTGAGTTCGAGGCCCGTCGCCGGGTCGCGGCTGACCAATTCTCCGCTGCCCTCTACCCATTCGCCGCCGATCAGAAGCTGGTGGGTGGCAGCAAGGAAAGCCTCGGTCTCGGGCGCAATGGCATGACCATCGAAACGAAGTGCGCTCATACCGGAACCGTCCTGCAATCGTAGTTGAACAGACCAAGCGATTCCTCGTCCTTGGTACCTTCGAGGCCGAAGAAGTCGGTGTTCTGGCCCTGCATCCGGTCGGCGTTGGCATTGCTTTCGGACTGGATGAAAGTCGCGCGTTCATGGCGCGCGGCTTCGTAACGCTTCAGGCCCTCGCCGATGCTCTCCGACGCCGCCAGCGCGCGGGCGAGAACGATGCCGTCCTCGATGCCGCAGGCCGCACCGTGGCCAAGAAACGGAGTCATCGCATGGGCGGCGTCGCCGATCAGGGTCACGTTGTCGTCGATGATCCAGCCGGGCAGCGCGGTGCGGGCATTGATCGCCCACTTGTACATCGGCTGCTCGCATGCAGCCGCGATGAGCTTCTGGGCATCGTCGCACCACCCTTCATAGGCCTTGCGGACTTCCTCGGGATCGGCGGGCGTGGTCCAGCCCTCCTCGTTCCAGCCGTCCTGACGCAAGAAAAACACCAGGTTCATCGCTGTCGAACCGCGGATGTTGTAGCGCGTGATCATCGCGCCGGGCCCGATGACAATGCCGGGAAAGTCGGAAAGGTCCTGTAATTCCGGCGTCACCGGCACCAGGCAGCGCCAGGCGATGTGGCCGGTGAAGTGCGGCGGCGTGGTCTCGAACCGCTCGCGGATCACCGATTTCACACCGTCGGCGCCGACGATGAGGTCGCCCGTGACCGTGGAACCATCGACCAGCGTCACGGTGTTGCCCTCGCTGGAAACCACGCCCGCTCTGGTGCGCAAGTCCACGCCGGCGCGCCGCGCGGCACCGAGGAGCACCTCATGTAGGTCGGCGCGGTGGATCGTCACGTAAGGCGCGCCGTACTTGTCACGCTGGTCCGAGCGGTCCTTTGCGACGATGGTGCGCCCGTCCTGCCAATGCTGAATGCGCTGGCGGCTGGGCTCCACGCCGGCGCTCGCGGCTTCCTCGCAAACGCCAATGAAATCGAGGCCTTTCATGGCATTCGGGGAAAGCGTAACGCCCGCCCCGATCTCGCCGAATTCGCGCGCGCTTTCGAGCAGGGTGACCTTGAAGCCCTCCTGCGCGAGCGCGGCGGCCGCGGTCATGCCCGCTATTCCGCCGCCCACAACGACGATCGTCTCGGGCCTAGTGGTTTCCCGGCGCACCACGATCAGCCTTTGGGCTCGAGCTGGCCGGGAATGTGGCTCTCATGGTTCTGGAGATACCACTCGGCAATCTCCTCGCGGGTGGCCCACCAGACGTCCGGGAGCGACTTGGCGTGCTCGATGAACTCGCGCAGTGCGCGCACCCTATGGGCGCGCCCCGAGACGTGCGGGTGCAGGCCCACGTTCATGATCCGCCCGGTCTTGGCCCCCTCGGCATAGAGCACGTCGAGTTCTTCGATCAGCGCATCGCGGAACTGGTCGGTGGTGAAGTTCTTGCGGGTGATGAAGGTGAAGTCGTTGATCTCGTTCGAATAGGGGACCGAGACGATAGGGCCGTTAGGCGTGCGCAGCAGGAACGGCTGGTCGTCGTTCATGATGTCGCAGTAGAACGTGCAGCCTTGCTCGGCGAGAATGTCGGCAGTCTGCATCGTGCCGCGCAGGCTCGAGGAAAGCCAGCCCTTCGACTTGCGCCCGGTGTACTTCTCGAACTGTTCAAGGCTGCGCAGGACGATGTCGCGCTCCTTTTCGGGGTGATGCGCGAAGTTGGTCAGCAGTTCACCCTGCTCCCAGTTGTGGGTCAGCAGTTCCCAGCCGCGTTCGAGCACGGCATCGGTCATCGCCTTGCGTCGCTCGAAAGTCACGGCATTGGTCGTGCAGCTTGCCGGTACGCCCAATTCGTCGAACAGGTCGAACAGGCGCCAGATGCCGACGCGTTGGCCGTATTCACGCCAGGTGAAGTTCGGGAAATCCGGCGTATTGCCTGGCAGAACGTCAGGCAGGATCGCAGGGCCGCCTGCGTAATAGGGCTTGTCGGTATCCTTGGTGAGATCCCAGGTTTCCAGGTTGAATGTCAGGATCAGAGCGACCCTCGCGCCGTTCGGCCACTTGAGAGGCTGGCGCTGCGGGAGGGGAACGTAATCATATTCCATGGGGCAATTCTCGCTTGCGACTTGTTACAGGACCCGAACCATAGTCCAGGCATCCATCCCCACCCCCGCGCCGCGAATCTCCGACTTGCGATCAATCACATGTCGGGTTCGGTTAAACCAGGGACGGCACTTCATGGCATTCACATACCAAGGACTTCAAGAGCGACACGCTCGGACGATTCCAAGGCCCCTTCCAGGCCGCGCGCGCCGGTCGCCGTGTGTTCCCCGCAGAAGAACAGGTTGCCGGCCGGTTTTGCCATCTGGTCCATCCAGCCGACCTGCCCCGGCGCGATGTAGGAAAAATCGCCTATGTTGAACTTTTCCTGCGACCAGCTGAAATACGAATGCGCAGCGAGCTTTCCCTTTGCGGCGGGCCTCAGTGTCTCGATCCGGGCGACTACCATCGCTTTGACAGCCTCGGCGCCCATGCGGTCCCAATAATTGGCAAGGTTGGCGCGCGCCTGGACGATGAAGCCAGTGACTTGCTGTGAATCTTCGCCGTAACGCTGGGGGATGACGTTGCCAAGCACACCATCGGTCCACATGCCCGGTGAGAGCCCGTCCTGTTCCCAGAACGGGCTTTCCGCCGTAACAAAGACCATCGAGATAGGCTGATAGCCAAGCTGCGCCACCGCCTGCGCTTGAATGCCTGACAGGCCGGGCTCGACGGTTACGTTGCGCAGGGCCGAGAACGGCAGCGAGCAGATCACCTTGGGCGCCGAGAACGCAGAACCATCGGCGCAGTGGACGGTCACCTTGCCGCTGTCCTGCCGGATCGCCACGATCTCGCGGCCGAGCAACAGGTCGCCTTTCATCTGCTTGGCCAGTGCCATCGGCATCAGCAGGTTGCCGCCCTTGACCGCAAATGACTTCGGCCCCGCAGCGATCTGGGCCTTTACGAAACCGTCGTTGTACTCGCTGAGCAGCGCCGAGACGTCGTAGGCGTTCATGCCGTAATAGGGCGCGATATCGTAAGCGAGGTGGATCGCTTGATCCGACAGTCCCTGCTGACGCAGAAACTCGTGGAGCGAAATGTCGAGCTTCGCATTGACCGGGTCATGCCACGAGTTCCAGTCCGCCAGCCGGGTTTTCTGTGCGACCAGCATCGGCACCAGTTCGCTGGGAAGCACCGACTTCAAAGCCTCGGGGAAAGGATTACCGGGAAACTTCGCCCATTCCTCACGGGTGAGCGCGGTATCGCCGATAAAGAGCAGGCTCGGCGGGCCGATCCGATAGCGCGCGCCCACTTCCTGCATGGCGACACCCGCGCGCGTTGCGATATCGAGACCTCGGCCGTAGCCCTCGCCCATCGAATTGAAGCCCATCTCGGGATAGCCGGGCTGATCCAACAGCGTCATGATCCGCCCGCCGACGCGATTGCGGCCTTCGATGACGGTCACCTTGAGGCCCTGTTCCTCCAGCAGCCACGCCGCCTGGAGCCCGGAAATGCCGGCGCCCAGGATCAGCACGTCTGGTTCACCGGCCCGTGCCGCACCGACCTTCCCGCTCGCCGGCTTCGCGGCGGCCCCCAGCGGCAGGCCGGATGCCATCGCTCCCAAACCGAACACCGCCGCACCCAGCGTGAACTTGCGCCTGTCGATCACCATGCGTGCCTGCTCCTCTTCGTCATCGGCCGGTCCCAGGGCAAGAAGCCGGAATCGGCCGGATCGGCGAACGCTTCATCGATACAGACGGCCACGAGCCTTCGCGACGGATCGGCAGGGATGCCCATCAGGCGGATAGTCCTGTCCGAAAACGCTCAACGTGGAGGCAGTTCGGGACCGGTGCGTTCCTGCTCGGCCGGGTCGGTCTCGACAAGATTGACGAAGACCCCGTCACAATCGCGAATGCAGACTTCAAGCTGCGCGCGGTGTTCCATCGTGAAAAGACTCGGCTCCGGCGCCCAGATCGCGCCCAGGTGCCGCAGTTCGCTCACTGTCGCGGCAATGTTGGCGACGTAGAATACCAGTGCCACCTCGCCGATTCGCGCCGGACCGCTCGCAAGCGGCACTTCTTCGGCCGCGATACCGTCCGCGAGTTGGAACAGGCCGATCATCCCGAAGTTCGGTCCCGGACGCTTGACGATGCGAATGTCGAAAGGGCGCGGATCGTCGAAGCCAAGGATTGCCATCGCCGAAGGATGATCGAGCCGTCCCTCGAAATAGGTCTCCGTCAGGCCGATCGCACGGTAGAACCGGGTCGCGCGGTCAAGATCACGGACGAACAAGGTTGCCCGGATGAGGGCGGAACCGGGATGATCCTGCATAACCGAAAAATCCTCTTTTGCTGGCTCCTCCCGGTCTGACGCGGACAAGTTCGCCGACACAGCCTGGGCAACGCGCATGGCCGACAGGTGGAGAGCAGGCTCACTCATGGCTTGAGTCCGGCATATCCTGCTGCGCAGAACACGTTCCAGGTTGAACGAGGAGTTTTCGATGGTTCGCCGGATAAAGGGCCGGATCTCCTACTTGCGCGAAGGCGTGGAGACAGGACGCGAATGGTTCGAGCGTATCGCGCATGCCGGCACCGATGCGGTGACCCTGCGGGCGTACTGCGAAATGGACGACGTCGGCCTCACCCGCGACGTCACTTATTTCCTCGACAGTGGCTTGCGACCGCTGGACGCCTTCTGCCGGGTCACCACCCATGGCACGGTAACCGGGACTGCCCTGTTCCTTTGCGATGACACGGCCGTCCACTGCGAAGCGCGCACCAATGCGCTTGGGCGCCTCTCCCAGACGTGGCCCTCTAACGGCCCGGCGTCCTATCTCGGCCTTCACCCGCTAGTGGGCGACGCCCTCGTCGCGCCGTGCCGGGGGGCCTCGCGCCACGGCGAATTCCTGCCGGTGCAGGGCGTGACCAATTCGATCTCGCCCAATGGCGATCAGGGGCTTCACGCCATGCCTGTGACGATCGACGCGGCCTGGCTCGGCCGAGAGAACGTGACCGTCCCGGCCGGCACGTTCGACGCGGATCGTTATGCCTTGCGCTGGCATCCCGACTGGCCGCCCGCGAACCTCTGGGTCTGCGGCCCGCAGGCGCTTTTTGTCCAGCTGAGCTGGGACATGGTGGGCGCCCGCTACGAACTCGTTGAGCTTTCCCAGGATACCTGACCGCAGGTCACCGGCAGGCGGACAAAGCCCGGCAATGCGGCAAGGATCTCGCTGGCCTTTGGCAGGCACATGACGCAAGACACGCCCTGCCCCCAAGAGGTGACGACCCATGACCCCCTGCCAGTTCCCCCCCAAGCCCGTGACCCGGCGCGGCTATGCCGACGGGCCGTTTGGGCAGGTGCATTTTCAGAGCTTCGGCGAAGGCATACCGCTACTGCTGCTCCACCAGGCACCGATGACGTCCTCGCAGTTCGATTACGTCTACGAACCGCTCGCCCGGCGGGGCTTGCGCGCCATCGGCGTCGACATGCCCGGCTTCGGCGGTTCCGATCCGACACCGGACACCCCCACTATCGCCGACTATGCGCAAGTGGTGCCGGCCGTGCTCGATGCTCTGGGACTGGAGAAGGCGGCGATCCTGGGCCACCACACCGGCGCGCTCGCCGCGACCGAAGCCGCCGTGCTGTTTCCCTCGCGTGTCAGCGCCCTCGTCATCAACGGTCCTTTGCTGGTCGACGAGGCCGGCCTGCGTGAATTCATGGAAGGCCTCCACAAAAGCGAGAAGGCTTTCCATGCCGAACCGGAAGCGCGCCATATCGTCCATATCTTCAAGGTGCGCGACTGGATGGCAAAAGGCGCGATCCCACCGGAGCGCCTCACCGACTATGCGGTACAGGCGCTGGCTGGCCGGGGTGCCTATTGGTGGGGCCACCACGCGGCTTTCACATACGATCAGGCCGCGCGACTGCCGCTAGTCACCCAGCCCGCGCTGATCCTCACGAATACCGGCGATGTGATCCACGACCACGCGCCTGCCGCCCATGCCCTTCGCCCGGACTTTGCTTACGCGGCCCTCGAAGGCAGCGGAGTGGATATTGTCGATGAGCAACCGGAAGTCTGGGCCGAGGCAGTGGCGGCGTTCCTCGCCTCGCTGGGAAATGGTCTCCTGGCGGATAGTCCGGCCTGATTTACGGACGCCCGAACCCGCGCTGTTACGAGGGAGCCTGGGCTGTCATGCCGCCCCCTGGTGAAAGGACCGAGAAGACGTGCCGTCACTGCGCCGCATTCGCCCCGCCGCTCTTGCAGCGACACTTATTCTCGCGGCGATACCAGCTGCCGCCGCTCAGCCCGCCGCTTCTCCTGCAGCGACCGCGCCGGCCCATCCCTGGCTGACGGTCGCTCAGCTGCGCAAACTCTATTCCGACAATCAGAGCCGCTTCACGACCGTGGGCGGCCTTTCCATCCACTACAAGGACGAAGGCCCGCGCGGCGCGCCGGTGCTGCTCATGGTCCACGGCTCCGAAAGCAGCCTGCGCACCTGGGACCGGATCACGCAAGCGCTCAAGGCCCGCTACCGCGTAATACGCTTCGACCTGCCGGGCTACGGCCTCTCTGATGGGGCCACCGATGCGGCGGCAAAGGCGCTTGTTCCCACCGACGTGCCAATCGCGCTGCTGGATAAGCTGGACATTAAGAAGGTCACTTTCATCGGCGTCTCCAGCGGCGGCACCATGGGCATGTACTTGGCGGCCCGGCGGCCGGATATGGTCGAGCGGCTAATTCTGTCCAACACGCCCTCCGACCCGGTCGACACCAGCCACCTCGTCATGCCCAAGGCTTTTCTCGACGCGCAGGCACGCGCCAAGGAGACCGGCTTTCGGGATCAAGACTTCTGGAACCAGTTCCTGAGCTACTTCGCAGGCGATGCCACCCGCATCTCCGCACAGACGCGCAAGGAATATTACGATTTCTATCGCCGCGTCCCCGAGAAGAACCTGATTGCGCTCATCGCCCGCATCGGCGACGGCAAGCAGGCCGCGATCGAAATGGCCAAGGTCGACAAGCCGACCTTTCTGATCTGGGGCGGCGCCGATCCGCTGCTGCCGGAATCGGCGGTTACCGCGATTACCCGCTATCTCTCGCACGCGCAGATTTCCAAGATCGTCATGCCGGACGTCGGCCATTATCCTCCGCTGGAAGTACCGGACCGCTTCGCCCGGCTCATCGCCGCCTACGTCGAGGCCGGAACACCGAAGCTGGCGCAGTAACCGAAACGGGTGTGCGAATGGCCGCTGTTCGGAGACTGTGCCGCCGCAGGACCTCGCCGCGCTCCATTCAGCCTAAGCGGTGACCATGACCGCACCGCGCACGCTTTACGAAAAGCTGTGGGACAGCCATGTCGTCGCCGAACTGCCCGGCGGCGACAGCCTGCTCTACATCGACCGCCACATCGTCCACGAAGTTTCCAGCCCGCAGGCTTTCGTCGCCATGCGAGAGAGCGGCCGCAAGCTGCGCCGCCCAGAAACCCATCTAGGTGTCGCCGACCACGCAGTGCCGACACGGATGCGCGGCGGCGAGATTCCCGATCCGCAGGCACGCGCGCAAGTGGCCGAGTTGGAAGACAACGTCACCGCGTTCGGCGTGCCTTATGCAGACCTCGATGGACCGGAACAGGGCATCGTCCACGTCATTGGGCCGGAAACCGGCTTCACCCTGCCCGGCACCACGGTGGTCTGCGGCGACAGTCACACGACCACCCACGGTGCCTTCGGCGCGCTCGCCTTCGGAATCGGCGCGAGCGAGCAAGGCACCGTCATGGCGGCTCAGGCCCTCCCGCAAGGCAAGGCGCGGACGATGAAAGTCGAGCTGGTGGGCGAGCGGCACCCGCTGATCGACGCCAAAGACATCGCGCTCGCGCTGATCGCGAAGATCGGAGCGCACGGGGCGGTCGGCCATGCAGTGGAATACGTCGGCCCCGCGATCGCCGGCATGGCCATGTCCGAGCGCATGACCTTGTGCAACATGACCATCGAGGCGGGTAGCCGCATGGGACTGGTGGCACCGGACCTCGTGACTTTCGGCTACCTCGAAGGCCGCCGCCTTGCGCCTAAAGGCGACGTCTGGCATGCCGCCACGGCCTATTGGCGCACACTCGCCAGCGATCCGGGTGCGACTTATGACGCCGTTGTCACGCTCGACCTCGCACGGATCGAACCACAGGTGAGCTGGGGCACCAGTCCCAATCAGACCCTGCCGATCGGCGCGCGTGTTCCCAGCCCTGCCACCATCGCCGACGCCTCCGAGCGGCGCGAGACCGAAAAGGCGCTTGCCTACATGGGCCTAGAGGCAGGCCAGCCGCTGTCCAGCATCGCCATCGATCATGTCTTCATAGGCTCCTGCACCAATGGCCGCATCGAAGACTTGCGCGCCGCCGCCCGCATCGCGCAGGGCCGCAAGGTGGCCGCCGGCGTGCGCGCCCTCGTCGTGCCCGGCTCCGCCGCCACCCGCACGCAAGCCGAAGCCGAAGGACTGGACAAGGTGTTCCGCGATGCCGGGTTCGAGTGGCGCTTCGCCGGCTGTTCGATGTGCGTGGCCATGAACGAGGACCGCCTCGCACCTGGTGAGCGCTGTGCCAGCACTTCCAACCGCAACTTCGAGGGACGGCAGGGCCCTGGCGGACGCACGCACCTGATGAGCCCGGCTATGGCCGCCGCCGCCGCCGTTTCCGGCCATCTTGCCGACGTGAGGGACTTCGCCTGATGCCCCAGCAACCTTTCGCGACCGTCTCGGGCCTTGCCGCCGCGATGCGCGAGGAAAACATCGACACCGACATCATCTTCCCCGCACGCTTCTTGCTGATCACGGCGCGCGCCGGACTCGGCGACTATGCTTTTCATGACCGCCGTTTCGATGCGAGCGGTGTCGAAGTGCCGGGCTACGTGCTCAATGCCGCGCCCTTCCGGGATGCGCCGGTGATTGTGGCAGGCGCCAACTTCGGCTCGGGCTCTAGCCGCGAACAGGCGGTCTGGGCACTCTTGGGGCGCGGCACCCGCGCGGTGATCTCGTCAAGCTTCGGCGAAATTTTCTACTCCAATTGCCTGCGCAACGGCGTGGTCCCGGTCCTGCTGCCCGAAGCGGATGTCTCCCCCCTGATGGACGCGGCGGAGAGTGGCGCCACCTTCACCGTCGACCTCGAAGCGCAGGAACTGCGCGTCGAGGGGCAGCCTCTCTATAGCTTCGAAGTCCCGCCCGAACGCCGCATGGCGATGCTGAAGGGCTGGGACGAGACCGACCAGATCGTCAACCAGTACGGCGCCGATATCGACGCCTTCGAACAGCGCCAGCGCAGCGCGCAACCGTGGCTTTACAAAGAGGAACCCAATCGATGAGCAGCGATGAAGATCTGCTGGCCAACTACCGCAAGGCATACGACAATCGGGTAGGCTTCGGATCCCGCCCCGCGCTCATCCTGATCGACTTCTGCCAGGCCTATTTCGAGCCCGGCAATGCGCTCTATTCCGAAGTGGACGCGGCTTTGGAATCGGCCCTGCGCCTGCGCGCCGCAGCCCGCGCGGCAGCTGTACCGGTGGTGCTCACCAATGTGGTCTACCATCCCACCGGTTTGGACGGCGGCAGGTTCTTCGAGAAGGCCATGCCGCTGAAGAACTTCCTCAAGGGCAGCCCGATGGGCGCCTTTGGGCCGGGGCTTGAACCGTTCGACGACGAACTGGTGGTTTCCAAGCAATATCCCAGCGCCTTCTTCGGCACCTCGCTCGCCTCCACGTTGACGGCGGCGGGGATCGACAGCGTCATCCTGACCGGCCTCACCACCTCCGGCTGCGTGCGGGCAAGCTGTGTCGATGCCATGAGCCATGGTTTCCGCACCGCCGTCGTCGCCGAAGCTTGCGGAGACCGCCATGCCGCCCCGCACGAGGCCAACCTGTTCGACATGAATGCCAAGTATGCCGATGTCGTCAGCGAGGAGGAAGCCCTGGTCTTCATCGACAGCCTGAAAGGCTGACAGGCTCTCCACCGGGTGGACAGAGCGCTGCCCGGCCTGCTCGCGCGGGGATGATTGCCCTTTAGCGTCGGGCCATGACCGAACTCTTTTGCAAGACAGACCGCCTTGCGGGCCGTACCGGCCACGTCACCGGTGCCGGGCTCGGCATCGGCCGCGCCTGCGCCATCCGCTTCGCCTAGGAAGGCGCGCGGCTTGTGCTCACTGACATCGACGCCGACCGCCTCGCCCGTACTCGCGCCATGATCGCGCCCCGCGTGTGAGGTCCGGCTTCATCCCGCCAACGTGACGGACGAGCCTGCCGTCACCACGCTCGCGGCTGCGGTCCATGCCTTCAGGCCGGTAGAAATTCTCGACCAAAATGTGGGCGGCGGGCGGGCGGGGCGGATATGAGCGCTTTCGGTCGAGGACAGGGGTCCCACCATGCGCCTCAGCCTGCGATTGATGTATCTGTGCACCCACGCTTTCCTGACCGGCAGATCGAGCGCGGCTATGGGCAGATCGCCTGCCTCTCGTCCGGCGCGCGCAACGGCGCGGTGTGGAACGCACTGCACATGCGCGCCTGCGCCTATTCCCCCGCTAAAGCCGGCGTCATAGGCTTCGTGCGCGATCTTGCCATCGAACTGGGGACATCGGCGTCACCAGACACGCGGTCGCGCCCGGCCCCATCGATACCGAACTGGCCGGCCCTTTCTTGCGCCGCATGGAGGCGAAGGGTCTTGATTACAGTCCATTTCGGACGGTTCCCATGCGCCGTCCAGGCCTGTGAGCGAGGGTGGCCGGGGCCTTGCCCCACCTCTGCTCGGACGAGGCCAGCTACGTCACCGGCACCACGCTCGACGTTGCGGGCGGCCGCTGAGGCACCCTCCCACATCCGACAGGCGAACACGCATCAAATTCGGCGTCATTCTGACGAGACTCAAGTAAATCTATCACTGACAAAAAAGTCGCAAACCGCCCAAGCGTATAAAAACAAACAAACAAGGGATGAGATTTTTTACGGAAGATTCGCCAAACAAGGGCGATTCAACCGAACACCTACAATATACACGAAATACAAGAAAATAAAATAAAGCGATTTCGGCATCTAATTATAACGAGACGCATACGCGCCTTCCCGATGCCTAAAAAATAACCGTTCAAAGCAGCAGGGACTCAATTTGAAGCGACGCGCCCCGCGCGTCCTTCGATCAGCATTGAGGGAAAACATGACTGGCAATTCTTCAACGATCCGTCTCGCTTCCACGCTTTCCACCATGGCGCTCGTCGCAGGCATGACCTGGGCGACACCGGCCCTCGCCGACGCGCCCGAAGGCGCCGGCGGCGACATCATCGTCACCGCCCGCAAGACCGGCGAGGACATCCTCAAGGTTCCCGTCACGGTGACCGCGATCACTTCGGAGACTCTCGATGCCAAAGGCATCGTCTCGGTCACCGACATGGCCGCCTCAACCCCTGGCATCAACGTCAATAACAGCTCTTCCGGCCACGCCGACCGCTCGTTCCAGCAGGTCGTGATGCGCGGCATGACGCCCTCGACGACACTGGCCACCACGACGTCGATGTTCATCGACGGTGTCGCCGTCTCCTCGCCCTCGCAGCTCAGCGCGATCAGCGATCCCGAGCGCGTCGAGATCATCAAGGGCCCGCAGAGCGCCTACTTCGGCCGCAACACTTTCGCCGGCGCGATCAACGTCGTGACCAAGGTGCCCGGCAACGAGTGGGGCGGCGAAATGCTTGGCATGCTCGGCACACGCGACAACTGGCGTCTGCGCGGATCGATCGAAGGGCCGATCATCGAAGACCTGATCTCGTTCCGGGTAAGCGGCGAGAAATATTCCAAGAACGGCTCGTGGAAGAACCAGGACGGCGTGACGCTGGGTGACCAGTCGACCAAGAGCGGTTCGATCCTCTTTGCGATCACTCCCTCGCCGGACGTCACGATCAAGTTGTTCGGCATGCTTAGCGAGGACAAGGACGGCCCGGCCGCCCAGACCCGCCTCTATGCCTATGACGTGAAGGCAGCCGATGGGTCCACCGTCGTGCAAAGCCAGTCGAACTGCACATTAACCGGCGACACGCGCGGCGTGCTCAACCCCGCGACCGGCCTGCCCGCCGGAGCGCCGGTGCAGAACCCGTACTTCTGCGGCACCATCCCGACCATGGCCAACCCGGTCACAGCAAACGTCACCAACACCGACTTCATTCGCCAGTTCCTCAACATCGGCACCAACCGCATCGTCGATCCGTCCGAGGGCGTCCAGGGCTACGGCCTGCTCCGCCGCACCAAACATGCCCATGCCACGCTGGACTGGGACATCACCGATGGCCTGACCGCCTCCGCGCTCGCCGGCTACAACCGCGAAGTCTGGACCACGCTGATCGATCTGGACGGATACGACGGCACAGCGCTGACCGGCCCTTACGGCCAGGGTTACTTCGACTATCCCTACCTGATCGAGCGCAAGATCGACGACTTTTCCGTCGAAGGGCGCCTGTCCTACACCTCGGGTCGGTTCCGCGGCGTCGCGGGCGTAAGCTACCTCAGCGCCGACCAGCTCCAGGGTCTGGGTGGCGGTACCGGAGCTCTCACTGCGGCAAGTCTGTCGCCGGGTGGCCTCAGCCGCAACAAGACCACGGGGTTCTTCTTCGGTGCGACCTACGACCTTACCGATACGATCTCGGCCAGCTTCGAAGGCCGCTATCAGATCGACCAGCTACAGGCTTTCGCCCGTCCTGCCGGTTTGAACGTGCTTTCCAGCGCCTTCATCCCCTCCGGCTTCTATACCGGCGGCTCCTTGGTCGCGAGCGCGAAGTACAAGAACTTCACTCCGCGCGCGATCGTCAACTGGCAGATCAATCCCGACACGATGGTCTACGCATCCTGGGCCAAGGGTGTGAACCCGGCACAGTTCAACACCAATATCCTGTCGCAGGCCGCATCCGTTCAGCAGGCCGCGGCCGATGCCGGCGGGCAGCTGGCTATCGAGCCGGAAAAGATCACGAACTACGAGATCGGTCTCAAGGGCCGCATCGGATCGACCGTGCGCTACTCCTTCGCTGCCTACTATGCCCAGTGGCGCAACCAGATCAATTCGACCATCATCGTTGCACCCGATGCGACGCAACCGACCGGCTTCAGCTTCGTCACCGCTTCGATGAATGCGGGTTCGGTAAATCTGCGTGGTATCGAGGGTGAAGTGTCCTGGCGCCCAACCGATTTCGTGACGATCGACGCCGCCGGTGCGATCAACGACTCGGACATCAAGTCGTTCGCCAGTTCCACAGTCAGCTCTCTGTCCGGCATCTACGACTATTCCGGCAAGGAGATGAAAAACACCTCCAAGTACTCGGCCAATGTCGGCATCCAGGTCGGTACCGAAATCTCCGGGTGGGACGACGGTAGCTGGTTCGTCCGGGGCGACTGGAACTTCAAGTCGGGCGTCTGGTCGAACGAGGCGAACCTGGCGCGTACGCCCGACCTTCACCTGTTCAACGGTCGCGCAGGCATCAAGCACGGCAACATCTCGCTCGAGGTGTTCGTGAACAACATTTTCAACAACAAGACACCCCTTACGGTTTCGGACAACTACGTCCTTTCGCCCGGCTTCCCTTACTCGGCGCGGACTTCGGCGCTGATGCTGGGTCTGGGTGAGCTGCGCACCGCAGGCGTGCAGGCCAAGATCAGGTTCTGATCCCGAAAAGGGCTGAATGAAAGGAAAAGAGCCGGGTGCGAAAGCACCCGGCTCTTTCTCGTTCGTTCGTAATACGGTGCAAACAACCGGCGGTGACTGTGCAATCCCCGTTCAGGCGGGCGGGGGTGGATCGATCGCATCGGTCGCCGAATTGGCACGGGCGGAGGCCTTGACCCGGTCGATCAGCGCTATCAGCCGGGCCGCGTCGTGCCCGGTCGGGCAGCGATGGGTCTCCCCGCGCACGGCCCGCACGAATTCTACGAGCTGATCCGTGAAATAGTGCCCCAGCGCCCGCCCGCCCATCGCGCGCGGATTGACCAGTACGCCTGCCGGCGGGGTCACGAGCACCTCCCCGTTCCAGCTGAGGATCTCGCCGTGCTCGATCTCCAGCACGCCCTTATCGAAATGGAGCACCTTGCGATCGAGCAGCGAAGGCTGATTGTAAGAAATGTGGACGCTCGCCATGCGGCGGCCAGGATAGGCCATGAGAATCATCGCCTCATCCTCGCCCTGCCAGCTGGACTGGTGACGCGCAGCCTCGGCATGGACACGAACGGGATCATCGTCCCCCATGACAAGCTGAACGAAGTCGAGCGAATGCGGCGCGAAGAGCGAAAGGATCAAGCCTTCCTCGGGCTTGCGCTCTGCCCACCAGGGCGCCTGCGGGCCGTCCCACTTCACGCAGGAAGACACTTCCACTGCGCGCAGGCGGCCGAAGCGCTCGCGGTTGTCAGTGATATGGCGAACGGCAGCGTTATGGCGGAAGGTATGCCCGGCCGCCAGCACCAGCCCCCGCGCCTCGGCCTCGCGCGCCAGCATGGCGGCCTCGTCGCCGGTTTCGGCCACGGGCTTCTCGACGAGGACATGGCGCCCTGCCCACAGCGCCGCAAGCGACTGCTCGGCGTGGAGTGCGTTGGGTGTGGCGATCAGCACCGCGTCCACCTCAGGCAATGCCAAAGCCTGCTCCAGAGAGCGGAGCGCCAATGCGCCAAGCGGCGCAGCAGCGACCTGCGCGGCGGCAAGATCGGCATCCACGGTTGCGACAAGGCGAAGCTGCCCCGGCAGCGCAGCGACAGCGGCAAGATGTGCGCTGGAAATGCGACCACAGCCGATCACGGCGATCCCCAGCGGGGGGAAGTCTCGGGCTGAATTCATCAGGTCGGTCATGCACGCGTTCCGTCGTTTTTTGATGATCCCGCCAGGAGTCCGCCGCAGCTCTCACGATGACACGTGTTGCGAGCATCTGTCCGAAGGTCGGATAAGAAAACGGCCGGCGGGTCATCCCCGCCAGCCGCTTTACGAGCTAGAACGGTCTTGCGCGAACGCCTAGCTTCCTCGCACCAACGCCTTCGGTGCCGGTGGCGGCTTGGGCGGCGTCCAGCCTGCCGGAACCGGCGAGGGCTTCTCTTCACGGGCGTAGTTTTCGAGGCTCGACAGCGAGGGGCCGTAATCCTCGGTCGGGGCATGGAGCCACTTCTCGTCCATCGCACGGGCGGCCGCCACGAGATCGGCAGGGAGCCCCTTCACACCGTCCTCGATGGTCTGGAAATGGGTGAAGTAGTCGACGTGGCCTTCTGCCTGGCCCATCAGCATCCACGGCAGCCAGGGCGTGATACGGCTCCAGGCGCCGATGTGCGGAATATGAGTGAGGCGCGGATTTTCGACATCCTCGCGCTTCACCGTATAGATGAAATGCTCGGACACGCGGTTCATCGGCCCTGAAGATTCGCGCACCCATTTCGCCGGATCGAGCGCATTGGGATATTGCATGTCGATGTCGGTGCGCAGGATCAGCGTGCCGTTGGGGCCTTCCTGCCAGTCTTGAAGGAAAGGCTTGCGCGCCGGTTTATCCTTGTTGAGACCGCCATAGGACGGGGGCTCCGGCGCCCATTGGCCGATCGTGAAGTTGAACGGATCGTTTGCGATCGGCACGACCTTGACGGTCTCGCCGGTATAGGGATTGTTCCAGGTCTTGAGAATTTCCCCGGTTTCCAGATCGCGATAGAACACGATCTCCCGCAGCATGCGGCGGTAGGACCCATCCTCGAGGCGCTTGGTGCGCGTAAAGCTGAAGCCTTCGACGCCGAAAAGCTGTCGCACCGGTTCATTCGGGCGCACGCCATAGGCCTTGCCTTTCAGCCAGCCGCACTTTTCCTTGGTCGGATCAATGTCGGCGTCGATGCGGACGTAGACGTCGCGGTTCCACTCAGGGTCCTTGAAATCGATTTTGGTCTTGAACGCCGGCGTGGCAGCACTGGGAGCGGCCGCGGCCTGGGCCAGCGAGGGCGCGGCCGCCATGCCGGCCGCGAGCCCCGCAAGCCCAAGGCTTTCGCGGCGGGAGAACTTCATGTCGTCCATTCGATGGTCCCCTGTTGGATTCGAATATCCCGGTCGATCCGGCTGATCGGTTTTTTGCGCTTTCGAAAGCCAGCGGCATCGCGCTAGGGTGCGGTGTTCGCCACGCGGATAGCCGGCGGCGCCCGAGTGCCATCGAGGCCCAGACGCCGCAGAAACAAACCCGCGCACAGGATCAAGCCGGAGTTGCACCCATGCTCAACACTTTCCAGCAATCGGCGCATGCCGCCTTGCCCAAGGCCACGGCCGACGAAGCGTCACGCCAGGAATTCGCCAAAAGCTTCAAGGGCTTCATTCAGTCGGGCCTGCTGCCCGGCCTCAGCCCGGTCTTTCAGACCCGTGTCTCGCAGACCTTCGAGAAACAGCACGGCCGCGTTCCTGCCGACCGGCGCGACATTCGCACCGGCATGGTGGGCGACCTCTACTTCCAGCACTATGCCGCCGCGAACCGGATCGCGCAGGAACTGCTGTGGGAATCGGTGAACGGCTCGGTGGACCGCCAACTTCCCGAACTGCTCGAAAAGGCGAAGGAACTTTCCGCATCCACCCCGGCAAAGCTCCAGATTCCCGACGATTTCGTCCCGCCCCGCTATGTCACCGCACTCGACATCCACTGCATGCCCGGCGGCTACTGCTCGGAAGTCTGCGCGCAGGACATTTCGGTGGGCGCGCTCTACGACCGGGGCGTCTACCTCTATGCGATGGGCTACACCGGCCCCGACAACGACGACATGGGCCGCTCGGTGGTCAACTACCTCAAGCGCAACCGGCCTGATTTCAAGCCCCGCCGCATCCTCGACATGGGCTGTACGGTCGGCCATTCGACCCTACCTTACAAGGAACTGTTCCCCGAGGCCGAAGTCTGGGGCATCGACGTCGGCGCGCCAGTTGTGCGCTATGCCCATGCCCGCGCCGCCGCGATGGGACAGGAAGTCAACTTCGCGCAGATGAGCGCCGAGCAGACTACCTTCCCCGATGGCCACTTCGACCTCGTGGTCAGCCATATCTTGCTGCACGAGACCAGCGGCAAGGCCATGCCCAAGATCTTCCAGGAAGCGCACCGCGTGCTCGCTCCAGGCGGGTTGATGATCCACGCGGACCTTCCTCCCTTCGACCTCATGGACCCGTTCACCCAGTTCATTCTCGATAACGAGACCTGGTATAACAACGAGCCGTTCTGGGGCGCCATGCGCGATATGGACCAGATCGCGCTGGCCGAGAAGGCAGGGTTCGACCGCGCAGATGTGCGTTTCGATACCGCGCCGATGGCCGTGATGGAGTTCGCGGCCGCCGCCGAGGGCTACAGCCAGGAAGCCTCCGAGCATGTTGCCGAGCGTGACTTCACTGCCGGCGAATTCGCACCCGGCGGTGGCTGGGAAGTTCTCATTGCCCGCAAGCCCGAAGCAAAGGCCCTCGCCGCGTGAACGACATGACCATGACTGAAGAAACCACCGCCGAACGGCCGCACGTCATCCGCCACGCCACGGGCAAGCGCCCGCAGTTCTACGACACGCCCGGTCTGGATGCGGCCATGTCGATGATAATGGTGCTCGCCAACGAGATGTGCGTCCTGCGCGACCGGTTGGATTCCGCCGAGCGTGTCGCCAAGGCCTCGGGGCTTGACCTTGCCGCCGGGATCGAGGCGCTCCAGTTTGACCAGGATGCCCTGGAAGAGCGTGAGCAGCGCCGCCAGGATTTCCTCCAGCGGTTGTTCTATCTTCAGCTCAAGGATGCCGACGAAGCGGCCAAGGCCCAGACCGAGGCCGCCTATAACCAGACCATCGCCGATATCGCGCAGCAGTAGGGCGCTGTCGGGAGGCACGAAAAAGCCGCCGGTGCCTCACGCATCGGCGGCTTTTTGGTGCCTCCCGTCTGCCTCAATCCGCCAGGCGCCGCAGTTCCGGGCCGATTTCGGTTCCAACGCGGTGTGTGTCGGCCAGCCAATCGAACCCGGTGACGAGGAAATTGTCGATCCCCGCCTCGCGGTAGCGCATCAGGGCCCTCACTAGGGTTCCGGGCGATCCGACAAGGCACATGACCTGAAGGCGACCTTGCGTCGCTTTGGTGAGCCCGGTCCACAGGCATGGGTCCAGCGCGGCATCGTCCGCCTCCACTGCGCGCTCCGCCGCATCCTGTGCCGCACGGCCAAGATCGCGGCCCAGCGCCCCGTACTCGGCCTGCCGCGCCTCGACGCCGCGCAGCAGGTCGCGGGCGCGATCCCATGCCGCCTCGTCGCTGTCCGCCACCACCAGGCGCATCGACATCGAGAAGCGCGGATCGCGGCCGTGGACGTCAGCCTCCCGCTTTATCTTGCCGACCAGTTCGCCGACTTGCGCCACACTGCCCGGCCCGAGCGCGTAGACATCCGCCAGTTCGGCGCCGTAGCGCAAGCCCAGTTCCGAAGTTCCGGCCCAGAACACCGGTACGCCGCCGTTCACCGGGCGCACTTCGCTGCCCGCCTGTTCGAACTGATACCAGTCTCCCTCATGATCGACGGGGTGCTCTCCTGCCCATATCCGGCGCATGACCTGCACATATTCCCGGCTGCGGTTATAGCGCTCCTGCTTGGAGTGGTAATCGCCGTCACAGCGGGTTTCGATGTCGGAAAACGCGGTGATGATGTGGACGCCCGCTCTTCCGCCGGAGAATTGATCAAGCGTCGCGAACGCGCGTGCGGCCATAGTCGGGGCGATGAAACCGGGACGATGCGCGACCATCAGCTTGAGGCGGCTTGTCGCCGCCGCCACCCACGTCGCGGTGACGAGGCTGTCGGCCGACTTTGCGTTCTGGCCGATCAGTACCCGGTCGTAGCCCGCAGCCTCATAGGCGCGCGCGCATTGGGCAACGAAGGCAGGGTCGTAAACGGCGGGTTCGACGCTCGCCTCGCAGCCCCGATAGGGCGAGACGAGGCCGACGAGTTCGATGGGTTTGCGTGACATGGCATGAGTTCCCGGAATGGGGCCTGAAGTTCAGGCTTGCGAATGCTGCCCGTTCTCCAGCGCCTGAAGCTGCGCGGGATCGAGGCGGTAGAAACACAGGGCGACCATGGCACAGAGCATGGCCGCCGCGGGGATCGCGGATTCGCACAGCATGATTGCCAGAATCGCCCGCTCGCCCTGAACGGCCGCCTGTCCGCTGCTCGAAGGAACGTAGTCCATCGCCCCCAGGAACGCCCCCATCGCAGCCAGCGCCGCGGCGGAGGAGAGCTTGTCGAACAGCGTCGTGAAGCCCGCGAACGCGCCCTCCCGCCGCTCGCCGCTCTGCACGTAGTCATAGCGCACGGCATCGGACAGCAGGGCATAGGCGCACAGGATCATGCCGCCGCCCGCAAAGCCGCTGACAAGGCCGCGCGCAGAGACCAGCACCATGCTCTCGCCTGGCGCGGCGGCGAGCCAGCTTAATTGCACCAGTCCGAACAGTGCCAGCGAGGCCATGTAGCAGGCCTTCTTGCCAACCCGGCCGGAAAGCCAGACCCATACGGTCATGCCCAGCACCATCATCACGGTCGCCATCATGAAGTAAGTACCCAGCACTTCATCGCCCAGCCCGAGCACGACACGGGTGAAATAGGCAAGCGCAGCCGACCCGATCGCGGTGCCGAACAGCAGGAAGACATGCGCGATGGCCAGAATGCGGAAAGGTCGGTTGTCCCAGGCGAGCCTGACCTGCCGGCCGAGTGCAACCAGCGGATTGCGACGCACGATCCCAGTGGCGGCACGCGCCTGTGTCCGCGGGGCGTCGCGCAGCAGACGGACCGCCACCACTGTTGCCAGCAGGACCACTAGTCCCACGACCATCGCCAGCAGCAGATGCCCGCCGCGCGTCGGCCCGGTCAGGCCGAGCAGCCACGCAGGAAGCGTCGATCCGATCAAGGTGCCGATGGCATTTCCGTACGTGCGCCAGGCCATGAGCCGGGTACGTTCGTGCGGGTCGGACGAGCTTTCCACCACCATCGCGAAGCCCGGGATCGTCAGCAAGGTATAGCCGGTGGCGTGAATCGCCAGCGCCAGCGTGACGAAGACTTGCGCTAGCAGGATAGAGCCCATGTCCGGCGCCCCGAACAATAGCGCGAGGCCCAGCGGCATGGCGATGCCACCCGCGAAGAGGAACGGCAGGCGGCGCCCCCAGGGCGTCACCGCGCGGTCGCTCCAGGCACCGACCGCCGGATCGAGGAAACCGTCGTAGATCTTGACCAGCGCGAAGATGAGGCCCGCCGCCCCTGCCGAGATGGCAAGGCTGTCGGTCATGAAGCGCAGGCCCAGCACGGTGACGACGTTCTGCCCCGCAGCATGTGCCAGCGGGATCATAAGCGAGCCGAACCGGATGCGCCATGTCCTCGAGCCTGATGGCTTGGAACCGGCAGGCGGAGCGATGGTCTGTGGAATATCGATGGCGCGCGAAATCGTTCCCGCGCCGGTTGGTTCGCTGGTCAAGCCTGCTGCCCTCCTGCCGTGCATCCCAGTCGATGCCGTCCCTTGCGAAGGTGCCTGCGGGCAGCCGCCTGCCGCGCCGTTTCTGCGCAGTCTCCGCAGAGCGGAGAGCCGAGCGGGATCACCCTTCGACGAGTGTCACGCTGACCTCGGCAATGCCATCGCGCAGCTTCTTCACCTCGGCGTATTCGGCCGATTCCCAGAAAGCCATGGCGGTTACGGCATCGGGCCACTCCATGACGACCGCACCGCCGCCCTCATGGCCCTCGCCTTCAAGCACCCGGCCGTTCCGTCCGCGCAGCACATAGCGCGCACCCCATTCCTCGGCGAGCCGGGCAACTGCCGGAGAATAGCCCGACATGAACGCCTCGCGGTCGTGGACTTTCGTAGTGATGACGAACCAGGCAGGCATGTTCTGTCTCCGAAATGAGAACCGGACCGGAAAGTCCGGTTCCACGCCGATCAGCGGATCAAAGCCGCGTCCTCCAGGCTCTGGAACATCGCCTGGCGCATGAGGTAGGCACGCCGGCGTTCATCGTCCTGCTTGATCGCCAGGAACTCGCGCCGGCGCGCATCGTGTGCCGATCCGCGACCACCGCTGATGAAGGCCATGTTCTGCTTGGTCTGGGCCTGGGTGAAGCTATGCGTCACTTCGCGGCGCTGGCGGTCGTAGAGTGCCAGGTTGGGCTCGATCGCCGCCTGTCCCTTCAGCACCGGCAGCAGCTTCTCGAACAAGTTGAAGGCATCGTGGATGCCCGAATTCATGCCGAAGCCGCCGAGCGGATTGTTGAGATGGGCAGCGTCGCCTACCAGCATGACGCGGCCCTCGCGGAATGACTGGGCCACGCGCTGGTGGACCCGGTAAAGCGTGCGGTGATGCGTGACGACCGAGGCGCCGTCGCCCATGAGACGCTCGAAGATCGCCGTCTTGTTGACTTCGGAAGTCAGTTCCGCCTCGTCCACCGCGCCGTTCACCGGCACCAGCACGCGCCAGACGGACGGCACCTTCAGCAGCACCAGCCATTCCTGCGGGTCGGAAACGTAGTTCACCAGCGAAAGGTTGGGAAAGAACTGGCAGAGGTCGGTTTCCGTCGAAAGGGTCAAAAACCGCTCGGGATAAGTGAACCCGTCGAATTGAGTGCCGAGCCACTTGCGCACGATCGAATTCGCGCCGTCCGCGCCGATCAGGAAGTCGGCGCGGATGCGCTCGATACCCATCATCGTCTCAACGGCAAGGTCCACGCCCCTCTCTTCCTGCACGAACGAAAGCAGGCGATTGCCGAAGCGAACATCGGCATTGGAATGATTGTCCAGCCCCGAGGCCAGCGCACGGGAAAGGTGGTACTGCTCGCACTGGATGCGGAAGGGATAGCGGGTGACGTCGTGCAACTCGCTGAGATCGAATTCGATCACTTCACCCGAAGCGCGGTCGCGCCACTGGTACACCGGAGCCTTGAGGCCGGTTTCCAGCAGCATCGGTGTGATGCCGATATCGTCCAGCATTTCGAGCGTCGGCGGGTGGAAGGTCGAAGCGCGCAAATCCTGCGCACAGTCCTGTCCGGCTTCGAGCAGGATCACCGAGATACCCTGCTGCGCCAGCAACGTCGCCATGACCGTGCCGACAGGGCCGGCACCGGCAATCGCTACCTGGCAACGATCTTTCACTGACATTTGCGATGAAACTCCATTCAACGGGGCCGACAGGCCTAAAAGCTGCCGTCCGGGCTTGCGGCGCCGACCGTGACTCTATCCGAGGCACGGTGAGCTGGATCGGGGCTGCGATGTTTAGGGAGACGTTTGGGTGGACCTGTTCAGGACTTCGCGGCCGGAACGGCAGCAGGCGTGACTTTGTCCAGCCAGCGCTTGAGGTCGCGAGTGAACTTCTGCGGATTCTCCCACATCGGGAAATGGCCAAGGTCGGGATATTCGATGAGTTCGACGGGCGCATGCGTAAAGCGGGCGACAGAGGCCTTTGCCCCTTGCGAGATCACGTCGTCATAGCTGCACCATTGCAGCAACACCGGCACGCGCACCGTTTCCGCCACTGCTCCGACATCCGAAGTCGTGAACGCCTTGACGTTGGCCTGGATGTACTGCGCCTGGCGGCCCAGCGCGCCCGGCAGGTTGTTCATGTCGTAAATCTGATCGACCATGCGATCGGTCGGCACGAAGCCAGGAGGAGTAGTGTCCTCCAGCATCAGCTTCCAGAACCAGTGCGAGCGCCAGTTTGGAAGCACTGCCTTGTGGAACGAGAGCATCCACGCCAGTCGCGGATCGACCTTGCGGGTCTGGCTCGGCCGTTCCAGAGGCAGCATCGAGAACGCCATGGCCGTAGCGTGTCCCGGATAGGCGCGGTTGTACTCAAGCGCGACGTTCGATCCGTTGGACGTCGCGACGACCGCGAAGCTGTCATGCCCAAGCTGCTTCATCAGCCCGTCCATCAGCTGAGCGGAGCGCGGCGTGGAATAGACGCCCGAAGGATCGGGGCCGGTCAGCCCGTAAGGCGACCAGTCGAAGCGGACCACCCGGTAGCTGTCCTTGAGCCGCTCGGCGACGCCGTCCCATTCGTGGAGGTTGACGATCGAACCGTGAAGCAGGACCACGACCGGCGCTCGCACCGGGCCTTCCTCGCGTACGTGCACCCGCACACCGTCCACGATGACGAAACGCGAGGGGCCGTCGGCCCAGCGCTTTTCGAGTTTCGCCCGGTCGCTCTCACCGGCTCCTGCCCGCAGGGCCAGTACGCTTC
The DNA here is from genome assembly GCF_055521655.1 of Novosphingobium sp. BL-S-21. Taxonomy (NCBI): domain Bacteria; kingdom Pseudomonadati; phylum Pseudomonadota; class Alphaproteobacteria; order Sphingomonadales; family Sphingomonadaceae; genus Novosphingobium; species Novosphingobium sp. BL-S-21. The sequence goes on from NZ_JBVFVP010000003.1 coordinate 662,783, forward strand.
CACCGCCAATCAGTACCAGCGCGCCAAGCGCGCCCAGAAGGATATGGCGCTTTTTCATGCCGCCACCGGCTCTCGTACGGGCAGGCCCAGCGTCTCGCGCAAGGTACTGCCGGGATATTCGGTCCGAAGACGCCCGCGCTGCTGGAGCAGCGGCACGACCTGTTCCACGAAGTCCTCAAGCCCGCCCGGCATATAGCTGGGCTGAAGGGTGAAACCGTCGCAGGCACCGGCATCGCGCCAGGCGATCATCATGTCCGCCATCTGATCGGGCGTGCCGAGGAACACGTTATGACCGCGCGGATGGCGCATGAAATTGGCCGCGAAAGCGCCGAGCGGGGTGCCCTTTTCCTGCGCAGGCGTGATGGCGCGGGCGATGTCGGCCTTGGGCAGGATCGTTCGGTCGAGGATCGTGTCCACCGGGATCGCGCCGGCAGGATCGAAGGCGGTCAGGTCGCAGCCCAGCGATTCCGAGAGATATTCGATGGCCAGTGCATCGTCGGCAAGGTCGAGGATGGCGAGATGGGCGGCGCGCGCCTCTTCCTCGGTGCCGCCCAGTACGCAGGACAGGCCCGGCATGATCCGCACGCCGTCGGGATCGCGGCCCACAGCGGCGATGCGGGTGCGCAAGTCGCTACGGAAATCCACGCCGGCCTCGATATTGGCGGCCGGACAGAAGATCGCCTCGGCCGTGCGCGCCGCGAAATCGCGCCCGTCGGGCGACTGGCCCGCCTGGACGAGGACCGGGCGCCCCTGGGGGAGCATCGGCCCTTCGCGGTCCATCGCCGACCAGAGTTCGCAGGCCTTGGCGACGACTTCCTTGGCGTGGCGATAACGTTCATCCTTCGGCGGGAGGTCGTCTTCGCCGAAATTAGGGGCGGTGTCGGGATGCGCGGTGGTGACGATGTTCCAGCCCGCACGGCCGCCGGAAATACGCTCCATCGTACCGAAGCGCTCGGCGAGCATTTGCGGGGTGTTATATGTCGTTGAAACCGTGGCGACGAGGCCAACATGCTTCGTCACCGCCGCCATCGCGGTCAGCAGGCTGACGGGATCGAGCGTCGGCATTGCCATGCGCTCCGGCGTGCGACCACCCGCCCCGCGCGACTGGAGCTGATCGCCGAAGACGATCGCGTCGAACATGCCCTGTTCGGCTAGTTTCGCAACGCCGGCGTAGTAGTCCATCGAGAACACGCCCGCCGGGTTCGCGCGTTCATGCATCCATCCGCTCGGGAAGAAGCCGATGCCCTGGAGAAAGGCCCAGAGGTGAATTTGCTTGTCCATCATGCGTTCTCCGGGATCACGGCGCCGTCGGGCTGGTTGGATGCGGTGGAAGGGATTGGCAGGCCAAGCCGCGCACGCAGGTCGCCGCTCTCGGCCAAGCGCGCCGAAACGAGAGCGCCGAAACGCGCGCCGATCAGGGGAAGCTGCGACAGGGCCTGGGTAAGGGTAAAGTGCAGGCCGTCGATCTCACCGGCCTCGAAACGGGCTACCGTTTCTGCAAGATCGGCATCCGGCGCAACCTTGAGCAAGCGCTTGCTTGCCGAAGGCACTGGCTGTCCATCGGCAAACAGCGCGATATCGGCATCGGCTACGGCGAGTGGCGCGTCTCCGTCCACCACCAGCAGCGGATGGCCAAGCGGCGGGCGCATGGCGTTGACGGGACCGGCCACCTTAAAGAACGCGCCTGCGTAGTTCGAGGCGGTGACTTTCGACGCATCGAGATAGCGCCCGCTTGCCTTGTCGAGGATCAGCGTATCGCTGCCCCAACCATCCCACAGCGCGCGGGCGGCGGCGACCATGTCCTCGCCCATGCCTTGCGGCGCGCCTTCGGATACCACCGACCAGCCGGTGCGTCCCGCGCTCAGGAAATCGATGGCTGAAAGCGCCCGGGCAACGTGGAAGGGGTGCGCGTTCGACGCTGGAACCGTGGCGACCAGGCCGAGCCGCGAGGTCAGCGGCGCCGCCCATGCCAGCATCACTTGCGCATCGAAGGGACGCGCGCCGGAGCGACCCATGACCAGCAGGTCGAGACCGGCCGCTTCGGCTGCGCGCAGGATCGGCGCGGCGCTTTCGGGAATGGCGAAGGCGGCCTCGGCGATCGAGGCGGAGAGGATGAAAGGTCTGGTCATACGATGATCACCGGTTCATGAAGGGGATGGATGGGTTCGCAACCGGTCTCGGTAATGCGCACGAGGTCTTCGCAATGGGCCGAGCCGCCGATGCCGATATCCAGCGTCGGGCAGTCGACCGAGAGGATCATGCCCGGCTCCAGCACGATGTCCGGCTTGCGCCAGAAACCGCCGTGGACTTCGCCCGGCTCGTCGGTATGGGCCAAGCCGACGCTGTGCGGACCGAAGCCTATGACAGCCTCGTATCCGGCCTTGCGGATGGCCGCTTCGCCCAGCATCGCGATCTCGGAATAGCGCAGGCCCGGCCGCAGCTTCTCACGTACCGCTTGCCAGCCGAAGGCGGCCGCTTGAGCCGCGCGGGCAGCGGCGCGGGTCGGCTCGCCGACGAAGACGGTGCGGGCGAAATCGCCGTGGTAACCAAGGTATTGGCTGACACCGTCAAGCATCAGCGTCTGCCCATCTGCTACCTCGATCCGCGACAGGTCCGAGGAGACGCGGTCGACATTGAGGAAGACCGCCGTATTGCCTCGCGCGGCGGTTTCCATGCGAAACAGGGCCTGCAACTCAGCATGGCCGGCACCGGCACGGATCGCGCGGCCCACGGCATTGAGCGCATCGACATTGGACTTCGCCGCGCGGGCCATCAAGGCGTGCTCCAGGGGCGATTTCACGAGGCGGATCTCGCGCAGGATATTGTCGGCCTGCACCAGTTTGCCGGGATGCTCGCGGCGCAGGGCGACTTCGGCAATGACTGCGTGGTCATAGCCGATCCGTCCCTGCCACAAGCCAAGACCGCGCATGGCCACCGCGATAGCCGCCCCGGCATCCCCGTGCGCCGTCATGGCCCCGGCCTCACGCGCGGAAATTGCCTCGCGATGAGCCTCAGCGCCAGTCAGCGGACTGCTGGTTCGGCGCGGCAGGACGGACGTGTCCGGCACTTGCGCCGGGGTGTCGTCGCCCGCGTCTCCGAGCGCGTCGTAGAGCCAGACGGCCACGTCGCTGCGGGAGCGTCCATCGGCCCAGCTATAGTGATGGAGGAAACGGCTGGTAACGAGGCCCCATTGTCCGGGCCGCTCGCGCGCTAGCAGTGCGAAAGTCCCCGGAGGTTGTCCGGGCCGGGTCCGTCCTATCTGCGGCCAGTGCCCCAACGCGTGGAACACGTTCACCGGATCGCCCAGCACCAGGCCCGCCAGATCGTGTCGTTCCATCACAGCGATCGCACGGGCCAGATTGATCGGCCCCTCGTGCTCGAGCGCCGCCAGAAGCGCGCCGTCGTCAGGAAGGAAGGATGTGTCCATGACGGCGATTATGAACCTGGCCGCTTAGCAATCCGGGGTGGGGGGATAAAACTATTCGCCTGCCGATCAAGTTTGCATGGAGGGGCGGCGCGTGTCCGGCCTGCGATAGCCTCGGCCCTCATGAACGAACCCGAGATTCCCGATACCCTTCAGATCGAGCGTGCCTTCGTCCGGCTCGATGAGGGGCAGGTTCACTTGCGCCGCCTGCCGGCGGCCGACGCCGCGCACCGGCCCTTGCTCCTGCTTCACGCCTCGCCCGCATCTTCATGGTTCATGCAGGACCTGATGACGGCCCTTCGCGCGGCGGGATTCCTTGGCGAGATCGTCGCGCCGGATACGCTCGGCAACGGCGATTCCGCCGCCCCTGGGCCTGCCGAGCCCGACATCGCCTATTTCGCGGATTCCATGGACCGCCTCTGCAACGCGCTGGGCTTCGGGGCGGTCGATGCGTACGGCACTCACACCGGCGCCCGCATCGCCTGCGAGCTTGCCGCCGGCTATCCCGCCCGCGTGCGCTGCCTCGTGCTGGATGGCATTACCGAATACGAGGACGAGCTGCGCGAAACGGTGATCGCCAATTACGCCCCGGTGGTCGAGCCGGACGAGTATGGCCGCCACTTGGTCTGGGCGTTCAACTTTTGCCGCGACCAGGCGCTGTTCTTTCCGCATTTCCTGAAAGACGCCGAGCACCGGCTTTCCGTGCCGATGCCGCCGCCGCAGGTGCTGCACCGGATCACGCTGGACGTACTCAAGGCGCTCGACACTTATCCCAAGCCCTACATCGCCGCGTTCCGCTACCGCGCTTTCGAGCGCATGGCCCTGATCACCGCGCCCACGCTGCTGCTCAAGCCCGAGACCGAACTCGCCCTGCTCAATGCTTCGGTGAAGACCGCACTCGGCCTGCTGGCCAACGGGCACGAGGCGGTTACCGGTGGATCGCCCGCAGCCAAGGCCGCCGCCATGGCCAAATTCCTCAAGAGGCAGATAGCATGAAAATGTCGGTTTCGAAGGATGGCCGGGCCGATGCCCGGTTGAGCGTCAGGACCTGCCTCGGCTTCGGGATCGGTACGGTGGGCGTGTCGATCATGCTCAACACCGTCACGACATATTTTCCCGCGCTGATGTCCACGGTGCTGGGCCAGTCGCCCGAGATCGCCGGTTACCTGCTGATGATCTCCAAGCTGGCCGACGCGGTGATCGACGTCGCCATCGGCAGCCTGTCCGACCGCGCCCGCACCCGCTGGGGCCGGCGCAAGCCGTTCCTCATGGGAGGAGCGCTGCTTTCGGCCGTCTCGTTCGTGATGCTGTTCGCGCCGCCGGTCCTGTCCGAAGGAGCGCTGCTGCTCTGGATGATCGCGGGGCTGGTGATCTACTCCACCGCCTATTCGCTGTTCAACGTGCCTTACATGGCCCTGCCCGCCGAACTGACCGACGGCTTCCACGAACGCACGCGCCTGATCTCGTTCCGCACCGTGTTCGTCTCGATCGGCCAGCTCCTGGCGATGGCGGGCACCGCGTGGCTGATCCAGAGCGGCGGCGCCGGCCGTTCCGGCTTCGCCACCATGGGCGTGGTCATGGCGCTCATCATCGGCGGATCAATGACGGCGACGGCGCTCGCCGTCCCGGTGAACCACGGCACCGCGCCGGGTTCCGGCAAGCACCTGCCCGGTCCGGCACAGCTTCGCGCAATCGCCCGCAACCGGCCTTTCATGATGCTGCTCGGCGCAAAGGTGTTCCAGTTCCTGTCATTCGCCTCGGTTGCCTCGACGATGCTGTTGTTCATGCTCAACGTCGTGGGCGTGGGCTACAGCGGCCAGATCGCCTTTGCCGTGACGCAGAACGTCGTCACCGCGCTGGTCATGCCGCTGTGGGTCTGGACCGGAAAGCGCTTCGGGAAGCGCCGCACGTATCTGGCGGGCGTCGTGCTGTTCTGCCTGACCACGCTGAGCTGGCTCTTGGCCGACCACTCAATCACCACGACCGGTATCGTCCTGCGCGGCATCGGCGGCGGCCTTGGCTCAGGCGCCATCATTCTGATGTCGATTTCGATGCTGGGCGATACCCAGGCCTATGACCGCCTGCTGACCGGCGAGGCACGCGAGGGGCTTCTCTCCAGCGCCATCGCCGTGATCGAGAAAGTCAGCTTCGCCCTCGGCGTCGCAGTGCTGGGCGTGTTCCTCCACGCGCTGGGCTACGTTCCGACCACCGGCGGCGCCATCGTTGCTCAGCCCGCTAGCGCCATGCTGGCGCTCAAGCTCGGATTCTCGGTGATCCCGGCGGTCATGTTCGCAATCAACGGCCTGTTCCTCTGGGCCTACGACCTTGACGAGGACAAGCTCGCCGCCGCTCGCCTGGAAACCGCCGAAGGCCTCGGGCACGCAGTGGCATGAACCGATCCCCGAACAGCGGAGATTCCGCTTTGGACGTGCAAGGTGCGCAAAGCAGCGAGCATTCTGCCTTCATGACCGATACATCCTCGATCCGCCGCGCCTATACCACCTGCCGCCACGGTCAGATGCACTACCGCACCGCCGGATCTGCACAGGCCGGACGCACGCCCATCGTGCTGTTGCACCAGAACCCTTCGTCCTCCTACGAGTACGAGGCCCTGATCCGCGAATTGGCGACCGACCGTCTCGTCGTCTCCCTCGACACGCCGGGCTACGGCATGTCCGACGCGCCGCCCGCGCCGCCGGGGATGGCAGGCTATGCCGCCGCCTTCTCGGACGCTCTCGACGCGCTTGATTCCGAGGGCGTGCTGACCGGCAAGGTCGATCTCTACGGCTTCCACACCGGCACGCTGCTGTCCTGCGAACTGGCCATCGCCCGTCCGGACAAGGTCCGCGCGCTCGGGCTGACCGGCATTCCGATGTTCGATCCAGCCACGCTTGCGGCCAAGCTTGAAGAGGCGCGCAACTTCCCGGAGCCGGACGAAAGCGGCGAAGTTATTCTGGGCCTGCTCGGCAGGCTCTGGAGCTACATCGTCACCAACCGCAACCCTGCGCAGCCGCTCGACAAGGCGGTTTGGAACTTCGCCGACAAGTCGCGCGTGCTCCACCGGTTTACCTGGGCCTACAGCGGCGTCTGGTCGTGGGATTTCTCGCGCCTCGGTCTCGTCACCCAACCGGCCGTGCTCGTGCAGACGGGGGAAGACCTTCTCGAAGTGTCTCTCCAGGCCGCCGCGCGCATGCCGGACTGCCGCACGGTCCAGCTTCTCGATCTCAACAAAGACATTTTCGATCTTGCCTCGGAGCGTATTGCCCATGAATTGCGTGACTTCCTTGACCGCCTCTGACCTACCGGTAGCCGAGGTTTCGCACTCGGTCCTCCATCCCGAGTTCATCGCCGCCGAAGTGGCGCGCCGCTATCCCGTCAAGGGCGAGCTTACCTGTTTCCTGCTCTACCGGGGCATGAACGACGTCTACCTCGTCCAGGACGAGGAAGCTAAGTACGCCCTGCGCGTCTGGCGCAAGACCTACCGCCACGTTGACGACGTAGCCTACGAACTCGATTTCCTCGATTACCTGCGCGAGCAGGGCTTCCCCGCCTCGGTCGGCGTGCCTCAGCATGATGGCAAGCTCTATTTCAAGGTGCTCTCCCCCGAGGGCGAACGCGCCATTGCGCTCTACGACTGGGCGCCGGGCGTGAAGTTCGGCGACCGTCTGTCTGAGGAGACCGCCTTCCGCATCGGCGCCGCCATGGCCCGGATGCACCTGCTTGGCGATGCTTGGGCCGGGCCGGAGCACCGGTTCTCGACCGAAACGGCCAAGGACTACAACATCTGCATGCCGGCCCTTATAGACTTCGTTTACGACCGGCCGGATGACTTGCGCGACTATCCGGTGATCGCCGCCAACCTCGACAAGCGGCTCGACGAACTTGCCGCCTCCGGAAAAGTACCGCTGGGCGTGTGCCATCGCGATTTTCACCCCAGCAACGTCCACGTCGCCGAGGACGGCGGCATCACCTTGCTGGACTTCGACGCCGCGGGCGAAGACTTCCTTATGCAGGACGTGCAGAACTTCGTCTGGGGCAACCTGTTCTACGGCTTCGACCCGAAGATCGGCGAGGCTTTCGAGGACGGCTACCAGTCGGTGCGGCCCTTCACCAAGGAAGAGACCGAGAATTCCGAGCTGTTTCTGATGGCGAAGGCTCTTCGCCTGATCGCGGGCATGGCCCATAGCTCGACGGCGGTAGGGCGCGGCACCCTGCGCTTCCGCAATCTCGACTGGCTGGGCGATTATGTGAAGACCCGCGCCCGCGCCTGCGGCCTGCTCTGACCATGAACGGCCCGATCGCGCTCGACAGGGCGGAGGCTGCGGCGATGTCATCGTCCGGCCCCCGCCCGGTGGCGGAAGGCTCGTGGCCGGGCGGCAAGTCCGCGTGGATCATGGTCTTCATGCTGTTCCTGGCAGGGGTTCTCTCGGTCATCGACCGGGCGGCGCTCAACATCCTGGTCGACCCGGTGCGCGCTGACATCGGCATCGGGGACGAGCAGATCGGGCTATTGCAGGGCCTCGCCTTCGGGCTGTTCTATGCCTTCATGGGACTGCCGATGGGCCTGCTCGCCGATCGCATCTCTCGCCGCAACCTGATCGTCGCGGGGATCGCGCTGTGGAGCGTGGCGACGATCGGCAGCGGGCTGGCCCAGACTTTCGGCTCGCTGTTCACCGCCCGTCTGCTGGTGGGTCTGGGTGAGGCCGCGCTGGGACCGGCCGCGATCTCGCTGATCGCGGACCTGTTCTCACCGGCGCGCCGCGGACGGCCGATCTCGTTCTACATGATGGGACAGGGGCTCGCGAACGGCGTGGCCATCTCGCTGACCGGCCTGCTGGTGACGGCCGCCGGTGCAGGCGCTTTCCTCGGCCTGCCACTGATCGGCCACCTCGTGCCCTGGCGGATCGTCTTCGTGGTGTTCGGCGCCAGCGGGCTGTTGGTAGCCTTGGGGCTGCTTGCCTTCACGCGAGAGCCCGCCCGGCAGGTCCAGGCCGCCGCCGGATCCGTGCCGCGCTTGCCCGGCGCAGCCGAAGCGGCCTATTTCTGGCGCAATCGCAGCGTGCTCCTGCCGCTCTACTTCGGCTTCGCGACCTGCTTCACGGTGGCCTACGGCGGTTCCGCCTGGGCGCCGACGATGCTTCTGCGCGGCTACGGCGCCGATGCCGCCTTCCTCGGCAAGTGGCTTGGGCCGCTTTCGATCCTGTTCTCCGCCATCGGCCCGCTGATCGGCGGGACCATGCTGGACCGCTCGATGCGCTCGGGCCGGACGATGGCGCGCTTCGCGATCCTGGCGTTCGCGCCTTTGTTCGCCCTACCCTCGGTCCTGGCGGTGCTGGCAGGCGAACTTCACCTGGCCACGGTGCTGGTAGCCTCGTCGAATGCCGTGTTCTCGGTGATCGGCACGGTGATGTTCGCTACCTTGCAGTCCCTCGTCCCTCCCCGCATGCGCGGCTGCGCGATCTCGCTCACTCTCGTGCTCAACACCATCATCGGCGCAAGCCTGGGCCCGCTTATGGTTGCCAGCGTGACCGAGCGCGTGTTGCACGACCCGGCGCAAGTGGGCTGGTCGATTGCCATGGTCTGCACGCCGTTCCTGCTGCTGGGCGCCGCACTCTACGCCGGAGCCGGGCGCGCGATGCGCCGCGCCGCCGCGCGGGGCGACAGCGAATGCGCCGGCCTGCTGTCCAGCGGCGCCAATTGATCCGAACACACATGCCGTAGGCCGGACGCGATCGCCCGGCCATGGCGGAGTACCCAGGGGGAAACAGGGATGACGGTTGGTCGAATTCTCAAGGCGGCGGGAGGCGCGGTCCTCGCTCTGGTCGTGCTGCTGGCGCTCGTGCTGCTGACGATGCGACTGGGTTGGTGGAACCCGTCCTACGAAAGCGTGAAGGCCGCGCAGGCCACGGCGCCCTCAACGTTCGAACGCATCGGCACTGCCAATCTCCACATCCGCGACGAAGGTCCGCACGACGGCCCGGTCGTGGTAATGCTCCACAGCTCGATGACGAACCTGCGCGAATGGGACGGCTGGACCGACGCGCTTAAGGACAAATATCGGGTGATCCGGTTCGACTGGCCGCCCTACGGCCTCTCTACGGACAGCGCCCCCTCCACCGGGATGCCCGGCGTGGTGACGCTGCTGGAAAAGCTGGTGGAGAAGAAGGGTGTCACGCGCTTCGCCCTTGTCGGCACATCCAGCGGGGCCACCGTCTCGACGCTCTACGCTGCGAAGTATCCCCGGAAAGTCACGGCGCTGGCGCTCTCCGCTCTGCCGCTGAAAGCCCCGCCGCCCAGTGATTTCAGCCGCCTGATGTGGGCGATGGTCTGGACCCACGAGACGCTGGTGCCTAATTACTACCCCCGCTTCTACTATCGCCGCGCACTTTCCGAGCTCTACGGAAAACCCGAACGCCTCACGGACGCAACGGTGGACTGGTACTACCAGACCAACACCCTGCCCGGCGGCTTCGCCCGTGTGAAGGACTACTACGAAACCAACAAGAAGGCGGTCTGGGCCAAGGGCGCAGGCGACGACGCCGCGCAGGTCAAGGCGCCCATCCTGCTGCAATGGGGAGACGCCGATCCGGTCCTACCGAAATACCTCGCAGCCGATGCGGTAAAGGAGTTCTCCGGCACGAAAGTGGACGTGATCCACTATCCCGATCTCGGCCACTACCCGATGCTCGAACTGCCCAGGGAAACCGCAAAGGACCTGCGCGCCTGGCTCGACCGGACGGTGACCCAATGATCGGTCCCGATCGGACCGCGCCCGATCTGGCCGGCACTTGGGCACTCCACGGCGCCACACTCGGTCCCGACGGCAATACGCTTTACGAATGGGACGGCAGGATGACGCTCGTTCGCGGCGGTCATGCCTTCACCGTCACCATCGAAACCTGCGGCTTTAAGACTTCCCGCTCAGTGAGCTTCGCCGAGAAGCTCACGTCCCTACCCTCGGGCGAGTGGCACCTGCGCTACGGTTACGAGGCCGACCCGGAGCATTTGGCCACCGCAAGCCATAACTTTTTCGGCCTTTCGCAGCTCACCTTCGCGCCGGACCTTGCAAGCGCGCGGGGCACTTCATGCAATTACAACGGCCGATACGTCGTCATGGAACTGCAGGCCAAGCGGGAGGAACGGACGTGAGGCCGCCCCTGTTCAGGCGACTGCGTATCTGCGCTTTTTCGCTGAGCGCCCTGGCGCTGTCCCCCGCTGCCGCGCAGACCGAGCCTCCCCGACTCGACGATGCCGCCCTGCGCAGCCGTTATGCGCTGCCCGGCTCGCAGTTCGCCAAGATCGACGGGGAAAGCGTCCATTACATGGTGGAGGGCAAGGGTCCGGCGATCCTGCTGATCCACGGCTCCTACGCCAGCCTGCGCCAGTGGGACAATTGGGCCGCGAAGCTCTCGCGCCATTACCGGGTAATCCGGTACGACCAGTCTCCCGCCGGACTCTCAGGCCCTAGCCCCGCCGGCGACTATACGATCGAGCACCGTATCCGCGTGATCGACGGACTGATGGACCGGCTCAAGACAGACCGCTTCGTAATGGTCGCGACCTCCAGCGGCGGACTGCCTGCCGCCGCCTATGCCGCTGCCCAGACAAAACGGGTGCAGGCGCTGGTGCTGAACAACATCGCGGTGGGGCCGGTGAAGTTCGACCTCGACGGCCTGCCCCCCACGCTCAAGGCAACGCTGGCCGAGGACCGACTGCACCCCGGCTGGCATGCACCGGAATACTGGCGACAGATCCTGCTCGCCAACGTCGTCGATCCCGCGCGGATAACTCCCGCGCTGGTGGCGCAATGGACCGATCTCAACAGCCGCCCCTTGCGTGATCCCGCCATCGGCAAGGCGGTGGCAGCGTCCACTTCCTTCGCAAGAACGCCGGACGACTTACGGCGGATCACCGCGCCCACGCTGCTGCTCTGGTCCGCCGACGACCACGAAACCACGCTGGAGAGGGACGGGAAACAGGCGCTCGCGCTGCTTGGCAGCGCCGACAAGTCGCTCGAAGTCGTCGACAGCTGCGGCCACATGATGCCGTTCGACTGCCCGGACCGGGCTCTCGAACGCATGATGCCCTTCCTCCGCCGCACCGTCAGGTGATAGGAGAAGACCGCGTTCCCGTGAAAGGGCGCGGCCTTCAATACCTCAGTTCAAAGGCGCCGGTCAGACCAGCACGGGTTCCGCCGCCGCAAGTTCGGCATCGCGCGTGGCCACTTTTGCACGCAGCAACGGGATAAGGTCGCGCCCGATGGCGATCACGTCTTCCACCGGATCGAAACCGCGCAGGATGAACGCCGAAACCCCGGCATCGTAATAGTCCATCAACGCGTCGGCGAGCTGGGCAGGCGTGCCGACCAAGGTGCCCGAATTGCTCTGCCCGCCGCGAAGCTGGTTAATGCCGTTCCAGAAGCACTTCTCCAACCTGTCGCCGCGCGCGGCGAGTTCGGCAGTGCGCTTGAACCCGTCGGCCTTCACGGCGGCAGTATTCGGCGCCAGCTTGCCCATGTTGGCGGCCACCGCCTCGCGGATCGCGTCGGCCCGCGCCCAGGCCGCTTCCTCGCTATCGGCAATGACGATGCGGATCGACATCAGGAAGCGCGGGGAGCGGCCATGCGGCGCGGCAGCCTCGCGCACCTTGGCGACCACTTCGGTCATCCCTGCAACCGTATCGGAGAGCGTGGCGAAAGTATCGCAATACTCGCCCGCCACTTCGAGCGCCGCCGGGCTCATGCCGCCGAAATAGACCGGCACCGTGCCCTGCGTCGGCTTGATCGCGGCAAAACCGCCATTGAAGTGAAACCACTTGCCCTCATGATCGACCGGCTTTTCGCTGGTCCATATCCGGCGCAGCACCGAGATATATTCCTTCGCGCGGTCGTAGCGCTCCACCTTGGTCCGATAGTCGCCGTCGGCCTGCGTTTCCTCGTCGCTGGCAGCGGTAATGATATGGACGCCGACGCGGCCCGGCATCAACCGGTCGAGCGTCGCCAGCATCCGCGCGGCCATGGTCGGCGGAATGAAGCCCGGCCGGTGCGCAAGCATAACGCCGAGCCGGCTCGTGTTTGCGGCGACATATCCAGCGATGGTGAAATTGTCGGGCATGATCGCGGCATTTGCGACCAACACCTTGTCATAGCCCCATGCATCATGGAGCCGCGCCATTCGCGCGATGCCTTCGGGATCGAAAGTCTCGAAGGAAACGGGATGGGTTTCGCTCGAAATGTTGTGGTTGAGCAGACCGTTGATCTCGACCGGCATGAGGCTCGAGGCCCTCCCTGATAGTGCTGAAGGCGGAAGTCTATGCCCGGCGGTATCGGCCGAAAGTCGCCTTTTTTGTTATCCGGCAGGTGGCACGAAGCTGTCTCACCTGCCGGAAACGGTCACTTGGTAGCCGAGCAAGCGTACCAGCTGCCGATCATCGCCCGGCCCTCGGGATGGCCTTCGGTGAAGAAGTCCCCCCGATCGGGCTTGAGGAAGAACGTGCCCTTGCGATACCCGACCAGCACGTCCGCGGCATCGAACCCAGCGTCCAGGGCAACCTTCAGCCAGTCGGTACGAGCGAGCGACGTCATGAAGGGTTCGTTGTTGTAGTGACTCTCGAAGTCGCAGCGCATCTGGTCCCAGAGCGACAGATGCTCATGGCGGGGCGGCACGTCCACGTGGCACATGATTCCGCCCTTGCGCAACAGGCGGTGGCTCTCCTTGAAGATGCCCCGCATCCCCTTGGCCGAGGTCTCATGGAGCACAGCGGAGGAGCAGACGAGATCGAAGCTCTCATCCTCAAAGTCGGTATGCTCAGCGTCCTGCTGGCTGAAGTGGATCGCCGTGCCCATCGCCTCGGCGCGGGCATGGCCGTAGCGCAGCATCGGCGCACCCACGTCGAGGGCATAGACTTCCGCGTCTGGGAAAGCCTGCGCGATCGCCACCGTCGAGTGGCCGACCGAGCAGCCGAGGTCGAGGATGCGCCGGGGCTTGAAGTCAGGATAGAAGTCCTGGAGATGGCTGGCGAGCGTGTGTCCGCGCCCGTCGTTCTTCCAGCCGCCGTTGAGGTTGCGCAAGTAGGTGGAAGCGAAGCGGTCGTAGAGCGCGCCGGCCCGGAAATCGCCTTCTGCGGTATCGACCGTGTAGCTGCCCGGCATACGGTGATGATCGAAGGACGAGATGTAGCGCGGAATGACAAGATCCGGGTTCAGGCGCAGGCTGCCCTTGGGGTCTGCCACTTGCGCCTCGACCTTTGCCGAAAGCTCGTCGAACTGGCGGTCGATTGCACCGTCGAGCGAAAGCCAGATGCGGTCCTGGTAGAAAAGCGAGAGCGTCAGCCAGTACTGGTGCAGCGGATGGGCTTCCAGCGCTCCGCGAACCTGGGTGCTGGAGGTTGGCTTGCTGCCGGTCTTCTTCTCGATCTCGGGAACGATAACTTCGTCCAGCAGACGACGATCGAGCGGGTCCATGTTCTGGCTGGTCCAGGCGCGCATGGCGAGGAAGTGGTCTTCCATTGCCTGCTCGTCATGGTTGGACTGCGGCATGACCGCATGACCGAAATGTTCCTGGCGGTACTGTTCCATGTCTTCGGGCTCCCCTTCCGGGTCAAAGTTTCTGGTTTGTCGCATTTTCCGGGTCATCAGGTGATTCCACCTGATTAGAAAACGCTCTAATCGCGGGTCACGGCGTCAAGGACGCCTTCATAGTCGTGCTGGTCGGCCAGCGCCTCTGGCATCAGCTTGTCGCGGGCAGTGCCCAGCACGCGTTCGTAGATCCCTTGCCGATAGGCGCCGCGATAGGCGCGCGCTTCGGCGTCCGGGGCGAATGTGTCGATGTCTGCGGGGCCGTGCAAGCCTGCAGCCTTCAGCAGGCGCTCGTTCGCGTCGAGCCGGTCCTTGAGCACGACGACCTCGCCCAACAGCGCAAGCACTAGCCCCGCGAGGGCGTCTACCGTCTCGCTTTCGAAAACCACCGGCTGGCTGCCCTTCGACCGCGCCTTGCGGTCAAGGTTCATGCGCTCTGCCATCGTCACGTCACTCCATCAGTTCGAAACGGAACACCTTGCCGGTACGGGCAACGATGTCCTTCTTGTCGAGATCGGGGCCATGGGCCTCTTCGGTCGCAGCGTCCTTTGCCTTGAGGTCGTAACCGGTCTGGCTGGAGAGGACCACGACGAGGTCGGTCCCGTCTTCCACCGCGAAGGGAAACTCGTGCCAAGTGCCAAGGTGCATGGCGAATCCTGCCGTCCCGTCGAAACGGAAGGCGCGGACTTGCGAAAGGTCGGGCAGCTCGCCATCGCTCGGTGGTGCCATGACCGCCACGAAAGGTTTGCCGCCAAGCGGCAGGAAAGCCTGCGTGTGCTGGAAATGCCGCTCCAGGTAGCGCACTTCGCCGGGGCGCCGATCCATCTGCGCCAGCGTGACTTCCACCGGATGTTCGCAGTGGAAGCGGGCCGGATAACTCATTTTCACCGCGCCCTTGTAGAAATCGACCGAAACCGGCTTTACCGGCGCATCCCGGCCGATCACCGCGCCGAACAGCGCCAGCGCCTGGGGCGTGGCGGGTTCGACCGCAAGCTCGATCACGGTGCATTCCCGCGTGGAAAAGCCGGTTTGCGTGGTCATGGATACCTCTGCCGCCGTTGTCCGCCAGATCATGCATGCCGGGAAGGGGATTCGAGCGGGGATCGAACTGTTTGATCGCTGGCCGGATAGCCGCAGGGTGGATAGGCTGGTGCCGGCCGGTCGCGAGGCTGGCGGGAATGGTCAAGTCTAGCGGACTATGTGGAAAATTCGGGTATTCTGATGAGCAGCGCGATTGTCGAGGAACAAGTGGTTTCGGCCTTGGTGAAGGCACTGGGAGCCGATGCCGTGATCCATGAGGGCGAAGCGCTCGCCTACTTCTCGAACGACGTCTATCGCGGCGGTGCCGCGCCCAAGGCGATTGTCCGCCCAGCCGATGTGAAAGCGCTTCAAGAAACCGTGCGCATCTGTGCGGCAGCCGGGACCGCCATGGTTCCGCGCGGTGGCGGCGCCTCCTATACCGATGCCTATCTCCTGCCCGAGGGCGGCCATGTCTTGATCGACACCGGCGCGCTCGACACGATCGAGATCGACGAACGCAACGCCGTGGTCACTGTCGGCGCGGGGGTCACGTGGATGGCGCTCAAGACCGCGCTGGACGCCAAAGGTCTGCGCACGCCGTTCTGGGGGCCTTTTTCCGGCATCGCCGCCACCGTGGGCGGCAGCATGAGCCAGAACACGCTGAGCCACGGCAGCACTGCGCACGGCATCTCGGCACAGTCGGTCCTATCGATGGACGTGGTGTTGGCGAGCGGGGAAATGCTCTCGACCAGCGCCAGTTCTGCCATGCGCTTCTACGGGCCGGACCTCACCGGCCTGTTCACGGGCGACTGCGGGATTTTCGGCATCAAAGCGCGCATTCGCCTGCCGCTGCTGCCGGTCCTGCCGCATTTCGAATGCCTGAGCTTCGCGTTCGAAAGCTTCGCGGACTATCACGCCGCCTCGCGCGAGGCGGCCATGGCGCGGCTGGACGATTCGCACTTCGGCCTCGATCTTGCCCTGTCGCAAGGGCAGATCGGCCGCCAGGAAGGCATGGGCGCGCGCCTTAAGATCGCCGCCGAAGTTATGCGCAAAGCGCCGGACAAGATGAAGGGACTTGCCCAGCTCGTTCGGATGGCGCTGGCGGGCGAGAACCCGATGCGCGCGGGCGCTTACATGTGCCACTTCATCATTGAGGGGTTCGACGCCGATGAGGCGGCGCATAAGGCGAAGATCCTGCGCCGGATGCTGGCCCGGCACGGCCGCGAGATCGCAAATTCGATCCCGACTTTCGTCCACTCGGTGCCCTTCGCGCCGCTGTTCAACGTGCTGGGCCCGGGCGGCGAGCGCTGGGTGCCGATCCACGGCGTGCTCGCCCACGACCAGGCCGTGCCATTCGACGCCGCGTTCAAGGAACTGATCGGCGGACGCAAGGCGGAAATGGACCGCCTCGGCATCTGGACCGGCACGATGTTCTCCCCGGTCGGCGCCGCCGGCTTTCTTTACGAAGTGGCGCTGTACTGGCCCGACGACCGCACCGCCTATCACCACACTTTATTGGGCGAGGAATACCTCTCCCGGCAACCGCAGTTCCCCGCCAACGCGGAATCGCGCGCTTATGCGGACGATCTCAAGCAGGCGATCGTCGCTCTGATGCAGGAATACGGCGCCGGGCACTTCCAGCTCGGCCGGGCCTATCCCTATCGTCAGCGGTTATCTCCCCAGGCGCTCTCCCTATTGAGCGCGGTAAAGAGGGAACTTGATCCGAAGGGACTGATGAACCCCGGCGCGCTAGGGTTCTAAAAGGGCTGAAATTACGAAAACGCCCCGGAAAGCGCTTTCCGGGGCGTTCAAGAAATGGGAACGGGCCTCAGCGCTTCATGAGGCGCGCCGGCAAAGCTTGCGTCACCAGCCTGTCGAGACGGCGGCGTGCCCTTGCGCTACCTGCGCCGAAGCCTTCGAGAAACAGCGCGGCATGCTCGACCGCCAGCTTCAGGGCTACAAGTTGCGGCGGTCCCGGCTGCGAGAAATCGCAAATGGCGCCGCCGAAGTAATGGTTGGCCCCTTCGAGCACGAGGCCATAGCGATCGCCCCCCGCCGCGGCGGCAGTGAACGGCGCGAGGTGGGCCTTCCAGCCATCGGCGGCCATGCCCTGCATCAGGTCCAGCGTACCCGTCTGGACCAGCGCGGGCACCGACAGCGCACCGTACCCCGACTCGGTCACGAGAACCGGGATCGGCGGCGGGGGCGAGAAGGCGATCACCGCCCTTGCAAGGCGCGGCACCAGCGGTGCTTGCAGCCCTTCCGGCAAGACCGGCTGCGCACCGCCCAGCATCGTGGCAACGAGGCCGCCGTAGGAATGTCCCGCCGCCACGAACGGTGCTTCGCCGATATGGGAAACGAGCGCGCGCATGTCCTCGACCCGCGCCTTCCAGCTTGCCAGCCCGGGGTACTGTGCGGTTTGCGGATGCTCGCGCGAATCGACGTGAAGCGGAGCGAGCACCCGCCACCCTGCTGCGACCCAGGGACCTATGATCGGATCGTAGTATGCAGGGGCCGATCCTGCCCCGTGCGAGAACAGGATCACCCCGCGCGAAGTGCCCTGCGGCCGCCATTCGCTGATCGAAACCGCGCGGCCTTCCGGCGTCTTCAGCTCGATGACCGCAGGCTGCGGCATTGGCCTTGGCGGCAAGGCCGCCAGCGCGCGTCCGGCCACGGCCAGTCCGGCCGCCGCGACGCAACCCGCCAGCAGCGACCTACGCGACATTGCAAGGCCGGTCCCCACGATCCGCGTCACGATCAGGGCGCCGGCTTTTTGAGGTAGGCGATCACGGCCTTGCGGTCTTCGGGCTTGGGAAGGCCGGCAAAGACCATCGAGGTGCCGGGAACCACACTGGCCGGACGGGTCAGCCACTTGTCGAGCGTGGCATCGTTCCAGGTCACGCCGGACTTGGACATGGCCGCCGAATAGCGGAAGCCCTTCACCGCGCCGGACTTCTTGCCGACCACGCCCGACAGATTCGGCCCCACTTTGTTCGCGCCGCCGGCATTCACTGTGTGGCATGCCATGCAGCGCATGAAGATGCGCTTGCCGGCTGCGGCATCGGTCGCCGGCGACCCGGCCGAAACGCTTGCCGGAACCGCCGCCATGGCAGCGAAGGCGGCCGCGGCCAATGCCGGATGGATGATCTGTCTGGTCATGTCTAACTGCCTACCCTTTGGAATGCGTCATTGTCGCTCCGGCCAGGATATCCGGACGCCATCTCTGCTTGGAAGGCTGCCCATCGGGTCCGCCGGGGCCCGTTTTTTCCAGTCATCCCCGAGCCTAGTCTTAAACGCGAACTCTACCCGATCCGCGGCGCCGATTATCCGCCTTGCGGACAGGCCGTTCAGCGATGCGCCTTGAGCCAAGCCGACGCACGAAGGGCCGCATTGGCGCGAATGTCCGCATAGAAAAGTGCAAAATCGTAATAGTGAAGGCTTCCCCCTGCCATTGGCCTGATATCGAGCCCCGGCGCCGGATAAGTCACGGCAAGCCCCTGTTCGCACCGCACGGCTACCGCGCCGGGTCGCAGCGGCTTCATCGCGCCCAAACCGGGCTCGCCCGGAACCGCGCCGCGTGCCTGCGCTGAAAGCGCGGCGGGGCGGGACCGGTCGAAAGTCACTGGGTTGATGCAAAGCGGGCGCTTGCCCGGAACGTCGCCATATCTGTCGACGAAGGACTTTTCGTATGCGGCGATGATAGGCGCAAGGTTCGAGCCCGCGGCGACCGCGTTCCATTGCAACGCGCATCCGGTCTGCGCAGGCCTATCGCAAACGGGGACGTGCCTGTACCGCAGGCCGAACTCGCCTTCCGAAAGATTGATGCCCACGATGTAAGCCGCCACCATACGCTGCTGCAGGGGCGTGCCGTCGATCCGCCGTTCCAGCAGGTCCGCGATGTGCTTGGCGCCCTGGCTGTGCCCGGCGATGATGAAGGGCCGCCCCTGGCTGACATGGGCGAGGAACCAGTCGAACGCCCGCTCTACGTCGGAATAGGCTAGTGCGAAGGCGGCATCCCGGTGGGCAGGCTCCATCAGCGCCTTGTAGCTGGCCGCCCGGTATCGCGGCGCCCAGATCCGGCAGCAGGCCCCGAACGCGCTGGCTTGCCGGGCCACCGCGCTCTCGTCCGTCCAAGTGCTGGCCGCGGCGTCGGCAGGGTCTTGGTTCCAAGCAGTCTGGCTGCGAAAGGTAGTGGGATGCACATAGAAGACATCCACCTCCGCAGACTGTGCGACCGGCGCGGCGCCCTCGGGCAAGGCCGCCGCCGGGCCGGGACCAGCGGGACCGGCGGCCCAGGCCCCGGCGACAGCGTAATCGGGTGCGGTGGGCGCAAGTGCGGCGATGTCATCCTGCGGTGCGGCCCGGGCCGGACCTGACCAGCACATCACCACCGCCATGAGGCCTGCTGCGGTTTTTGCCGCCGACTTTGCCGCCAGCTTTCTCCGCGGCGCTGCCGCCCGGCCGCGCTCACCCATCGGCGGGCAGCCGGTAGCGCGAGAACACCAGAAGGCTGACGAGCTGGGTTCCGGCCGGGATCAGGCTGTAAAGCAGGACGATGCCGGTAATCGCATGGGGCGTCTGCGTCACTGCTCCCCCGGTCGAGGATACGAAGCCGAACGCACTCATCACAAGGCCTGCGACGACCGGCCCTAGCGCGAAGGAAAGCTTTTCCATGGCCGAGAACAGTCCGGCGAAGACGCCTTCGTTGGCAATGCCCTTGCGGCGGCGTTCATAATCGATCGTATCGGTGAGCATCGAGAGCGAGAGCATGACGAACGCCGAGTTCACCACGCCGATCACCGCGCCGCGCACTAGCACCAGGACGTGCTGCGTGCCCAACGGGCCGACGCCGGGAATGTTCACCAGCACGTCGGTGGCCGGATGGACGAAGAACCAGGTAACCGTTACCATCGCCCATGCGGCTGAAGCGACGATGTAAGTGCGCTCCTTGCCCCAGCTGCGCGACAGCGTGAGCCAGAAAGGCTGCGCAAGAATGCCTGCGATCGCCATGACGAGGATGAACAGCGGCACGATCCAGATCGCCTGGATCGCATAGAGATAGATGAAGCCGATCACGGTATAGCCCGAAGCCTGCCCGATATTCTGGATCAGGCAGGTTGCCAGCAGCACAAGATAGGGGCGGTTGCCCTTGATCGCGCCAAGCTGGCTCAGGAGGCTGCCGGGCGCGGCATCGTCGCGGATCATCGGCACGCGGGCGAGACCCAGCGCAGTCACAAGCATCGTGCCGAGGCACACCGCGCCCAGCACCAGCGCCATGACCGTCCAGCCATGCGCGCCGCCGCCCAGCGCATAGATCAGCGGCTGCGCCACGCCCACGCCCACCAGAACGCCGAGCGTCGAGAAGATCATGCGCCATACCATGATGCGGGTGCGCTCGTGCGGATCATGCGACAGCGCCGCCGCAATCGCGAGATAGGGCACGGAGAACATCGAGAAAGCTGTGGACGCGAGGAAGAACAGGAAGCAGGTGATCGCCGCCGAGAGCAGCGGGCTGGAACTCTGGGTCAGCGTGAACAGCGCCACGAAGCCAAGGCTCGTAAGAACGGCTCCGGCGACGAGGAAGGGCGCGCGCCCGTGCTTCCCGCGCAGCCGATCCGACCAAGCACCGACCAGCGGATCGCAGACGATCAGCCAGAGCTTGGGGATGAGCACGACCAGCCCCGCCAGCCAGGCCTCAACGCCGAGCATGGTGGTCAGGAACAGCGGCAGCAGCACCGCCGGAGTATCGCGGAATATCTGCGCCCCGAGCTGGCCGGTGCCGTAGCGCAACAGGACGGAGGTGCCGACCCTGTCGTCGTGCCCCGCGGATGCATGCGGGAGGATTGTCTGCTCGATCATGGTGGCCATGCGCTTCCCGAATCTTGTTATTGCTGCACTGCAACATGCGACAGAGCGCGGGCTCCGTCCATGGCATATTGATGCCATTGAGCTTTGCCGCATCGCGGCAATTGCGCGGTTTATCCACCAGACGGACGTAGCGGTCCGCTGCGTGGACACCCTTCGGCGGCGAACCATGCTGGCCGCGAAGCCCCGAACTTCGGGGCGACCGGCCCTCTTCTGGAGAACTTTCGCGATGATTTCCCGTTTGCTCGCCTGTACAGCCGTCTCACTGGTTATTGCCGCGCCTGCACCCGCCGCCGAACGCGACAGCCGCGCCATCCACCTTGCGGCCGCACGGAAGCGCGCGGCCGAAACGGTCTCCCGGATGTCCGCTCAGGAAAAGGTGGTCATCACGCACGGCATCATGCCCCTGCCCGGCGGCGGCCCGAAAGTGGATATCCCGCCCGAAGCGATCATTGGCGCGGGCTACATTCCCGGCGTCGGCCGGCTCGGCATTCCGCCCTTGCGGGAAACCGACGCCAGCCTCGGCGTGAGCTGGGTGATGGGCGCGCGCAAGGACTGGTCCACCGCCCTGCCCTCGGCCGTGGCGCAGGCGGCAAGCTGGAACCCTGCACTGGTCGAGCGCGGCGGCGCGATGATCGGCGCGGAAGCGCGGGCCAAGGGCTTCAACGTCCTCCTTGCCGGCGGCGTGAACCTTGTCCGCGATCCGCGCAACGGCCGGACTTTCGAATACTTCTCGGAAGACCCGCTCCTGTCCGGCGTGCTGGCGGGCGCGGCGATCCGGGGCGTGCAATCCAACCATATCATCTCCACCATCAAACACTTCGCGCTCAATGGGCAGGAAACCGGCCGCAAGTACGTGGACGTGAAGATCGCGCCCGCTGCCGCACATGAAAGCGACCTGCTGGCCTTCCAGATCGGCATCGAACAGGGCCAGCCGGGCTCAGTCATGTGCGCCTACAACCGCGTTCACGGGGCGCAGGCCTGCGCCAGCGATTGGCTGCTTAACAATGTGCTGAAGCAAGAATGGGGCTACAAGGGCTTCGTCATGTCGGACTGGGGGGCCGTGCCCTCGATCGACGCGGCGATAAACGGGCTCGACCAGCAGTCAGGCGACCAACTCGATCCAGGCGTCTTCTTTGGCGCGAAGCTGGCCGAAAAGGCCGCATCTGAGCCGGCATGGGCCGCACGGCTCGACGACATGAACACCCGTATCCTGACCGCCGTCTACGCCACCGGGCTGGACAGCCATCCCGCCGAGCCCGGGGGCGCGATAGATTGGGCCGCACATGCCGCGATCGCCGAGGACGTGGCGAAGCAGGGCATCGTCCTGCTGAAAAACGAGGGTCATGTGCTGCCGCTGGCCAGGAACGCGAAGTCCATCGCGGTCATCGGCGGCTATGCCGACGGCGGCGTGCTTTCCGGCGCCGGGTCGAGCCAAGTCATGGGCGAAGGCGGCCCGGCCGTGAAGCTGCCCGTGGCGGGTTCCGGCGTCTGGGCCGGGTTCATCTCGGAATCCTACCATCGCTCCAGCCCAATGGCGGCGATTAAGGCACAGGCGCCGGGCGCCACCGTGCTCTACCGCCAGGGCCAGTACATCAAGGATGCGGCCGAACTTGCCGCTCGCTCGGAAGTGGCCATCGTGTTCGCCACCCAGTGGATGACCGAAGGGCTGGATGTACCTGACCTGTCGTTGCCGCGCGGACAGGATGCGCTGATCGAGGCGGTCGCCGCCGCCAATCCAAATACCATCGTCGTACTTGAAACCGGCGGCCCGGTGAAGATGCCCTGGCTGAGCAAGGTCAGCGGCGTGATCGAGGCCTGGTATCCCGGCGCGCGCGGCGGCGAGGCGATCGCTTCGGTGCTGTTCGGCGAAACCAACCCCTCGGGCCGCCTGCCAATCACTTTCCCGTCCGACGAGAGCCAGCTTCCCCGCCCCCGCCTGGACGGCAGCGACTGGGTGGAACCGGACTTCGGCGGAAATCCCAAGAGCGGCAAGGACAAGCTGCCGGCAGACTACGACATCGAAGGTTCGGACCTCGGCTATCGCTGGTTCGCGCGCAAGGCGGAGAGGCCGCTGTTCCCCTTCGGCCACGGCCTCAGCTATACCTCGTTCGCGCAAGGCAAGCCGGTTATCAGGGGTTCCGCTGTGCGCGTGACCGTGACCAATACCGGCGCGAGGGCCGGCGCGGATGTGGTCCAGCTCTACCTGACCGACCGCGCGGGAGAGATAAAAAGCCGCCTCGTCGGCTTCGGCCGCGTGGAACTGGCGCCGGGCGCCGCGGGCGAAGTGGCGATGACAATCGACCCGCGCCTGCTGGCGGACTGGAAGGATGGCAGCTGGACGATCCCGGCGGGCCGCTACGCTTTTGCGGTGGGCACGGATGCCGAGCACCTGGGTGCGCCGGTGACGGTGATGATGAAGGCACGCCGTTGGAAGGACTGAAGGTTTTGGCCCGAAGGCGGGCTCTGTCGCGAAAAGGCGTCGGGGCTGGCCTTTAGCGGAACAGGCGCGGGGCGAAATCGGCAAGATAGCGCCGCCAGTTCACCCATTCGTGGCCGCCGCCGGTTTCGTGATAGACGTGCGCGATGTGGTACCGAACAAACAGCGCGCGCGTCGGCGCGACTGTTTCGTGAAGGAAATCCTCTCTGCCCATCGCAAAGTAAACAAGCTTGAGTTCCTTCGCGCTGCGTTTCAGTTCGGCATCGTATTTGGCAGCGAAAGTCTCCGCGCCGTTGAAGGCGCCGCCCTTGCTCAGCCCCATTGAAAATATGCCGATCCAGCGGAACTGGTCCGGGTGCGTCAGCCCGTTTCGCAGGGTATGCGATCCGCCCATCGACAGACCCGCCATGGCCCGCGCCTCGGGACGGGCGTCGCTGCGGTAACCGGAATCGACATAGGGGATCAGGTCGCCCATCAGGTCGGCGCCGAAGTCGGGGTTGTCGAGCGTCATCACCCCTTCGCGCAGCGGGGTATGCCCGTCCGGCATGACGACGATCATCGGCACGACTTTTCCGGCGGCGATCAGGTTGTCCAGGATCGCGTTGGCCCGGCCCACGCTGGTCCAGCTGTCGTCACTGTCGCCCGCACCGTGAACAAGATAGAGTACGGGATACTTGCGGCCGTTCTTCATGTAGCCGGGCGGCGTATAGACATGGGCGCGGCGGGCAATTCCCAGCGATTTCGACCAGTATTCGATCGTTGATACCGCGCCATGCGCGATTTGCGGGTTCGTCGTCTGGAAATCGCCTTCGGGGCCGCGCACCTCAAAAGTCGAATTGATGCCCTTGAGCTCCTCGGAGAAGGTCCTGCCGAGAGGATCGACGATCTTTACTCCGTCCACGCGGAACGCGAAGCGATAAGTGTCCGCTGGCACCGGCCCGGGGGTGGTGACGGTCCAAAGGCCGGTCGCTTCTCTCGCCATGGCAAGACCCTGCGGCGTACCGGTCGGGAAGCCAATGGGAATGACCGTCGCGATATCGGTGCTGGTCAACAGCACTTCCGACGCATTTGGCGCGCAGAGGCGGAAGGTCACGCGCCGATCGGGAAGCTGCTCCACCGACTTGTAGGGCGCGGGGCCGGAGTAGAACGGCGGCATCACACAAGTGGAGGGATCGAGCCTGGGCGACTGCATCTGCGCCGTCGCCGGCAGCGCCGCCGCGAAGGCGGCTAAGACCGCCAGCAGCGCAGCGGAGGAGGCTATCTTGCGGCGAAGCATGCAGAAATCCTTTCGCGGACACAGCGAGCGCTGCTGCCACGAAAGGTCGTTGTTGCCGGTCGGGGAACGAACGCCGCCATCGCGTCTATCCGACTGGCGGAGCGGTGAGCACGCTCTTACCGGAACTGCCCGGGGCCGCTTTCACTTGCGCGCTTCGACCTGCTTACCCAGCCGCGCCGCTACGCACTGGTCGGCGGGCATGCCATCGGGGCAGCTCTCGGTCTTGGGCACGAGAGCGCTGTCCTTCGGCAGACGAACGGTAAGGATGCGCACCGCCTCGGTGCCGATCATGCGCGAGGTATGGCCGCGCCCGGTCACGTCGTCCGCCAGAACGATGTCACCCTTGGAAAGGATGTGCTTCGAACCGTCGCCCAGCCCCACTTCGAGCTGGCCGGACAGGACGATCAGGAAACGCGGGGTGGAAACGCCGTGGAAATCGATGAAGCCGCCGGGCAGCGTATCGCCGATTTCCACATCGGTGGCGCGCAGCCGCGACTGAACCGAACGCCCGTCCCCCCCGCCCGTGAGCGGCAGGTCGATGATCTCGAGATGGGATTCGCCGTCCTCCCCGCCGTACATGTGCATCATCCGCATGGCCTTGCCGGCAGCCGAAAGCGGGGTGACGGGCACCGGATCGGCCAGCGAGGGCGCCGCAAAAGCCAGCACGGCGGCGAACGAAACAAACAGTCTCATGCCCCTTGTTCTCCTTCAGGCACTGACGTGGGAACCGGCGGCGGCGAAGACGGCGCCGGACTTCTGGTCATGACGGGCGGACAGTTCGCGCAGGCGAGGGATCAGTTCGCGCCCGTGGACCGCGATATCGCCCAGCAGGTCGAACCCGCGCAGCAGGAACCCTCCGATGCCCATGGCATAATAGTCCATTAACGCATCCGCCACCTGCTCGGCCGTACCCACCAGCGCAGGCGGCAGCATCGGCGTCGAGAAATCGATCGAGGCGCGGGTTATCCCGGTCCAGAGGCGCTTGTCGATCAGTTCGCTGCCGCCGGCCAGCGCCTCAAGTTCCTTGCGCCCCGAGCTGCCGCGCGTGGTGGCCAGCCTGGGGTCGAGCCGCATGGCCGTGCCGGTCGCATCCCCCTTTCCGGCATCGGCCTCGGAGATTTTCGCCTGCTGGATCGCTGCAGTCTCGCGAAGCTGCTCGATCACTGCGCGCGCCGCCTGCCAGGCCTGTTCCTCGGTATCGCCGAGGATGACCCGCGCCGATGTCTGCAGACGCAGAGGACGGCCGGTCGCCGCCCAGGCCGCCTTGACCTGCGCCGCTGTCTCCTTCATCTGCGCCAGCGGCTTGAGACCTCCGATCGCGTAGACATCCGCCACTTGCGCGCCCACGTCCAGCGCCAGCGGCGATGCCCCGCCCCAATAGACCGGGATGGCGCCGCCTTCCGGTCGAATTTCCGCCAGCGCCCGGTCGAACCGATACCAGTCGCCCACATGGCTCACCGGTTCGCGCGCAGCCCAGACCCTGCGCATGATCTTCACATATTCGCCGCTGCGCCGGTAGCGCTCGTCCTTGGTGTGGTAATCCCCGTCGCACGCCAGTTCGAGGTCGTTGGCGCCGGTTATGACATGGACCCCGGCACGCCCGCCGCTCAGCCGGTCGAGCGTGGCGAACATGCGCGCGGCCATGGTCGGCGCGACGAAGCCAGGCCGATGCGCCACCATGAAGGATAGCCGCCGGGTGATCGCGGCCGCGTAACTGGCGATGGCGAAAGGGTCCGGCGCGTAGGAGTTCTGGAGGATCAGCACCCGGTCGAAGCCGTTCTCGTCGAAGGCGCGGGCCAGCGTGCCGATCGTCTCCACATCGAAGCTCGGCCCGTCCGGCGGCGACACTTCCGAAGCATTGCGGTGGAGCAGGACTCCCAGGATTTCGAGCGTCATGACGGCCCTCCCCAAGGCCGGACCACGATGCGTGCCGGCTACAATTCTGACCCCGAAAAACTGGCAGGTGACCGAGAGGCGAATAATCCAAGAAATCTATTACCCTGCGAGAGAAGCTTGATCGAACTTTCGCGGGCAACGGCAACCAGGAAGGCCCCCTGCCGATGAACATCGTCAAGCTCGAACGCATGATCGCCGTCTACGAGGCAGGCAGCTTCCGCAAGGCGGCGCGCCGTTTCGGCATGTCGCAGCCCGCGCTCACCTGGAGCATCCGGCAGCTGGAGGAGAGCCTCGGCCTCTCGCTGTTTGTACGCGGACCTTCCGGCATCCGCCCTACCGAGGCCTGCGAGACGCTGATCGTGCGCGCACGTCTGATCGTCAGCGAACATGCCCGCCTGCTCGCCGAAGTGGAGCGCAAGAATCGCCAGCAGGTGATCGTAATCGGCGTCCACCCGGTGCTGCTCAACAGCCAGTTCGCCCACACCATCGCCGCTTTTCGCGAGCGCGAGCCCGCCGTTACCCTGCGCGTGGTGGAAGCCTATAGCGCCGACCTCATCGCCCGCCTGCAACGCGGCGAACTGGACTTAGCCTTCTCTGCCGCGCCCCCCGAGGACGAGGAGGCCGACGAAATCGCCTTCGAGCCGCTGCTGCGCCAGTATTATTCGATCTTCGCCCGCCCCGATCACGCGATCTTCGAACAGATCGAAAGCGGCGGGCCGATCACCGAACACGCTTGGGCGCAGGCAGACGCGCCCAATGTCGGCGCGCGGCAGGTGACCGCCAGCAGCGGCGATCGCAATACCAACATAGTGCTGGAACTGCTCGCGCGCTTCGGAATG
This sequence comes from Novosphingobium sp. BL-S-21, assembly GCF_055521655.1. Lineage (NCBI taxonomy): Bacteria > Pseudomonadati > Pseudomonadota > Alphaproteobacteria > Sphingomonadales > Sphingomonadaceae > Novosphingobium > Novosphingobium sp. BL-S-21. The sequence goes on from NZ_JBVFVP010000003.1 coordinate 690,119, forward strand.
ACCGAGAACATGGTGGCGATCCGTTCCGCCTCGATGCACCTGATCCGCCGGATGGTCATTGACGGCGGCCTGCTGGGCATGGTCCCTGAAAGCCAGTTCGCCACTGAATTGCAGGGCGGCACCGTGCGTCAGGTGCCCGGCTCCAACATCGAGGGTCCGCCGCTCGGCCTGCTGTGGATTGATGGCTGCTACGAGACACTGGCCATGCGCCGGCTGAAATCACTGCTGCGCACGATGCAAGTTCCCGATCATCCCAAGGCGCTGCCCGCCCCAAAGATCGCGGCATGATGGCCGCTACTGCCCGGGTGATAGAGGTGCTCTATCACAGGTCAAAATTAGTTCTCTGTTTCGCTTTGACAAGCCCAAGCAACATGCCGCCACTGGCTGCGCTGGGTTCCAGTCGCTCACCGTGGCCCCTTTTTTCCTCTCTGCGAGTCCGGCGATGAACAAGCATCCCCTCAACCCCATCACGCCCGAGCATATCGAGACCTATCGCCGCGACGGCGTGGTCTGCCTGCGCCAGATGTTCGACGCGGAATGGATCGAGCGTCTCCAGCAAGCCGCGCTCGAAGTCTCAGCTGATCCCGCAGCTCACGGCCTTACCGGCCCCTCGCACGGCGCCATGATCTCGGTTTCGCACCTCTGGCACAAGCCAGGCACATTCCGCGACTTCGCCTTCAACTCGCCCGCGGGGGAGATCGTGGGCCGCGTGATCGAGGCGGACAACGTACAGATGTTTCACGATCACCTGTTCCGCAAGCCACCGCAATCCCCCGCGATCATGCAGTGGCATGCCGATCACCTCTGGCCCTTCACCGGCACCATGATCCCCAACCTGTGGGTTGCATTGTCGCCGGTGAACGAGGAGAACGGCCGGATCGAATTCGTCGCGGGCTATCACCGCTTCTGCATCGACACGGGCTCTCGCTTTGGCCCGGCCGGAGACGGCACCTTCCGCTTCCCAGACTTCGAAGCCGAGCGCGGCAATCCGGATTTCCCGTTCCGTTTCGTCACCTGGGATCTCCAGCCGGGCGACGCTGTGCTGTTCCATGTAGATATCCCGCACTTTTCCAAGGGCAACGATTCCGATACGCTCGCCCGCACCGGCCTTGCCATGCGGATGATCGGCGACGACTGCTACTGGTGCCCGCGCGAAGGGCTGATGCCGGTCCACGGCATGGACCTGATGAGCCAGCCCGACGGTGTTCATCCCGAGCCCGGCGAACTGCTGCCGCTCATCTGGCACCGCCCGGACGACGAACCCCGCGCCTTTACGCCGCGCCCCGCCCCAGCGGCACGGGCAGCATGACCTTCGATCCCGGCAAGCGCGAATTCCTTGGCGGCGCGGCGCTGTTCGCGGCGCTGGGGATCGCCGGACCGGCGGTGGCGGGCAAGACTCCCAGTATTCTGGTCGAGCCTATCCCGGGCCCGAACCTGCCGATGGAATTTCCCGGCAGCGGCGGTACGGTTCCTTGGCTGAAGCGGGTTTTTCACCTCTATTCCGGCCCTGACGGGCTGACCCGGGCCGAACAACTTGAAGTGGTGGAGCCGCGCGGCCAGGCCATCGCTACTCTGCTGCGCCGCACCGCCGCGCGCGTCACCCTGGGCGGATCGCAGCCCGGTGCCGGTTTCGGCTTCCACGTCGCCAGCCAGCCGACCCTGCTGATCCCGATCTTCGGGTCGATGACGATCGGCCTTCATGACGGCACAGAATACGAATTGCGCCACGGCGACCTCGCCTATGCCGAGGACTGCAGCGGCAAAGGCCATATTTCGAAAGCCGGGCCGGATGGCTCGTTCATGGTCGCGGTGCAGCTTCCTGGCGATGGCTGCCCCCTGTCCGGCAGTTCCGACATGAAGAAAATCTGGTCCGACCAAGCCCGCTGAGCCCATAGCCCCTCGCTTGAAGGAAGACGCGTGAAGAAGACTGCATATCTCGGCTGGGCGATCGGCTCCTTCACCTCCTCGGCGCTGGTCAGCGCCGTGGGCTTGCTGCACTTGCGGTTCATGACGGATTCGCTCGGCCTCGCCATCGGGCTGGCGGGAATGCTAACCGTCCTTTCCAAGATCTACGATGCCGCTTGCGACCCGCTGATGGGCCACATCGGCGACCGCACCCACACCCGTTTCGGCAAGTACCGCCCCTATTTGCTGGGCGGCGGGCTGATGGCCGGGCTTTCCATGGTCATGCTGTTCAACGTGCCTGCGGCGCTTTCGGGCACGGGGCTCTGGGTTTGGGTGGGCATGACGCTGCTGTTCTTCTCCACCGCCTATACCTTGTTCCGCATTCCCTATCTGGCGCTGGGACGGGCGATCACCTCCAACTTTCAGGAACGCTCGAAGCTGATGACCTTCAGCGTCTACGGCTCCTCGCTCGGCAACATGGCCGCGACCGCCGCGGCGCCGTTCCTGCTTTCGCGCATTGGCAGCGACCGTGCCGGACACGGCATAGTGGCGATCGTGCTGGGCGTGCTCATCGCCCTTGGCGGGGCGGCCTCCTTCGCGCTGCTGCGCGAAGGCGAAGCGGCGCACAGCACGCCTTCGGGCAACGGCTCCCTGCGCGAGGCCGTAGATGCCCTGCGCCGCAACCGGCCGTTCCTCTGCCTGATCGGCTTTAAGCTCGTACTGTTCTCGGGCCTTACCGTTCACATGGCGGCGATCCCCTTCTACACGCGCCACGTCCTGGGCGTGGCCGACAGCACGCTGGGTTCCATCTTCCTCGTGCAGACGCTGGCGATGATGGGCTCCCAATACCTGTGGGTACGCCTTGCCGCGCGCCACGGCCGCCGCAACGCGCTGCTCGGCGCAAGCGCGCTTTGCGCCCTGGCCTATTTCAGCTGGCTCTTTGTTCCCGCTGCCCGGCCCGAACCCTTCGTCCATCTCTGCGCGCTGGTTTCCGGCATGGCCACCGGCGGCATCTTCCTCGGCCTCTACACCGTGCTGACCGACACGATGGACTATTCGCGCCAGGCACAGGGAGACAGCCGCGCCGGGATGCTCGCAGGCGTCTTCGTCATGGTCGAGAAAGGCACTGCAGCCTTCGGAACCTTCGTGTTCAGCATGACCATGGCCTGGGTCGGGTTCGTGTCCTCCAACGGCAACGGCGCGGATACGCAGTCCCCCAGCGTGCGGCTTGGGATCATCGTGGCGCTCTCCGTCGTACCCTCGCTCGCCGCGGTAGCCGCAGGCCTCATCATGCTGCGCTATCGGCTCCCCGGCGAGGCTGCATCCGAACAGTTCCCGAACGCCGCGCAGACGCCCGAAGCATCCAAATTAATTGTCCTGAAAAACACTGCAGCCTGAAAGTAATAATACAAGTTCCAATACCTTGGAGAGTGGGCGCGCCTAGCCCCACCACCTAAAGTCGTCTCCGCGATATTCTATTTATCCGTACATCGGATAGGATAAATACTTCAGACGAATACTCATCTGACTGCGACAGCATGCCCCCTCAAGAACAGAAAACATGAGGGAAAGTGTCCATGACCAGCGATTTGAAACGAAAAGTATTGACGACCAGCCTGATCGCCACCGCCGCCATGCTGGCGACGCTCCCCGCGCAGGCCCAGCAGGCCAATGACGCAGAGAGCGGCAATACCATCGTCGTCACCGCCAAGAACCGCAAGGAAAGCCTTCAGGACGTCCCGCTGGCGATCACCGCGCTAAGCGATCAGGATCTCGCCGGTGCCCAGATCCGCGACGCGCGCGACCTTCAGAAGATCACGCCGAACCTCAGCCTTTTCGCCGGCTCAGGGCGGAACGACCCCTCAGCCTATTCACTGCGCGGCCTCGCTCCCAATACTTCGGACGAGCGCTATCAGGGCATCTCGATCTTTATCGACGGCGTGGCCTTGTCCGGGCAGCTCGCCTCACTCGATCTGGAGAACCTCCAACGCGTCGAGATCATCAAGGGTCCACAGAGCGCCACCTTCGGCCGCGCGACTTATAGCGGCGCGATCAACTACGTCACCGCTGATCCCTCGGGCGACGCCGTGACCGGTTTCGCCAAGGCACGTGGCAGCCTCACCAACAACGCGCCGGACGCCAGCTACTACTTCGGCGGCACCCTCGCCGCCCCGATCGTCAAGGATGCGCTGTGGTTCTCCGTTTCCGGCTCGCTGATGCAAAACGGCGCCTTCGGGAAGTCGGTTGACGACAGCACCCCGATAGGGCGCGAGCGCACGCAAGTCGCCTCCGGCACTTTGTTCTTCAAGCCGGACGACAGCTTCTCGATCAAGCTGCGCGGCATGTACCAGCACGACCGCGATTCCCCGCCGGCACAAGCGGTGCAGCACCCGCGCGAATGGCTGGCGGCCGGCGTCGCGGTGGCGCCTTTCGCGCGCGGCAACGGCGCGTTCTTCCCCGCCTCCCTGCCGAACGGCGACCTTGACACCATCGGTACGCAGGGCGCCACCGGCTACGGACGCGACCGCTACTTCGCCAGCGCCGTCATCGCCAAGACCTTCGGCGACTACGAGCTGAGCTACCGCGGCGGTTACTTCAAGGAATCGCGCTGGGCCAATGTCGCCACCGTTCCCCGCGCGGTACAGCCCGGACAGGACCCGGTGTTCGGCGACTTGATAACCAACGGCACCGTGACCGTGCGCACCTCGGTGCTCGGCACCTTCCCCTCGACCGAGACTTTCGAGAACACAAGCCACCAGTTCATGTTACTCTCGCCCGGAAGTAACCCGTTCCGCTGGCGTGCGGGGCTCTATTACTTCTGGGAGAATGATCTCTCGGCCTTCTCTGGCTACGGCACCACCGCCAATCCCAAGGGCATGACCCGCAACGACCACCTCACCAACATGGCGGTGCTGGGCGGGTTCGACTGGGACATCACCGAGGCGCTGACTCTAAGCGGCGAAGGACGCTACGCCCGCGAGAAAGTGTCCTCCCCCGCCTGCCCGACTTGCGTGTTTTATCCGACCACGGTCGATTACAACAACATCTCTAAAGACTTCAGCCCGCGGATCACCTTGAGCTACAAGGTCACAGGTGAGAACATGGTCTATGCGCTGTTCTCCAAAGGCGTAAAAAGCGCGCGGTACAGCTTCGTGAATGTCGGCGGAGACTATGTCGGGCTCGCCGCAGAACCGGAGAAATTGTTCAACTACGAAATCGGCAGCAAGAACACCTTCTTCGGCGGCCGCCTGAACCTCAACCTCGCCGCGTTCTATGACGAAGTGAAGGACCAGCAGCTCGTCTCCACGCAAGAACGCACGGTCAACGGCAACATCGTCAACATCGCCACGGTGGGCAATGTCGGCGCCTCGAAGATACTCGGTTTCGAAGGCGAGGCGAGCCTCCGGTTAACGCCCCGCCTGACTCTGCGCGGCTCGGTCGGCTATGCTCACCAGGAGTTCACGACCAAGACCCCGCTCATTATCAGCACCAGTTCAACTTACGGCTTCCCCGCCAGCGCAGACAACTCGATCGTGCTCGACGGGCTCACTCAGGCTAACGTGCCGGACTGGAACGGCTTCATCGGCGGCGAATACAAGTTACCGGAAATGGGCGGTTTTTCGCCCAGCTTTCGCCTGGACGGCGCCTATCGCGGCAGCTGGTATGCCAATCTTGCAAATACCGTGAAAGGCCGCTCGGCCTGGACCGTGGACGGACGGATCAACTTCGCCAGCGATGCCATCGACTTCTCGCTGTTCGGTCGCAACATTCTCAACAACCAGCGCCCGACCGGCTCCGGCCTCGCCGGGGCCACCGCGACCTGCATTTTCGTGGAACGCGACACCGCCACCTATGGCTCCAACCAGCAGTGCCTCTATGCCTCGGTGCCCCGTCCGGCCGAATGGGGCATGGAAGCCATCCTACGCTTCTAATCCGGCCCACAACAAAAAGGCCCGGCAGGCACATCGCCTGCCGGGCCTTTTGCCGTTTCGTCACGCGCGAAAATCAGTCCCGCGCGCCGATCTCCACGGCAACGCGTTCACCGCTTTCCATCGCGGATTCCATGCCAAAATCGAGCCTCCGCGTATGCTCGCCCGCAAAGTGCATGACCTGCCAGGGATCGGTCATCTTGCGGGCAAAGCCGTTGACTTGGCCTGGCGCTAGGCTGAACCCGCAGCCGAGTTGGTTGGTATCGCGCATCCAGTCCTTGTAGGCGGCCAACCGCAGGAGCCCTTTCGCAGCTGGTCGGAGGCGGACGATCTCGTTCTGGATGAAGGCTTCCGCCTCGGCATGCTCCATCTTCGCGATGGCCTGCGCGACAAGGCCAACCATGACCACCATCGCCCGGTGGCGCCCCTCTCCGCTATGATTATCAATCGCCCAGAACATCCCGATCGGACCATCGGTGGAAAACGAGGGCGGCAGTCCGTCTTCCTTCCAGAACGGCTTCTCGGCCGTGAGGTACATGCGGGCGGTATTGGCATAGGGCATCGCAGAAATCGCCTGCCTTTGCAGGGGATTGTCCTTCCTCGCCACGATTTCGACACGGCGCAGCACCGAGAACGGAACGGCGGAAATCACGAACCGCGCCGAAAGGGCGCTGCCATCCGCGCAAGTCACGGTGGCGCCGCTGTCCGTCATCTCGATCCGCGCCACCTTGCGTCCGAGGCGGATGGCGTCACCCAGCTTCGCCGCCATGGCCAGCGGCAGCTGCTGGCAGCCACCCACGATGTTGTTGGTGGAGGCAAGGCCGTCGATCATGTTGTGGTCGTTGGCCTCCCCGAAAGGATGGTCCCGCGCCTGCGGGGCCGGCGACTGGCCCGTCCGGCGATCGACGCCCCCCCGCGTCTCCTCCTGCCACATGCGCAGCATCGAGGTTTCGTCAATGCCGATGCCAGGCGCCGAAAACCTTGCGAGTTCGATCGCCGCCTCGCTGTAGCCGTTACGCTTCATCAGTTCGCGCAGCGAGATGTCGTACTTGGAAAAGCGCGGATCGAGCCAGTCGTCCACTTCCTTGAGCGGGTTGAACTTCGCGGTGACGGCCTGTCCCATCAGGATCGGGTTGATCTTGCGCTCATCTCCGACGGTGCGGTTGAGCGGGTTCGAGTCCCACGTCTTGGGGTCGATCCAGGTGTCCTGGATATGACCGCCGAACGAAAGCAGGTCGCGGTCTTCCGAAACAAGCTTGAGCCCGTAGCGCTGGCAGGCGTCCAGCACACGGGCATAGCTGCGGCCGATCTGGCTGGCACCCACGTCGATGGGGCCGTCCACCGTCTGCACGGTCTGTACGCGCCCGCCAACCCGGTCGGACGCTTCGAGGATGAGCACGTTCATCCCCATCTCGCGCAGTAGCTCGGCCGAATGCAGGCCGGAAAGGCCCGCGCCGATAATGACGACATCGGCCTTCTCCGCAGCGAAGGCCATGCGCGGAAGCGCCAGCGTGGCAGCGCCCAGAGCGCCCGCGCCCAGAATCTTACGGCGAGTGAACATGAAAACTGTCTCCAGTCTGAAAAGGAAGTTTGGAACGGCCGTTGCCGGACGGACCAGCCATCCGGCAACGGCTGCCTGTCATCAGAAGCCCAGCTTGAGCTGCACGCCTGCGGTCCGCAGATCGGGCAGGCCGACAAGTACGGCGTTGTAGCGAGCCAGCGAATAGCCCGGCGCGATCGCCCAGTTATCGTCGATGCTGGTATAGGCCTTGTTGTTGAAGGCGTTGTTCACGAATAGCTCGATCGAGGCCTTCCCACGCGAAAGGCCGGTGCGCAGGTTTACCAGATGGCGGTCCTGCGTCTTGATGAGGTTCGCCTGGTCGGACCAAACGCCCGACTTGAAGCTGTAGTCCGCCCGCGCGAACCAGCCGGCATCGTCAATCCCGCGCAGGTCCCCGCCAAACTGCACGCCCAGGTTCGCAGACCACTTGGAGGTACGCGCCATGTCCTTGCCGCTGAAGTCGGTGATACCGGAATAGGCGGTTACGGAAGGATTGACGAAGCTGTTTATGTCCGTGCCCGTATAGGCGCCCGCCGCATCGATGGTGACGAGATCGCCCAGCCGCAGATGCGTCTCCCCCTCAAGCCCGAAAAGATTGGTGGAACCGGAGTTGGCAACGCCGGTGAACAGGGTGCCGTCGTCGAGCAGGAACGAATAGGACGTGATCTGCTTGCGCCATTTCGCGTAATAGCCAGCCGCCGTATAAGTCAGCCTGCCGTTCAGCGCCTTGCCCTTCACGCCCAGTTCGTAGTTGGTCAGCTTCTCCGGCTGCACCGTGAGCGGTACGCCCTGCTGCGCCGCCAGCGCCCGATCCCCCGAGTCCGTCGTCGAGGCCAGCAAGAAGGCGTTGAACTGCGACGGGTTCACCCCGCGCGAATAGGAGGCGTAGACCATCAAGTCCGGGTCGATCTGGAAGTTGGCGATCACGCGCGGCGTGAAGTTGCGGAACTTGTCCGAAGCCAGCTTGCTACCCGCCGTATAAGTGCCCGCCGGAACATAGATAGAATCAGCGATAGACAGGTTACTGTTGGCGTAAGTGGCGATCCGGTCGCTCTGGTAGCGGCCCTCCGCGCTTATCGAGAAGCGATCGGTAATGTCGTAAGTGAGGCCTGCGAAAATACCCAGGGTCTCGCTCTCGTTGCGTCCGGTGGTGCCGGGGCGGCCGCCGTAGATAGGCGTGCCGCTGCCCACCCGGTTCCACGCTTCGAGATAGCTCACCCCGGCCACGCCGTGAACGGCGCCGAAATCGTAATTTACCCGGCCTTCCGCCGAGTAGTCATGCATCTCGCGCTCAATCAGGTAGGGAAAGTCGTAATAGGCGGTGTTCCAGTAGCTCGTGCCGGTGAAGGACGAACTGTCGAACCCGTCGAGATCGACCAGAGTGCTCCATTTCTCCTCGTTGTGCCCAGCCAGCAGCGAGATCGAGAAATGGTCGTCGATCTCGTAGTCGGCGGTAAGGTGCGCGTGGATGGAATTGCGCAGCAGACCATAGTGATCGACCGTTTCGCCGCTTGAAAGCAGGCGTCCGGTGGGATTTTCGAGCCAATTGCTGAGCTGGCTGGTGAAGCTGGTGTTGGCGCTCACCGGATTAACAAGTCCTGGCGCGGTGCCGCAGATGAAGGCATAGCCGCCCGGCGTCGTGCAATTGCTCTGGCTGCTCTGGATCAGGGTGCCGCCCGGCGTCTTGATGTCCGTCGCCACGAGCCGGGTCTGCGCTGAGGGGCCGTCCTCGTCGCGCGTCCACATACCGAACGCCTTGACGGTGAGCCGGTCGCTCGGTTTGGCGACGAGCAGGAGGCTCGCGCTGCGCGTCGATTCATCGCCCAGCGTGCCGCCGTCATAGCGGTTCTTCCACGATCCGCCCTTGTCGAACGCATCCGCGGTTATCCGGAATGTCAGCACGTCGCCGATGATCGGGCCTTCGACCGAGCCGCGCAGGCGCCAATTGTCGCGCGTGCCGATCATTCCCGTCAATTGCCCGTGCCACTCGCCACCCGGCTCCTTGTTCACGAAGTTGATCGCACCGGCAAAGGTATTGCGGCCGAAATAGGCACTTTGCGGCCCCTTGAGGATCTCGATCCGTTCGGGATCGCTGATCGAAGTGAACGGCGAAGGCGAGGCGACCGGAACCCCGTCGATGAACATCGAGGTCGTCGTCGCATTGGTCGTCACCGGGGTGAAGCCGCGCAGCGAGATCTGCTGGAAGGAGCGGTCGGCATGACCGGAAGAGCTGTTGTTGATGTTGATGCCCGGCGTCGAACTCGCCAGCGACTGTATCGAGACGATGCCCTTGGCCTCCAGCGTTTCCGAAGTCATCGCGGTCACCGTGACCGGCGTTTTTAGCAGGCTCTCCTCCCGTTTGCGTGCAGTGACGACGATGTCGCCAGGAGCCATTTCCCCGGCCCCCGAGGTGGCCTGCGCCGGTGCGGACTGCCCGGATGCCGACTGGGCGAGGGCCGACTGGGCAAAGCCCGGAATAGCGCCACATGCGAGCGCAGTGGAAATCGCCGTCGTGAATCGTAAAATGTGACTGTTTCTGATCATGGTAGCCCCTCGATGTTGTCCGGACCGCGCGCTCTCACGGCGCGTACCCGAAGAAGTTCCCTGTCGAACATCGACATGCGGGAGGGACTGACCCGAACAGGTCAGGAGTTTCGTTCCAGACGAGCTTCCATCGAAAAAAGAACGGAACCGCTGGGAGGAAACCCTCCTTGGCATGTCCCAGTCTTCAAAGGTCGGAGTACTTGCGTATCCGGCTGCGGGGTGAACCGCTTCGCAAGCTGCTTCGTCGTAACGATCGAGCGCTTGTCCATGCCCATGAGGTTTACTTTTTCACCGTCGCATCGGCGCTGATTCTGCACCCTGTTCGCCTGTCGGATGAGGGGGTGAAAAAAATTTGTCCCACCGTGAACTCATGCGCGGATCGTCATGGACCTTGACGATCAATCGCGACATTCAGGTGCTGCACCGCTTCATGTCCGACCATCGGTGATCCGCATGGATAGCGATCGTCGCAGGGCATTCCTGCTGCATCCCGGCCCTGTCGGGAATTGCAGGAAGACATCGCAGGCAGGGGAACACCCGCCCGCGGCCCGGGAAGTAGGTGCCGCACCAAGCCGACGCAGAGCGGTCCGGTGACGCAAAGCAAGGTTCAGGGTTCAAATCGGAGTTTTTCAAATGAAGAAGTCTGTCATGCGGGTGCTGCTAGTCGCAACGGCACTCACAACGCTTCCTGCCGTATCCATGGCGCAGCAGGCACCGCAAACAGGGCCGGATCATGACGCTCCCCAACAGGGCTTCGGAGACATCGTGGTCAGCGCCCAGCGTATCGACCAGCGGCTTCAGGACGTTCCGGTCTCGGTAACCGCCATCACCGCAGAGGAGATCGAGACGCGTCAGGTGCTCTCCCCTACCGATATCGGCCGACTCGCCCCCAACGTGAACCTGAGTTCGGTGACCGGCGGCAGCGCCGGCCTCACTGCCTATATCCGCGGTGGCGGCGTGACGGACGGCGGCTACATCATGTCGGAACCGGAAGTCGCACTTTACGTGAACGACGTCTACAATGCCCGCATGCAGGCCGCCCTTCTCGACTTCGCCGAGATCGAGCGGATCGAGGTGCTGCGCGGCCCGCAAGGCGTGCTATATGGCCGCAATGCGGCGGCGGGCGCGATCAACATCATTACCAAGCAGCCCGCCGATACGCTGACCGGCAATGTGCAGGTCGGCTACGGCACCTGGAACGAACGCCGCGTGAAGGGCTACCTTTCCGTTCCCCTCAGCAAGGACGGCAAGTGGGCCTTCTCACTCAACGGCATCGTCCGCGCGCGCGACGGCGGCCGCCAGTACAATGCCACGCTGGACCGGGAGGTCGGCAAGGAAGACTTCCAGGGCGGTCAGTTCGATCTCGCCTACAAGGGGGACGTCGTCAAAGGCCGGCTCAATCTGTTCTATGTTCATCTCAACAGCGACGGCCAGTGGGCCAGCAACACCGTCACTGGCGAAAACGGCACGATCGTGCCGCTCTCCGGCTCATACCGCACCGTGCTCTCGCCCTTCCCGTCCTATACCACCGTCACACAGAAGGGGGGATCGCTGCGCCTTTCCGCCGATTATCCGGGCGGCACCATCACCTCGATCACCGCCTATTCGCGCCTGAACGACAGCTGGGGAGAGGACTTTTCCGGCGGAGTCTATCCTTCGATGATCGGCAGCAACGGTGACACGCCGATCTCGCTGTTCGAACGCGAGAGCCGCTCCAAGTCATGGCAGGCCAGCCAGGAAACACAGTTCGCCGGTTCGGTGGCGGACGATCTGGTGAACTATGTCGTCGGACTCTACTACTTCCACGAGCAGGGCGATCAGGACATGAACTCCACGATCTTTTTCGCCCCCTCGACCACCCGGTTCCATGCCGAAACGAATGCCTGGGCAGGCTACGGTCAGTTCACTTTCAACGTGACGGACAAGCTCGCGCTGGTGGCTGGCGGCCGGTATACACTGGAAGACAAGAGCCTGGACGCGACGCTGGCCGGCACGCCAGCGATAAGCCGCGACCACTACGAGAAGTTCACGCCCAAACTCGGCGTCAACTTCAAGCTTTCGCCCGACATGCTGCTCTATGCCTCCTACACCGTCGGCTTCAAGTCGGGCGGCTATAACGGCCTCGCCTCCACCGCCGTGCAACTGGCGACCGCCTATCGCCCGGAGACCACGAAAGCCTGGGAGGCAGGAGTAAAGGCCGATATCGGCCGCACCATTCGCGGCTCCATTGCCGGCTTCGTCAACAAGATCACGGACCGTCAGGAAACTGTGAACCTCAATGACGGCGGCTTCCTTGTCGAGAACTACAACGTAAGGATTTCCGGCATTGAGGCCGAACTGGCCTGGCGCCCGCTCACTGGTTTCCAGATATGGGGCAACGGCTCGATCAACCGGGGCAAATACCTCTCCACCGACTCCACCGTCGGTTCGCTGATCGGCAAGAACCCGCCTTCGCTGCCCAAATACCAAGGCACCATCGGCGTGGACTACTCCCTGCAGGTCGGTCCGGGTACTGCCAAACTCGGCGCCGACGCCGCCTTCCGCGGCCAGTACTTCTCGACGCCGGACAATCTGGAGGTCGGCCATGTAAAGGCGACCCAGCTGTTCAACGCCTATGCGGGATACGACGTGGGACCGTGGAACTTCCAGATCGCCGGTAAAAACTTGTTCAACCAGACCTACTGGACGACCGGCTTCGGCTTTTCAGTGATCAACCCCCGCATAATGGCCAATCCCCGCACGGTCCTTGGTACGGCAAAATACAGTTTCTAAAAAAGAGGCGCCTGTCGCTTTACACGTACAAATTAGGTGACAGGCGAAGAACACCACCTCGCGGTAGGAATGGATAACCCCTTCAGCCGACTGATAACTATGCCGACCAATTCCGTTAGGAGGCGTGAACAAATTCCACGCCGCCTAACGGAATTGGCACCACTCACGTTATAGTCTCATATTGGGAGCCCGTGAGTGGTGAGTGGTAAGCGTTCAGCTTCACCCTTCAATCCGTATCTGGCCGCCATTCTGCAGATAGAAAGTAGCCATATTCCCGGATCATTACATAGTCGCCGTACGACTTTCGAATAGTTTTGGCATCTCTCGTGTCCCTGCCTGCCGTATAGCCATGAAGTCTGGCGCGGTTGGCTGATGATCGCCGCCCAGCTCTATTTCCTTGTCCCGCCCATGCTGGCCCGCCGCAAGGAGCTGCCGCTCGCGGAAAAGCTGAATGATAGCTTCTGCACACCGATGAGCCCGGAAACGAGGCCAATTTACTGACCGGGGCTTGACCGGCGCTGCCGGCCTTGCCGGTATTGTCGGGCTCGGGTAGTGGCGGGAGGATTCCATTGCTTCTGCCGTTATCTCGACCGACATTATCAGCGACGGCGTGACGGGGCTTCGCTCGTCGAGCGCCGAACTGGTCGAGGGCTCGCCGAGGGCCTTGTCGAGCCCCAAACTTTCGCCAGATGCATTGAAGCTGGAGGAGCGGCTTTGCAGCGACTTGCCGCAAGCCAACGTTCGGCTCAGTGAAACCGGGCGCCTGATCAGGGCAGAGGGACACGGCGTTCGCCCCCGGCGGAACGCCGGCATCCACGCGGCTAAAGGCCCCGGGAAAAAGAACGATCCTGGCGCCTGGCGCAACTCAGCTTCATCCCCCCTGCCCAGCAATCATCCACTGACGGAACCGCCAGAGATATACCAGGCCTGGCTCCGAAGCTGGCAAATACTTACGCCGCAGGATCGACCGCAATCAAGGGATGCTTGGGCAAGGTCAGAATGAAGTTGGCACCCTTGCCCTCCCCCTCGCTTATAACCGAAATCGTTCCGCCATGCTGATCCACCAAGTGCCTCACCAGCGCCAATCCGAGGCCCAAGCCTCCCTGCAAGCTAGAGCCAGCGCGTTCGATTTGCGCGAATTTTTCAAAGATGCGCGACTGCATGGCTGGAGGAATGCCCACACCGTCGTCACTTACCGAGATGCTGTAAGCTTCGCCGGCATCCTGGATACTCAGCGAAAGGTTGCCGCCGGTCGGCGTGTACTTGGCTGCGTTGACGAGGAGGTTTGCCAGCACCTGGGCTAGTCTTGAAAAGTCCCCTGTCATCTCCAGCGGCCGATCCGGAATATCGAGCATCAGGCGGTGGCCTCCAGCCCTCACGGCATGCCCGCTGCCCTCGAGCGCGAGTGCGGCGACATCTCGCAGATCTAGCGGAGCCAATCGCAGGGCAAACTTACCCTCCTTGATCCGAGAGACATCGAGCAGGTCCTCGACCAGACGTCCAAGGTGAGAGACCATGCGCCGCATCTGCGAACGGATCTCGCGCGAGCCTTCCTCGGTGCGCGGCCGGTCGAGCAGATCGAGGCCGCTCATTAAAGCGGCTACCGGATTGCGCAGTTCATGCGCGAGAATAGCGAGGAACTGATCTTTGGCGTCGTCGGCCTCGGCCAAAGCCACGGCGATATCAGCCAGTCCGTCGCGCTCAGCCGCAACGTTGCGGCGTTGAAGGAAGAGATCGACAAAGACCTGTACTTTGCTCCGTAGTACATCGGGCTGAACGGGTTTGAGGATGAAGTCGACTGCGCCTGCCTCATACCCGCGAAACTGACGCCGACTGTCGGCGTCACCAGCGGTCAAGAAAATAATCGGCACCTGGCGCGTACGCTCGGTGCCTCGCATGAGCTCGGCCAGTTCAAAGCCATTCATTCCTGGCATCTGCACGTCCAGCAGTGCCAAGGCAAATTCATGTTCCAGCAGCAGCTCCAAAGCTTCTTCCCCGCTACTGGCCTTGCGGATTACAACATCGTCTCGCTTCAGCATTGCCTCTAGGGCGACCAGATTGGCGGGGACATCATCGACTGCCAGAATATGGGCAATCGTTTGCATCGACCCTTTCAATGCATCTGCCGGATTTGCAAACCCCTCGACTATCGCTGTTTTTACGTCCTGCTGCACTTATAATTGTTCCGCGCTTTATGCTCGAGATTGAGATGCCTGATTGGCTAGTGTCTCGAAGGCCCCCGCACCGATATAGGATGGACTGGCTTCGCGCAAATGCAGAGCTTTTGCTGGTCGCAGCAAGCGGCAGGAACCGGGCTAGCTCCTCATGGTGCGGGAGGATGCATCTTTGCACGGCCACAAGGGTCGCGGCCTGTGTTTGTCGTCGGGACCCCGAAGCTATTGGCGCTCTATCCATCCGGCGGCGCATGCGATCAAGGCCACGGCGGTTTCACGCTCGCATAGGCTATGTCTCAGCTCGCAGATCGCCAGTGAAGATGCTGCCATTTGCCGGAAAGGCCTAGATCCGTGCGCCGGGCACGCGCCGGAGATCTGGCCCGATTTCGCGCAGGGGCAGCGCTCAAAACGTGTTGAGGCAAGTTTCTTTCCGGGGGTGTGCATCCGAGCGAGGCCGGATGTGAGGCAATTTCCTGCAGCACCATATTCACTTCGCCCGGGCGCCGGGCGCCCGAGTGTTACATCCGGCCATGGCCAGGATCCGCTTTGCGTCTTCTCGCGTTGCCGGCTGCCATTTTACGTGCGCCGAACGCCAGGCGGACAAACGAGGGGAGCCAGACGGCTCCCCTCCCTCGTTAGCCCAGGGTTCTGGTCATCAGGCGCTCGAGTCGCTGCGCGAACGCTCGCGGATCGGCCGGCGCCTCGCCTTCCGCGATCCGTGCTTCGTCCAGCAGGAGAAACGCAAGGTCACGCCGTTCATCGGCGCCAGCGTCCGTCCGCGCGAGTTTCGCGATCAAGGCATGACCTGCGTTGACCTCGAGCACGGGCTTCGCCCTCTCGGGTGCCCGGCCTGCCGAGGCCAACATCTTCTCAAGCTGGAGATCCATTGCGTTGTCAGGTGCAACTATGCAGACGGCACTGGTGGTGAGGCGGTCCGAAACGCGCACATCGGACACCTGGTCTCCCAAAGCTTCCTTCGCAAAGGCAATGAAACCGGCAAGGTCTTCGCCAATATCCTCAGGCTCGCTGCTGCCCTGCGCCAGGGGAATGAGGCTAAGATCGGCCGCGCCCTGGGTAACTGACTTGAACGGCTTGCCCTTGTAGTCCGCGCCCATCGTTGTCCAGAAGCTGTCGACCTGGTCGGGCAAAAGCAGGACTTCGATGCCGCGCGCCTTGAAGCCTTCGAGCTGCGGGGAATTCGCGATCCGCTCAATATCATTGCCCACCGCGTAGAAAATCGCTGTCTGGTTTTCCTTCAGCGAACCGACGTAGTCCTCCAGCGAACGCCATTGGCCCTCCGAGGCGGTAGTCTTGAAACGGGCGAGACCAAGCAGCGTCTCGCGCCGCGCGAAATCCTCGTACAGCCCTTCCTTCAGCACGGATCCGAAATTGTCCCAGATTGCCTGGTAGCGCTCGGGCTCGGCAGCGGCGAGCTTCTCGAGTTCGGACAGGACTCGATTGCTTACCCCCTTCTGGATTGCAGCCAGGACCGGACTGTCCTGAATCATCTCGCGCGACATATTGAGGGGAAGATCGGCGGAATCAACAAGTCCTCGCACGAAGCGAAGATAGCGGGGCAGGATCTCCGCCTCGTCCGTAATGAACACCCGGCGCACGTAAAGTTTGATGCGTCCGCCTCGATCGGCGTCGAACAGATCGAACGGCTTGCTCTCCGGAATGAAGGTCAACACTGAATATTCGTGCCGGCCTTCGGCACGGTAGTGAAGTGTCAAAGCCGGCTTGTCGAACTGACCCGCCGCGCTGCGGTAGAAATCGATGTAGTCTTCCTCGCTGATCTCCGACCTGGACTTCGTCCATAGCGCTGCACCATCCGCGACCTGGGCTGCTTCCTCCTCGCTCCCGGCTTCTTCGATGAAGATGGGAACCGGAACGTGGCCGGACTGGGCCTTGACGATCCGCTCGATGTTGTAACGCTCTGCATAGGTCGCTGCGTCCTCGAGAAGATGCAGCGTCACCCGCGTCCCTCGCGTCGGAGCCCGTGCAGGATCTGCCGGTGCGATAGTGTAAGTGCCAAGGCCATCGGAAGACCAAGTGGCCGCTTGGGTTTCACCCGCTCGGCGTGATACCACCTCGACCTTGTCTGCCACCATGAAGGCAGAGTAGAAACCGACACCGAACTGGCCGATGAGTTGCTGCCCTTCAGCGCCCTTTTCTGCAGAAAGTCGGTCCATGAAAGCCTTGGTACCGGAGCGCGCGATGGTGCCGAGCGTCTCGCCCATGTCGGCGGCGGTCATGCCGATGCCGTTGTCCGCAATCGTCAGCGTGCCTGCTTCCTTGTCGAGCGTCACGGTGATCCGCGGCTGCGGATCTTCTCCAAGAAGCAATGGCTCCGCGATCGCTTCGTAGCGCAGCTTCTCGCACGCATCGGCAGCGTTCGAGATCAGCTCGCGCAGGAAAACGTCCCGGTCCGAGTAAACCGAATGAACCATCATGTGCAGGAGCTTGGAAACGTCCGCCTCAAAGGCGCGGGTTTCAGGGGCGATAGCTGAATCTGTGGTCATCGTATCCTTAGCTCGCATGTTTAAGACTTGCCCGCGCCAGATGGATCGAACGCTGCTCTCGTTCAAGGGGCGCTCGGTTATGCTGTTGCCAGGGGCCGAGGTCTCCGTGATTACCTGCGATCGGCGGCGTGCGTTCGGACTGCCGCCTTGAGTCAGCCGGGGATGAGCTAAATATCCCAGGTTCTCCAGCCGGCTCTGAGGCGAGCGGAACTAGCGGTTTTGTTGCTCGTTCATTGCGCGATGAAGAATTTTGACCCAGCACAACGCCTTTCCATCCTGCACGCCCGCAGGGATCTGAAGATGGCCCGCTCTGCACATGCATACGTTCGAGGAAACACGCTGCGGTTCTATGAATGGCTGGCGGACACAGCGTCTGCACGGGTCATTCCCGAAGGGCCACCGGTGTGGATCTGCGGCGACTGCCACCTCGGCAATCTGGGCCCGATCGCTGACGGCAAAGGCAAGGTCGCCATCCAGATCCGCGACCTCGATCAAGCGGTGATCGGCAATCCCGCCCACGATCTGATCCGTCTGGGTCTTTCGCTGGCAACCGCTGCGCGCGGTTCGGACCTCCCAGGCGTGATCACGGCGCGAATGATGGAAGAGATGATCGAAGGCTATGAACGCGCCTTTGTATCCCCTGACGATGAAGGAATGGTGTGCGAAGAGGAGCCGGAAGTCGTCCGCACGGTCCGCCGCCGTGCCATCAGTCGCAAGTGGCGGCATCTCG
Organism: Novosphingobium sp. BL-S-21; assembly: GCF_055521655.1. Taxonomy (NCBI): domain Bacteria; kingdom Pseudomonadati; phylum Pseudomonadota; class Alphaproteobacteria; order Sphingomonadales; family Sphingomonadaceae; genus Novosphingobium; species Novosphingobium sp. BL-S-21. Next base: position 708,256 of record NZ_JBVFVP010000003.1, read on the forward strand.
CGAAGGAGCGCCTGGAGGATGTCGAGCCGGCCATTCCGATCGGCAAGCGTTTCTGGCCGCTAGACGACAATGAGCGGGACGCTTTGCGCGAGATCGTGATCCACCCGCCAGTCAGCCGCATGATACTCTCGCTCGACCGCAAGGGAGAGGACCGTAAGCCGTTCATGGCGGATGCGGCTTACTGGATGAAAGGATGTAGTTCGCTCGGGCTGCTTCGGTTCGCCGCAATTGTCGGGCTCAAGGGGCGCGATACTATCGATTATTCGCTGATCGATCTCAAGGAAGCAGTCGATCCTATCGCTCCCGCGGCGCCCGGTGCAACGATGCCAAGCGAACCGGCCCAGCGCGTGCTTGCGGCAGCTCTTGCGCTTTCACCCCATCTCGGTGAGCGTATGGCCACGGCGCGGCTGCTTGGTCATTCGATGTTCGTCAGGGAGTTGATGCCGCAAGACCTCAAGATCGAGGTCGAGCAGTTCTCGCGGACCGAGGCGCAGAAGGCGGCACGCTATCTCGCGCATGTCGTGGGCAAGGCCCATGCGCGCCAGATGGACGATGGGGTGCGCAGCGATTGGCTGCATGTTTTGAGAAAAGGTCGTTTTTCGGGTCTTGATGCGCCGTCTTGGCTCTGGCGTTCCGTTGTCGAACTCGCCGCCCGCCATGAGGCAGGTTACCTTGAGCATTGCCGGGTCTACGCTTTGGCCAACTGAAGGGCCACTCCCAGGTCCGCGATACAGTTGGCCGTCTACTTTGCCAGTGCCGCGCGGATCAGGCTGCTACAATCGGCATCGGGCGCTATAGGCCCGGATTTTCCGCTGATCGCGCGCCCGATCATCTTGACGATTGCCCCCACCGATTTGGACTGCTTGGGCACGATGATCTCAGGATCACGGATCGTTCCGCTCACATTGATCGGGCCTGGAAAACGCAGCCCGGCATCGGTCTTGGGTGTGCCCTCCAAGGTGAGGGCAAGGCGCTCGTCGGGGAACGTAACCGTGCCGGTTCCACGCGATTGGCTTACGCTGGTATCGATCAGCAAGGGATTGGCAGTTCCTCGCCCGCCGCGCATATCCAGCTTGAGAATGCCGCAGCGCAAGGACGAACGGCCGGCATCGCTGCCCAGTATTCCTTTGCCGATATCGAAGCCGATCAAAGCGGCGATCTTGGAGGGAAGCGATCCCGATTTTGCCGCCAACCCGATCGAGCCATCGGCATTTCCCACCACTTCCCGGATCGTGCTGCCACTTCCCTCCAACCGAACCCGCCCGTCTATTCGTCCGGTCACCTCCGCGCTTCCCCCGCCTGCGAGCGCGGAAATGTCGCTGTGCTTCAAGTCGAGGGAGAGCGTCACGCGCGGGACTGGCCTGCCGTCTCTCTGATCGACGATCGCCTTGCCGGTGATCTCCCCGGTTTTCATGCCGATACGTAGCGGCTCGACTGTCAACAACCGGTTGTCCAAGGTCAGGACGGCCGAGAGATCGGTGATTGAGGATGGGCGTCGTCCGCCGACCACACGATCGATGTTGACCGCGATACGGCCATCGGTTTTGTCAATTTTCCGGATATTGACCCGCGTGTTCGGAACCAGCCGCAAACCCTGCGCCTGTTCAAGTTGCAGGGCCCTGGCATGACCTTCATTGCTTGCCAGATCGTCAAAGTCGAGGCGGGCGAAGCGCAAGCGACCATCGAGCTTGGTTCGCTCGTCTTGCTTGAGCGCGGTCACAGATCCGGTGAGCGTGCTCGTTCCGATAGTTCCCCGCAGGGAACGGACAGACCAGGTCTTGTTTCTATGAGTAACGTCCGCGGCGAGATCGACCGCTTGAGTACCGAACAGACCCGCCTCAATGATCCGGTCGATCCGCTTCAGATCGTCCGCCCGCGCCGTCATTCGAAAATCCATGTCATCGAAGCGAAGCGGCCCGGCCATCTTGCCTGAAGCATGGATAGCCAGCGCCGTGCCCTCGATCCTCGCATCGAAGGGCCATGGCTGCGCGGTATCCATTACCCCGCCCTGGATCGCCACCCGCACCGGCGCGCCGTCCACTTGCCCGGTGCCTTTTGCCGCGAGCCCCTTCTCTGGTGTGACTTGAACCGAAATGGAAAAACTGCGCTTTTGAAGACCATCGCGGTAGGTAATTAGCCCATCCTCGACGTTCGATACGGTCATTCCCGTGCTATTTCCCGCCTTAGCGCCCGACCCCGGCTGCTCCCAATTCTTTCGCCCATCCTCGCGGCGCACCAGGTTCATCCTGACGCCTCGCGCCGAGAGAATGTCAGCGTCGATCTTCCCGGTCAGCAGTGACATGGCATGCAGCCTAAGCCGCAGGAGGCCGATCGTCGCCATATCTCCAGAACCTGCCCATTGGGCCTGCGGCACGCGAATGTCTGCCATTCGCATTACCGGGTTCAGGGAGAAATAGTTTTCTCGGTCCATCGACGCGATTGTGACCGGCCTCCCTATCTTGTCGCTGAGCAAGTGCTCGACCGGGTTCTTGAGCCACGAGACCGGAAATGATGCAACCAACACAAGCAGTGCGATCAACGCGGCCAATGCTGCGAGGGAGATCTTGAAAGCGATGCGTTTTACAGAGCCGCGGGTCATCGTCTGTGGACGAGTGGTAGCGCGAAATGTTCCCGCGCGGTGCACACCGACCTTAAGACAGCACAGCTACCGAGAGCCTGAGCGAACATGACGGATGATCCCCGCTTGCCGCTGGCGCACGGCCCGGGATTGAATTGAGTATCTCGGCAGCGGGGACCAGTCCGGGCATAATATCCCCGCGACGATCACGATCTTCATGAATACTCAAGAACGCTCGCAGCTCGTTCCGAATTTTGCAGCGGCGCGCGTTGCACCCAAACCCGCCGCACCCTTTCGACGCATTCGCAAGCAGAACAACGCAATTGCGTTCACGTCCGAACCATCGGCAGGCCTCCTGAGGGGAAGCTGGCGTAGATGCAATGCATTACCCGAAGCTATGTTCGCCGTGCTCCTTGCCTGGCTCTTGAGATAAGCTGCTTTTCTATGCAATTCCGGGATATAGGTTGTTTCGGAAAAGGCAGTGCCCGAGGACATGGCAATAACGACTAAACCTGATCGGGCGCCTGTCGACCTGGCGGCCTGCGTACCGGCGCTGCTAGTGTTCTTTGCACATGCCGCTCTTGGCGCAAGATACGATCTGTTCCGTGACGAACTTTACTTCATCGTCTGCGGTCAGCACCCAGCACTGGGTTATGTCGACCAGCCACCGGGGGTGCCCCTGATGGCCGCAGGGCTGTTCAAATTGGGACTTGGCGCCTGGGGGGTGCGGCTTCCTGCCATGATCGCGGCCGGGCTGCTCGTGTGGCTTTCCGTGCGGTTTGTTCGGCTCCTGGGTGGAAATTCCCTCGCCATGGCGCTTGCGGCGGTTGCCTGTGCGCTTTCGCCTATGCTGATGGGTCTTACCGCCACTCTCAACACATCGGCTTTCGATCCTTTGGGATGGACCGCTATCGCCTACTTGCTCACGAAAGCGCTTCGATCCGGGGACGACCGGGCGCTCTTGCTTGCCGGGCTGGTCGCCGGTTCGGCGCTCGAGATCAAATACGCCATGGCGTTCTGGTTGGTAGGATTGACCCTTGGCGTGCTCCTGACACGAGAGCGGCGCATTTTGCTGCGCCCGGCGTTATGGAAGGGTCTGGCTCTTGCAGCAGCGATCGCAGCACCCTCCTTCGTCTGGCAACTGGCGCACGGCTTTCCCTTCCTTGAGCTGGGCGCGGCTGCCAGAGGCAAAAACGCAGATGTGGCCCTTCTTCCGTTCCTGGCAAACCAGGTTTTGGTGATGAACCTGCTGCTAGCACCCTTATGCGCCGCCGGGCTTGTCGCACCCTTCGTGCTGGGCCGGGTCAGGGACCTGCGTTTCGTTACCATAGCGGCAGTCACCGTGTTCATCATCGTCAGGCTTGGCCACGGGAAGGACTACTACCTGGCCCCCCTCTACCCTTCGCTTTTCATTATCGGCGCAGTCAGCCTGGCGCCTCTTGCAAAAGGCGGGCCGGGCAAGGTCATCGCAGGCCTCGGGATCTTAACAGCAGTCATCATTTCCGCCGCTCTGGCGCCGATGGCGCTCCCAATCCTTTCGCCAGCCGCACTCGCGGCTTACATGGGCAGAATCGGCATCGCCCCTCAGCAGCAGGAACGCAGCTTTAAAGGCACCGTTCTGCCGCAGGTTTTCGCGGACCAGTTAGGCTGGCACGATTTCACCGATCAGGTCGAGACAGCGTGGCACCACCTTCCCGCCCCGCTGCGCGCGCAAACGGGCATTAAAGTCGACAATTACGGCGAAGCTGCAGCGCTCGACCTATACGGCAGGCATTTGCCGCCCGTTCTCAGCGGTCATAATCAATATTTCCTATGGGGAATGCGCGGCCAGCGCCCTCGCCATCTGGTAGTCGTTCAGGACGATCTGGCGGGACTGGAACCGTATTGCGAAAAGGTAACGCTGCTTGACAGGACCTGGTCACGATATGCGATGGCCTACGAAAACGGTAAAGTTATTGCACTGTGCGAGGGAGTGAGGCCTCCGCTCGAACAGCTCTGGCCGGAGCTGAGGAACTTCAGCTAGCTATCACCGGATAGACGAGCACGAGACGCCGGCTCGCGTCTGCCAGTCGCGCTCGCGGTAGCCGTTGCGCTGGACCAGCCTCGCCGCAGATTTCTCGCCATGGCCGGCTCCGATCAGGTTGCCGACTTCCATCTCCATCAGCCGCTCGGCGGCAAACGAAATCATCTCGCGCAGAATATCTGCATCGGGGGCCTTCTCTACCAGCGAACGCAAGTGCATCATCGGATCGGTCATCGTGATTCCTTCCGTCAGGTTTGAGCTTCACAACCCAAACCTACCCGAAAATCACGGTGACCACCTCAGCCTTCAGCTACACCACGTCCTGGGACACGATCCTTCAGCGCCCCAGCTACTCTTGAATTCAGCCTTGCAGTCAGCCGTGCTATCGAGGTGCACCAATTGCTTAGCGGATCAAGAGCAATATTCGCCCATCAAAATGCGGCAAGCAAAGTTGGTTCTCCGGCAATCGTTTCGTTTTCGCCTACGCGCGTTGAATTGTGAAAAAACCGACGCGCAGCTACCCGCAGCGGCTGAGGCGTAAAGTCTTGCGGCGGCAGTTCGGCTGACAATATGCATTCTTCGAACGCAGCACTACCGCGCGCGGGGCGGGTAGCTCACCAATTGTCTTCTCCGCCGCCCTCTTAAAACAGGGTTACCTTGCGCGCTGGGCTGGCAGCGGTTTCGGGAGCATCATGGGAGCGACGGCCGGCGGCGCTGCTTCCGTACTCGAACCCTGCTTTGGGCTAGCAAATTCCTGCCCTGCGTGCCGCGGCCAACTATGGACGCCCGCTCGGTTTCCAGCCGGGGTCGCCCCCGCCGCCATGCTGGCCAGGATTTCGGCGCTCGGAGATCATGTCACTTCGCTCATTCGGATCTTTTTGATTGGGATCGTCTGCAGGCTGCGATGACACGGCGATATTGCCGCGTTGTTTCACGGACGGTTTGGCCTGGAGATTGGAATCCGCGTCCGCGTCGCGCTGCAACGGTTCGCCGCTGCTGCGATCGGGCCGGCCGCCATCCTCCGACTGGTCCGCGCCACGGGCTTCTGGGACGCTCGCGGCGTGTTTATCCTGTTGGTCTTCGCCCGCCGCCGCCTTGGGTTGCGAAGCTTCGCTCGGTGTTTGAACCTTCACGTTCGGTCTCCTTTAAAAGGAAACGGTCCCCGCCAAGCCAAAGTTCCGCCAGCTGAAAAGCCTTATCCCGCCGGTTATTCAACCCGTCCTCCAGAAACTCTTGCGACGGTTCTCACCCAGCCTCGGCTGTTATGGCTTGACCCAATAGTTTCAGGTCCCTGCAGGGTCATGCGACCCTTCCCCCCGATTGTTATGCGCAGCGGCCGGATAATTTCTGCTTCGAACGGTGTCACGGCCAGCAAAGAGGCCCTGCAGCTTCATCGCTGCAGGGCCTCGTCTCTTTCGTGAATCCGGCGCTCGGCACCGGTTTTCATCGACTCCTCGCGAAAGTGCGCAAAGCGCCGACACCTGCCGAACTAATCGCAAGCCTTTGTGAATAGTTCCAGCTGGAAACGAAAATTTGCGCTTTTGCCAAACTAAAGAGGCCGCCCCCACAAGAAGGAGCGGCCTCAAGAACCGGAGGGCACCGGTTGCCAAGCTACCGTGGGGACACACAGTCTAAGTTTCAACACCTCGAAAGCGAGATTGTTTCAGGCATCTGGCAATAAGGCGTGTTTGTGGAAAACTCGCCTCCGGTGAGCCGACCTTCAGTTCCCGAGGCGAGGCTGGCATCCGATATTCTTCGCAAGCTCCCGAACACCGGTGCCGGCGCACCGCGGCATTTGAGAACTCTGCATCTCTTGCGCCTTGAATATCCAACGTATTTTTGTACCGCACTAGCTCCTTTGGCGCAGTTGCAACGCCAGCCTTAAAGCTCAACCAGAAATCTCAAATTCAAGCCGAGAGCTCGTCACAGGTCCTGCCAACATCCAAAAAAACGTTCGTTTCGTGCCGGGCGACCGGGGAAAGGGGTTGCACCGGCGCCTCCATCGCGCTTCTGGCGAAGCTCGCCGTCATGAGCGGTCGGAAGTTCGCGCGCAGATGCTTGGAAAGGGGGTTTGGGGAAGCACCCGGTCTCTCGGGTCGCGGTACCGAGCGTTGCCGTCGAAACCGCCGTCGAGGGAGCATGTTACGCACATGTCCCTGTGGGCAGCACCGCGCTGGAAATGAATCCGCAGATTCGCCCTAATGGAAAGCGGTCCATAAACCCTTTACCCGTTGGGGGAGACTTATGTCGCCAGCCGCATAAGCTAAGCACCAGCCAGGGGGTTGGCGATGGCGCGCCGCAGCCGTAATGCTAGATCTCCACCTTTGCGAAAAGCACAACATTTTGAACTTACATCGAACAGTATGATGTTAAAATGTTGAAATTTTGTCATGAATAAAATTACTGGATAATGATTTATATATTCTTTTTTTTAGCGGCCTAGTATTTACGACTCATCTTGAAAATCGTTCCAAAACCCCCATATCCGAAACATCGCCATTTCCTTTTTTGAGCAAGAGGCGACCGAGAGTTGAGTGCTCCCGCTCAAGCGGTGACTCCAATGACCAGCAAATCTAGAAACCAAAGCAGCCCCTTTTCAGCTTTTTTTTCGGCAAGCGATGAGGCTGAGCAATTCGTACGCGCTCCCCGAGAGAAGGACGCTAAGGTAGTGAAATCGCCTGTTTGCGGCGCTAATGCCCAGCCAAGTGAAGAAACCACACTGGAGCGTCGCGTACTTGCTCATGAACGAATCCTACAAGCGCTTATCTGCGACTTGGCTGACGATGACCCTGCAATCTTCGAGCGATTAAACGCTCGCTTCGGAAATGGACATGATCTTGGAACTTACGAGCAAGATCACGTAACAACAGGCCACTACTGCGAACATTTCCTCCGTAGTATCGAACAGCGTCATGCGGCGCGACCTATGTCCGTACCTGACGTCGTCTCAGCTTCGAAGTCACATAACGTCGCCCGCTTGAACAATCACGGCGCGCTACAAATACCTTCGGATGGCAATCAGTGGGAGCGGTGGGAGAATGAGGGCGGCTCCTTCACTCTTTCTTTGACGCCCCCAAGAAAGGCCTGTTTCAGTATTTTCCGAGCTGAACGCGTCATGCTAACTTCTACCCGGCTCGCTGGGGGTGATTGGCGATGGAACCTCCGGGCGAGTAACGGCGTATTGATAGCCCAGGGGTCTGGCTTTCGGACTGAAACAGAGTGTCTAACAGCAGTGAAATTTCTAAAAGAGAACAGTCAAAACGCCAATATCTTCATCGACTGATTTCTCGAATATTAGTTAACATCTGCAGCATCTGCTCTTGGTCATCGAACGCTTTGGCTGGGCGGGCATACTGTTCTAACTCGATCCGGCCACTGAGGGTGGCCGACCGGCTACGGCGCCGACGCGTTCGATAGAGGTGACTTCGAGCGCCTGGCGGCGATCTTGGCCGGCGCGCGCGGTAACTTCCTTCTCTCGATTCAAATACGTTGGCGGTGCGCGAGATCTTCTCGGCATTCGAGATCAGGGACATTTAGACGACGAGGACGATCTCGAGCGAGGCGAAGAAGTCAATGAGCTGATCATCGGCAATTTTGCGCCTGTTTGGCGGAGAAACCGAAGGGGCCGGGGAAGCGGGGCGGAATGGCACGGCCGTAGGGCAAATGTTCAGGCACAGGGCCATGCAATTGCCGGCTCTTCGAAACCTTCCTGCATGAAATCTGCCGGAGGATTGGGTCCGATAGAAACATCAGGGAACTGCAGAAGGGTCTACCCTGCGCTCGCCGTCTATTGACTTGCGCGCTCCGTTTAACCCCTTGATCGTTCAGCCTTCCACGCAATATTCCGGGCAGAGGCTTGCCTCGAACTGCGCATTTCAAATCGGTTCCGGTGCCCGGATCATAGCTTTACGGGAACCGTTGTTGAGGCTGGTGCGATATTCAAGGATAGAACCGTATCATCACATCAGCAAAGGAGAGGATCATGAGCATCGAAGGCAAGGCAAAAGAAGCCGCCGGTTACGTCAAGGAAGAGCTCAACGAGCATGGCAAGTCCCCTGAGAGCCAGAAGAAGGCGCAGGAAGGCCGCGATCTTCGCAACGAAGGGCGCATCGAGGACGGCAAGGCTCCCAAGGGCTCGCAGCCCGGCACTGGAAATTAAAGACAATCTCCGCTTCGGCGGAGGTTTCTTCTTTAGAAAAGGATCATGCCGCAAGCGGCATGATCCTTTTCCGTTTTTAGCGGCACCGACAGATAGGGGGGCATCAGGCCGCACGGGCGTCTGGTAAGGCCGCTTCTGCGACAAACAATCGTGCGGCCGCTCAAACGCACTGCCTGTGCGGCGGACGGAAGAGGGCTGCGGCCTCGAACTCTCGCCCAACCTGGTTTCTGGGAATGGAACCGGGCTCTTCGCCGTGCACCGCTGACTATGGCCAGCAGGCCCGGTTTCGTAGGCACTGGCGGCAGCTCAGCATCGGCGCGCTTTATTCTCGGAACAGCGCCCTAATGTTAGAGCCGCTTCTAGGAACGGTCAGTTCCCCCGGTAGGTCGAATACCCATAAGGGCTCACCGCCACTGGCACATGATAGTGGGCGGCTGCATCCGTAACGCGAAACACGACGTCGATTTCCGGAAAGAACGGCTCTGCGCCTGCGGTCCTATAGCCCCGCATATCGAACTGGAGCTTGTAGACGCCCGGTGCGAACTGCTCTTTGTCGCCAAAGGAACGCACCCTGCCATCGCTGTCCGTTTTTGCCTTACAAGCTTCGACCCATGTCCCCTGCCGATCGGAGCGATAGAGCACGACTGGTACATCCGCGCCCCCTGCCCCGCGGGTCAAGTCCAGAATGTGCGTCGAAATTTCGGCGGCGAGCCCCGGCAATGGTGTCAGTGCTGCTCCCATGATCAGGACTGAAAATAGGGCTTTCATTATTCGCGATCCTTTTTGTTCTCAGCAGGCACTGGCGCATCAAGCTCGAAAGCGGTTCGCGGTCAGCTGTCACTATCATGCACGTCATCTTCCAGCGGCGCTGACAAAGCCCATCCTGGCCTATCGGCGGCGCGGTATCCGCTGTTCCTGTGTCCCAAAACTTCCTGCGTGCCCATCCTCGCCCATTGTTTCTGCAGTATGGAGCTACTCAGACTGCTTCAAGCTATTCGATGTTCGCCGTCTGCAGGGCAGCCCCTGTGTCAAATATGTCTTGGCAAAAACTTACACCATCAAGGAGGCCGTGGCCTTAGCGCTTCCCACGACCCCTGGAATGCCGGCACCGGGGTGGGTGCCAGCTCCCACCAGATAGAGGTTGGGAAAGTGATCGTCCCGGTTGTGACCGCGAAACCAGGCGCTTTGGGTCAGGATCGGTTCCAAGCTGAAAGCACTTCCCATATGCGCTCCCAGGTCATCGCGGAAGTCGCAGGGGGTATAATGGAAGCAGAGCTCAATCCGCTGATCGATGTCGGGAATGAGAGTGGCCCGCAAGCGATCGATGATGATACGGCGGTACTCGTCTCCTTCAAGACTCCAGTCGATTGGCGCGGATCCCAGATGCGGCGCCGGCGCAAGCGCGTACAGCGCGGATTTGCCGGCAGGAGCAAGACTTTCGTCACTGGCCCCCGGATTGTGCAGATAGATCGATGGGTCCTGCGGAACTTTGCCCTGGCAGTAAATGTCCTTCAGCAAGGGGCCGTAGCGATCCGAGAACAGGATCGAATGGTGCGCAATGTGGGGAAACGTTCCTTTTAGCCCCAGGTGGACGACAAAGAGGCTCGGCGAAAAACGCTTGCGCTTGAGGGATTTCACCCGGCGAGCGGCGTAGCTGGAATCTGCGATCAATGCGTAAGTGCCCACCACATCGCCGTTGCTGGCGATCTGGTCTGCTTCGAAGCAGCGCCCGGACTTGGTAACTACACCGGTGACGCGGCCGCCCGAATGCGTGATGGTGTCCACCTTCTCGTTCAGCACCAGCCTCCCCCCTAGCTTTTCAAAGAGCACTGCGAGCGCGTCGATAAGCGCATTGGTACCTCCCTGCGCGCACCAGACGCCCCCCAGCTTTTCCAGGTGATGGATGAGGGCATAAACGCTGCTTGTCGTCATGGGATTGCCGCCGACGAGAAGGGTATGAAACGAAAGGGCCTGGCGCAGCTTTTCGTCATGAACGAAGCTGGAAACTGCCGAATATACCGAACGCCACGCCTGATAACGGGCAAGTGCGGGGGCTGCCTCAATCATGCTCTTGAAACTCAGGAACGGGACCGTTCCAAGCTTTACGTAAGCTTCGTCGTAAACGGCGCGCGAATAGGCAAGAAAGTGCTGGTATCCTGCAACGTCATTGGGATTCAGCTTGGCTATTTCGGCATCTAGAGCAGCTTGATCGCTGGAATAGTCGAAGCAGGTCCCATCGTTCCAGATCAACCGGTAGAACGGGTCGACGGGCCGCAGGACCACGTCATCGCTCATTGAGCGGCCCGACAACGCCCATAATTCGGCCAGGCACGACGGATCGGTTATGACAGTGGGGCCTGCATCGAAGGTGTACCCATCCTGTTTCCAGCAGTAAGCCCTGCCCCCTGGCCGGTCCCGCGCTTCCACGATTGTGGTTGCGATGCCGGCACACTGAAGCCGGATCGCCAGCGCCAAGCCGCCGAAACCCGATCCTATGACAATAGCTGAAGTCGCAGCAGGCATTAGTGAATCCGCCGTATTCTTTTCGATTGCCAGGCAGCGCTACGCAGCTGCATGCATTCGGCAACCTGTCCAAAAGGGAGGGTGGAAACACTTTGAAAAAGCAGGGATCATAAATTGTGATAGGATCGAAAAATGCCAGCTGACCAGCACGACGAGATCTCGAAAGGCCTCGCCGGCGCTCCGCGTACCGTGCTGCTTGCAAATCCCCGCGGCTTCTGCGCGGGCGTTAGGCGAGCGATCGCAGCTGTAGAAGATGCAATCGCAACATACGGACCGCCTGTTTACGTTCGCCGCGCCATCGTTCACAACCGGCAGGTCGTGGAGCGACTGGAGCGAAGGGGCGCCATCTTCGTGCAGGGCATCAGCGCCATCCCGGAAGGTGCGGTGACTGTCCTTTCCGCGCACGGCAGTGCTCAGGGCGTCAAGGATGAAGCGCAAAGGCGCAGGCTGCGCGTTGTCGATGCTGTTTGTCCGCTGGTCGCCAAAATCCATTCCGAAGTAGCGCTCTGGCACCGCCTGGGACGGCATATCGTTCTTGTCGGCCATCTTGGACATCCTGAAATAACCGGAACCTTGGGGCAAGTGCCGGCAGGGTCGATATCGGTTGTGGCGACACCGCAGGAAGTCGAAGCCTTGTTGCTGGAGAAGGATACTGCAATCGCTTACGCTATCCAGACTACCTTCTCGGTCTCGGATGCCGCGGAAATTGTCGGTGCCATCAAACTGCGCTTTGCCGACTGCCAAGGCCCGCGGTCGAGCGACATTTGCTATGCCACGACCAACCGGCAAGCCGCCGTCGTGCAAATCGCATCGCGCTGCGATATCATGCTCATCGTGGGAGACCGGACCTCTTCGAATGCCCGGCGTCTTACCGAGACAGCCAGAGGGGCTGGCGCAAAACAATCCTATCTAATCGAAGACGCAGCCGATCTCACCGGTCAGATGATCGATGCTGCTACTGTGGTGGGGCTGAGCGCGGCCGCTTCGGCGCCTGAGGAGGCCATCACGCAGGTCTGCCGTTGGCTTGAGGCAAAGGGCTTCTCGCTGGTGGAGACGCCCGGCGTTGAGGAGCATATACGCTTCAAGCCTGTCTCCCTGGCTTCGCTGGAGACGGACGTGACCAAATCTTTCGCTGGCGCATTCGCCGCGGCGCGAAAGCAAATCGACGCGGTCCTCGAGGATGCGATAGGCCGCGCTCCCGGGCGCAGCCCCAGGCTCGCTGAGGCCATGCGGCTGGCGGCGATGGGAGGCGGCAAGCGTTTTCGAGCCATGCTCATTCTGACGGTTACGCAAATGCTAGGCGGATCGCGCGAGCAGGCACTGCGCGCCGGTGCCGCTATCGAATGCGTCCATGCGCAGTCACTGGTTCACGACGATCTTCCCTGCATGGACGACGACGATTTTCGAAGAGGACGGCCGACCCTGCACCGCCGCTTCGACGAGGCTACCGCCGTTCTGGCCGGCGATGCCCTGCTTGCGCTTGCCTTCGAGACATTGGCCGATCCAAGAACGCACGAAGATGGCGCCGTGCGCGCCGGTCTGGTCCTCTCACTCAGCCGCGCCATCGGGCAGGATGGCCTAGCCGGAGGCCAGATGATGGATCTCTATCCTGGCGGGACGATCAGCCGGAAGCAGCTTACCGAGTGCCAGTCCCGCAAGACCGGCGCCCTCTTTCGGTTTGCAGTAGAGGCAGGAACGGCTCTGGCGGGCTGCGGGGAGGAGGAGCGTCGACGCCTCGACTCATTCGCGCAAAACCTGGGAGTTTTGTTCCAGTTGCAGGACGATATTCTCGATGAGACCGGCGAACCTGCTGTTGCCGGAAAGGCCTTGCACAAGGATGCGGCAAGGGGACGGCAAAATGCCATGTCGGTAATGGGTTTGGAGGGGGCCGCCTGCGAAGCCGAACGGTTGCTAACACAATGCGCGGAGGCTTTGGCTCCATTTGGCCCCGCGGCAGCGCCGCTTCTTGAAATTGCCCGATTTGCCGCGCGGCGCGATCACTAGCTCACTTAACTATCCGATTGCGGGGGATCCCCTGCTCAAGCGTTCCGATTGATCGCAATTTTTTCGAGCCGGCAGGTAATTTTACCGGACGGGAAGATGCTCTAGCAGCCTGCCTCCACAGCGATGCGGATAGCTTCGGCGGCAGTGCGAACGTCTAGCGCTCGCAACATGGCGGCGCGGTGCATCTTGATTGTACGCTCCGTCAATTGCAGATCAAACGCTATCTGCTTGTTGAGTTGGCCTCGCGCCAAAGCTTCCAAGATCTGCCGCTGGCGAGGCGACAAGCTTTCCATCAGGTCCCGCGCTCGCTCCAATCGGCTGCCACTTGTACCGTCGATGGCCATCTGAGAGCCCAGGAAGTACTGCAAATTTCCCGATGCATCGAATAGCGGCGCAACCATGACCGCATTGCAAAAGGCAGACCCATCCTTCCGATAGTTCGTGAGTTCGACCATTACCGGGCGGTGGGCCGCTATCGCATCACGCAAGCGCTGGGTTTGTTCAGCCTCGGTGCCAGCGCCCCTCAAAAAGCGGCAGTTGCGGCCCACAACCTCCTGGCGGCCATAGCCCGTCAAATCCAGGAAAGCCGCATTGCAAGCCACGATCGGATTGTCCGTCAGGCGGGGATCACTGACCACTGCCGCCACCCGGCTGTTCGATATAAGAAAATTCGGATCCATAGCCTCGGGCAACATCTTTCGCTTCACATTAGGCCATATCGCAATGGGCATCAGGGAAACCTAGAAGAAGACCTGCAGTTTCCCTCGGATTTCCTAGGAAGATCCTTGTCCCTACGCCATCGCGAAAAGCTGCGAAACAATCATCGCCTCGCAATGCCTTGCGCGACATGGGACCGCCAGACTGTTGAAGACCAAGCCGCCACCATCGAACAAGCCAGCCGGTTTCTGGCGGACCTCGATCCAGGTTAACTTTTGCCAATTCGCCCGCCGCGCCGGCCCTCTTCTTGCGGACGCGATCGTGGGCATGGATGCGAACCGTCTTGCTTCGAGGCCCTCCCGTTGGCTCGCGGATATCCCTGCAGGCCTTGAAAAAAATGCGAGACGTCTCCACTTGCCGGTCCTGGCGCTGGGAGCTGCGGCAACAAAAGCCGAGATTTATTGGACCAGGCTGGCCGCCGGGCACCGCCCGAAAAAGCACCAAATCTGGACATGCGATTCTGACTTCGCCATAGGCGCGGCATGGACAACGATATAACATTGATCATTTCGCAGGTCTTGGAACGGACACCCCAATGGATCCGTCACGATCTCGAGGCGAAAGACCCTGCAATTCGTATTCGCGCTGAAGAAACGCTTGCCGCGATGATCGCCAGAGCCCTGGAAGACCGTGCTTCGGATGCCGAAGCGAACCGCGCAGCCGAGTAGGCAAATACGCTTTCTCGCTGGAGCGACAGCGGGTCCGCTTACCATGCCTGTTCACCGCCAGCTATCAATTCGGCCTACAAAGCGGCTCGCGGGCGGCCTTTCGTCCGAGGAAGCCCTGGGCGAAAAAGCCAAGGCATGATCATTGTTCCTTGTGAATGAAAGCCGTCGTGTACATGCACACGCAGTACGGGATGGACAGCAAGACCGCTACCGCCCAGAACGGCAGCGCGGCTATGAACCTAAGCGCCGAACCCACGGCGGCGATCTCCCAGCTAGCCAATAGGTTTTAAACTGGCTGAAATTGCCTTGGTCCCTGGGACATTATCATGACCCACAAAATGAAACCGACGATGCTTTGTTCGAGAGAACAATAGCGGACAGTTGCCCGGCTATAGCCTCCACGCGAAATCCTGCTCGAAGCGAGGCTGCCGCGATGCCCTCACGCTTAACAAAGATCGGCGGCGACGCCTGCAGGCCGCAGGTCAACAGGAAATTTCAGATTCGCCAGGCCGGCTGCCACGGTATCCGGCGCCTATCGGTCGTTGTCGGCGCCGCGCCGAGCTTGGCGCCGAGCAATGACACCGCCGGCAACGAGACAAATGATAAGAATAGCCGGAATTTTTACCAGCCATAGCTGATCGTCGCTATTAAGATGCCAGGGGTAGCCATGGCAACCATCGGCGCTCGGCGCGTAGCCGCACGCAAGACTGGTCAGAAAACCGTAACCCAAGACTGCGCAGCCTGCCACGAAGGTGGCGGCGGCAAAGAGAAGGTACGACAACATTTTCACAGCTTCGTCCTTTCCGCGATTACCGCTGCAACGCTCAAGCTAATAGAATGCGAGACAAGGGTTCAGTTCGTCTGGCCGGGCGTTTGAGACCAGCACGTCCTCGTATTTGCCGGCATTCAGCGAGGCGGCGGCTCTTTTTGCGCTCACGCCGCACCGCCAATGCAGAGACAAACGTGAACCTTTTCGATCTTCGCGGGCGGCAAAATCGTGTCCTGTCTGACCGGTGCGATCAGGAACGTAAAGCCGGGTAGCAAGGCCGGGTTCCCTGATCGCGGGCTCTTCAAGCAATGATTAGGGGAAACCTGCGGACGCCACTTTGGCGCTTGAAAACTCGGTGCTGCGCAAATTTGGCACTCTTGTGCCTGAAAATCATTTTGAATCCATCCAGTACAGATGGACCGATGCCGGTCGCCTTGCGCTGCCCTGCGGTTCTTCAGAACGATCATTCAAAGCCGGGCGAGGCTCGAGGCCAGGTCGCTTTGTTTGAAAGGTTTGGTCAACCGCGCAACGTCCGGCGGAAGGCCGATGCTATTGGCGTAGCCGGAAATAACGAGAATGCGGATGTGGGGCAGCGCGTCCCTTATTCTATCGGCAAGATCGGTACCCGTAATGCTTGGCATGAGATGATCCGTGCCTGCAAGTCGATACTCTGATCTTCGTTCAGCATCCGCACGGCATCTTCGCCCGATGCCGCATCCACGACGCGGTACCCAAGCTCGATCAACATGTTGGCCGAGCTTGCCCTCACAAGGTCTTCATCGTCGACCACCCATGACTTCGTGTCTCAATCGCCGGCAAACGATCGACAAGCTGTCGAGACTGTTCCATTGATCGGGCAAGCTGCGTGACCTCTATGCCCGTCGCTTTGAGCAAGGTGGCAGGACCGTAACACTGAAGCAAAGATGCAGCTACTGACGCGCGCCCGACTTAAGCTTGTCCGCCTGCTGTTTTAGAGCATCTGCCTGCGTCTTTGCGGCAGCCCGGAGTTCATCCGCCTGGTGCTCTAGTTTTTTGGCATCCGCGTCCGCCTTGGCCCGCAGAGCGCGGCCCTGATCTTCAAGAGCATCCGCCTGGGATTTCCTGGCCTTGCTCTCCGCGCGATTTATACGGTCTTCCGCCGCTCCGGCGCGCTCAGCCGGGCCATCCCCCTCGTACACTTGCCCAGCAGCTTTGGCAGCCTGCTCATCTTTTGTAGCCCCGGCCTTTTTTTGCGGACCATCGCATGCAGCGCAGGCCAGCGCCACCACGAGGACGGTCGTAAGGTACATCGTTTTCATGAATGATGAACATCTCATGGCCTCGCCCGTTCCTTGGACAGAACGAAATAAGGCTCTGAGGCGTAATTTATGGAATCAGGCACGTGAGCACTTGCCGCCCCCTGGCGTCCCCTCTCACTTTCATACATTTCTTATCGCGCAGATTTGCAGCTGCCACTGCCAGGCTCGCCGAAATTTCCGTCGAACAACCACACGCTGCGCGGGCAAATCTTTTGGCAACTGCGAGTCTGGCCGGCTTATCTCCGCAAGTTCTACCGAGCATTGCGGAGCTATTGGAACGGCAGGCTACTTCGCCGTTTCCAGGACGACATGGTGAGCCAGAAGATGGAGCATGGCAGTGCCATGGCGGCCAACCAGGTGGGTCGGTTCGCGTGAGCTAAAGCCGGTAGGTAATGACGAGGGCTCGGTCACGAAGAGCTCAATGAGCGGATGGAACAAGAACCCCGCGCCTCGATCGTGTCCCGAGAGGTGGTGTAGCTTTTCTGGACCACCTTGCTTTTCGGCCTCAGCCTGAGCCGATCATGAGCCGGGTACTGCCGACAGCATGACAATAGGATTGTCGCTGAGCGGGGCCATCGTTTCAAGCGTCATGTACCGCGCGCGCTGGACGGCCCATTCGTCGGACTGTTCCATGAGGATGGCTCCGACTAGGCGGGTGATGGCGGCTTCGTTCGGGAAGATGCCGACGACCTCGGTCCGCCGTTTGATTTCGCCATTAAGGCGCTCGATGGGGTTTGTGCTGTGTAGTTTGGCGCGATGCTCGCGCGGGAATGTCATGTAGGCCAACACATCGGGCTCAGCGTCGTCCATCAGCGTGGCTAGCTTGGGTAGTTTGGGCCGCACTTGGTCGGCGATCGAACGCCACTGCTGGCTCGCAGCTTCTGGAGTTTCCTGGGCGAAGGCGGTGGCGATGAAGGCGGAGACGACGCGCCTGCCGCTCTTGCCGGCATGGGCAAGTGCATTGCGCATGAAGTGGACGCGGCAGCGCTGCCAGGTCGCGCACAGCAGTTTGGAGACCGCCGCCTTAATGCCTTCGTGCGCATCGGAGATGACCAGCTTAACACCGCGCAGTCCTCGGCGCGTCAGTTTGCGCAGGAAGGCGGTCCAGAACGGCTCGGCCTCGGAAGGACCGATATCCATGCCTAGCACCTCGCGGCGGCCATCGCTGTTGACGCCCACCGCGACGATCACCGCCACCGACACGATACGCCCGTTCTGCCGGACTTTCACGTAGGTGGCGTCGATCCATAGGTACGGCCAGTCGCCTTCGATTGGGCGCTCGAGGAAGGCACCGACCTTCTCGTCGAGTTCCTCGCACAGCCGGCTGACCTGGCTCTTCGAGATCCCATCCATACCCAGCGCCTTTACCAGGTCATCTACCGAGCGGGTGGAGATGCCCTGGATATACGCTCACATGACGAGGACGTCGGTCAAGGTTTAATGTCGTGACAGCATTGGCCGTCTCCTTGGCAATCGGATCCAGGCTTTGCCCGTTGTATGACGCGGACCGACGAATCGACCCATATCCAGCTCACATGCGGTCGCCGTCCGGAACGGCTGCACCATTATCCCGCTTACGGCGGGACGGGCTGAGGTAAGCGAGACCAGTCTTCCTGGCGGCGGTGAACGCCAACTTATATCTCGGTTCGCTTCCTGGATCCGCGGAGCTGATCAGGCTCCAGGGATTGGTGTAGGGTGTTGCGTCAGGCGGCCTTCACTATGGCTCCCTCGATCACCACGCCCGCAGTCGCATATTTCCACAAGGCGACGAGGAGCTTGCGGGCGAGTGCTACAATCGTCGGCTTTTTGAGACGGCCGCCGTTGTGTTGCACGCGTTCATGGAACCAGCGCGCAAGCGCGGAGTCCGGCTGGTATCGCAGCCAGAGCCAAGACAACTCGACCATGGTCGATCGCAGCCGAGCATTCCCGGTCTTGGAGACGCCCTGCTCGCGTCGGATTGATCCGCTCTGCCATGGTGTGGGCGCCAAGCCAGCATAGGCAGCAAGCTGTCGTCGATTGTCAAAATGCCGGAATAGACCTTCCGAACACAGAACGGCGGCGAACTCCGGTCCGATGCCCTTGACGTGCATGAGCATCGTGACCGGAGTGTCGGTTGCTTCCTCTTTGATCAAAGCATCGCGTTCCACCTCGACGGCTTTGATCTGTTGCATGATCAGCTCGAGGCGATCGAGTTCGCGGTGAATCTGCCCTTCGACATGCCGAGCGAGGGGCCGGCCATCGCCCGTTTGCATATCCTTGAGCCGATCGCGTCGATCGCGACGCATCGGCTCGTAACCCGTGATGCCTTGCGTAAAGAGCAGACCTTTGATCCGATTGACGTGGCAGGTGCGCTCGTTGATCAGAACCTTGCGCTCACGACAGACGCGGCGCCGGTCCTCCTCTTCCACACTCGGCGGCCGAACCATCGCGCACACCCGTGGTTCGCCTCTCTTATACGCGAGCAAGGCGCGCACCAGCGCTTCGCCGTCGATCTTGTCGGTCTTCGCTCTCCGCCGTCGCCGTGACGTCGCGATTGATGCGGGATCGACGACATGGCTTTCGATGCCCTCCCGTTCGAGTACGCGGTGAATCCAGAATCCGTCGAGACCGGCCTCTTGGATGACGATTACGCCAAAATCCTGGCCAGTCCTCTGGGCCGCCTTCGTGCGAAGCTGCGTGAACCGGTCCATCAGGCCGGCGATGTCGCCAGCGCGCACGACATGTTTCGACATCCGCTCGCTAGCACCTGGTGACAGCGACGTGATTAGCCACGTCGATTTACTCAGTTCCATCGAAACGAAGATGGCGCCAAGATCAATACGGATAGCGGCCGGCGCATGGGGTCGATCAGTTGTAGCTGCAAGCATGGTTGCCTCCACGGAGTTAGGGTCAGCAACCGCACTCTGCCAGAGCGCCAGCCGCTATCCACCTCTCGCCATGGGATCTTCCTGGATCACTGCGGTCAGCGCCCGCTCGGCCATGCGACGGGGTTCGAGGAAGCCCGGGGAAGTAGCTTCCCTTCCTGAGCTTGGGGATGCGTAGTTCGACCGTCCCCGCTCGCGTCTGCCAGTCGCGCTCGCGGTAGCCGTTGCGCTGGACCAGCCTCGCCGCAGATTTCTCGCCATGGCCGGCTCCGGTCAGGTTGCCGACTTCCATCTCCATCGTACGCATCCGCTGAGCGGCGCCTTGCCGGTGGTGTGATGGATCGGTCTTAAGGTCGCAGTTATTTGCGAACTTAGGAGCGGTGTTTGTGGGACGGATCACGGTTTTCGGTGGGCCTGAACGCCGCCGTCGCTGGAGTGCTGAGGAACGGCGGCGCATTCTGGAAGAGGCGTTTGCGCCGGGTGCGTGTGTCGCGCAGGTTGCTCGGCGGCATGACGTCTCCACTGCGTTGGTCTATACCTGGCGGCGCAAGTTGAACGCGGCGCTCGTCGCTTCGCAGGAAGACCATGGCTTCATCGAAGCGGTCGTGCTGGAAGACAAGAGCTCCATGCCCACGCCCGTGCAGCCGGCGATCATGGTCGAGCTTTCCCACGGCGCCCGGGTGAGCATCTACAATTCGGCATCGCCGACCATGGCAGCGGCCGTCATCAAGGCCTTGGCCCGATGATCCCGATCCCGAGTGGCGTGAGGGTGTGGCTTGCGCTGGGTCACACGGATATGCGGCGGGGAATGCGCTCGCTGGCCCTGCAGGTCCAGCAATCCCTGAGCAAAGACGTTCATGCCGGCGATCTGTACGTCTTCAGGGGACGAAGCGGATCGCTGTGTAAGATCTTGTGGCATGACGGCCTTGGGATGTCGTTGTATGCAAAACGCTTGGAAAGAGGGCGTTTTGTCTGGCCATCAGCAAAGGATGGGACGATCGCGATCTCGGCTTCCGCGATGGCGTGCCTGCTTGAAGGCGTGGATTGGCGCAACCCACAGGAAACCTGGCGCCCAACGCAAGTCGGGTGATTCCTTACCTCGTAGAGTAGCAGCAGGATCGGCATAAAAGTGCTGTAAATGCTGGGTTTCTGGGAACGCGCGGGTTATAATCCGCGCATGGTCTCCAGCGACGCACCCGATGAGCTTGTGCAGCTTCGCGCTGAACTTGCCATCGTGCGTGAACAGGCGCTGGTAGCAGAGGCTGAGGCCGCCAAGGTCTGGGCGATCAACGCCGATCTGCGGGCTCGCAACGCCCATCTCGAATTGATGAACGAACAGATGCGCCGCGAGAAATATGGTTCGCGCTCCGAGCGTAGCCGGCGCCTGCTTGATCAACTCGAGCTGACATTCGAGGAACTGGAGGCCAATGCCAGCGAGGCCGAGCTGCTTGGCCAGATCGCAGCTGCCAAGACCACCACGGTCCAGGCGTTCACCCGCACGCGATCCACCCGCCGCGACTTCCCCGCCGATCTCCCGCGCGAGCAGGTAGTTATCCCCGCGCCGGACCTTTGCCCGTGCTGCGGCTCGGATGATCTGAGCCATCTTCCCGCGGCGGTCACCGAAACGCTCGAGCGCGTTCCGGCCCGCCACAAGGTGATCCAGACCGTGCGCGAGAAGGTCTCCTGCCGTAAGTGCGAGAAGATCAGCCAGCCACCCGCGCCCTTCCACGTAATTCCGCGCGGAATGTTCGGGCCGCACTTCCTGGCAAATCTCGCCTTCCAGAAGTACGGCCTGCACCAACCCCTGAATAGCCAGCGGGACAGGCTCGAGGCCGAAGGCATCCCCTTGAGCCTCTCGACCCTTGGCGATCAGATCGGCGCAATCTGCGTAGCGGTAAAACCCCTGTTCCTGCTGCTGGAAGCCCACGGGCTTGCCGCAGCCCGCCTGCATGCCGACGACACCACCGTTCCGCTTCTGGCCAAGCTCAAGACCAGCGTGGCGCGAATATGGGACTATGTGCGCGATGACCGCCCGTTCGGCGGTACGGCTCCGCCGGTGGCGCTATGCTATTACTCGAGCGATCGTAGAGGTGAGCACCCTCGCGCCCATCTGGCAGGCTATGCCGGGATTCTCCAGGTCGACCGGTATGCCGGCTTCAATGCCCTGTTCGAGGAAGGCCGGACGGACAAACCCATGATTCGCGCCAATTGCTGGGTTCACGCACGCCGGGAATTCTTCAAGCTCGTCGATATCAGGCAGCAACTCAAACGCAGGAAAATGGGCGCTACGCCTCTTGTCTCGCCGCTGGCGAGTGAAGCGCTCGAGATCATCGACCGGCTCTTTGCCATCGAGCGCGACATCAACGGCAGGCCTGCCGCCGAGCGTCTGGCCGTACGCCGGGAATTGTCCGCGCCCATCGTTGCCGAACTCGAGACCTGGATGCGCGAGACACGCAGCAAACTTTCTCGTCACGATGCCGTGGCCAAGGCCATCGCCTACCTCCAGAACGACTGGGACGGCTTCACCACCTTCCTTGCCGATGGCCGGATATGCCTCTCCAACAACGCCGCCGAGCGTGAGCTGCGCAGCGTGGCTCGGGGAAGAAAAGCATGGTTGTTCGTCGGCTCTGACCGTGGCGGCCAGCGCGCCGCGATGATGTTCAGCCTCTTCGGTACCGCGCGTCTCAACGACGTCGATCCGCTCGCTTGGTTCACCGACGTCCTCGCCCGGATCGCCGACATACCCCAGAGCCGCCTTCACGAACTCCTCACATGGAATTGGAAGGCCGCTCAGGAGCAGCTCACACAGGAAATCGCTGCCTGAACCGTTAGACCGAGGGCTTGCGGAACAGTTCATGAAATAGCCGCTCACAGCGCTCACGGCCGGCTGAGGTCAACACTACCGACTTCGCCTTGCCCACGGGATTGTTGATCAATCCTCCCTCGTACAAGCGTCCTAGCGCATCCCAATCAAAGGACTTCCAGGCTCGACAAGTCCCTGACGTCCGATCCAGGTCGTGCAGCGTCAAAAACATCAGAGCCAGAACAGCCTCATCAATCCGGTCGGTATCGATATCCTGCTCTTCCATAGGCAGCTCCTCGCGGCGCTGCCGATAGTCTCACATCTTGGCCCCTCGCTCCACTGCGTCCGTTATCGGATGCGTACTCTCCATCAGCCGCTCGGCGGCAAACGAAATCATCTCGCGCAGAATATCTGCATCGGGGGCCTTCTCTACCAGCGAACGCAAGTGCATCATCGGATCGGTCATCGTGATTCCTTCCGTCAGGTTTGAGCTTCACAACCCAAACCTACCCGAAAATCACGGTGACCACCTCAGCCTTCAGCTACACCACGTCCTGGGACACGATCCGCGCCTCAGCGCTTAAAAGCACAAGCCTTGGCCTTGCCGGAAGCAAGCAGTCTATCTTTGTCGGTTTCGGAAAAGTGAGTACGGCGATTCCAAAAAACGGTCGCAAAAGCGTTGAAAGATACGCCGCACTCAAAGACCCCCTATCAATCATACCACCGGTTTGAAAGTAAAATGGTTGGAAAACGAAACCCATGGAAGATTGAGCCATCGGCGCGACGTACCCAGAAGATAAGGATTCGCTGAAAAGACGCGGTCCTTTTGCCCGCCGCCCCGCGCGCTCTGCCGTTTATTGCCTGCCTTTACGCTGGCTTGTCCCTGCCTTGCCAGGCTGGGCAGGTCGTACAAGGCAAACAAAACAACGCGAGAATCAAAATTGG
Source organism: Novosphingobium sp. BL-S-21 (assembly GCF_055521655.1). Taxonomy (NCBI): domain Bacteria; kingdom Pseudomonadati; phylum Pseudomonadota; class Alphaproteobacteria; order Sphingomonadales; family Sphingomonadaceae; genus Novosphingobium; species Novosphingobium sp. BL-S-21. Next base: position 731,607 of record NZ_JBVFVP010000003.1, read on the forward strand.
GGGCCTGCCGCGCAGCCGGGAGTAATCCCACGAGTGAATGACCGCTTGAGGACGACTGGCCGGACAGCGCCTACTTCGTGTTCGTTTGGCTGCATGATGAGCAACGATGACCTTGGGATCGTGGCCAAGCCATTTGGGAAGTTGTCTCGATCACAGGACTACCTATTGTTATTTATTGTGACGACACTTCATTTTCGATAGACTGCCGGCTTCACGGGGGTGGAACTGAGCATGCAAAAGATGTTCCGCTGGCCGGCGGCAATTCGGCTCTTGCCTGCTGCCGCCGGTCTTTCGTACCCACCGGTTCTCAGTGAATCCCGGCGCTTTTGTGTCGCCGGTTACCGCGCGGTTTTTCGCTTTTCATCTCAGGTGCCCTCTTCCGAAAGATGGCGCACAGCCTCGATCAACTGAGGCACTAAGTCGCGGACGAACACATGGTCTGCGGGAGTGCCGCCACGGAAAATTGCCAGCCGGTGCAGCAGCGCGCATGTTCGATAAGTTCGCCATAGGTCATATTTCACTGATAAGCGCCTCCACGCCGCATCACTGGAGATCAGCAATATCGCAAAAAGCCGCTTCTCAAACGCGGCAGTTTTTCACCCAAGACAAAACAATGGTCTCGACAAGAACCAAACTACTGATCCGAAAAAAGCAGATTGCGCCGCCAGCGCCTACGCCTCTCGAGATTGAACGCGTGCCGCTTGTTTGCGGAAATGCGCCTCGCTTTGCTCGGCTTGTTCGATTTTTCGCCGGTGGATGCCTTTCAGAAAGTCAACCGGTTCAAGTGCGAGATTGATCCGGTGTGGTTCGGCCTGCCAGCCGGCCTCCTCCGCCGATTGGTCGTACGCGTGGGCCGTTCCCGATTCCGCTGAATTGCTCTTGGTCCGGGCAATTCCACAAACGTTTGGGCCTAGCAACGCCAAGCATTCTGATCCGTACCACAAATCCAAGTATGGGGTCATCCTCGGATCACAAACGGGCAACCAATTCGAAGTCTTGCGAGCGTCTTCCGGCAGCTGCGAACGCGCTACCCACGGCCGGCTGCGCTCTACAGACTACGCGAGAAACGGCACGGCGGACTTTTGTAAAAGTCCGCTGCCCCGTTGGAACAGGAAAATACTTAGGAGCGATTGGGGCAGTTTCCGTTGGCGCAAAGGGGGCTCTTTCCGATGTCGCTTGAGACAATGGCGCCGAGCTCTCGATCGGAGGCTGCTCGGTTTGAACCGCCACTGCTAGGCGACGCACCCATTAACCATGGCGCCGCTGAGATTGGCCGTACTTATCTCGGTAGAATTGTATCCTAGATACGAGCAAGCCCCTGAGACCGGATCGCTCAACGCTGCGCTGCCACGTCACGAATTCTTCGATCGTAAGACTGTACCGCTCGCATGCCTCGGGCATAGTTAGCAATCCTCCGTCGACTGCAGCTACGACTTCCGCTTTCCGGCGGACAACCCAGCGGGCATTCTTGGGAGGAAGCGTATTAAGGGTCAGAGGTTCACCTAACGGTCCGATAACACTTTCCGGGCGACCATTTTTCAATTCGGTGATTATCATCTCAATCTCTAAGCAGGCGGGGTCGTCAAAACGCTTTCGAGCTCAATAGCTGATCATTGTTAAGATATTGTATGAATTTGATGGTCTTGGCCATATTGCCGCACTTCCCAGTTGTTCACTCCCTCCTGCGCCTAACGGTTTTCAAGAGCCGGGCATGTCGAGATGTACCATCCGCACGGCAGGCTATGCATTCGATTGCGCGCATGAGCATGGGCTAGCGATCTCTTGCCGCCAAACAATCAAGTTTCGCTTTGACCGAACGCACACGGCGGCTCGGCTGCCGCCACTTCTCCCGTTCGCATTCCTCCATGCTTGAGGATCGCAGGGCGGCACGCTCGTCGCAGGGAACAATCAGCCGATCACAGCCTTCACGATTGAACAAGACGCAGCACGCTGCAGTTCGTGCGCCGTGGCAGAGGAAAGGAATAGGACGATGCCGCAAAGCCAAAAAGGACCGGATGAGCCAAGCACCAAGCGGAAGAGCAAAGCCGGATTGGTCGTGGTGGCCGCAGTCGTAACGATGATTGTGGCTATATTCGCGGGGTACAACATTTCCCATGTCGACGAGATGAACAAGGAAAAGACTGGCGCTCAACAGCGCAAAGGCCTGATTGGAGACTGACCCGTCTGAAGTTACCCTCTTCGTCACCTTATCAGGCCAAGGCTAGGCTAGGAGGCGGATTGTCTCTCGATACCCGCGCCGCCCGGCTCCGTTGGCCGAGCGTAATTCCTTGAACGATACGCAGTGGTGACTGCCATCGGACAAGCCGGCAAAACACGCGCCGATGTTTGGTTCATCTCCTTGTACGATGAACTTCCCTCAGCCGTTACGCCTTAATCGTGTGCTAGATCTAAGGCGGCGGCATCTTGCCTTTTTCGCATATCGCCCTTCGCCAGAGTTTGCCAAATTCTCTCGCAGGACCCTGAAGGCATCACCCCCAGCAAAGCAAGCGGTGGCATCCTTTTGGTAAAGCGAAGACCTGCCGCGCAAATCACAGCACCCTGCACGCATCTGCACACAATCTTCCCGCGGTTCATGGTTTGGATGGCCGTAGCGGCAAAAGCTCAAGCTGATTTCGCAATACGCGATGCCCAATCGCCCGTCATTCATCCTGCCCCAACGCGTCAAACGGATGCTTTTGATTTCGCTCGTCCCCCGAACCTAAGTGTCACATGAATGCCACATAGATTTTATGATCGCTTTGACGCTGGAACTCTCCTGCCAGCAAATCACTTTTGAACGCGAAATAGACAGAACTTCAGACAAGCGCCCAAATTCGATATGTAAATAAATCTTGATGAAACGGGCGATATCGGCGCTGAAGATTATACCATTGTAGTATTATTTTTTATAGATATTTCTTTTACAGGACAAAACCAAATGATTAAGAAAGCCATCTTTGCTGTAGCGCTTGTTGCAGGCATGCCGGCGATTGCACACGCTCAGGACACCACTACGTCGTCTGAAACCGCGACTGCCCCAGATGGAACTCCGGCTTTCGGTATTGAACCGTATATCGGTGTGATGGGCGGTTACGATAGCTACGATCGCCGAAGCGAATTCGGCTCCCCGCGTGGGGGCAAAATGAACGGCGGACTGGTTCAGGGTGTTGCAGGTATCAACGTGCCCTTGGGTCCCGTCTTCGTGGGCGCTGAAGGTAACGTTGCGAAGGGCTTCAACGACATTGACTGGGAGTACGGCGTGAAGGGCCGCCTCGGCGCCCGTGCGGGCGACAGCGGCATGGTCTACGCGTCGGCCGGATACGAATGGGTCAATGGCCGCAGGGCCTATGCAGATCACAGCGACTGGATTTACGGCGTAGGTGTGGAAGTTGGCCCCAAGGACATCGGCTTGGGCGGCGTCACTGGAAACAGCGGTGTGCGCCTTCGCCTCGAGGTAGACACCTACGACTTCGACAGCATTCGCCCTATGGCCGGCGTGATCATGCATTTCTAAATTGAGTTGAACGTTTGATCGGGTTTCTCGGTCTTTCGAAATGCCGCCCTGTTTCCGCGAAGAAGGTCTCTTCTCAGCGTGGAGCAGGGCTTGGCATTTTAAACCTGCGGCCGCAGCATCGCTGTCCACGCACAATGTGGTGTGGACTGAAATGCCCTATCGCGGTCAGCGGCTCCTTTATTCTTCCAGTCCGCCATCGGCTTCGCTGCTTCCGCAGCAAAGATTAATGCATGCGCCCTCATCGCAAATAGAAGCGTCCGGTCCTGAAAGACAGCTCGCGCAGTTATCTCCACGGCATCCGCGAAAATCCGGCGATCTTTGGAGTAGGTTTGCCTCCTTCGTATCTTGGACTTGTGCCGCACCGCAGTTGAGACCCTGCTCCGCAACGGGAACGTTCGTCTACCCCTGCCCGCTCGGGATCATGATCCTGATTATCGTTTTCGTCAGTTGGATCTCCCCTGGCCTCAGATACAAGGTGACCCCTTCGATAGGATGCCTGCTCCTCTGTTTTTTGGTTAGCTGATACCTGAGGGAACGGCGCCATGGTGCAATAGTCGCACATGCCCCTAACTCTATATTTCAGTTATAGATGTAAGACACCGCCCGGTACTCCCCCGTCAGCTTGCCAGGACTCAGGCTCTACAATTGGAGCCCGTTCATTTTTTTAGAGGCTGGGGACAGAACAGCCGATTGCAAGCGCGGTCCCGACGTACATAGTCGATTTTCGACATGAGGCGACCCATCTCGCATTCACAAGGGCTCGATTGTGTCCACTCTTCTGGAGGGTCGCGGGGGCAGCTTCCGATCACTACACGGCATCCGCAGGTAAGCAGGATCACCTGAGTTCCCGGATCCCGCGGCATAATGGCAGTCAGCGGCATGGATCAAGCGACAGCGCGTGCTCTAAAAGAAAAGGAGGCCCGCTCCGATAATCGCGAAACCCACAAGTCCGCCGATAATTCGGATCCATCTATAGAATAAACCGTCCGATAATATGCTGGCGATGACCAGCAAAAAGCCGCTTATAAGCAGGGTGACAAGCGGCTGAGACGTTGCTGGGTCCATTACGCAGAAACTGTAAGAATACCCGGGTCCAGCAATAACTTATGTTATAGAACGGCGGTCTGGCCTGCCAAGTTCCTATCGCCGCGATTGCTAATGATCGGCCATAGACCAGCGGAAGCAAAGCGATAGGCCTGATCCGCCACATTTGTCTGCCGTAAGGGAACTGACAAATCCGGGTAACAAGCGGCGCACCCCACAGATCATTGTCCGAAGCGAGACGCCCGGATCTGTAACACTCTCTCGGGCTTTGTCTCGCAATGCGATCTCACGCGGGCCCCACGGGTGTAAGTTCTCGACCCGGTTAAATGGGGTCAGGTTACCACCGATCCATCACATGGCCGGACCTGCTCCATGGTCATGGAAACCGGCAGACCAGGAAGCGCTTCGAGATTTGTTCCGGCCCCAGGGCCGTCTATAACGCGGTAGGTGAATGCAGGTTCCCTATGCGGCATTACCATTTGAATTTGCGCCAGGCCCCAGGATAGATCGAATATCGGTGCTTTCATCTGTGCTTGGTGTCCATATGGCATGAGGATGAGGTCCCGCGGAAACTGCCGCAGACCGTGGGAATACGCATGACGGGGTCGCAAGTTTCGCAGAAAAAGCCGAAAGCAGGGATTTGGACCGGTCCAGCCCTTCAGTCGAAGGTTATGGCCAGTGGGCGATGTTAAAGTTCGCGCTTACCACCCGTCCGCGATCGACGCGTTTGCCTCCGAAAAGACAGTCTTTTATGATAAGGACTCTCGCTTGCCATCATTTTACCCTATGCGCGTCAAGGCGTTCGATTTGACGCGGTGAATGCACCGCGGCTGGGAAATGCAAGGTGACTTGAGAAAGAAGGATTACCAGGCGCTGGGATGCTGTGTCTCTCTCAGAGTCATGTATCAGATGATGCCATTTACCGGCTTGTGGATGAATGGCTTGCTGGGGCGCTTGGGTCGCAATGGCTATGAAGGCCGAAGCAAAGGGCGGGTGCATGCCAGATCGTTGCGCATAGCCGTCGCCGCGACGCCGGCCTCCCCCATCGCATGACTGATTTGATCCAGCCCCTTTGCAACATCTCCAGCAGCATAAAGACCAGGTATAGTCGTTCGCTGATGCGGATCCACGATGATGCAACCTTCCGGACTCGTTTTCGCGCCCAGAAGAACAGCGAGCTCGGATCTGATGACGGAGCCAAGCGCCGGGTAGACAGCATCAAAAGCGAAATCACCTTCGGGTATAGAAACAGCAAGCTGCTGATTTCTTATGCCGAATGCCAAGCACGGCCCTTCATGAAGAGCGATATTGGCATTCTCCAGCGTTTTACGCTGCTCTGCGGTCAGATCATGCGCGCCCTCTAAGGAGATCAGGCTGACATCGCTAGAGTACATCCGGAGGAAAACTGCTTCCTTCACGCCGCGTTCCCCCGTACCGATTACGGCTATTCTCCGGTCTGTAACTTCATAACCATCGCATATGGGACAATAACGAAGCAGTCCTAGAGCCAGAGCCTCGTCGTGAAGCTTCTTGGGCATATTGGGGCAGTTATTTACCACGCCTGTTGCCAAGAGAACAGATCGTGCGCTCCAACGGTTATCGCTGCTCCGTGCGACAAAGAGATCCTTCTCTCGGCGCAAATCCTCGACAATGCCTTTGACGAAGTGAGTCCCGAATTCACTCGCCTGCGCCTGCATTCGTTCAAGCAAATCTGAGCCGGCGATCCCACCAGGAAAGCCTGCATGATTTCGTGTGCGCGGGATCAGTGCAGCACGGCTGTCATTGCCGTGGACAACTTCAACCGTGAGGTGAAACCGGGCAAGATAGATAGCCGCGGTAAGTCCCGCAGGGCCCGCTCCAATCACAAGGCAATCAAGAGGTGCTGTCATGTTAAGCACAAGACAATCGGTACCATCCGGTTCCAATTTGCGACGGAGAGAAGGTCTCGAGTGGACGCTAACATGTCCGTCTTTCCCGAGTGGATTATCTCGAACGTATCCGCAATGCCCCAAAGAGCCTTTGCGTCATAACCCTGATATCGTGAAAGGGGTTATGAGATCAGATCGGGAGACATATGCCCCCGTCGGCCGGTCTGGTCTCACAACCAGTCCTGGTCATGATAAAGCCTTTGCTCAAGCACAGATCTGGTAGCCATGTCGGGGGTATCCTGCCGCCGTTCTTCATCGCTGGCCCGTCAATTTCAACAAGAGGATCTTTTGACCGATTGATGAATTGTAACGCGTGAACACGCCCCCTTAAATTACACGGAGACAGAATATGGGTTGGATCGTCGCGCTTATCGTCGGCGGCATCGCTGGCTGGTTGGCCAGTTTGGTGATGAACCGAGATGCATCTATGGGCATTTTCCTCAACATCGTAGTCGGCTGCATCGGTTCCGTTATCGGCAATGCCCTTTCCGGACCCTTATTTGGTATCCGTGGCAGCGTTCAGGAATTTTCCGTCACTGGCCTGATCATTGCTTTTGTCGGTGCTGTCGTACTGCTGGCGATCGTCAATTTCTTTCAGCGTAGTCGCCTGCGTTAACCAGCAGCCAGTGAGCGCACTTCGGCAGGGTATCCTCGCCGAAGTGCTCCGGCCGCCGTCAGTGACGCATTCGCAATCTGGCTGGCAATGTGCTACGCAATATGGGCGCCATATGGGCGCCCCGAACAGCGCTCGTTGCTTGTGACCGCAAACATAAACACAACCAGGTTAGGCAGAAAATACTCCTAGCCTTGCAATTAGTTAGATATCCGAAGCCGACTTATATTTACCTAAGCCATTCCGGTTAAGGCATTACAATGGATTACCTTTCAGCCGTTGAATTGTTCGTTCGGCGCCTTACCTCACGGTCGAAATTGGAGAGGCCCTCCATCTCTGCTCTTCTGGACCTCGACGGCCGCTTGGTGCCTGTCCAGCGAGGCGAGGACCTAATTCTACCTGGGCACCCAGTCTCATATTCAACTCTAGTAGTTCGCGGCGTTCTGGGTCGCTTCGATCAGATGCTGGACGGCAAACGTCAGATAACCGCCCTTCACATTCCCGGCGACATGGCTGATCTTCATTCGCTGCCCATACCAACCCCGTCATGGGGTATCCAATCACTTGTACCGTCTACAACTCTCCAGATTCCTCACGAGCGATTGCGCCGTGTGCTTGACTCACATCCGGACGTTGCCATCGCCTTCTGGCGCGACACCGTGGTCGACGCCTCCATACTCGCGAAGTGGACAGCTTACATTGGACGAGCTGATGCGACGACGCGCATAGCGCACCTTTTTTGCGAACTGGGCGTTCGCATGGCTTTTCAAGGGATGGCCGCCAAAGACGATTTCCCCCTCGCATTCACCCAGGCGCAGATCGCCGATGCCGTCGGTTTGACCACTGTGCATGTCAATCGGACGATGGCAGTGCTTCGAGCAGCTTGCGGCCTTTCCATCGAAAAGGGGCGTGTCATGGTCAGGGACTGGAATGTAATGGCGTCTTACGCGAATTTCGACGACAGCTATCTTCTCATGAGCCGGTAGCGGCTCATCGAGTAGCCACCGTTCAGCGACGTCAGAGCCGGACCGACTAAAGCCACCGCTTTTATTCCCTGCCCAAAGCCGCGATGTTACTCTGCCGAGCCGGCGTGCTCTGCGTGGCTGGATTCGAAAAGATGCTTCGCCTGCGGCGTGGCTTTCTTGTTTCCCACATCGATTGCAGATTGATTTCGCTCAACAAGAGGTAGCGCCGGGAACAAATTGCCAAGAATTTGCCTTAGTTTCCAGGATAAGGACAGATGACCGGGCCGACTCGTTACCGAGACATATCCCGCCTGGAGGACCAAGATGGAAGTTTACACGTTGCGATTCTCCGACGACGCGTTTGGCGTTGCGCGCCGCTTAGAATTCAAAGCGCGAGATATGAGTTCTGCTCTCGTAATCGCTCATCGCGAAGCAGGTAGCCGGCGTGTTGAACTATGGCATGGAAGTCGAATGCTCGGTGTCGTCGAAAGGCAAGCTAATGTCGGGCGAGTTCGCCTGCCCCCGCACAAATACCGTGTCCCGTCCAAACTCGTGGATAATTACGGTTTAGAACTACCGTGCACGCAATCCCACACGAACGCCGCGAGCCCGGAGCGGTGTCACGTGGCACACTGATACGCACGTCCAGGGCTTTCTCCCTCAAATTCAGATCACTGCCCCCGTGTGATCCCTTAAGGCTGGTGCTTTGCTTAACAGGGCGGGACCGACCTTTTTTACCACCTGCGGAATTTTTTGGCATCTCAGCGCAGGCGGATCGCGCGATCGCGCAAAAACCTCGTAATCCTTATCGCTGTTAAAGGTACGCCACCGCCCGCAAACTTGAAGAATAGCGCATTCGCTATCGCGGCTAATACCTGGCGTACCGTAAACAGCGAGGTCCCAATGACCGCAGTCAGGACATCCGACATCATCGCTGTTTAAGGTACGCTGTCTAGACATCTCCATGACATCAGACTGAAGCAGTAGCTTCCCCCCGCCCACTATCGTACCTCAATCAGCGAAGCCGAGAGGTCTCACTCAGGGTTGGCGCGGGGTTTACGAAGCGGCCTACTGACGGTTGATTGAGCACGGAGCGGGATATGCATTGTCGCTGATTAAGGTACGCCAAGGCGTCCAGGGAGGCGTTAGCGATCCTGCCGGTCCGAAGGCACCCTCAAGATGAACATTAACCGAGTCTCCAATGGAGACAGTCCACTTAAGACGGCGCTTTCCAACGCTCGACGTACTTTTTCCAGCGATCCTTAAGCACATCGCCTTCCAGGGTGTCGATCTGACCTCCCAAAGCTCGCCTGAAAGCATCGGCCATTATGCTCACCGAGTTGTTCGAACCATAGTCACGGCCGATGCGATAGAGTTCAGGCTCAGAAAATTCCAAAGAACCCGTTGCCGGGAACCTGATTGGCTTGCTGGATTCGTCAGTTTTTCCTGAACTGTATAAGCGGAGCATTCCGGCTTCTTCGATCAAGCTTGGCACGGTCTTTTTTGCCTTTTCCTGTTCAGCTTGGACAAGAAGCATTCCCTTTATAGGCTTTTCAGCATGCCGCAGCTTGATGATTAGATCGCTGAGATCAACTGAGTGACGTGCCTGCTGATAAACGCCTGATACTTCCTCCCATGCAGCGCGCACAGATTGCCTGAACTTTGTCATTGTGCTGGACTGATTGCCGAGGTGCTTGGCGAGATCCTGCCAGCTGAGCCTGACCTCCGTTCCCTGAGGTATTCGAGGCAGACGGTAGGCCAGCCAAGTGTAGAGATCCAGCTTGGTAGCACTGTCTTTAAGGGCGACGATGGCCCGTTCATTGAACGGCACCGAATGTTTGAGGAGTTCATTGTAGAATTCTTCGGACAAAACAAAATGCGAGACAAAGGATCCCTCGCCGGTTCTTAAGCCAGCATATTGGTTCACAATGCGCATGTCATTGACAGCGAATGCCCGCATTTGATCCTTTTGAACGGCCGCTTTTCGGCCATCGTTTCGCTTGCCCCGCCCGTCGGCCACGTCATCGTCCCAACGGATGGTCCACTGGCAGTTCAAGATTCGATCAATCTGATCCTGAACGCTCGTACGGGTACCACGCTTACCGCCAGACGAGGTATTCGTGATGCCCATTCGCCGCAGCCAGCTCGAGAAAGAACTTCCTAGATAGATCTCGCGTGTTCTCGTCCGGACAGCCTCTGTCATGATATAGATCATGATAAGACGCGCATGTCTGCCATACGGCACACCCCGGTTAACGGACACAAATTCGCCGCCCGGGCCATTTGGCTCCTGTCTCTCCATTGGCTGAATGATCAAGGAGATATTGCCGTCTCGCCGAATGACGGGCGCTGTAGGGTCCTTGGGTGCTTTAACCGGCAAAGACATGGCACACAAAGCCGAATGCATGAAGTTGGGGAGAGATTCCTCTTCCATCACGTAACGCACAGCGTCAAAGATGCGCTTTGCTTCGGCGGTTTCGGCCAGCGCGCGAACTTCCTCCGCAGGGCTCGCTGTGAGAGCATCGACGAAGCGAGCGCCAAGCGGCAACGCTATCTGAGCGTCTGCATCTCCTGTTTTCCGCCTGGCCACAGAATCACCCCTGGTTGATATCGTCCGCCGAGGATTGTGGCGAATTTGAACCGGAAAGCAAGACATTGGCGATTTTTTGGCTCGACGAGTGCTAAAAGTGCCAATCAGTCGCTGGTAAAGGTACACATCGCAAATTCTGGTGTTCTAAAATCATTTTTTTGACCCATCCTTACCGAAGGAAGGTTCTCCCAGAGGGAGTAGGATTCTTTAGTAGGTTAGATCGCCTACCTTAATCAGCGACCGAACATACCTTCGCCAGCGACCTTTCGTACCGTTATCAGCGACAACCCGTACCTTAAGCAGCGCCTCCAGGTTATCATCGAACCTCCGAGATGCAGGACAGTGCGATCGGAAATATTCCTTTCGCTTTTTCTCGTTCGCGCGTCGAGATTTCGCGAATGGCTCGCTGATAAAGGTATATGTGAAAAAAACCTCTTACACAGCAGCGGTGCGATCCCTTCCATCGCTGAGCTCCGTACTTTAATCAGCGACACGCGAAATCGACTCGCCCAGCCTGTCGGATTTTCCGTAGTATGCAGCAAAATACCGCCAACCGGTCGCTGATTGCGGTATCGATGCCAGAAATCGACGGGCAGGAAGTCGCCAATCGATGAGACAGGTGAATTTTTGGTTGTCGAGTTTTCGCGTTCTATCTAAGGAAAATTGACAAGTCTGCCAACTGAGGCAGCAAACTGACAGGTAGAAGGACTATCATGGCGTCCCTCCCATCCGAGCTGGGCAGTAGCACCAAGGATCTGATCACACGCTATTATCAAATGGCGAGCATGGTCCTGAGGAAACTGCAAGAGCGCAACATACAGCACACGCCGCCACGTACGGGACCTATGTTCACTATATCGCAGGCAGCCGCATTAGTTGGCCGCTCGGCCTCGGCTATTCGAATAGCCGAAGCAGAGGGCCGCCTGCCTCATCAAGAGCGAAACATGGCGGGGCGCCGAAAAGGTTATACCCTTAGAGACCTCGACACCATGCGGCAGGTTTTCGATACCCGTCCGTGGCGGCAAGAAGGTGATCCGCCAGCAGTGATCGCTTGCCAAAACTTCAAAGGCGGCGTGGGAAAATCGACGATTGCAGTCCATATGGCGCAATATTTGGCTATTCACGGGTATCGCGTCTTGCTCGTGGACGCAGATGCCCAAGCTTCCGCTACTATGCAATTTGGTTACATACCCGATCAGGATCTCGATGAATTCGACAGCATCTACGCTTTGCTCCAAGGTAAGCCGGAGCGCGGAATAGCACAGATCGTTCGCAAGACACATTTCCACAATCTCGACCTCATCCCGGCCAACCTGAAGCTTTATAATGCGGAATATGAGGTAGCGGCACGCATAAGTGTCCATGGTTTCAGCGTCCTCACGACGCTCGCGCGTGACATTCATAAAATCGCTGACAATTATGATGTCATCATAATGGACCCTCCACCAGCCCTCGGCATGGTGTCGCTATCGGTTATGTATGCCGCCAACGCGCTGTTGATACCAGTACCACCCAGCATTGTAGATTTTGCTTCGACTACGGCCTTTCTCAGCATGCTCGATGAGACGATGGGCGCTCTCAACGAACATAACATTCAGCCGGAGTATGGCTTCGTCGGAATGGTCATCTCAAAGAGCGATGCGAATATTGAATCGCAGCGGCAGATCGTGGATATTACCAATACGGTTTTCGGCAGAAGCGTGTTCGCTCAGGAACTGAAAACGTCCGCTGAATTCAACAATGCGGCAAGCCAGCTCAAGACCGTTTTTGACATGACATCATCGACCACGAACCATGCGGTACGTACACGTTGTTTGAATCAGCTTAACAACCTCGGCCGCGAGCTCGAGCAGAATATTAGGAAGCTTTGGCCCTCCAAAGCGGATGAGATTTAGGAAGCCTGTAGTTCCTACCGTTGAATTAGCCCTGATCGAAAGATCGGGGCTTTTTTTTGGGCGGATCAGCTCCGCTTGCAAACCAAGATGTAGTTTTTCGATCCTGCCATCGGGAACAACTCTTGCCGGGGATTGACAATCGGGCAACCCTGCCCTGCCCTGCCCTGCCCTGCCCTGCCCTGCCCTGCCCTGCCCTGCCCTGCCCTGCCCTGCCCTGCCCTGCCCTGCCCTGCCCTGCCCTGCCCTGCCCTGCCCTGCCCTGCCCTGCCCTGCCCTGCCCTGCCCTGCTCTCGCTAAAAAACGCGCCGATTAAAGTTGGGATGAGGATCTTGCAAAACTCGATCGCTGCACCGAGGGACCGATCCCTGCAGGTCTAGTAGAGACGTTTAGGCGCTGCATACTGGTACGCACCGACCCGTCGAATTGTCGCTATCCATGTTTGAAGTCCTGCGGTTATGGGGGCAAAGGCTTGGTCAGCACATCGGCCGGAATGCTGCTGAGCAAAAAGCAATAACAGGCTTGGTCATGTCGGAAGGCTTGGCACCAATTTTATTGATGTCTCTAAAGCCCGTAGCACCGACGAACCCATGACGCATTCCACAAGATTAAGCATGGCCTTCCAAGTCAATCTGGTCCATTTTTTGCGCCTCGTCCGAACGGCAACCAAGGGCTTTCGCGCACAAATCTTTTCCGATTTATGGCCGTCTCCACTGGAGACAACGTTGTGCGTAATATGCAGCGCGCTCTATGCGCCCCGGTTCATGGCCATATCCAGAGCCTAAGCAAGGCGATGCGCCATCCCTTTCCATCGATTCCACCCGCATGGACTGGCTGTCTCCAGTGGAGACAAGATTATGCATCTCCGGTCGCCCGCAATCTTCTTGCCAACAGGCGTTTTTTTAGTCTGCTCGAGAAGCCTTAAGGAATGCGCGAATTCCATGAGTCTCCAGTGGAGACAAAGACAACCTGTCGTGTAGAGGACCCGCGTCTTATCATGACGCCGCAGCGATCTGCGGAAAGTCTCCAATGGAGACAAGCTTGGCTGGGCGCCTGTAGTCTCTGCAGACCGATGGCGGGCCGGCGGTGCTGGAAGGTCGACGCGCACGGCAAGCACCACACTTAATCTCAACTGCGCAAACGGCTCACTCGGTTTCGTAATGCGTTCAGTTTGATGGTGCATGGGGCCTAGACTTGCGCCGAGGCTCAAAAATTTAGGCTGAATTCCTCTAAGGCTTGCCCGTCTCGAAACCCTTTTCCAGTGAGCTAAGATTTGATGACCGCAGCTTTGATAAACCCGCTCGATTGGCAAGATCCCAAGCGCCGCTTGTGACTATATTCGCAACCGATCCACCTGTCAGGTTTGGTGTTGGCATGCCTAAAATGAACTCGGCCCGCTCCCGCTAATTAGGAAAGAGGATGCGCTTCAACCCGCAGCGCGGGAAAGAAGGTGCTGGTGAGCTAAGGAAAGCGGCATCAGCGATCGGATTGCTCATTCAGGTAGGATGAACGCGTAAGGGGTACGATTAAAGCAGGGCTCGAAAGACAAGTGGACCGGGCGTTAACAAGGGATCGGACCCCAAAGCTGCGTTAAACAGGCGAGCCGGCGCGGGCGGGCAGAAGCCAGCGGAGCGAGACCAAGCCGACCATTTCGGACTCGGCGTGCCCAGCCACGCAGGGCAGGGCAGGGCAGGGTAGGGCAGGGCAGGGTAGGGTAGGGTAGGGTAGGGTAGGGTAGGGTAGGGTAAGGTAGGGCAAAGGGCGGAGAAGGCATACATCAGCAAGATGAGATCGCCTGGCAAACAGGAATATTCGACATTTTGCTTGCCCGCTGTCCTGGCGAGCCCAGCCCGTTTTCGAAAGCCTTTGCGATTGCCCTGCGCATAGCGCTAGGCGAACGGTTGCAATCACACAGCATGCTCAAGTAAGTTTGTGGGAATCTGCAAACAAGCGTCTTGGTTCGCATCGATAGGCAACCAAGTTCAGAAAAAGGTGAACTTTGATGGCTCGTAAACCTGGCTTCGGCGCCTCGATAGCATCGGAAGTCGTGGATGCTTTCGATAGCGGGGAAACGCCGGAACTTCCGTCTGGGGACGTTCTCGCGAGCCGCGGAAAAGCTATATCACGCCTTGGCGCCGACGTCCTGTATGAGCAGTTTGAGTGGATTGATCCCGCTCTTTGCCGACCGTCCAAACAAAACGCTCGGCATTACGATGATCTAACGTATAGCGAATGTGCTGACCTCATCGAGTCGATAAAATCGGAGGGACGCCAGCGCATGGCGGCGGTAGTGCGCCGCACCGACGATCCTGCGGTACCTTATGAAATTGTAGCTGGATCCAGGCGGCATTTTGCAATCTCCTGGCTGCGAGCAAACAACTATCCCGAATTCCGGTATCTCGTCGACGTTCAAAAGCTCGACGACGAAGCCGCGTTTCGTCTCAGCGACCTTGAAAACCGCGCCCGGGAGGATGTCTCCGACCTTGAGAGGGCGCGTAGCTACGCGATGGCCTTGAAGACACATTACAAGGGCGATGTCACATCGATGTCCGAGAGGCTGGGAATGGCGCGCGCCACCGTCTACCGTTATCTTGCGCTGGCCGATCTTGATCAGGACTTTATCGCCGCGTTCGGCGATTCGAAGGCAATCACAGTATCGCATCCAAGGACTATCGCTACGCTGATCAAGGAGGGTGGTGAACCGGCGGAACGAGTTCGGGTTGAGGCTTCGAGGGTTGCGGAAGAGCAGGCGCGCCTGCGCCGAGAAGGTCAGCCGCTGCTCGCGCCAGCGGAAGTTTTGAGCAGGTTCAAAGAGGCTGCAAAACCCCCCCGGCCTCAGATAGTCGAAAATACTTCCTACACGTTGTGCGCTGCCGACGGCAGCCAAATTCTCACCTATACGCGAGCTTCAAAAAAGCGCGGGATGACTGTCACTCTCCCGGTAAAGCTGTCTGCAAAGCGAAAAGAGGTTGAGGATGCTTTTGCAATCCTCATCGACGAAATATTCGAAAACTCATAACACCCCAAGGTAGAACAAAGCGGGAAACCGCTCAATTATCGCCTAGAGCAGCCCTTACAGCGCAAGCGCCAATATTGCGGGGTTTGGCTCGTTGATGGTGCTTTTCTCCCCTGAGAAAGCTTCTGAGGGGACTTTTTTTACGGCGAAAATGCGTCCCATTTTCTCAGATTCTAGCAGCGCATCGAAGAGCGCGACCGTCCTATCCCGTAAAGTGGTGGTTCCGAATTAGCCCATTTTTCGTTGATCAAGCGAATGAACGCGCGCATCATCAAATAGCCAAACATCGCGTCCTAAAAAAACCTTTTTAGCGCAGAGGGTTAGGTGGTGAAAAAGCTAATCTGACTTAAGTTTACACCTACCGGAATGGCTTTTGCGCGCACTATCGATAATCTTACAAAATATGGGTGAAGGTGTAGCCGGCTCGGCGGCGTGCCATGTCAGGGTTACATCCATAGACCACGACTAGTCTGACTTTTAAGCCGCTAAGAAAACGATGAGACGCCATCGTGCATTTGCAACATAATAGCGACGAGGGGGAGAGCGGCTTAATTCAGTCGCCGGCAGGTTTGCAAAATTGAACGAAGTTTGGAAACTTATAACTTAATATCGGAAGGAGAGTTACAGCCAGCTGAATTCTGTAATTATCCAACTGGCTTTCACGTGGGTGACGTCGATCCATAGGTACTCCCAGTCGTCTTCGATTGCGCGCTCGAGGAAGCACCGACGTTCTTGTCGAGTTCCTCGCACAGCTGACTGATCTGACCCTTCGAGATCCCATCCATACCCAGTGACTTTACCAAGTCATCTACCGAGCGGGTGGAGATGCCTTGAATATACGCTCACATGACGAGGACGTCGGTCAAGGTTTAATGTCGTGACAGCATTGGCCGTCTCCTTGGCAATCGGATCCAGGCTTTGCCCGTTGTATGACGCGGACCGACGAATCGACCCATATCCAGCTCACATGCGGTCGCCGTCCGGAACGGCTGCACCATTATCCCGCTTACGGCGGGACGGGCTGAGGTAAGCGAGACCAGTCTTCCTGGCGGCGGTGAACGCCAACTTATATCTCGGTTCGCTTCCTGGATCCGCGGAGCTGATCAGGCTCCAGGGATTGGTGTAGGGTGTTGCGTCAGGCGGCCTTCACTATGGCTCCCTCGATCACCACGCCCGCAGTCGCATATTTCCACAAGGCGACGAGGAGCTTGCGGGCGAGTGCTACAATCGTCGGCTTTTTGAGACGGCCGCCGTTGTGTTGCACGCGTTCATGGAACCAGCGCGCAAGCGCGGAGTCCGGCTGGTATCGCAGCCAGAGCCAAGACAACTCGACCATGGTCGATCGCAGCCGAGCATTCCCGGCCTTGGAGACGCCCTGCTCGCGTCGGATTGATCCGCTCTGCCATGGTGTGGGCGCCAAGCCAGCATAGGCAGCAAGCTGTCGTCGATTGTCAAAATGCCGGAATAGACCTTCCGAACACAGAACGGCGGCGAACTCCGGTCCGATGCCCTTGACGTGCATGAGCATCGTGACCGGAGTGTCGGTTGCTTCCTCTTTGATCAAAGCATCGCGTTCCACCTCGACGGCTTTGATCTGTTGCATGATCAGCTCGAGGCGATCGAGTTCGCGGTGAATCTGCCCTTCGACATGCCGAGCGAGGGGCCGGCCATCGCCCGTTTGCATATCCTTGAGCCGATCGCGTCGATCGCGACGCATCGGCTCGTAACCCGTGATGCCTTGCGTAAAGAGCAGACCTTTGATCCGATTGACGTGGCAGGTGCGCTCGTTGATCAGAACCTTGCGCTCACGACAGACGCGGCGCCGGTCCTCCTCTTCCACACTCGGCGGCCGAACCATCGCGCACACCCGTGGTTCGCCTCTCTTATACGCGAGCAAGGCGCGCACCAGCGCTTCGCCGTCGATCTTGTCGGTCTTCGCTCTCCGCCGTCGCCGTGACGTCGCGATTGATGCGGGATCGACGACATGGCTTTCGATGCCCTCCCGTTCGAGTACGCGGTGAATCCAGAATCCGTCGAGACCGGCCTCTTGGATGACGATTACGCCAAAATCCTGGCCAGTCCTCTGGGCCGCCTTCGTGCGAAGCTGCGTGAACCGGTCCATCAGGCCGGCGATGTCGCCAGCGCGCACGACATGTTTCGACATCCGCTCGCTAGCACCTGGTGACAGCGACGTGATTAGCCACGTCGATTTACTCAGTTCCATCGAAACGAAGATGGCGCCAAGATCAATACGGATAGCGGCCGGCGCATGGGGTCGATCAGTTGTAGCTGCAAGCATGGTTGCCTCCACGGAGTTAGGGTCAGCAACCGCACTCTGCCAGAGCGCCAGCCGCTATCCACCTCTCGCCATGGGATCTTCCTGGATCACCGCTCCTCGCCCGCTCAGCCATGCGGCGGGGTTCGAGGAAGCCCGGGGGAGTAGCTTCCCTTCCTGAGCTCGGGGATGCGCAGTTCGACCGTCGCCGCTCGCGTGTGCGAGTTGCGCTCGCGGTAGCCGTTGCGCTGGACCAGCCTTGCCGCGGATTTCTCGCCATGGGCGGCTCCGGTCAGGTTGCCGACTTCCATCTCCATCAACCGCTCGGTGGCAAACGAGATCATCTCGCGCAGAATGTCTGCACCCGAGGCCTTTTCTAACAGCGAGCGCAAGTGCATAATCGGATCGGTCATCGTGACTCCTTCCGTCAGGTTTGAGCTTCGCAACCCAAACCTACCCGAAAATCACGGTGACCACCTCAGCCTTCACCTACACCACGTCCTGGCACAAAATCCCGTAGGGAATCGCGCTGCTGGCTCCACCGCGATGGGACTGCACTATTGCCTCGAGGACACGGGGGGAACTATCTTCAATGAAAGATTGACACAGAAAAGTATCAATCCGGTATCGTCTTTGACCTCTACTCGCCAGTCACCGGCATCACCGAACCCTTCCGCCTTTTCCCTCAGTAGCTCACCCAGATACCGTACAGCCATCGTCTTCGCATCGCCAATGTTTTCGATGTCTATGCCTTTTAGGTCATGAATTTCTTCACCGTTGAAGGTGTCAAAATGATAAATGGGCAAATCGCTCTCCGCTTTTGATGGCTCAACGTATCCTGGTGAGGAATAAGCCGCTTCGATGGTAATGAGGACAAACCGCTGGTGGTTCCGGGGGGCCTAGGCCGTGTGATTTTTGTTAACTTGAAAGACAAGATTTTCGAGATCTCAGGCCAATTGTCGCTCCAGGAAGGGGCCTTGAAGCTATCTGCGGCAAAGTTCCGTCTTCAAGAAACACATCCAGCCACGCTTAAGCGATATGCTTGCTCGCAAGAAGCCGCGCGGTTGCCTCCCAGGGAGGTCCGCGCCGAACTTTGGCGAGTTGAGGAACGGCTGACGTGCAGGATTGTTTTCGTGAGTATGGAGACCGACGATGCCCGATGAAAGAAATGCTCTCGATTTTGAGCTGGATGGCTCCATTTTAGCGCGGACAAAAATATCAGCGAAAGCACCGGCGGCGTCCGAGGCGTGACGACGGCCAAAAGCGAGGATCTCGAGATAGTTTCTAAGACCGAGCAAGACGCACCCGATGCGGGAGGGATCGAATGGGGTGGTGGTTTCATCAAGAAGCCGCCGGTACCATCTGGCGAATGAGATATCTCGGGCGCCGCGATGATCTTCCCTGTCAGGTGAAAAGGACTTTTGTTTGCCGAGAAAGGTGATTGACCGGGAGCGACGTGCAACCACGGGGTCAGTGAATTCCAAAATCGTGCGGGTTCAAGATTAGTGGCAATAAGAATACGAGGATGGTTCAAGCGGAGGTGGTAATGGCGGTCGAATGCGTTGCTTATCGTGATTCCAAAGGTGCTCTTCACAGCAGCCTCGAGAAAGCGACGCTCGAAGATCTCGCTAATGTGCTTGGCAGGGTGGGCGAGGAAGGCGGGATGACAAGCGGGGTGGCCCGGATGATCTTCGACAAGAGGGCGGAAATCGAGCGCGTATTTGCCGAGCATGATGCTCTCCTTGCATCCGCGTCCCATCTGGCATCATTAGAAACCGCAGATCAGCCTCGGGCGAAGCTCGACAACGTCAGGGACGTTGGAATTGAGAAGGCATAAATTCGCTGTATAGTTCGCGAACAAGTGCCTCGACTGCAAAGCGCTCCTCTAAGTCGAACGGCTTATCGTTTTCACATTGAAAGAGCCAGCACACGGCTTTTTGATCCGACGAGGGCGTTCCGGCGGTGGATGACTCCACCTCGTGTGGAACGAAGCCGGCAGCAACCCGCATAGCAATGGCTCGTGCAAGTTTTAGAGGTAAAACGTTTCGGTTCAATAGCGGGCGGTGAACATGGCAGGATAGTATCCGGCGCATCCCGTTTGCTTAGGATCGAGCGCTTTCCTACATCTCCCCCTAATCCTGGCCGGCACCGTTCCAAACGGGCTATCGTGGCAAATTCCGATTGTTTGCCGCTCGCAAGGGGGCTTCCGTATCGGGGCAGCAAGGACGTTTTGATTGATGGGCGAATCGGCGCTGTTCTTCATCTTAAAAGCGGGCCGAGGGGGTGCTGCTGCGAGACAATGGGCTTGCAGCTGTGTCAGCTAGCCATCAAAATCATTCATAGCAGCGCGGCCAGCCATAAAAAAGGCCGCCGGGGCGGCCTTTAGTTTTGGCCCATCCGAGACGGGGGAGGGGGACGGAGGGCCTTCATACCACTCTCGTTATGGTGGCATGTTCTCAACGCGGTGGAGGCTCTGGCGTTCCTGCCGCTGCTTACAGCTCCATACCGGGACGGGCGCCGTTTTCGCAAATCAGCATAATAGCGTGGCGTTTCCTCTCCGGCGCAAGCGCATTTGTATTGCCGCTGCCAAGACCGTCCGCAGTCACGGCCGCTGGATACGTTCGCTCGATTCTTATTACCCTTCGGCCGTGCGGACCGGCTCGGCGTTCGGATTCCGGGGGCATCGCGCGCACCGTTCCGCGAATTACCCGCGCAGCATTCCGAGATGATCGCGCGCAGTTTGGGATGACGGAAGCCTGATCGTTGGGACCATTCCCTGGCTGAGCAGCTAGGAGGATTGGATGCCGACAAGGAGGGTAATGATGCGTCATGTGCGCGAGATACTGAGGCTGAGCCTGGATGCCAGGCTATCGACCCGCGCAATGTCGCAGCATGTTCGAACCGGGGCGACCACGGTTCGCGACACGCTCAGGCGGTTTACTCGATCCGGGCTATCTTGGCCGCTTCCACCCGAGATTGGCGACGCGGATCTGGAGGAGCGGCTGTACGGGGTTCCCGGCGCCAAACCGGGGCGGCGTAAGCTGCCCGACCGGACTGGCCGGTGGTAGCGCGCGAACTGAAGCGCAAACACGTGGCGCTGCAGGTGCTCTGGGAGGAGTATCGGGCCGAGCGTCCGGACGGGTATCGCTACTCGAGATTCTGCGATCTGTTCCGCCGCTGGGAAGGCCGCTTGCCGCTGGTCATGCGCCAGAGCCATGCCGGGGGCGAGAAGCTTTTCCTTGATTACGCTGGCGATACGGTGCCGGTCGTGGTGGACCGGCGGACCGGAGAAGTCCGCGGTGCCCACATCTTCGTCGCCGTGATGGGCGGATCGAGCCTGTCGTTTGCGCTGGCGACGTGGACCGAGCAGTTTCCTGACTGGATCGCGGGTAACAATGCCGCCTTCGCCTTCTTCCGCGGCGTTCCCCAGTTGCTGGTACCCGACAATGCCAAGGTAGCGGTGATCAAGGCCTGTCACTTCGATCCTCAGGTGAACCGCAGTTACACGGACATGGCCCGGCATTACGGCACGGCGATCCTGCCGACCCGGCCGCGCAGGCCGCGGGACAAGGCCAAGGTCGAGGCCTGCGTCGGTATCGTCGAGCGCTGGCTATTGGGCCGCTTACGTAATCGGATCTTCTACAGCCTCGCCGAGGTGAACGCAGCGATCGCCGAATGCCTTGCCGATCTCAATGATCGGCGGGTGCTGCGCCAGTTCGGCAAGACACGCCGCCAGCTGTTCAACGAAGTCGATGTTCCAAACCTCAAGCCGCTGCCGGCAGAGCCGTGGGTTCATGCCGAATGGCGCCGCTGCCGCGTCGGGCTCGATTATCATATCGCGATCGATCGGCATCATTACTCCGTCCCGCATCGCTTCGCCCGCCACGAGGTCGAAGCTCGGTTCACTGCCAGCACGGTAGAGATCTTCCTGGGAGGCGAGCGCATCGCTGTGCACATGCGCGGCAGCGGCAATGGCCGGCACACCACCGTCCCCGAGCACATGCCCTCCAGCCATCGGCGCTACGGCGAATGGACGCCGGCCAAGATCCGCGAAGAGGCAAGCCGGATCGGGCCAATGCTATCTCTCCTGGTCGAGAAGGTCATCGAGGCAAAACCCCATCCCGAACAGGGCTACCGATCCTGTCTGGGCATCATCGGGCTCGAGAAACGCTTCGGTGCCCAGCGGCTCGAAGCCGCGGCGCTGCGCGCGCTGGAGATCCAGGCGCGCAATTTTCCGTCGGTCAAATCGAACCTCGAAAAGGGCCTCGATCAGGTGCCCGTTCCCCAAACCCCCGAGCAAGAGCCGATCATCCACTCCAACATCCGCGGCTCAAGCTACTACAACTGAAGGAGCAAGAATGCTGAAGCATCCCACTCTGGACCTCATGGGCCAGCTCGGCCTGGCCGGCATGGCCAAGGCCTTCGCCGAGATGGAAGGCAACGATGACGCGGCGAGCCTCAGCCATGCCGAATGGCTGGCGCTGCTGCTCGACCATGACGCCACATACCGAAATGACAAACGCCTCGCTCTGCGCCTGCGACATGCCAAGCTGCGCCACCGCGCCGTGCCCGAGGACGTTGATTACCGAACGCGCCGCATTCTTGACCGCCGGCTCTTCGAGACGCTGCTGGCCGGCGAATGGATCTCCAGGCACGAAAACTTGGCCATCATCGAACCTACGGGCATCGGGAAAAGTTGGTTGGCCTGTGCGATCGGCCACAAGGCCTGCCGCGATAACCGTTCGGTTCTCTACACCCGGTTGCCGCGCCTGATCGACGAACTGACGCTGGCCGAAGGTGACGGCCGTATCGCTGCCCGCATGAAAAGCCTTGCCCGGGTCGATCTGCTGACCTTGATCTTGGACGATTGGGGGCGTCAGCCACTCGACGGCAACGCCCGGAACCATCTGCTCGAAATCCTCGAAGACCGCTACGGTCAGCGCTCAACGCTCGTCACCAGCCAGCTTCCCGTGGCCCGCTGGCATCAGACCATAAACGATCCAACCTACGCCGACGCCATCCTGGACCGCCTCGTGCACAACGCACACCGGCTCGAACTCGAGGGTGAATCCATGCGTCGACCCGCAGCTGCCGCCGCTTGACCAAGGCGCCAACATAGGTGACATCCACGACCAACGATCAGGCCTTCAACTGCGCGCGATCGTATCGGAACGCTGCGCGGCATCAAATCGGAATGCCTGCGCGCGATTGTCGCAATCCGCACTCGGCGGCCCATCATTTTGCTCAGCTGCGTCCTTCACGGATGACGATAGCCCTGGCCGGAATAATTTTGCTGTTTTGGACCTCGCTCAAAACTTAATCGACGCGGCGGTCGTCGGGCGGGCAG
This sequence comes from Novosphingobium sp. BL-S-21, assembly GCF_055521655.1. Classification (NCBI taxonomy): domain Bacteria; kingdom Pseudomonadati; phylum Pseudomonadota; class Alphaproteobacteria; order Sphingomonadales; family Sphingomonadaceae; genus Novosphingobium; species Novosphingobium sp. BL-S-21. The sequence continues at coordinate 754,791 of NZ_JBVFVP010000003.1, forward strand.
GGGGGATATGTTCCGTGTTTAAGTCGCCATCACGGACTTAGAGTGACGTGGACCTTTCATTGCTCCTATATCCGCGTCTTCATACATCCTCATCGGCGTCTGAAGCGAAATCAGTACGCTTCCAGTTCAGGCTACAAGGAGATGCGGCATGGATCAGAAGCCAGCTAAGCTTGGAAAAAAAAGTCGAACGACCCGACCGAAGAGACTGAAGGGCAGAAGGCTGGTCAGGTCGATAGCCAGACGGGGTGTGCTGGAGGCGAAGCCAATCTCTTTCGATTGGCATCCGGCAGGCAGCCTCATGATCACCGTCCTGGCTTATGGCCATTCCAAATCAATCGAAACAGACTGAACGCTCCGAGTACGGCGAGCAGACATCGCTGCTATTCATAAGAAGTTGGTGAATTCAAACTCGGTCAATGTAAATGAAAGGTGAAAGCCGATCGCGCCATAGCGTAAGCTTGGTTTCCCGGCTTACCCTCGCGAATGCTGAACTGGATGAAGGAAGATCGATCAGTTTGAGATGCTTTTGCCCATAAAGCTGCGCCCGCGCCCGGCGAGCCGCGGCACCGCCATTGAACGCAAAAGCTCTCAATTCGGGAAAACCATTCGAAAAACTCAGCAAGTCCCGGTGACGTGCATCGCGAATTGCGCTATCCAAGCTGCCGTGGCGGCTTGCGCTTTCGACGACGTCCCATAAGCCGACCCCTCTTCGCAAAATCTGCTCGACTCTTTCAGAATACGGGGTTGACGCAAAGGAAGGGATTCCGATCGTTTCGCCAATCAGCCACCAAAATGCGTTCGAAGGATGGGCATAATACTTTTGCTCGATCAACGACCGATCGCCCGGTAAGCTCCCTAGAATGACGACGCGCGTCCTCTCGTCGACCACAGCGGGAAAAGCGTTCTTTTGCATTGAATCTTGCCTATGGCCTTTGGACCCGGCACACATCAATAGCCGCTGCGTGAGGAAATGTTCCGTTAGCCGAACCAGCCCCGAAGCCCCAAATAAGGCCGATCGTTCAAGCTTTAGGCAATTAGGAAACCCCTAGCGGGCAGGTCGATTTGCTGGTACAACTGGTCTAACTGGACAGGAATTTAATAACTGCCCGGCGGATCGCTCGCCGGAAAGCTCTCATCAACTTGCTCGTCGACTTGATCCCAATCGGAATTTTTTATTCCGGACTGGCTCTCCGGGCCGGCGTTACGGACAATCCCTGAAGACCCTACCGGCCCATGGTCGTCTTCGGCGCTAGGCACTGGAACTGGTTTCAACCTGGAATACCAGAGGTAGCCCAGCCCTGCGATAATTCCTAGTTTAAGCAGCCTGCCCATTTCACGCTCCCATTCATTCTGAGTGATGCTGTGCTGACAAAAGTAGATTTATTTCACAACTTGATCTGCAAATACGCCTGAAAACGTCAGTGCGCCCGCTGGATCGTAGATTTCTTCCGAATCTGGCATCAGTTTTTTTGCGACGAAGTTGCGAAGCAGCGGGCCGCTGCTTGTGGCTGGTGGACGGCGCCTTGAGCAGATCTCGGAGTGGAATTTGGTTCAAATCCCATCTGCGACAAGAGGTCCATCAGCTTTTGTCCATCCGACCTTACCCGCGAAAGCCAATGGTCATGATCCAGATGTCCAAGCGCAGACCGTTGGAATTGACCAGCGGCGCGGACGGAATCGCAGAGCAGATGCACCTTGAGAGACTTTCCGGCTTGGTCACCGGAAACCCGGTCGCTGCGCTTTGTGCGGATATCCACTTGAATGCTCCAAAAGGACAAGAGTTCTAATCGGCCACGTCTTCCTCGCAGCTAGGGAGAAACGCTTCTCGGCTCGATTAGTTGCCAGTGAGGCCACGCTTTCGCACTCACTTGATGCGCCCGACCATTTCAAAAAATGTACCGAATGATGTTTAGTGGAGCTTGCTGGCGGAGAAATTTGAAATATAACCCAACAAGGTTGAATAAAAATCTTATAAAAAATAGTTGGCGGAGTGGTCCCGTATGTCGGATAAGATCAAATATTCCACTGCGGTTAAATCAGACAGAGCCTCTTTTGATTCTATTTTTCGCCGCCTGCTTTGCCATCTCCTCTGCGGCGGTTAGAGTTCGGATTATGGCAGGACGGGTTAAGGCCATAAGGCCTCGTGCCAAGGTCAGATCGACCATCTGCGACCATTCAACTCCTCTGATTGATAGCAATTTCAGCCAAAGTCCGTGGCTTTCCGATGCAGGGCGGTTCAGTTCGCGCGTCAATCCACTATTGTCGCCCAAATTCAGAGCTTCCTGCCGAGAAAGCGTTTGCCGCGCCGCGCCGCGTCGGGCTGTGTTTTGACCTCTCGTTCCGAGGTGCGCTGGCCATTGTTGCCTGTGTTGGAAAGGATTTTACGGCGCATATGGTCTGGGGGACCCGTTTGAGACGCAAATGACTCAAGTGATGGTTTTTTCATGACAGGTCCGTGCACCTCGCGCGGCGAAGCCAAGGAAAGCGGGATCAACCGTATGGAAAACCGCGGAAAAGTCTTTTTATTCAAAGCCCCTTTGAATGCCTTCGATGGGATCACTGCTCAACCAGCCGGCCGCCTCCACCTATGTTACAAGCCAAATTATACGCCGACGTTTTTGAAATGCGCTGCTGCAGGAGCAGAACCTTTAACCGCTTAGCTCGTTTAGGGCAAAATCCCGACTCGAACTGGAACATTCATGAGCGATATGATCGATATCAATACTGCCACAGCGCACGAACTGGATACTGTCGACTGTCTTAAAGGCCACGGATTCGAAATCATTCGTTACCGTGAGGAGCGAGGATCCTTTACAGATATACGCCAATTGAATGAGGTTCCCGGACTTTCTGGAAAAGTGGACAAGGCCGCACCGTTAACGGTGACCACGGACAGAGCAAGGAACAGTTAAGCCAACCGACCAGAAGATTTTGCATCTGCGTCGCAGCCCTTTTCTTCGGGCAAAGCGTCGGGTGCGCATTCGGGCAGGTCGAATCAAGACGTCATAGGCCCTGCAATCTGCCGTCTCGCGCACCGTCAGATAGACGGCGAGTGGTCGGCCGAGGGCGTCAGCCGGCTAGCGAAGCTTACTGCCGAACCCGCCCCGCGAGCGGCCAAGAGCACGTCGATGAGTTCCCCTTTTCCGCGCTCTGCCGAGAAATGGACGCGAACTGTGGTGCCACTGATGCTGCAGTAGGCGCTGTTTGCCATGACTTCGGCCAGCGTCACGGCAACGGACTCCCAGATCCCGGCTTCACTCCATCGCCGGAACCGACGATAGTTGAAGTTCCAATTGCCATATTTGGGTGGTGCGTCTCGCCACGGAGCTCCACAGCGGAGCCGCCACAGAATGCGGCTGATGATTGAGCGGTTTTGCTCGGGCAGCCTACCTCGGCCCCGGTTCTCAGGCTCGATTGGCAACAAGCCCTTCAAAACGCGCCATTCTGCTTCGGAGAGATCGCGCCTGCTCAAGCCCGCCTCCAAAGAGCAGCCTTGAATCAAGGAGAGGTCCCGACGTCGGTGCATGGATACTGGGATGACTGCTTCCGATGCTCCAACAGAGCGTTTTCACCTGCTTCCTTCGATGAAATGACGGAAGATGCTAGACAGTCATTGATAGCGCTCGGTTCGGTGATTCTGTGCATCGGGTTTTTCGTCGCAAGCCACCGTCTGCTCAAAAACATCGACATTTCCAGCTGAATTCTTCTGCTGGGCTTAGTGCGGATGATTATAGATTTTGGCTGGCGTTCCTTCAGGTGGATACGTGCGAAACGCGCGACCTCCGGGTAAACTCCGCTTAGGCAATTTGTTCACGCGGCATTGTATAAATCACTCAAAGGAGAAATTCAGTTCCGCGGTTTTAACTGCCAACATCTCTTGCGGTGAAAACTGAACGACAGAGGACTGTTCTGATATTTCCGTGATTGCATCTACGCCATTCCCCCCATCGCTCCACAGTTTGACGGATTTCAAAGGAACCCGCATGGAATCGTGGAAGACGACCTCGCAGACAATGACGCTGTTTGCCTCATGCGCTCGGTCGACAAAGCGTATGTCGATAATCACGCTATCGTCAGTAGGGGCGAAGCGGATGTCAGCAGATCGGCCCTCTTCGATTTCCTGATGGTGTGTACTGGGTGAAGTCACATCGAGAATAATTGACATCTGCTTGCTCCTGTTTCTTGAACAGCCCCCGTGACAAATCATTTCTGCATTTGACGGTTCGCCACCGTGACCTGCGATTCTGTTTCGTCGGCGCAAAGGTAACGAGAGCGGTTATTGTTTGAACGTCTGGCAAGAGGCTCGTATCCAGTTTCGCGCGGCTCAATCGAAAAAGCCTGGGGTGCGCTGCTAAAGAAGCGATGTTAAATTGGGCCTCGGCCGCAATCGAGGCACCGGGGAGCACTTTTTCCGTATCAGAAAGTTGTTACGTTTAGCGCCATGACCCGGGTTCCAGGTCAAGTCTCCCCTCGGGCCACCTATCACGAGAAAAAAAGACCCTGCAGAGCGGAGTCGGCTGCAGGGTCCAGGTTCAGCATAATGGTCTAGCCGACATAGACAGACCGCCCTTGTCGGGCGGTCCATTTGCTGCCCCGGACGCGCCTCTTCATTGAGACGTGGGTCGCGGATCGTCCAAGGTTGGAGGAAAGCGTCTGTCGCTGACCGGGGTTCCGGCATACCTCTAAAGATATGTTCATTTAGAATAGCATAATTTTCATGGTAGCCTTCATGACTATAAGCACGCATAAAAAACTATGCTGTTACAAATGGTTGAACATCGGCCGGGTTGCTGTCGAGTTCCTCCAGGCCCAGATAAGAACCCTCGAATTGGGCCATAGTCATAAGCTTTTGGAGGGAAGGAATGGTAAGGCGTTTGCCAGATTGCTCGATCAGATTGCTTCGCCTTAAATCCTGGATCACGCGGTTGGTGTGGACCTGTGTGAGACCGCACGCTTCGGCGACCTGCGTCTGCGTTAGGGGGAATGCGCAAATGCCATCGGGCATTGCGGAAATTTGCTGCTGTCGCAGGTAAAGTTCACAAAGCAGATGGGCAACCCGCTCTCTAGCACCGAGCAGTCCAATGACAGAAGTCCAGCGGCGTTGGATGGCCAAAGCTTGCATTTGGCTGCGCCAGAAAGCACGCGAGAGGCCCGCACTGCGCATCAACACCGCGCTAAACTCCAGCTTACCGATGATGGCAACTGTAAGAGACGTCAGTGCGGTAATTGATTGCCCGACTGTTGAGTGGCTCGTCAGGTCGCTGCAACAGACGTCACCCGCCATTCCAAATCCGACGATTTGGCGACGACCATCGGGAATATGGATCGCCTGTTCAGCCCAACCACCGACGATAATTACAATATGGGCGGTGCGATCTCCTTGACTCAAAACAGTCTGTCGAGGCAGGTAAGTGCGTTGCCTCAGTTGGGAAGCGAAACCCAATAAGCTCTTCCTCAGCGGCAGATAGGCTGGCGGAGAAGCGATATCGTTTTGCGGCTCGGACCACATGACAGGGTCTCCGGAGCCAGGACACCGAATCGTGTGCTGGATGTTAACAACCTTTCACTCTGGTGCTGGCGGCTCATTCACATGAGTTAGCGTTCCGAGTTCAGGATAACAGTCCGGCCAACGCTTGAGGCATCTTGCCGACGCAAGCTTCCAGAATGATTTGATCGAACTGCGCGACGCATAACTTTCAATCTGCTTCCACGCAGTTTCGTGGTGCTTGATTAAACGGGTTGTGGTTTCCGAATTTAGCCTAGCTCGCAGAGTAAGTTCGCTTGGCTCGCTGTGCAAACAAAGGGATGCAGAGGCCGTATCTCCTATCTATGTCAAAGGCCGCTTCAATGTCTAAGTGCCTGGCTCGGAAGTTTCTCAACCGTAGCAATGCCTTGCAGTTCTGCGGGTAAGCATGCGGATAGAGGCTATCGTCGCCCATGCCGTGGAGGATGCGATGGTGGTTTCCCAGTCCTTGGGCGGCGGCATCGGCCAAGCCACGCGAAGGTGCGTTCGACGACCCATCGCCGAGGGAGAACCTGAAAGCCCTTCGCCTTGTCCGAACGTTTGATGATTTCGATCGTCCAGGCACCTGATCCGGTCAGGGCGGCACGAAGCTTGTCGCCGGCATAGCCTCCATCTGCAAAGACGTGGCGCAGCCAAGGGAAGCGTTTGCGCACGGCCTTGAGGACATCCACGGCACCGTCGCGGTCCTGAATGTCGGCGCTGTGGACGAGGATGAAGATGAGAAAGCTGCAGGTGTCCGTCAGGATGTGGCGCTTGCGGCCTTTTGATCTTCTTTCCCGCGTCATAGCCGCAAGGGCCGCGGCTTTCCGTTGTTTTCACCGACTGACTGTCGATCACACCAGCGCTCGGAGAGGCTTCGCGTCCCTCGATCTCCCGCAGGTTCATCACCAGCACCGTGTTGATCGCCTCCATGAGGCCGGTGTTGCGCCAGGCATAGAAATAGCGCTGGACCGTAGAAACCGGAAGGAAAGCATTTGGGAAGGAGCCTCCAGGCGCAGCCGCTTGCCGCAATGTACAGCAACGCATTCACCACTTCGCGCATGTCCGTTGTGCGACGTCGACCTCCACGCTTGGCTGGCGGGATAAACGGCGCCGCCAATTCCCACTCCCTGTCCGTCATATCGCTGGAATAGCGCAACCCTTTCCGGCTATGCTCCTGCCGGGCAATACCAGTCCATGCCATTGATCACTCCATCTCTCGCAGGACGACGTGAATCACAACATGTTGGTATTGCTCAACAACTTTTGGGGCGGGCGCTAAGGAGCTGCCCGGCTCGAAGTTAAGGCTATAGGAAGCCTCGGCGAAGGAAGTTCTGCTAAGGCCGAAAAGGTACAATTGTCGGCCTATACCCGTTTTAACCCATGTAAATGGTGGACGGACGATGTCATCCGCATGGGTTCCGGATCTCCAGGCACGCAGAAAAAGTCGGGTCGCCGTATCGAGAAATTATCGTGGATCGGAGCGACATCGGCGATGAGCGCATGCCAGCATTCCTGCTGGATCTTCAAAAGCGATTAAAGGCGGCCGGATTGTAATTTCAACAGCTTCGAATTCTCCCTCGCTCGGCAACATATGGGCGATCTGCTCGGGCTATCGACCGTGCAATGGAACAGGACCATGAGCAGCTTGGATTAGACCGGGTTCATACGGAGTGCTCGCTGGCGTCTCGAGGATCAGGATTTGGCAGGGCTGCTCGAGTTGGCCGCTAATACCTCTCCGGAAATTCGCCGGCGAAGTTGCGTGGAAGCGCCTGGCGGGGATAAAAGGCCGCCGCGACGCCATCCGCTTTATGCAAGTAAGCAGAGACTTGTCACTGATTAATGGGCCATCGAGGTCCCGATGTCGCCGAACCGTCCCGCATTATCTTCGGCCGATATAGGGCCGAGATCGTTGAACTGGCAGGGCCCCTCAGTTCTTTGGGGCGTGCCGGTCTGCCCATTCGGTTCTTTCGTTTCCCAGGCATCTACCCTCTGAAGGAAGAACGAAAGCGCATGAGGCGGCGCGATGCCCTGAAAGCCGCCGACCGCTTATAACCCTGATCAAGCTTGCGGGCGGGAGAAAAGTTTTTAAGCGCAGTTCCGCTGATCAGTCAGTAAGATTTTCACCGATCCGACAAGTAAAAACAGCGCAATCCGATAGGCAATTTTATCCGGATCACTGCATTGCGGCATGCGATAGTACGGTGAACGATCAGAAATGCTTTTGAAATTTCCTTCATCTCCAGACCCCGGACCGAATTGGACGCCCGCTCGAGCCTCATGCATTCAGGTATTTGCCGTTTTGGCAAGGCTGAAAGCCGGCGAACCCCAACCGGAACTATCCCAAAGCAAGCGATGTTAGGTGTGCAATCCGCGCTTCGGGCTGCGGACCATGCCCGATGCATGCGGCGGGCAATATCAGTTGTAGCGGAGGACAACATGAACACCCCAATCGGCAAGGACATTGGCGCCCAATCCCACGCCGCCGGCTTCGAGACCGAAACCGGACCCGGCGGAGAACTCCACCAACTGGCTTCATCAGCAACGGGTACGCTAACATCGCAGCAGGGCGTTCCGATCGCGGACGACCAGAACAGTCTGAAGATCGGTGAGCGGGGCCCAACGCTCCTCGAGGATTTTCATTTTCGCGAGAAAATCTTTCATTTCGACCATGAGCGCATCCCGGAGCGTGTCGTACACGCACGAGGCTTCGGCGTGCATGGAACTTTCAGGCTCGATGAAAGTCTCGCCGATTATACCACTGCGAAAATGTTGACCGAAGTCGGCGAGCAGACCCCCATGTTCGTCCGTTTTTCGACTGTGGCGGGCAACAAGGGGTCTGCCGATCTTGCGCGCGACGTACGAGGCTTCGCGGTCAAGTTCTACACCAAAGAAGGTAATTGGGATGTGGTTGCAAACAATATCCCTGTCTTCTTCATTCAGGACGCGATAAAGTTTCCTGACCTCATACATGCCGCCAAGCAGGAACCCGATCGCGGATTTCCCCAGGCCCAGACGGCGCATGACAATTTTTGGGATTTCATAAGCCTCACCCCGGAATCCATGCACATGATCATGTGGGTGATGTCGGATCGGGCAATTCCTCGCTCCTTCCGCTTCATGGATGGTTTTGGCGTCCATACGTTCCGGCTTATCGACGAAACAGGCAAAGGCACATTCGTCAAATTCCACTTCAAGCCGACGATGGGGCTTCAGTCGGTCATGTGGAACGAGGCTGTAAAAATCAATGGCGCTGATCCCGACTTCCATAGGCGCGACTTGTGGGACGCGATCACGATGGGAACACCTCCCGAATGGGAGCTCGGTGTTCAATTGTTCGACGACGAATTTGCAGATGCGTTCGAATTCGACGTGCTCGATGCAACCAAGATCATTCCGGAGGAACAGATCCCAGTACGCCGCATCGGCAGTTTCGTTCTCGACCGGGTCGTCGACAACTTTTTTGCCGAGACCGAGCAAGTCGCGTTTTGTACGCAAAATGTCGTGCCGGGTATCGGCTTCAGCAACGACCCTTTGCTGCAGGGCCGCAACTTCTCGTATCTTGACACGCAGTTGAAAAGACTGGGTAGCCCTAATTTCACTCAGATACCGATAAATGCACCCAAGTGTCCTGTGAACAACTTCCAGCAGGATGGGCATATGGCGATGCGCAATCCAAGCGGCCGGGTAAATTATGAGCCTAACAGCTGGGGAGGGCCGCGCGAAGATCCGGTTCGCGGATATCGACACCACGCGGCGGAAGAGATGGGTCGCAAGGCTCAAATCAGATCGGGGTCGTTCTCCGATCATTACAGTCAGGCCCGCCAGTTCTTTGTCAGTCAACTCCCGATTGAACAGAAGCACATCGGAGATGCGCTTGTATTTGAACTGTCAAAATGCGAGCGTCTCGAAATTCGCGAACGTATGGTTGCACATCTTAGAAATATCGACGAGGGTCTGGCAGCCGTTGTAGCGGGCGGTCTGGGGTTACGGGAGTTGCCACCACCACATCCCGCCGCCGTTCCCACACGAACGGATTTGCCGCCGTCAGATGCGCTGAGTATTGTGAAGCGCGGACCCGTATCGTTTGCGGGACGCAAGCTCGGGATCCTGGTAACCGATGGTGCGCCGGGTAACGTGGTGGAAGCGCTCGTACATGCTCTCGGAGCCTTGCCGGCCATCTACGAGTTCGTCACTCCTCAAGTGGGCGGCGTCGTTCTTGACGATGGCACATTCGCGGAAGGCAAGCAAAAAATCGACGGCGGTCCCTCGGTGCTGTACGACGCGGTGGCGGTCGTAGTCTCGAAGGCGGGCGCTGCCATGTTGGCCGAAGACAAGACCGCCAAGGATTTCGTCAGCGATGCCTTCGGGCATGGGAAATTCATAGCCTACAATGCGGAAGCTTTACCGCTGTTTGAAAGATCGGGTCTTTTGGAAAGCGACCATGACGAGGGCGTGGTTCAAATCACGGAGCCAGCAAACATCGAGGCTTTCCTCGATGCCTGCGCGGCCGTGCGCGTCTGGAACCGCGAGCTTAAAATCGACCTTGATGCAGCCGCTTTTATTGAAGCAACGCGAGGCTGACTTTGGGTGGGCTTTAGCGAAGGTAGTTTGGTGGAAGCAGCTACATTCTGCTCCCGCTCTACCGTTCAGGATAGCCTGAGAACCTGCACAGGCCCTGTCCAAATGCAGGCGAATTCAAGCCGTTCGAATTCCTTACCGCCCGCTTGCAGCTTGACGGCCCGGGGTTCGACCAGAAACAGGCGGTGACAATTTGTGGGAAAGTTCAGGCGACAGCGCGCATCACAGCATCGCGAAGGCGAGAAGGTGAACACGGCTTGGAGTAGACATCCGCCTCCGGATAGCGTTCCTTCAATTGCCTTTCATCGGCGTGTCCTGAATGGAAAATGAGGGCTACGCCGGCGTTCCGCAGGCGATCTGCTGCCGGAAACACTTCTCCGTCGGGAAGACGAACGTCCAGTATGGCGCAGGTCGGCAGTTGATTTTCAATTGCTTCCATTGCGGCTGACAAGCTTCCGCAAGTAGCGGAAACTGTGCAACCCGCCGCCTTGACCGTATCTTCAAGATCGAGGGCAATGAAAAGCTCGTCTTCGACGATCATAACCGTGCCTGTCATCCGACATGCACTGAAGAGGGGAGCGTAATGCGTTGCTCCAGCCTGGTACCGAAGACCTGGCGGGTAATCTCGGCGCCAAGTTGCCGTGCCGCGGTGGCGACAAGCAATGTTCCAAATCCTGTACTATCGGTCACGTCTATCTCTTCGCTTCCGGTTTCGATCCATTCAAGCACGATGGCCTCGCCGCTAAACGACCATCGCAAAGAAAGGTTTCCAGCACGCGGACCCAGCACCCCGTACTTCGCTGCGTTTGTCGTCCATTCATGAAGGATCAGCGCCAGCGAAGAAAGGCAGCTGCGCTCGATCACTATCTCGGGACCCTTCAAGGTAATATTGGCTTGACCGATGTAAGGTGCAGCTGTCACCTCGATCAAATCGCGCAGCATGATCGCCTGAGGTTCTCCCGATGGGGCCGCCAGGGAATGCGCGCTTCCCAGCGCTGCTATTCGTTCCCTAAGATCGAAAGCGAGGCTGGATACATCATCATGCGAGCGGCCGGCAGCCGTTATCATGCCGCTCACTACCGCGAAGAGATTTTTGACCCGATGGTTCATTTCGCGCAGCATCAGGCCGCGGGCATCCGCGAGCGCATATTCGGCAGTCATGTCGATAGCTGCCCCGACCATTCGTTTGGGACTGGAGCCGTGGATGGTGCGCGCGAAGCTTTTCAAGTAGCGATCGGAGATCTGGCCTTTGACATCACTGTGCGGAACCCTGAACGTAATTGCAAAATCGTCCTGGCCCTTCGCCGCTCGGTTCAAAGCCCGCGCGACGGCGCCGCGATCGTCGGTATGAATGCACGCCAGAACATCCGAGACGGTGATCTCCCCTGCTGGCGGTAATCCCAACTGCTTGCGATTGATGCTGTCGGGCATCAATCGCCCGTTCGCCTCGCAATATTCCCAGACGCCGATTCCTCCAGCGGTGATGGCAAGATCCAGTCGCTCGCGCTCTGCTGCCAGATCATGTTCCATCACCAGCGCCGCCGTTATGTCGGTCAGGACCAGGGTAGCGCCGTCGACCAAGCCGTGCTGGGTGCGATAGGGGAGCACGCGCAGCGAGAATGTGCGTCCTCGTTCACGCGTATGAACGCGCCGCTGCAGTGGCTCTCCGGTTTCTGCAACCTGGCGGGCATCCGCGAGATAGGCATTATCCTCCAGTTGGGTCGCAACGTCGGCGAGAAGACGGCCGCGATCGCCTGTCTGCAATGGAAAGATCGTGGTTGCCGCTTCGGTGAAGCTACGGATGCGGAGACCGCCGTCGAGGACGATTACCGCCAGTTCGGTGGATTCGAAGAAGTTTCTGAGATCGGAATTGGCAACCGTGAGCTGATCGACCTTGCTTTTCAACTCGTCGTTGACCGTCGAGAGCTCTTCATTGGTCGACTGGAGCTCCTCATTCATCGACATCATTTCTTCGTTGGAACTCTTGAGTTCCTCATTAGCCGTTTCCAGCTCCTCGACAGCTGTTCTCAGTTTGTGTCGGGTCAGCCGCAGTTCTTCCTCCAGCAACTCCATATGATCGTTGCCGTCAGCGATTTCCGCAGCGTCGGGCTCGTCGAACGGCCGGAACGGTCCCCGGTCCCGGAACACGAGTAGCAGGGTCGCGTCGGGCAATGGCTCGCAGACGGCTTCAACCGGTTGCACCCCGTAATCGGACTTCACCTCGACTTCACGGGCAACCGTCCGCTTCTTGCCGTCGCGCGCTTGGCGAACGAGAGGACCAAGAACGTCCCGTAGACCAGGCTTGGCCAGCGAGATGGCGTTGGTCCCACCGGAGCGGCTTACCGGGAAGTCAAAATAGCGGCTCAATTTGCCGTAAGCGGTCAGTACAGCTCCATCCTGATTGATGATCATGGAAGGAGGCGCATAGATTTCGGTCAGGCGCTGTAAGGCGACGTCGCTCTCGCTTGGTCTTCGCCCGCGTTCAGATTTTTCCAAGTTCGATCGCGGCCGTTGTCCGCTTCGGTCGCTGGCAGGAAGGTCAATAGGGTAGGCGGGGGTTCCCGCTCCCCTCTCGAATATGCGAGCGTGGTGATCAACAGGGGGGAATAAGTGGTCGAAGCGGCCAATGCTTTCGGACGGTCCGAGGAAGAGGTATCCGCCTGGCCGGATTGCATAATGCAGGATCGGCATGACCGACTGTTGCAGCCGGTCATCAAAGTAGATCAGGAGGTTGCGGCAGGAAACCAGATCAATCCTGGAGAACGGTGGGTCCTTGACCACGCTGTGGTTCGAGAAACGGATGAGGTCGCGTATCTGGTTCGCAATCGTAAACCGTTCACCGTGAGGATTGGTCCAACGCTCTCGCAAGGGAGCCGGGATATCCGCCAGGGCGGAAGCCGGATAGCTTCCCTCGCGGGCGATCTGGAGCATTTGCTCATCGATATCGGTAGCGAAAATCTGGACAGGGTTTGCGACTCCGGTTTCACGTGCCGCTTCCTCGAAGAGCATCGCGATGGAATATGCTTCCTCTCCGCTGGAGCAACCCGGCACCCAGACGCGAATATCGTCATCGTTTTCGCGGTTTTCCAGCAGCGCAGAGATAACTTTGATGCGCAGCGCCTCGAACATATCCGGGTCGCGGAAAAAGCGGGTAACATTGATAAGCAAGTCGCGAAAAAGTGCCTCGCATTCCGCGGGATCGCTGCGTACGCGATTAAGGTAAGTTCGCGCAGAAGCGATACTGAGCACGTGCATTCGCCGCTCAACCCGGCGCACTAGCGTCGAGCGCTTGTACCCTGAAAAATCGTGTCCCACTGCGGTGCGCAATGTTCCGCACAAATCGTCGAGATGGTCGGCCACTACCTCAGCTTCGTCTTCGCGGGGACTGCCGGAACGACGATCGAAGAATGCGGCTAAACAGTCGATGATTTCGCCTGGATGCTTCACGTAATCGACAAGGCCGGTGTTCACCGCCGCCACTGGCATTCCGTCATAGCGCGCGCTCTGCGGCTGCTGGACGACGCAAACTCCGCCATGTTCCTTTATGGCGCGTAGCCCTGTAGATCCGTCCGCGCCCGTTCCGGACAGAATGACGCAAGCCGCGTTTGCTTGCTGATCGGCTGCCAGGGATATGAAAAAGTCGTCAATCGGCCGTCTGAGACCCCGAGGCTGCGCAAAATCGGTCAGTTGCAGTCTGCCATCTTGTAGAGCCAGGCCGCGCCCCGGAGGGATGATGTAAACACGTTCCGGGAGAAGCTCTTCCCCGCCTTCGCATTGCAGGACATCGAGAGGGCACGCTCTGTCGAGGAGCTGGGCAAGCATACTTTCGTAGTTCGGATCAAGATGCTGGACGATCACGAAAGCCATGTTCGTGGGCATGCGGGCTGCGGAAAGCATTTCTCGCAAAGCCTCAAGGCCGCCGGCCGAAGCTCCGATGCCGATGACGGGCATAGCGGCCGAGGAAAGTCCGGCAGCGTCCGTTTCGCCGGTCAAAGCATCGACCCTTCATCGAGATCGGCAAGCGTTAGTTTCGCTTGGGCGATCGTCGTTGCCGAATGTGCGATCGTGGTGAGCGTGCCTTCAACAATTATGCCGCTTTCGGCGGCAATGGGGGTAAGACGGGTCAAAGTTTGCCCAAGTGCCTGATCATAATCTTGTAGTCGTTCCGGCTGTGCCCGGCTCACGTCGTACTGTGAAGCGAAGATGAAACGCGTCGGCCCCGACAACGACCGCAGGCGGGACATGTAAAGAAGATTGACGAAAGGCGTGCCATCTTTCTTGAAATTGAGGATGGGGGTGCGCACGCTTGGCGCTGCGTCGTCTTCTAGGAAAGCCCGGAGCTTTGCCCGGGCATCACGGTCATCGGCATCGCGCTGGAGCAGTCGACAATTGCGCCCGACGAGTTCGGCATGAGAATAGCCTGTCAGTTCCGAAAAACGCGGGTTTACCAAGGCGAGCGGGTGGTCGCCGTCGGGAAGTGCCAACGCTAATGCCACTGGCGACCCTTCGATGAAGATCTTAAGGTCGTCTGGCACATTCAATTCCTGCACGTATTTTCTCCAGCGCATGAGACGTCGAAGATCCGCGCGCCATTTTACAACTTTACGAGTGTAGCAAGGACACTCTGATACGACCTGTTTGCCCGTGGGCTCGCTCAGATCGCTACCCTAGCTTTCGCTTTCGGGATTGCAAATACGCACCGATGCAAAAAAACGCGTTTAGCTTGCCGATACACCATCGCTCTCAAGCATCCCAAATTTGTTGAAAATGCTGCCTGACTGCGGCTTTCGCCATTATGAGCTGGACATTTGCGCGAGCCTTTACGCTTGATCCGGTCTGACCTCGGTAAGATATTCCGCGCCTCGGCAGGTCGCCAAGCGGCCCAACTGTTCAACAGCGAATTCCGGCACAGCGCCTTTTCCGCGATTGTTCGCTAGAGCGGGATAACCATCCGGCAAATAAGGCCGCCAGGTGCGAAATCTACAATTGCGCCGGTTCCAGCACCGCGGGCTAGGCTGCGGGTGATCAGCGTCTGGCCAAAACCTTTCCGGGTGGGCATCTCGACAGGCGGACCGCCGCTTTCGCTCCAGACTACTTCGTAGTTACCGGTCTCAAGGGTTCGCCCCTTCACCACGACCCGGCCGGTCTCGCATGAAAGCGCGCCGTATTTCACAGCGTTAGTGGCGAGTTCGTGTACGACGAGACCAAAGGCGATGGCAACGTCCGGTGTGACAGTATGGTCCAGATGGCTTACCTCAAGCTTGGGACCGGTTGGCGAGACATAGGGCGCTACCTCGGATTTGATCAGCGCGGCGAGGTCGACCCGGGTCCATGCCGCGTCAGCGAGCAGGTTATGGGTGGCGGCCAGCGCCTGGATCCGGCGCGTGAAACGGTCCCTAAAATCGGCAAGGCTTTCGGCACTGGAAAGCGTACGACCCGCGATGGATAGAACCATCGTAAGCGTATTCTTCACCCGGTGGTCGAGCTCGTGCATTAACAGGGTCTGGCGTTTCTCCACCGCCTTGCGTTCCGAAAGGTCCACCAGCGTGATGACGCAGCCACCAACCGTTTCGCCGGCGAGGCGAAGAGGCGCAACACTTACAAGCAGGTCCTTTGGTGGATCAGAGAACGCGGCGGATGCCTCAAGACCTTTGATTGCCGCTCCGTCGCAGGCCATCATTACTAGGTCTTCCGGGTAGAGCACGGCTCCGCCCATCGGGAAAGCGAGGGGGAAAGCGTCCTTGAACGCCAAGCACGCCGGATCCTTGCCGGCGATTGCGGCTGCAGCCGCGTTTGCATGAAGAACGACCCCGCAAGGATCGCACACCACCACAGCTTCGTTGGCCGAGGCGATGACCGCCTGGCCTATGCGCTCGGATTGCTCGACTGTTGCAGCTTCCACGCGCGCCGTGACGTCGGTAAAAGTCAGCGCACTGCCATTTCCAAACGCAAGCGGTAACGGCGCGGCGGTCACCATCAGGTGCCTGTCGGCACCGTTATGGATCTCTACGAATTGCGTCTGGTGCCGGCCGCGGCGGGCCTGATTAATGGTGCTGCGCACGATGTCGGCCGAGCCAGGCGTGAGCTTTGCAAACATGCCTTCACGTTGCAAGGTACCAGGCGTGCAGCCGAGCAAGGCACAGAACGCGGCATTGGCGTACAAGACCCGCTCCTGGTCATCAAGCGCCACGGCGCCGATGTCCAACGCCTCCATGATCGCACGATAGCTGTCCTGGCCGCCGGCCAGGGCAAAGATCGTTTCTTCGTCGGCCGCGCGTACAACGAGGGCGTCTGCCTCGCCTTCGCGGATGGCGCGAAGAATCTCTTCTGCCTCATACAGGCGGCGGCGCAATTCCTCCGAGGGAAGGGCAGATAGCGCCGCTTCGTCATTCACGCAGCATCACCGAGCTGGAGATGGACAAGAACCTTGTCGGTGTCTGAAAGATCGCCGATGATTTTCTGGATCGGCACGGGAAGCTGGCGGACCAATGTCGGTATCGCGACGATGTTATGCTCCCGGGCAAGCCGTGGGTTTTCCTTGAGGTCAACGACTTTCACCACGAAGTTCGCCTCGGCGTGCTCTTCGCAAATACGCTCTAGATTTCGTATCGCCGCCACCGATTTTGGCGTTTGTCCGGCCACGTATAGAGTAAGCTCGGTGGGCTTCGTCATGCACATGCCCCTTTAGCGCTTCGGCTCGCCGCAAGTTCCGCAAGATCGGCCGCAGCTTGGTCGCGGTACATACGTTCCGAACTTGCCAGCCGCGCAAGATCAGCCTCGTCCGCAGCCAGTTCAGATTGCAATATCGCAATTTCGGCCTCGGTCTTGCGGCGCCGCTGGACCAGTCTTGTCTCCAGCGCAGAAACTTCGGCGCGGCGGGCGACTTCTTCCCGGCGATCCCTTGCCTCGGCAAAGCGCCGCGCTGATCCGGTCAGAGCGCCGTCATCGCCAAGATACGGAGCAATCAGCCGGATGCCCTGGTCGCTCATGACAAATTCGCGCACCTGGTTGGAGTGGGCCATGCCGCGTGCCTTGAGCAGATAAAGCTCGCGGTTGAACTCGCCGTTGACTTCGCGGTTCAAGAGCAGCAGCCAGGCATCCATCAGTGACGAGAGCCCCGCGTCCGTCTTTGCTTTCGTCTGGTCGTGCGCAAGGTGCGTGAAGATGCCGGTGATTCCCTGCGATTTCAGGTAATCGACCATGCGCAGCAGCATCGACTGGACTTCGAGCTGCTCGCCGCTGTCAAGGAACGCCGAGATCGGGTCCAGGACAACGAGAGAGGGCTTGAAGCGGCTAATCTCGCGCACCATGATCGCCAAGTGCATCTCGAGACTGTAGAAGGTAGGGCGTGCCGATACGCAGCGCAGCAACCCGTTGTCCAACCACTGCGCCACGTCGAGGCCGATCGAGCGCATGTTCCTGACTATCTGATCGGAGGACTCCTCGAAGGAGAAACAAAGTGCTCTTTCGCCGCGGCGACAGGCGGCATCGACAAAGCTCATCGAGATCGAGCTTTTACCGGAACCTGCGATCCCGGAGAGAAGCACACTGCTCGCGCGGTGAAAGCCTCCACCGGAGAGCATTTCGTCAAGATCTGGAATGCCGCTCGACACGCACTCTTCGAAGACCTTGTGCGCAAGGCCAAGAGAACTGACGGGAAGCACGCTGAATCCATCCTCGCCGATGAGGAATGGGTATTCGTTGGTACCGTGAGCGGTGCCTCGATATTTCACAATCCGCATGCGGCGCGTCGAAATCTGATTATGGACGCGGTGGTCAAGAAGGATCACGCAATCGGAAACGTATTCCTCAAGCCCCTGCCGTGTCAAAGTGCCGTCACCGCGCTCGCCTGTGATCACGGCCGTGAGGCCCTTTTCCTTTAACCAGTCGAACAACCGCCTAATTTCCGCTCGCAGGATCGCCGGGTTCTGGAAGGCAGAAAACAGGCTTTCGATCGTGTCGAGTACTATCCGCTTCGCGCCGACCTCTTCGACCGCAAGCTCGAGCCGAAGGAACAATCCTTCCAGATCGTAATCACCAACTTCCGCCAGCTCGGATGGATCAATGGCAATGTGCTCGATGGCCACCTGACCTTTTTCGACAAGGGCATCGAGTTCGAAACCCAGGGAGGCGACATTGTCGATGATGTCCGCAGGTCTTTCCTCGAAGGTCACGAAAACGCCCGGTTCACCCGCACGAGCGCCGTTTACCAGAAATGTCGAGGCGAAAAGTGTTTTACCGCAGCCTGCCGAGCCGCAGACCAACGTGGGCCGGCCGCGCGGGAGTCCGCCCATTGTAACGTCGTCAAAGCCCTCTATTCCGGTCGCGGCCTTTTCGATTCCAGCAGTCATTTATCTTCCAGGTTGTAGCGCACGGCAGGCTCAATCGAGGCGGCATGGGCAGGCAATCGGCCGAAATGTTCCGGCCGATCGGAAGCAAACTCCTATCGGCAGTGCCGGTTCCCAAGATTTCGGCGAGGTTTGTGCGCTGCCAGCTCCCGCTACATTTGAACATGCAAAGGAACCCGGCGAACCGCGGCGTGACAGGTCGGAAAGAAGTTGACCGTGGCCCTTGATGCAGCATGCGCACCGTTGCCGAAAAACCAAAGCTGACTGTCAGGCATGGGCCTTGCCAACCGCGAAGTCCCACGAACGCAAGGCGTTTGCATCCAGTATATAGAAACCCACCAAGTGTGCGGCGTGGCAGACTATACGGCCGCCTTTAAAAGCGCGGGCTGGGCGCTAAGAGGTAACAACTCCTGCAGCCGATCGTAAATGCGCTGTGAGCTGAGGGGCTTTCTGATAAAGATGGCGCCGTCGGGAAGATCGCCGGGGGAGGGCTCTGCAACGCCCGAGGCTACGAGAATGCTGATGTGGGGCCAAGAGGCTGCGCATTCGCGGGCCAGTTCGAAGCCGGTACGGTCGTTGGGCGGCATCCGTACATCGGTAAGGAGCAAGGTCACGTCCTGACCGTTCGACTCCAGGATCTGAAGGGCCTGGTTCACATCGGCCGCTTCGAGAACATGAAAGCCAGCATTTTCGAGAATATCGGCCGAACTGATACGCGCAAGGGCATCATCGTCGGCAACGACGGCAAACGGAAATATCTCTTCGGGCATCGATTGCTCCAGCAGCTTGGCTGACTAACACCTCGGTGATCCGAATGATCCTGAAGAGGGCGGATCGAAGAGGCTTGAAGAGGAAGCCATTGGCGCATTCGCGAAAGAGGCGTTGTCAAAAACCGGCGCGAGGTTCTTTCCCAGACCTTGGCGGCAAATTCGGCTGCGTGGCTATCGCGAAGTGGCCGGCCTTAAGCCGACAATTTCCGCAGTGCCAGTATCGCGCCGAAAACCCCCGTCAAAGGCTCGGGAGCTTCCAGTTACAGAGGCAAGGAAAGCTGCGTTTGCGCGGCTGCAGGCGAGATCCGGTCGGACCAGGGTTGGTCAGTAGGGGTAACCATCAGAGAAGCCCTCCAGGTGCGACACAGCGCATGGGCTGCTGTAGGTGAGCCGTCGGTCCAGGTTCTCCAGTCTTCTTGGCGCAAGATTACAGGCATCCGGTCATTCAGAGCATCCATCTGGGCATGCCCCTCCACGGTGAGCATCGAAAAGACGTGTCCCCATTCTGGTGAATTGAGCCAGATCCCGGCGATGGCAAAGGCGCTTTGGTCAGGAAGGGAAAATCATGTTCGCGTCATGCGGCCTCTTTCACCGGCCGCTTCCGCCCAGGCTGAAACAGGAACCAGGCATCGCCTGCTTTTGAAGCTCTTGAGCCAGAACGGTGAGCCAATCCTGTCACTTCGGGTATTTGTCACTGCTTTGGGTTTCAAAGCCTCCCCGCTCATGTGACTGACGACGACGCGGGGGAAACCCCAATGCATAGCGCGGACTTCGTCTTTCACTACGACCAGACCGGAGCCGGTAGGAGATACGATTTCGGAGTGATTGGGCCGCCCCTTCGTCTTGACACCGAACAACGCGGCGACGGCGTCGAAAGGCGTAGTAAGCCGATAGAGATTGCAGATTGCGAAATTCCTTTCCGTATGACCCAAGATAGGCAGCCTTGAACAGCACTCCAAGAGTCAGCGCGCGTGCTCGCGTGCGCCGCCTCGAAATGAATTGCGCTCACTCTCAAAAAGGGTGTGACCCGAGAGGGCTTTAGCGTCGCCTCTAAGCGGATATCTGATCGCTCGAGCGGTTCTCGAACGCGCACGCAGGCTATCGAAAGTCACGGGAGCGAACAGCCAGGCCATGGGAATTGCTGTCAGGTGTGTAACCAACTTTGCCGCGAGGGTCCGGACCGCCGCCGTTTCGGGCCGCATCGGCCGGTGAAGGCAGCGAGGGAAACTCTCGCTCGCCGATTGAACGAAACAGGGGCATATAGTCGATAACTTTATCGATAATGATGTGCGTGACGATCCCCTCGCGCTGCAACCTTCCCTTGACCGACCATGGCCGCCGATAGCACGGAGCGACGCTGCGCTTCGAAGCGGCCGGGCCAGAGGACACCGTTCACAGTGCCGGTCTCATCGTCGATGGTGATGAACAGCACACCCTTGGGCGAGCCTGGCTTCTGCCGTACAAGAATGATTCCGGCCACCTCGACATGCCTTCCGTCCTTTGCTTGATCGAGCTCGACCGCCGACTTCATGCCGCGGCGCTGGAGATCGGCGCGCAGAAAACTGCAGTGGATGGGCACGTAGCGAAAGCTGGATGGTGCGGTAATCCTCCACCACCTCGCGCCCCTCGCTCAGCGGCTCCAAGGTAACCAGCGGTTCGGCAGCTTCCGAACTGGACTCTCCATCGCGCACATCCGCAGCGGCAAAAAGGGGCAGGGGGTTGTCGCCGAGACCCTTGACCCGCCAGATTGCCTGGCGGCGGTCTGGGCCAGACTGTGAAAAGCGTCCACATCGGCCAGCTTCTCGATCGCGGCCGGCGGGACGCCGGCACGCTGCCAGATGGCTTCGAGGCTCTCGTGAGGCGCCTCGCTGCGAGCCGCAACGATCATGGCGCCGTGCACATCGGACAGGCCGCGAGCAGACCTTACGGACTAGCGGGCGTTGGCGCTCAGGCGCGGACGTACCGCTCGCATGCGCTGACGGGGATCAGGGCCGGTTCACCGTATCCCGCATAGACCTCGCTCATAAGCCAAGCGGTCTCGCCTGTCCGATCCGCTTGCGCAATTTCGCGGGACCAGAACCGCATCGCCGCGTTCCAGCGATAGCCTCGTGCTTTCAGCAGGTCCTTTGCTTCGAAAGGGGCATCGATGGCGTTGACCTGGTAGCTGGGGCGCTGCGAGCACTCGAGGAGTTTTGCAAGCACTGTGACGCCGCCGGGGAGGCCATGTGCCAGCAGGTAGAGCAGCGCCAGAATATCATTCTCGGCGCGATGCCCTTCGTAGAACCAACCGCACTGATACACGAGGTGAGCAAGGGCGCGCCCGTCAAAACCCAGCTCGAGCCAGTCTGGCTCAGCCATCGAGCACGCCCAAGGCTTTCCGCGCACGGCGGGTAGCCTGCGGTCGACGAACGGACGATCGAACGCGGCGTTGTGGGCGATGATCAGATCCGCCGATGACAGGATATCAAATGCGAGACTTTCGTCGATCGCCTGATCCTCGAGCATTTCATTCGTAAGTCCAGTGAGCTTGACGATGCGCGGATCGAGCGGGGTGCCGGGATCTTCGCGCCAGACCCTTGGCTGCCCAACCTGCACAATCCGGCCAGCGTCGTCGAACCGGAAGCGCTGCACTGCAAGCTCGATGATGCGGTCGTTCTCCTGATCGAGGCCGGTCGTCTCTACGTCAAGCACGACGCCTATCCGGGTGTTTCCTATAGGTAACGGGGTTTGAAAACGCTCGACCGGCTCCAGGCGGCGTAGAACTCTGTAATCGGGATGACGCGCGAGCGAAAGCGCAGCAGCGGCATGATCATCGAGGCAGCAGTCGGTCATGCGTGACGTCTAGCCTTTGCCAAGAATTCGCGAAAGCAGATCGGGAAGGGTTATTTGACGCGAAAATCTCTTCCAGGAACGGGCGGCAGGCCCCATCGTTGAATAGCGGTTAGCCCGTTGCCGAACAACGAGGGAGATCCAGGATGACCGAGATCGCCAAATCGAAGCAGCGAGCGGCGCGCCATGAACGCTTAGGCCAAACACTGCCGGCCAGCGGGCAGGTCATTGCTCTCCAGTACGCTTTGAGCGTGAAAGCGGGCCGCAGCGTAAAGAGGTTCACATTCGGCGAGTTGACCGGAGAAATTCTTGCCGCCGAAGATTCGTTGTGGGTCTTGATCCGCCGACCGGGTGCGGGCGGCCTTGCCTGGCGAGCCGCATACCTTGCGGTGCCTTACGAATGCCGGCTTGAAGCTACCAAGAAGGGTCAGATCAAGCTGCGGCTCGACAGCGTGCTCGGCAAGCATGTAATTACGCTTGCAGCCGGAGGTGACGCGCTTGAGCATCTTCGATTGACGGTAAGGTTCGTACCCCTGTCTCCCATGCTTATCTCGTTCCTGCCCCGCGATATCTATCCACTCGATGCCAAGGACAACCCGCTTGGGGCTCGCGGCCATGTCGAGGCTGCGCAGCGGGGACTTAACAGCGGAGTACTCTATTTTCGAATAGATGACCCCATGTTCGGGAACGTCCTGTATTTCCAGAATCTGACGGCGATAAACGATTATTACCGGGCTACCAAAACCAGTCCGGACGGCGCGGTTGGTGGCTTGTGGCCAGAGCTTGGGTACTTGCCGCCCACGCCCGCGCAGTCGGGAACGCCGCCATCCCACCCGCTTCGCGCAGGGGAAGAAATAACCTTGTCAGATGGCATCCTCGTAGTGCGCCACCACGCTCCACCGCATGAGCGAGAGTCGGCGAGGCAGTTCCTGCAGATGCTGGGAGAAGCCTATAAGCTTCTCGATTTGCCCCGGACCGAGCATCGGGACTGGGTCGAGCGGGCCGATAGGACGCTGGCAGATCTTGAGAATGCTCCCGAGGCGAAGGTCCAGGCATACGGCCATCATTATGTGCATCCCTACACGGCCAGCGAATATCCGGATTCAATGGTCCAGATTTCGATACTGGCAGCCGTGTTCGACTGGGGACGCTGGAGAGGTCAGCCTCACTCACTGGAAGCAGCGCTCCGGGCGGGCCTGCGCCGATTTTATGACCCAAAGCTGAAGGCGCTCAGGCGTTATTTGCCGAACGTAGGCAAAGACAAGAATGCCAATGCGGTCGACAGCTGGTACTTGTACCATCCCATGCTAAACTTGGCACGAATGGCGCTGAAGGGAGACAATTTCTCCAAACAACTTTTCATGGAATGTATCGAATTCTGTATAGAAGCCGCTCATCATTTTTCATACAGATGGCCTATACAGTATGATATAACCGATTTTTCGGTAATAACTGCGACCGCAAATGACGAGAGAGGGCAGACCGACGTTGGCGGTCTTTATGCGCAGGTCATGCTCCAGGCCCACGAGTTGACCGATGATCCACGCTTTTTGAACGAAGCGCGTGCGGCCATCGACGCCGCGATGGGCATGCGCTTCAACCTCAATTATCAGGCCAATCTTACCGCCTGGGGCGCCGCCGCCTGCATGAGGCTTTATCGCATAACGAACGATATCGTCTATGCGGAGCAAAGCTACGTCTATCTTGCCAGCTTCTTCCACAACTGTGAGATTTGGGAGAGTGGGCTCGAGCACGCGGTTCACTACAAGAATTTCCTGGGAGCGACCTGCCTGCAGGATGCGCCGTATATGGCCATTTACGAATGCTTCGACGCCTTTACGGCCTTTGCTGCCTACCTCGACGACAGCGGACCCGATCTGGAGCCGGCGGTCAAAATGCTGGTAGCGGAATATTGCAAATATGCTCTTGATCGGGCCTGGTATTACTATCCGGACGCCTTGCCCAAAGAGATTCTGGCGACGCAGAACAGGAACGGGCACATTGATCGTTCTTTATCGTTCCCTCTTGAAGACTTGTATCCAGACGGCCAGGCGCCGGGCCAAGTAGGTCAGGAGGTCTACGGCGCCGGGGCCGCGCTTGTATTCGCGGCCCTCAGCTTTCATGTCGTAGAGGGTGCGCCCTTCAAAATTTTCTGCGACCATTTCATCCGGGGCTGGGAAAGGACCGGCGATCGCTCGCTCAGTATTGTCCTCGACGGCGGCGAAACGTGTATGGCCGCTCTCAACTTCGTGCGCGAGCAGCGTCGCAGACTCCCCCGGATCAAAGTCGCCACCGCAGGCGGCGATATGCCGCGGGGCCATTCCCATGACAACGCGCGCGTCGACTTCAATGTCCCTGCTCAGGGGCGGCTGATCATCACGTGGTCGGACGATGGTTCTTGAATTAACGTGGATTAATATTTTCTCTAAAGAGAGCTGTTCTATGTAGTAGATAAGTCGGTTTCGGAATATTGGACCCGATCGCCCGCAAGGGGCCGGCCGGGCGCGTTTAAATCTCGTTTCATCCAAGCGATTTTTGCCTTTGCACAATATGCCGGAACTAGCCGAACACCAGACGAGTTCGATCAGCATATTAGCAGGAGCGACAAGATGGCTACGGAAGTAGATCCGGATGGGCCGCAGCACGACGATGCACCGGTCACGACTTCAAAAAAATTCCGATCCGATCGGACCCTGGTAGCAGAGGCGGTCACGATCAATAGGCCTTCGCGCGAACTTTACGATTTTTGGCGCGACACGGCCAACCTTGCCGGTTTCATGGAAAATATCGCCAGCATTGAACCTATTGACGAGGTGCGTTCGCGCTGGACGGTCAAGGCACCTGCGGGTCGCGAAGTCAGCTGGGAAGCTGTGATCACCAATGAAGTGCCGGGCGAGCAGATCACCTGGCAATCTGCCGAAGGCGCGGATGTTGCAAACAGCGGCCGGATCGAATTCCGCGATGCCGGCGCGCGCGGAACGGTCGTGCGGGCGGTAATTGCCTATGACCCACCCGCAGGTCTGGTGGGTCAACTTATAGCAAAGCTGTTTCAACGCGAACCGCGCATTCAAACTCGCCGCGATTTGCGGCGTTTCAAACAGCTGATGGAAACCGGCGAAATAGCCACGGCCGCCCGGACAAAGGCTCAACTGGAAAAGGATAACGGCTGATGCGCGCGCTCACTTGGCATGGCAAGCACGACGTTCGGGTTGATACGGTCGACGATCCGGAGATCCTCAATCCGCGCGATGCGATCATCAAGATCACGGCAACGGCCATCTGCGGCTCCGATCTGCATCTGTATGACGGTTATATCCCGACTATGCAGAAAGGTGACATCCTCGGCCATGAATTTATGGGCGAAGTCGTGGAAACTGGCAGCCGGAGCACGCTCCAGCGAGGCCAGAAGGTGGTGGTGCCATTCACCATCGCGTGCGGCAGCTGCTATCACTGCGGCAAGCATCAATATTCGGCCTGCGACAACGGTAATCCCGCAGAAAATCAGGACATAGGACGAGAACTTTACGGTCAACCCATGTCGGGGCTATTCGGCTACAGCCACCTTACCGGGGGATATGCAGGCGGCCAGGCAGAATATGTCCGTGTGCCTTTCAGCGATGTCGGGCCAATTATCATACCGGAGCATATCGAGGACGAAAAGGTTCTGTTCCTGTCGGACATATTGCCGACCGGCTGGATGGCCGCGGAGAACGCGGAAATCGAGCCAGGCGATACGGTGGCTGTCTGGGGATGCGGTCCGGTAGGATTGTTCGCAGTGCAGTCAGCGTTCCTGTTGGGCGCTTCCCGTGTCATTGCTATTGATCATTTCCCTCGGCGGCTGGAACTGGCGAAACGGTTCGGTGCGGAGACGATCAATTTCGAAGAGTCGAAGACTTACGAAGCACTGATGGAGATGACAGGCGGCATAGGACCGGACGCGGTCATCGATGCAGTCGGTCTTGAGGCGCACGGTTTCTTTGTCGACAATGTGATCGACCAGATCAAGGCCTCGACCTTCATGGGAACCGACCGGACGCACTCCATCCGGCAAGCTATCGTAGCTTGCCGTAAAGGTGGACGGGTGTCGATGCCTGCGGTTTACGGCGGCGTTGTCGACAAGTTCCCACTCGGAGCTTTCATGGAAAAAGGCCTCACACTGAAGACAGGGCAGACCCATGTGCAGCACTACATGCCTGCGCTGCTCAATGCCATCGTGGAAGGCAAGATCGATACTACGTTCCTGATCTCGCATACCCTGCCGCTCGAGCAGGCGCCCGAAGGTTACAAGATGTTCCACGATAATCAGAACGAAGTGACGAAGGTCGTGCTGAAGCCCGATCTTGCCGTCGCGGCGCAATAGGAGGTAGCCCCATGGCTGAAAAATTCGCAGTGGTCACTGGCGCTTCGACAGGCATCGGTTTCGAATTGGCGACATTGGCCGCCCAATCTGGTTATGACGTGCTTGTCGTCGCCGATGAACCGCTGATAGAAGCCGCTGCTGCAGATCTCCTACAATTTGGTACAACGATCACCTTCCTCGATGCGGATCTTTCGACGCTGGAAGGTGTCGATCAGGTCTTGGCCAAGGCAAATGGCAGGACGATAGATCTGTTATGCGCGAACGCCGGACGCGGGCTTGGGCACGGGTTTCTCGACCAGGCGGTGACTGACTGGCGGCACGTGATCGATACCAACATCACAGGCACCCTTTATCTGCTTCAAAGGGTTCTGAAAGACATGGTCTCTCGCAATGACGGGAAAGTGCTTGTCACCGGCTCGATCGCCGGGTTCATACCTGGCAGCTTCCAGGCCGTGTACAACGGCACCAAAGCCTTCGTCGACAGCTTCACAGATGCGATCCGAAACGAGATAAAGGAAGTAAGCGGTGTTACCATCACGACTTTGATGCCTGGGCCGGTCGAGACTGAATTCTTCGCGCGGGCAGACATGCTCGATACTAGCGTGGGTACCTCGCAGCATAAAAGCGACCCTGCAGACGTTGCCCGTGACGGGTGGAAGGCGCTCATGGCAGGCGAGGCGCACGTCGTGTCGGGTTGGAAGAACAAGCTTCAGGCGACGCTTGCCCATGTCACGCCTGCCAGCATGCTTGCCGAACAGCACCGCAAAATGGCGGAGCCTGGCTCTGACAACTGAGTCTGTCCATTGGTGAATGTCTTTGGGGGCGGCCGTTAAGGCCGCCCCTTTTTTAGCATGAGACGCGCTCAGCCTTTGGCGCGCTGATCTTCCGGGTAGTCTTCGGGTGTAACTGTACTGACCATGGGCCGATCCTCAAGCTTTTCCGGCTTTTGACCGCTTTCGTTCTGCTTGTGCGGATCCGCCTTGTCCGGTCTCGCATCTCCCAAAGGTCCTGTCGGATTTTCCGGATCATTTTCTGCCATAGATACCTCCTAGGTGAAAAGCAGCGAGGCTCCGTTCGGCTGGATCACGTGGGCCAATGCCGCTGTCTATGAAAGGCTCAGGATGACTTTAACGTTCCCGTGAAGCGACGGAGCGCGGGCGCCGCGCGGTCACCCGGGCACTGCCCGGGCAGCTGCATGGCCATCGCTTTCATCTCGCAAAAGGAAATGCCCATTCAGGAAGATCCGCCAAGCGGGCAATGGCAGGATTTTGTTCAGTTCATGCAAAGGCTTCGCGAATCTGCGTGGCGGTCAGGCCATAATCAGTCAGGTCGTACCGATGCCGATGCAGCGCAAGGCGCGAGGACCTGCCGATGAAATCGGTCATGCGTCGTTGCACTTTGTCTGTAAGCGGGAGGCCGAAAAATCCATAGACGGCTTTCATGCCCGTGCGCCAATCGTCCTGCATCGTGCGATAATCTATCACAATGCAAGAGGAGCCCGCCTGTTGCCGAAAGCCGTCCATGATCCTTTGGCGAAGCAGGCTCTTACGCAGCCATTCCCGCCCAATCCAGGCGCGATCCGCAGCGCCGGATTGAAGCAACATCTGGTTGTAGACCAGCGAAGCGGATGAGCCGACAACCTCGGCTGGATCTCGATCGAGAATGATGACCTTGGCTCTGGGGAACACTGATAGAAGGGCGCCGAGATCTTGAGAAAACTGAGGCACCTTGAGCACCCAGGATTTTTCAGGAGCGGAACCGCGCAGCCAGAGGATCGTCTGCAAAAGTTGTTTGAATTCCCGATAGACGTCTTCATTGCCCGCATTTTCACAGTGGCGGGCAAATGCGGGTATGCGCCACTGCGCCTCCAGCGCCGAGCCGTAAAAGGAGTAATTGTGAAAACCGATCTCCTCGTCCGCGAGGCAAGCGCTTGCGGGATGGATAGCCTTGAACTCGGGATTAAGGAAATGGGCGACTTGGAGGGCTATCCAGCTCTTTAAAATACGCTCGTCCGGAAAGGAGTGTGGCTTGGCGGGAATTGGATTCCAGCTTTCGAAAAAACGAGTGTGTGCAAAGGCGGGATCGCAGGCGAGCAATCGCTGCATTCGAGTACTACCGGACCGCATCTGGCCAATTATCAAGATTGGCGGCGGGATTCGCAGAGACAGGATTTGCGGGTATCGCATCCAAAGGGCGTTGGCTCTCAGGCGATGCAGCAGAGCCGAAATAATTTGGCCATAGGCAAGGGTTATACCTAAAGGATTGAGCGACGCAGTATCGTGCAGTGCACGGCAAAGCTGCTCAAGACGTATTCTCCATCCCATCTCCGCGCCGAAGTCATCCAGCTGCGAGATTTCCCGGGCGGTTGCCACGAGGCTGCCAGGTTCGAGCTTCGGTTTGGAAAGGCGGCCATTCTTCCAGGCGCCGGCCAACGCCTTATTGATAAGAGCGCGTCGCCTAGCACCGGCGGGCGCGGGATGCGGGACTAAACTTTGATCAGCAAGACTTGCCATCCGGATTGAACAAATGAGGCGAAGTTAGGTGCCTTTTGCAAAAAATTCTTAAGGTCGTCTTGCGTAAGGCGACATATACAACAACGCATTTATAACATAGGTTTAAACGAATTATGGAGGGCAGGTATCAAGCATAACGCTCCAGCGCAAATGATCACGCTTTCGGCAGCTTTATTCCGGCATCAAGTGAAGAGACGGGAACCATGTGTCGCGGTGAGACGTCGATATTGGACAGTTTGGAGATCGGTATGGACGATGAACGTATCTGGAAGTTCGAAGCGCAGCTTTGGACGGGTTCGACGGAAACTTATGCTGAGCTCATAGATGATGAGGCAATTCTCGTCGTTCCCTCGCCCCCTTTCATCCATATAGGACGCCAGGCTGTTGAAGCCATGGCCCAGACGCCGCGCTGGTCTGCAGTCGAATTTTCAGAAAAGCATGTAGCGCGGCCCGAAGAAGGGCTCATCGTCATCGGCTACAAAGCCAAGGCAGTTCGATCGGATGGGGATGATTACGAGGCAAATTGCTCCTCGACGCTGCGGCGCCTTGGACACGAGCAATGGCGCGTGGTCCAGCACCAGCAAACTCCGCCGCTTATCGCCAGCGCATGACATCGGAGGAATAATCATGTCACAAACTATCGAGCAAATCTTCGCCACCCGGGAGGAAGCTGACCTCGCCATCGAACACCTGGTGCAGGAGCATGGCATCGAACGGACTGACATTTTTGTCGAGACAGAAGGCGAAACCAACAGTTCGGGGCGCGCGGCAAGCGGCGGCGACTATGCCACGAAGCTGGAAGCAGGACGTTCTGATACGAAGCTGGGCGGGGGTATTCGCGTATCGGTCGACATCAACGACGAGAACCGCGCGAATGACGTACGCCGCGCCCTGCGTATCGTATGAGGTCGGGGCGTTCGGCTTGGCAGATGCTTTCGCGCCACGCCGAACGCTCCAAAACGAGGAGTTTGAAGCAATAGGGCTTAGGGGCGATGGATTAATAACCCGAAAGTTCGCACTCATTTTTCTGTTGGTTCTTGGCGCGGGCTATTTCACGCATGCCGGCTACAAATGCCGCGATAATGGCGGGTCATCGAAGCGATAAAGTGATTTACATAGGTTAACGAACGAATTTGTTATGCAACTTGCCCTTCGGCTTCGAGTTGCACTTTCGATTCAATCGACAGGATAACCCATGGCCAAGACCCCCACGAAAGCTTCCGCGAAGCGTGCACCTGCCCAGAAGAGCCCGTCGAAGACGCCATCGAAGAAGGCCCCATCTGACGTCACCGCCGCCGATATCGGCGGCGAAACGCCCGCCAAAGCCGACCCGGTTCCGGCTGACGCCGCGATCTCCCATAGCTACGCCGAGACGCAAGGATCCGGCGGAGAAACCCGCCAGAGCGCCGGGGAGGGCGTTGCGGCGCTGACGACCCAGCAGGGCGTGCCGGTTTCGGACGACCAGAACAGCCTGAAGCAGGGCGCGCGCGGGCCGACGCTTCTGGAAGACTTCCATTTCCGCGAGAAGATCTTCCACTTCGACCATGAGCGCATCCCCGAGCGTGTCGTCCACGCGCGCGGCTACGGCGCTCACGGCTACTTCGAATTGACGGATAGCCTGGCCGATGTCAGCCGGGCCGACGTGTTCCAGCGCGTCGGCGAGCGCACGCCCGCCTTCGTCCGCTTTTCCACCGTGGCCGGATCGAAGGGTTCGTTCGACCTCGCGCGGGACGTGCGCGGCTTTGCGGTCAAGATCTACACCCAGGAGGGCAACTGGGACCTGGTAGGCAACAACATCCCGGTCTTCTTCATCCAGGACGCGATGAAGTTCCCCGATCTCGTCCATGCCGCCAAGCCCGAACCGGATCGCAATTTCCCGCAGGCCCAGACCGCGCACGACAATTTCTGGGACTTCGTCAGCCTGACGCCGGAAAGCTTCCACATGATCATGTGGACCATGTCGGACCGCGCCATTCCGCGCTCTTTCCGCACCATGGAAGGCTTCGGCGTGCACACCTTCCGGTTGCTGGACGCCGAGGGCAAGTCCACGTTCGTCAAGTTCCACTGGAAGCCGAAGCAGGGGCTGCAATCGGTGGTCTGGAACGAGGCGGTCAAGATCAACGGCGCCGATCCGGACTTCCATCGCCGCGACTTGTGGGACGCCATCAACGCGGGTGACTTCCCCGAATGGGAACTGGGCGTCCAGTTGTTCGACGATGCCTTTGCCGACAGCTTCGACTTCGACGTGCTCGACGCCACCAAGCTCATCCCCGAGGAACTCGTGCCGATCCGCGTCGTCGGCCGCCTGGTGCTCGACCGGGTGGTGGACAACTTCTTCGCCGAGACCGAGCAAGTGGCCTTCTGCACCCAGAATGTGCCCCCGGGGATCGATTTCTCGAACGACCCGCTGCTTCAGGGCCGCAATTTCTCCTACCTCGACACCCAGATCAAGCGGCTGGGCGGACCCAACTTCACGCATATTCCGATCAACGCGCCCAAGTGCCCCATGGCTCATTTCCAGCAGGACGGGCACATGGCCATGCGCAATCCCAAGGGTCGGGCGAATTACGAACCGAACAGCTGGGGCGCCGAGCAGGGCGGCCCGCGCGAGGATCCCGTGCGCGGTTTCACCAGCTATGCCGAGACGGCAGATGGCCCGAAGCAGCGGGTGCGGTCGGAAACCTTCGCCGATCACTATAGCCAGGCACGGCAGTTCTTCGTGAGCCAGACGCCCGTCGAGCAGAAGCACATTGCCGATGCCCTCGTGTTCGAGCTGTCGAAAGTGGAGCGCCCGGACATTCGCGCGCGTACCGTCTCCCACCTGATCCGCATCGATCCCGGGCTGGCGGGCACCGTGGCCGATGGGCTGGGCCTGCCGTTGCCCGATCCCGCGGTCGCGGCGCGCGAGCCGATCGCGAACCTTCCCGCTTCGGACAAGCTGAGCATCGTCAAGAACGGTCCAGCGGACTTCAAGGGCCGCAAGCTGGGCATCCTCGTGAGTGACGGCGCCGACGCGGCGGTGCTCTCTGCCCTGCTCGAAGCGGTGGAGGCCGAGGGCGCCGTCTATGAGGTGGTTGCACCCAAAGTCGGCGGCGTGACGCTGTCGGACGGGACCCGTCTGGCCGCCAAGCACAAGATAGACGGCGGCCCCTCGGTGCTGTTCGATGCCGTGGCTCTGGTGGTGTCCGGGGAGGGCGCGGGGCTGCTCGCGATGGATGCGGCGGCGAAGGATTTCGTCACTGACGCCTTCGCGCATTGCAAGTTCATCGGTTACACCGGCGCGGCGGAGGCGATCTTCGCCAAGGCCGGGATCGCCGGCGATCTCGACGAGGCCTGCCTGAAACTGGACGGTGCAAAGGATGCCGGCGCCTTCCTCAAGGCCTGCCGCGCGCTGCGTCACTGGCCGCGCGAAATGGAGGTCGACCTGGATGCACGGCCCGCAACCTGACGCCCTACTGGGGCCTTGCTTGGGACGACGTGCGGTCGCCGTGCCGATCGGTCTGGCAGGGGCGAACAACTCGCCCCTGCGGATCGGCATCATCGCCCATCTCAAGTATCCGATAGCAGAACCTTTCGCGGGCGGATTGGAGATGCACACACACCTTCTGGCGAGAACTTTGCGTGACCGCGGGCACGCGGTCACAGTATTTGCATCGGTTCGCTCGGAATTCGGTCTCGGACTGGAAGCAATCTGCACCGAGACGTCGCTGGACGATGTGGGTACCGCCGAGGCAACGGATGTTGCCTTTTTCAAGGAGCACCATGCCTATCTCAGCCTCATGAATGGGCTACGTGATCGCGATTTCGACATCATCCATAATAATTCACTGCATTATCTGCCCGTTACCTTGGCTGATACGCTGCCTATGCCGATGGTTACCACCTTGCACACGCCGCCGTTCTGTTGGCTGGAAAGCGGCATCCGGCTATGCAAGGCAAACGATCATGCATTCGTTGCCGTATCAAAGTCCGTTGGTCAGTTATGGGAACATGTCGCGAAAGCCGAAGAAGTTATTCTCAACGGTATCGATCTCGACAAATTCTCGTATCAACCTCAGCCTGACCCTAACGCCTATCTGGTCTGGTACGGCCGGATTGTGCCTGAAAAAGGTCTGCATTTTGCGATTGAGGCGGCCCGCCAGATCGGATTACCGCTGCGGATTGCAGGACCCATTCTTGACCGCGAATATTACCGGATGCACATTGCGCCCCAGCTTGACGCCAATATCATCCACGTCGGCCATCTTGACCATACCGAGCTTGCACGTCTGGTGGGCGGCGCGCGGGCGTTCCTCTGCACACCGTTGTGGGACGAGCCTTATGGCCTGGTAGTGGCCGAAGCCTTGGCCTGCGGTGTGCCTGTCGCCGCGTTCGCGCGCGGCGCCATCCCTGAAATCCTGGATGCAAGCTGCGGCGCCCTGGCCGAGCCTGACAATGTGGCATCGCTCGCCGAGGCTGGACTGGCAGCTCTTCGGCTGGAACGGAGCGCTTGTCGGCAGCGCGCGGAGCGAACATGCGACGCGGCCAGGATGGTCGATGGGTATGAGGCGCTTTATCGTCACCGCATTTCGCTGCGTCATCCGGGACCGGCTGAAGTTTTCGCCGCTTGCCAGCCGATCGCGCCTGCTGCTCGTCATGCCTGAATGGACCGGGATGGGGGAAGAGTCTCAAAACCTGGAACTGTGCGTCTGCGTACCGGCTCGCAATGAGGCGAAGCGACTTCCCATCCTGCTTTCTGCTTTGGCGGCACAAGACTGGCCCGTGCCGGTGCGGATAGTAATCGCCGTCAACAATTCGCAGGACGCAAGCCTTGAGGCGATTGCCCAGGCGCAGCGCCTTCATGAGGGCCGGATCGACGTTCATACGCTTGACGTCACATTTCCAGAAGAGCTGGCACACGCAGGCTCTGCGCGTCGATGCGCGATGGATGCCGGGCTTGCGCTGCTCGGGGACCCTTCACGCGGTGTCCTGGTCAGCACCGACGCGGACACCCGGCCGCCGCCGCGATGGCTCGCCAATATCGTAGCAGCCCTCCGGCGAGGTGCCGATATGGTTGGCGGAAAGATCATCATCGAGGACAATGAGGCCCTTCCAGGCCCCGTAAGCAGGCTTCGCAGCGCCTGGGATCGCTACTGGGAGACCGTGCGCAAGATAGAAGATGCCTTGGACCCGGTCGCCTGGGATGCACCTCCCCGCCACGGCGATCACACAGGAGCATCACTGGCTATTCGCGCGGATCTTTACGTCCGGTGCGGCGGTGTGCCTTTGCTGAAGACAGGCGAAGACCAGGCACTGGTCAATGCCGCCCTTTCCAAGGGCGCCAGGCTCGCGCACCCGTTGAATGTCTATACTTTCGTTTCGCCGCGGCGTGAGGGCAGGGCAAGCGGGGGAATGGCAGCTGCCATGAATGAGCTGTTCGAGCTGGCAGGCAAAGGAGAAAAGCCGCTCGCGCCGGCTTTCGAGCACTGGCGTGAACGGGCATTATGGCGCCGTCACCTGCGGGCTATGCCGGGCGGCGCTGAAAGGATCGCCGCCGAGGAGCCGTTCCTGGCGCCAATGCCTCACGACATGGTATTGGAGTTATCTCCATGAGGCTGCGCCCGATTGGCTATTATGTCCACCATCACGGCGCCGGCCACCGTGCCCGCGCTGATGCCATAGCCAGCGCCATCGACTGGCCGGTGGTTTTGCTGGGAACAGGGATCGGCGGTGCCGGGATCGACCTACCTGACGACCGGCCCCGCTCCAAGCAGTTCGACGGGGCCGACGACGCCGTATCCAGGCCGGATGCACTTCATTACGCACCCATCGATCATCGGGGAGTGCGCGAACGCGTAGCGAGGATGACTTCCTGGATTGCTGCGCAAAGGCCTGTCATGATGATCATCGATGTTTCGGCTGAAGTGGCGATGCTGGCGCGGCTCGCATCGGTCCCGACAATTTACGTGCGCTTGAACGGCAGGCGAAACGATGTTGCTCACCTGGATGCATTTCGCGGTGCCACGGGCTTGCTGACACCCTTTCACCAATCCTTGGAGCCGAGCGGGATACCAAGCTGGGTTCGCAACAAAAGCTTCTATTGCCCTGGGATCGCTGCGCCGCCGGTAACATCCCTCGGTCCCGC
Source organism: Novosphingobium sp. BL-S-21 (assembly GCF_055521655.1). Classification (NCBI taxonomy): domain Bacteria; kingdom Pseudomonadati; phylum Pseudomonadota; class Alphaproteobacteria; order Sphingomonadales; family Sphingomonadaceae; genus Novosphingobium; species Novosphingobium sp. BL-S-21. The sequence continues at coordinate 789,819 of NZ_JBVFVP010000003.1, forward strand.
CAACAGCCAGGATGCTCGGCGGGTTTTGGTAATTTTCGGTAAGGGTGGGGCGCCCGGCGACGGGCAACTCCTCTCAGAAGCGGCGGCAGCTTGTCCGGACTGGGAATGGCGCGCCATTGGCCCCGTCACTGCACCGTTGCAATGCCCGCCCAATCTCGTTCTTGCAGGCTGGGTGCAAGCACCTGAACGCGAAATAGCGCAGTCGTCGATTGTCGTGGGCGCTGCCGGTGACGGTGTCGTGGGAGCGGTCATGGCTGCGGACAAACCTTTCATCTGCATACCGCAGACGAGGCCCTACGACGAGCAGCGGGTGACCGCTCAGGGCCTTTCCGCCCTTGGCGCTGCGCTTGTATTGCAGCAATGGCCTCACCCGGCCAGCTGGCCCGAGCTTTTGGAAGAGGGGGTGGCATTGAAGCCGGCCGCGCGCGCGCTGCTGAGCGACGTGGAAGGCGCCCGCAAGGCGGCAACGTGGCTTGCGCAATGTGCCGCCAACGTCATGCAGCAGCAGGAATGTAAAAAGTGATGGAGAGAATATTCTCACCGGCATCGGATGAAGGCCCCGCGCGGCGTGTAGCGGCTATCGCGGCGCGGCTTGAGCATCTTGGTGCCGGGTACGATGCAGAACCCATGTTTCCGTCGGAAAGCATGCAGGAACTTGCATCCGCCGGGCTTCACCAGGATTTCGCTCCGCAGGCGAGTGGCGGCATGATCTTTGCCAGCGAGGAGGAGCGGCACCGCGAGATGTTCGATGTCCTTCGCGCTGTTGGCCGGGCGGATTTGAGCGTCGGGCGGCTCTACGAGGGACATGTCAATGCCATGGCCTTGTTCGACTGGTATGGTACAGCTGGCCAGCATAGCTGGCTTTGCCAGGAGCTGCGAACCGGAGCCTTCTACGGCGTATGGGCCACCGAACCTTTGCCCGGCGTGCATCTGAATAGCGACGGGGAAGGTCGGCTTTGCCTTGAAGGCAGCAAGACTTTTGCCAGCGGGGCAGGGGGACTGGCTCACTGTGTCATCACTGTGCAGGGCCATGAAAGCGAGCGTAGAATGGTAGTGGTTCGAGCCAACGAAGCTGCGCGGGCTGACTTGTCACAGTGGCGCGTACGCGGGATGCGTGCGAGCGTAAGCGGCTGCTACGACGTGACCGGACTTGAACCTGATCCTGCCGCCCTGCTGGGCGGGCCTGGCGACTATGATCGGGACCCCCGGTTCACGACAGGGGCATGGCGCTTCACCGCGGTGCAGCTAGGCGGAATCGAAGCCCTGTTGACAGAGACCCGTACCGCCATGTCCCAAACCGCTCGCGAAGATCCGCTTCAGCGCGCCAAGTTCGCGCATAGCGTCGCGGCCACGCGCACGGCCTACCTTTGGGTTCGCGAATGCGCCTTGCGGGCTGCCAGAAACGACCCGGATGGTCCGGCTTTTGCACGCATGACCCGGGGTATCGTGGAACGCGCCGCGCTTGATGTGATGGAGCTAGCCGCCCGGATCGTGGGAACGCGCAGTGCGATGGACGGGCAGCGGATCGACAAAATCATACGCGATCTTTCGCTCTATCTACGCCAGGCGGGTCCGGACTACGCACGCGATCAGGCAGCGATAGCGTGGCTGGAGCGAGATGCGTGGGGTGATGGGGACGGTTTATGGTAAGCATGTTTCTAAACGCAGACCCGTGGCGGCGCCGACGATGGCTCGTACTGGCCCCTCATCCTGACGACGAGACGCTGGGGACAGGTGCGCTTATCGCGCAGGCCTGGGCGGCAGGAACTCTGGCAGGGATCGCTTACCTTACCGACGGATCGGGCTCTCACGAGGCGGACAGCATCACCCCTCTGCGTCTGGCCGCAAGAAGAAAGGCCGAGGCTGGGCATGCGCTGTTTCGCCTTACAGCTAGCCGCGCGCTGAACCGGTTTCACCTTGACTGGAAAGACGCTTCGCCCGCCGCTCCCGGTGAGCCCATTTTTGATCGATCGGCGAGCATTCTGTCCGCGCTCTGCCGTCGCTGCAGGGTTGATGCAATAGCAGTGACAGCGCTCGGTGAACCCCACTGCGACCACGCCGCAGCTGCGCGCCTTGCCTACGCTGTTCAATCAAAAGCGAGACGGCGTTTGATCGTTGCTGAATACGTTGTTTGGGCAGACGCGCCAGCGCGCAATAAAAACCAGGTCCTGCGGACAGCCAAACTGCCGGGGGGAAGACGGCGTCATGCGCTTCGCGCTCACCGCAGCCAGCTGACAGGTTCGCACGGCACCGGGTTTCGGTTGGCTAAAGAACGGCTGCGCATGCCAGCCTATGATACTCTTTATGTGCGGAGAAAACCATGAACCGCCGGTCGTCGAGTTTGGAGCCCGATTATTTCGAACGGATGTTCCAGGGCGACGAAGATCCCTGGGACCTCGAGACAAGCGCCTATGAACGTTCCAAGTTTGACCATACGGTCCGTGCTCTGGGGGGAAGGTCCTATCGCCGCGGCTTCGAGGTCGGCTGTGCCAAGGGCGTTCTTACAAGCAAGCTTGCAGCTGCGTGCGAAGCCTTGCTGGCGATTGATGTCAGTGCCACAGCTTTACGGGCTGCGCGGAAGCGCTGCGCCACGGCGCCGCAGGTATCCTTTGCGCAAATGGCCTTTCCCGGCAGTGCGCCGGAGGAGACATTCGATCTCGCCGTATTGTCCGAAGTGGCCTATTACTGGGACGACGGCGATCTTGTGCGCGCTGCTCGCTGGATCGATGGCCATTTGCTGCCGGGCGGAGACCTCCTGCTTGTTCACTGGACGGGTGAGACAGACTATCCCCAGACAGGGGACGAAGCGGTCGCCAAGCTTCAGGCCGCGCTTCGAGACAAAACCGAGATAGTCCTGGAGGAACGCTGCCCTCATTACCGTCTCGATTTATGGCGAGGAACGCTATGAGCCTCAGCGTCCTTACGTTGGTCAAGGACCGTCCGGATCATCTGGCGCAGCTGATCGAGGGTCTACGCCGCAGCGAGGCAGTGCCAGGCGAATTGATAATTGCCGACATGGGGAGCCAGCCCCCCGTCGTCCTCCCTGCGCTGCCGTTTCCCGCACGGGTCTTGCGGCTGGAAGCTGAGGGCCTGCCGCTCGCCGCTGCCCGCAACGCGGCAGCACGGGCCGCAAGAGAAGAGACATTGTTGTTCCTCGATGTCGACTGCATTCCCATGCGCAGGCTTTTGGGACTAACCGAAAAGCTCTTGGTTCAACGCGATGCGCTCATTTGCGCGGAGGTCTTCTACTTGAAACCGGAAGACGCAAGGGGGGAGTGGAGCGAGGCTGATCTCAAGAGAACAGCTTCTCCCCATCCGGTTCGCGATTTTCCGGCAGAAGGTCTCCGCGAGGAAGACAACGCTGGACTGTTCTGGTCTCTTGTCTTCGCAATTCGCCGCAAGCGCTTTTTCGGCCTGGGCGGCTTTGACGAGGCGTACACTGGATATGGCGCCGAGGATACGGATTTCGGCTTCCGCAGCAAAGCTGCAGGGATCTCGATGCTGTTCATGGGCGGCGCCGGGGTTGGGGCGTTCCATCAATACCACGACACTTTCGATCCTCCCCTGCAGCATTTTTCAGACATCTTGCGAAATGCCGAAGTCTTCTACAAGCGATGGGGACAGTGGCCCATGGACGGTTGGCTGTCTGCTTTCGAAGACCTGGGTCTGATCGAATGGCAGAATGGAAAGATCGCATTGAAGCGCAAACCGAATGTGCAGGAGCTTCGCGGCGCCTTTGTCAATCAGGACAGGGACAAGGCATTCAGCTGAACGCTACCCGCCGGGCCGGCGAGGATCTTCGGTTCGGCGTCGCGCTGAGAACTTGGGCCCTCGTACCGCGTGCGGTTCTATTTGGGGTCAAAACAAGCAGAACGGCGTTCCGCTAAATCCTGCTTTGGCAGAAGGAAGCGATTACCAGCTTATCTGGCTCTGCGCGCAACTGCCAAAAACGTTGGCTTGGATCAGCACTTCGGCTCACCATTCAACGCGTCTAAGCTACCACTATCTCAAGACGGGCTCGTCGGTAAGCTCAGACGCATTGCGTTTTCGAGAGCCTGCTTCGGACAGTGTGACCGAAAGACGAACTGTCGCTCTTAGGCTCTGAGACCAGCTATAGATCCTACCAGGCGGCGTTTCTGCCCAATCGACCGCGCGAGCGAGGCGGCGGATCTCCCCTGATCCAGCAAACAGTCGCTCAGTCACGGTGGCTTGGAGGGGCTGCTCCTGACAATGAAATGCTTTCAGAAGATGGATGATCGACGAAATCTTGCCGTGAAGTGCGAAAAAAAGCTCAATATATAGTGAGAAGGTGACGGGCCAAAAGCGAGAGCTTCGATACGTCATTTCTTGCCGAGGCGCAGGCAGGTCCAGCAAGATTACCCTCGCAGCTTGGTTCGCTTACGCGGCGCTGCTTAACTCGTTTTCGCGCTGGATATCAGAGCCTCCAGCTGGCGCTTAAAATCATACATCTTTGCGTACGAGGGGAGCTTCATAAGCAACGGTATCGGCGGCATAAGCGCCACGTTTCCCTAGCGGACGCTCATCCCCTGTCGTGGAATCGCGGGTTGTCTGTCGTTCCAGTTCGCAATTAAGCTCAGCGCCGAGCAGCAATGCGAATGCCGAGAGATAAAGCCATGTCAAAAGCACCATCGCTGCGCCGAGGGAACCATAAGTCGCATCGTAATTTCCAAAGTTTGCAACGTAAAGGCCGAATCCCAGCGTGATCACCATCCAGGAAACGGATGTGAAAATCGACCCTGGGCTTAGCCAAACCCATTTGGCGTGTGCGCGGTTGGGACCGAAGCGATAGACTGCAGCAGCAAGACCGGTTCCGGTGACGCCGACAACGAGATAGGTAAACACAGTAACCAGCGGCGCCAGATAGGCCGGTGCATAGGGCAAGAGCTTGCCCAGGCTCGCCATCGCGGCAATCGCCAAAATTGCCAATATTGCGACCAGGACGCTTCCGGCAGCTATGTTGAGCGCGGTCACGTTGATCTTGATGAAGGACCGCGTCTCCTCCTCGTCGTAAGCGATATTGAGCGCAGTTATCAGAGCGGTTGCACCCTTCATCACACCGTAGAGTGCAATCACCAGGGCAATGAGCAGGCCAAACCCCTTCTTGCCGTCCGAGGTCTTAACAACATTGGCGAGTTGCTCGCCAATGAGCCGGGCGGCGTCTTCGGGCATCATCGAAGTCAGGGAGGAGATGTTGGCGGCTACTGTTTCCGGAGAGGCTAGAAGACCATAGGTCAAAACGATCGCGCCGAGAGTGGGCACGAGGGCGAGGACGGCGCAAAATGCCACCCCCGATGCAATAAGCCCCAGATTGTCGGCGCTCGCTTCGCTCCAAGCCCGCAAGATAACTTGTTTCCAACCTTTGGCCGGAATTTCACTTGGGCGTGCAGCCCCTGCCCCAGCGCATCCGAAATCCGCTCGTCCATGCCAATGCTCCCTGTCTGCAAGCCTAACCTGCGGCTATCCCGCGCGTTCCCGCCAAAATCGATGCGGGAGGGAAACTCGAGCTTGTCGCTCATGTGCCATCCGGTTTTGTCCATGAACGCAGCAGCCTGGACGCCAGGCGCCGGTGAGAGTGATCCTTCGGACGCAGCGACATTGTTTCGACCGCGTTAACAGTGGATCGACCGGCCCCGACCCGGAGCCGTCGATCTGTAAGCACACACCGCTTTTCGTATGAATGGGCCAGGGTTGTAACATGTTCTCGTCGTTTGGCTGACAAAGCGCAGGATGAGACGACAAAGGCGCCGCCTGAGACCAGGTAGAAGCAAGGGTCGTTAAAGGGTTTCGGACGGCCGCTATCAGTCTGCTCACCGCGCAGATTAGAGTGCCTATATACTCTGCAGAGGCGGCCGCGCCGTGCAATTGTCTCGCCAAGCTTGTCAGGGAACTTTACCGGGTTCGCCGAACTGGCGGTGGGCGGCGGCAGATTTCAGCGCCCGGCGCTCAATTTTAAATCGTCGTAACTTACGCGATCACGCAACATTGGATATCAAACGAGGATCGAGCAGGGTCATGAGCTTGCCGGCCGCGACAGGCTTCCCGAAGTACCAACCTTGCATCCTGCTACATCCGGCTACTTTGGCAATTTGCGCTTGGCTTTCTGTCTCGACGCCTTCGGCAGTAACCTGAGCGTCGAAAGCATTGGCGAGCGCTACAATGGACAATATCATTTCGCAGGCCCGTTCTTCGTTGCCCAAAGGGGCAACGAAGGCCTTATCGATCTTGATACGATCCAGCTTAAGGCGCTGGAGGTAGCCGATGCTGGCGTAACCGGTCCCGAAGTCGTCCAAGGCAATCCGGATGCCTAAGCTCCGCAAGCCGCTGATAACTTTTGCAGCCTTATCAGGACGTCTCAAAAGAAGACTTTCCGTTATTTCCAGTTCGAGTCGCTCAGGCGGAAACCCTGTTTCTTGCAGGACATCGCGAACATCGTCCAGGAGATTACGGTCCCAAAACTGCACCGGTGAAATGTTAACGGCCAGTTCCAACGCCGTCTCTCGTACTGAGAGGCAGGCATGCCGAAGAACGTGCTTGCCGACCGCGTTAATCAAGCCGCTTAGCTCGGCTATCGGAATGAAAACGTCAGGTGGGACATCACCGTGCTCAGGATGACGCCAGCGCACAAGCGCTTCAACTCCCACCATAATGTTATGCGCGGCTGACACGATGGGTTGAAAATGAACATATAGTTCATCGCGCTCGATCGCGGCCCGAAGATCCGATTCCAGTTTCATCCTCAATAGATGACCTTCATCGAGTGCTGGTGCGTATGTGCGCTTACAATTTTTGCCATCGTTTTTAGCGCAATACATCGCTACGTCGGCGCGGCGGATCAGTTCATCCTGGCCCTCGGCGCCGAGCATTTCACCCCTTGCGCAACCGATGCTGATCCCAAGTGTCACCGTGTAGTGCCCGATGGCAAAGGGTAAGCGAACGGCGTCGATGATGCGTTCGCAGATGGTGTCTGCCTCGTGGGGCTTGTCGCCGCTAAGCAAGACAGCGAACTCATCGCCGCCGGCGCGTGCAACAAATGCGCCCTGGGTGCAAAGCAAGAGCCGTGCTGCTGCCTCTTTGAGCAGCAAGTCGCCTGCGGCATGGCCATAGACATCATTGGCATCCTTGAAGCCGTCCATGTCCATGAACAGCAATGTAGGGTCATCACCCAGCGCAAGCTGCGCGGAGATCCTGGATAGCAGCGCACGGCGATTGGGAAGGCCGGTCAGAGCATCGTGATCAGCGTGATGCCGTGCGCGAAGTTCGCTTTGTCGGACAGCTTCAACTGCTCGAAGCCCGTTCTGGAGAATGAGCAATGCCGCCAGAACCGAACAAATTGCAAGGCCGATGATGATCGGGGCGACCCGCCTCAAAAGGTCGGTTCCAGGCCGCCTCGGAGTCCATTGCAGCCAGCCTAACACGCTCCCGTCGGTGTCCGTCAGCGCGAGTGACCGCATGGCGGCATTGGGATGGCCAAGCGTTAAACGAAAGTCTGAAAGTCTGAGGTTTTCGTTAAGGTGTGCAAGCTTGCCATTGTCGACGGTGTCAGCCAAGATCAGGATGTGGGAAGGAAGATTAGCAGGAATAGTCACTTTTGACGTGAGTGGGACAACCGCCGCGACTGCATAATTTATCAATTTGCCGTTGACCCGGCTGAAGCCTGCTTCGATTGGACTTCCGGTTCGGGGCATATTGCGCACGCGTTTGGCGGACCGTAGCAATTCGGGGTCGGAGACAATTTTGGCTTCCGAAACTTCTGCTGGATTTCTCGCGAAGTCAAATATTGCACGATTTCGCGCGTCAAGAACTAAAATCTGCTCGTATCCCTGTTGGCGTCCCAAGTAAGCAACGACATTGTCATCGACCCAATCAGCATCGAGATTTTTGCTGATATGGCGGACTGCGTCATCCCACTTCGCATAGTCTTGCAGGTCATGACGGATGTTGTATTTCAGGGACTGAACGGCATTTTGGAGAGCTTGCGTTTCTTGCGCAGCTTGAAGGTCATCCTGAGCCCTGGTGGTGACGGCAAGGACAACAAGAACAGCGCCGAAGCATGCCAACAGCAGAACAACCACCGGCCAGAAATGCCTGGCGTTGACGGTCCTGCACAAGAGTCGGATAGCGGGAAAGAGCGATAGCGACATATCTCGGCGTTATGCGACATATCAATTAAATTTTGGTTTTAACTGCAGCTTGATCCAGCCATAAACAATTGTGTCCGATATGTTCAAAAGTAGCCAAATAAGGTGAACGGATTGTCCATCACTAGCCCCCCTTCGGGCTATCAGTAGAACAGATATCGAAAAAGGTAGATTTGCTGAGAAGGTGGGCCAGCCGAACGTACAAAGCGGGTGAGAGCTCATAAGCTAATTTTTTCACCGATTGGGCATTGAGGTTAGGCGGTGGTTTGCGGCCTCAATGCCGCCGATGACCTCTGCGCCTCGCCATTTCCTCGCTCCACGATCGCGATGAGGGTGTCTAAGTCCGGCCGGGTCTGTGCATTTTGGTCAAGGCTCAAAGGCGCCCGGACCAAGTCGGATAAGACCTTTGCCAATTTTTTGCACGGAACCAAGGCAGGACATTGGCCGTTTCGGATCCAGCAAAAGCATGCAGGGAAAAGCGTTGTCGCGATGAATGGGATTACCGCAGCCGATCGAGAAGCCGCAAAGGAACTACGCGTGACCCTTGCGGATACTAGCGGGTTTTGGCACCGTATCGATGACGATGGACCGCTTTGTCAGGCTTTAGCGCGGCATCGCATCGAGGCCGAGCAGCGTCTCTCCGCAAAGCTGGCCCAGTTTCTGATAGCGCCTACATCACCGACGCCTCCCGGAATTCGGCATGACAGAATGTCGATATTAACCCAAATTCATAAAGGTCAGGAAAAGCCTCTCGAAGCCTGAAATAACGTTGAGCGTCAGGCCGTCGACATAGCCAAGCAGCTAAAATGCTTCGCTGCGGGTTAGCGGCGCTCATTTGTACGCAGGGAGCGTATCGGCAGGTGCCGCCAGTAGGATCCGGCCACTTAATCCACTAACTCGATATTCATCGAGAACACCAAGCCATCTGCCCGAAAATCGAACTGCGCCTGATCGCCTTCGCCTCGTAGGGCTCGCTGGATCATTCGTGACCCAAAACCCTTTTCTTTAGGCGAAAAAACACGAGGGCCGCCCGCTTCTGACCATTCAAGCCGCAAAACCGTTTTTGCTTCGTTTTCAGTGATGTGCCATCTGATCGTAACGATGCCACTTTCGTTCGACCATGCTCCGTACTTAACAGCATTCGTTGCAAGCTCGTGAAGTATCATCGCCAACGTGAGCGCTTTTGCCGAAGGGACAGCGGCGGCCGGCCCAACAATTTCCACACGTTCACGATCCCTATCGAGGAAAGGACCGAGAGCCCGCGCGACGATATGGGCGACGCCGACTGCTTCGCAGTCCTTTTCAGTCAGGAGATCGTGGGCGGTCGAGAGCGCCAGCAGACGGGAAATGAACGCGCTCAGCTCTTCCTTCGGTGCTTGGCGAAATGTCTGAGAGGCGATAGCCTGGATCGTTGCAAGCGTATTCTTCACGCGGTGCTTCAGTTCATGGAGAAGCAATTCCTTAGCGCCTTCCGCCCGGCGTCGCTGCTCCACCTCTGCCTGCGCCGCTTTGTGCAGTCGCGCGTTATCCACGGCAACGGCAGTCTGAGACGCGATGGCCGAAATCAAAGCCTCGGTATCTTGAGAAAATTTCCCTGGCTCGTCATGGGCGAAAAACAGTCCGCCCAGCACATCGCCTGACGTCGATTTAACAGGCACAGCAAGATAGCTGACCACCGGAAGATGGCCCTGCGGCATGCCGCGGTGAGGCGAGTTACGGCCATAACGGGTATCGGACCGGATATCGTCCGAGCGTACTACGCCTTCTCCAGCAAAGGTCGGTGCGAAGACGGCTGTATTGCGCGGCATGCCAAAGCTCTCGAAAGCATCGCGTGGTGCTCCGGAGAGCGTGAAGAGCTGGTAGGACTCGCCGTCCGGGGCAGTGACGTTGTAGAAGAAAGCGCCAAACCTGGCGCCGGTCAATTCGGTGGCGATGTCAGTGACCGACTGGACGATCCTGTCAAGATCAAGATCGAGCGAGATGACGGCCGCGACCTGGTTCAGCGTTTCGAGCACTGCGGTCTGGCGGGCGAGCAGGTCGTCCTTGTTTTTGCGCTCGGTGATGTCACGGGCGATCTTCGATGCGCCTACAATGACGCCGTCGGCCCGGCGTATGGGTGAAACGGTAAGCGATACAGGAATACACTCGCCGTCCTTGCGCAGGCGCACGGTCTCGAAGTGCTGAAGCCGCTCGCCGTTCTTCAGGCGGCGAATGATTTCGTCTTCCTCGCTGTGGCGTTCGGGCGGAATGAGACTCAGGATCGACTTGCCAATAATTTCGCCAGCCGCATAACCAAAGATTCGCTCCGCGCCCGCGTTCCAACTGGTGATCGTTCCGTCGAGCGTCTTGCTGATGATAGCGTCGTCTGAAGATTCGACAATCGCGGCGAGGCGGTGAGCAGTGATATCGCTATTCTCGCCGTCAATAACGTCAAACAAGACGTTCACGCCTCCGACCACCGCACCCGTGCCGTCGAGGAGAGGCATTGCATGAGCGGTAAAGCTGAACCGGCTGCCGTCTCGGCGCTCGCCAATTGCCTTGATCCCGGTGTAGGGCTTGCCGTTCCTTACCGCGATCGCAACGGCACTTTGCTCGTGGGGAATGCAGCGTCCCTCAGGCGTGTAGAGGTGCAGCGACCCGCACCACCTGACCTTGTCCGCCGCGGCAGCTGGGCCCCAGAGCGTTGCGGCCGCGCGATTGCAGGCGGTGATCAGGCCCTCGCACGAAACGGTATAAACAGGAAGTGGAAGGTGTTCGATGATTTGTCCCAGGATCGCTGGATCACCTGCAAGCTGTGGAAAGCCGGCGACAAGCTGCCCCATCGCTCCGCCGTTGCCGTCTTCTGGCGGCATGTTCGCCCCTGATATGCCCTTCTCGTTTTTCATAGCTGAAAGCTAGGCGACTTCTAGAGGCAGGTCACGTTGCAAAATTGCTAGAAAGACAGTGCCAACGACGGCGGCTCTGGTTTAATCGATGGGTTTCGCGATCAATCGACCAAGGGCCTCGAGTATCCTCTCGATACGATACGGTTTGTCGATGACAATGTCGAAGAGATCACTTCGTTCGCGCGCGATCGAACCTTGGGCTCCGCTGACTAGCACGATCGGTATGTCGCGCAAACCGTCGTCAGCGCGCAGGGCTTCCGCGAGCTCGAGGCCAGTCATCAGCGGCATCATGAAGTCCGTTATGAGCAGATCCGGCCGTTCTTCCTGGATCAGCCTGAGTGCTCCGGCACCGTGGGGCGCATCGCGAACTCTGTGGCCCGCCTCTTCAAGACTAACCACCAGCATATCCGCGATCAGGAACTCGTCTTCAGCCACGACTATGTTCATGAGGCGCCCTTTAGGAGATCACGCTTCATGAGCTTCAGGCACCAAGAGGCCGGGCGAGGCCTGTCGATATACCGACAGCTTCTTCAAACGGGCCCGAAATGGCGAGCCCGTGACCGTCTATGATGACTTCCTGGGGCGCTGCGGCGTAGGATTGGTCCCTGACCTTGAGAACGGACAGCAGGCGTTTGTAGTGCGCACCGATCTCTACCTGACGCATCAGGATAAGATTATCGAGGGCGCCTGATATTTCAGGACCTGGGGCTGAAACCTGCGAGGAGAAGAGGTCCCGAAGTTCCCAGGTGGCAACCGTCGTGACCCCGCGTGCACGAAGTTCGTTCGTCAGCGCGGCAAAAAACTCAACCATGCGCGAGCCGTGGACCGCGGCGCGCTCGAATCCTCCCAACGAGTCGATAAAGAGCCGTTTGACACCTCGTGCGGCTACAGCGTCCAGCAGGCGGTATGCCAGCTTGTCGATAAGATTTTCCGTCAGAGGGTGCCACAAAATTTCGAGCTCTCCCTTATCGACAGCTCGCCGCAAATCGAGGCCAAGCGCCGAGGCCTTCGAAAGAAGACGGTCCGGCGATTCATAAAAGCCAAAGTGAAGACCGGGTTCCTTGTGGGAGCCGGCTGCCAGAAAGTTTATCCCGAATGACGTCTTGCCGCTGCCCGACGGCCCGACTACCAAAGTCGTGGATCCCCTTGGAAGGCCTCCGCCTGTGAGCACATCGAGACCTTCGATCCCCGAGGTCAGCGGTGTCAGATCGGGCTGGTCGCTCACGGAGGGAAGGCGAAGCGCTGCTTCTATGCGGGGAAAGACGCTGATACCCGGCTCGGCGATCTCATATTGATGAAAACCGCCAAGCGAGGCGCTTCCGCGGGATTTTCGCACGCGCAGGCGCCTGACCGTCCTGAGACCTACGAGCTCCTCATGCATTTCGATTACGCCGTCCACCATGGTATGTTCGGGGCTGTCGTCATGCGTGCGGGCGCTGGTTAGGAACATCACCGTGCATCCGACGAACGCCGCCTGGCTTTGCACTTCGGCAACGAAAGTCTTGACGTCGAGATCGGTCTCGGCGCGGTCTCTTGCGTTGAGGAGTCCATCAAATACGATCAGCGAGGCGCCCTGTCTTTTGGTCTCTTTTCGCAAGAGATCGACCACGGCGCCGAGGCCTTCCTTGTTGAGCGTTTGGAACACGCTGACGTAGGAAATACGGCTGCCCAGCTGAGCCTTGTCAAAAAACGAGAGGGTTGAAAGCGACTGAAACAGCCGATCGTGTGTCTCGGCCAAAAGCGTGACGTACAGAACCTTCCTGCCCGACGAGGCGGTCGCAAACGCCACCTGATTGCCCAGGATCGTCTTGCCGGCACCTGGCTGCCCTTGCACAATATACGACGCGCCCTCGACAAAGCCGCCGCCGAGGATGGGATCGAGGCCTGGCACCCCCGTCGATAGCCGAGGCAGCTGCTGCGTCACTGAAAATTCCTTCGAAAGAGCTGAACGACTTGAAGATATGAATCGCCGGCCTCTTAGCAGGGTCGCTGGCCGGCGTCTTCCCTTCGCGGCGGCTCCCATGCCGGTCAAATGCGTTCAGCCTCCCACGCTGCCCCCACTTCATATTGCCTCGAGTATCAAATGACGCGGCAGGCATGTACCAGATTATCTGGAAACGGAGTTAAAATCTCGAGCGCTCGAGACTTTGCTCGATCCTCAGGCGGACCGGTCAAGCAACAGAGGACCGCCGATTGTGTGGTGGGAGGATACGCAAGAGCGACGGAGGTGTGGCTTTGTTGCTTCTGGATTTCTATGGGGCCGATGGGTCCTTGGGCCTCGTCGGCTTCGTTTCGGCATGCCCTGCAGGCGAATGGGCCGCGCTGGCAAAAACACTCAAACCCTATGAGGCGGGCCAGGGTTCACCGGCCGCGCACCAAGCGGCTCGGGCTGATGGCAGGCCAACCAGAGCGGCGACTACGTGGCGCTAGCGGACGGACTTGGAGTTGAGGCCGTTTATGATCAGGTCACGGCTGGCCGTTTTCGGAATGGCGCGCGATTTCTGGGATGGCAGCCGGACAAGGACGCGATGCTGTGTCCTGCCGACAAACTGTCCGGAAGGTGAGCTGGCAGAATTCATTGAGCCGAGCGATATCATCCTTCGCGCTCCGCTGATGCGGGGAACCAAGCCGGCGATTCGATTGTTTCAGGAACGAACAGCGAACAAGGAGCAGGCGCATGTCCGAGGAAATGCACAATCCCAAGCTTGAGGATCATCCGGGATCGAACACCGAAAAAGATCCGTCCAACTGGGTCTCGGGCGATGATCCGATGACCGGCGCACAGGCGTCCTATCTCACGACGCTTTGCGAGGAAGCAGGCGAGGACTTGCCGCCCGAAAGCCTCAGTAAAGCTGAAGCCTCGCAGCGGATCGACGCGCTGAAGGCGGCGCTGGGTCGGGACTGAGCTGCGTGGAGCGGGTAAGCGGCGGATGTCTGTGCGGAGCCGTAAGGATCATGGCTCATGGCCAGCCCTATCGTGTGGGCGTCTGCCATTGCCTTGATTGCCGTAAGCATCACGGAGCCCTGTTCTTCGCGGCTGCCATCTTCCCTAGCAGCGCCGTCACCATAGAGGGTGCAACAAGCGAATATGCAGGCAGACACTTCTGCCCATGCTGCGGATCATCGGTTTTCGCGCGCCACGAGGATGAGGTTGAAGTACATCTGGGTTCGCTCGATGCGCCGGACCAGTTCATCCCGACATATGAGAACTGGATGGTCCGGCGGGAGCAATGGCTGCCGGCGTTTCCGCTCGTCAAACATTATGAGAAAGATCGAGAAAGTGATCTGCGATCTGAAACCTAGTGGTCGACATCGCACGCTTGGTACCCGACCAAAAAGCCGCAGAAACCGCCCCTTGCGGTCATTCGCGGACGTTCATAGGGTCCGGTTATGGCTACTTCGCTCTGGGACTACGCTGCTTTCTTGAATAGCCTCCTCGGTGTGATTGACGATGCGGAAATGTCAGCCTTCGACAAAGACGGTATTGCTCGATTGCGCGAAGCGTATAAGTTTTTAGCTCTGACCTTCGTATTCGGCGACAATCCGAAGATGAAGCACAGGTGCGAGAAGCCTTCGTGCGGTCTGGGGTTGTCGAAGAAAATACGGTGTGCGGACGGAACGACCACTTCCCAAAAAATCCCGGTTATAGGCGGCGCGCAGCCGACCTACCGAACTGGAATGGCCAATTCGCACGATTTTAATCCGAAGGCTGCTTGACCGGACCCGCCCCAGCAAATCGCTACTTCTGCAGCAAGTCTGGATCGAGTACTTGCTCGCCTATTACAGCCAATGACAATGCAGGATAGGGAGGGGCGCTAGCGGCGCCCCTCCCGAAATTAACAATTCAATGGATACTTTGCCGTCAACGGCATTTTACCCCGCCGCGATCGATCTCACGGCCAACCAGGGCGCCTCCGGCACCACCCGCCAGCGCGCCTAGGGTATTGCCGCCGACCAATTTGGCAAGAACCGCTCCGCCCAGCGCACCGACCACCAAGCCCGTCGTGCCGTCCGATCGGCGGCAATAAGCGCGTCCGTCCTTCCCGCGGTAGATGCGATCATTGCGGCCAAGACGCCGCTCCTTGTAATTGCCCTGATGGTAGCTTGCTGCCGGATTCCAATTTTTGTCCCGGTCGCCGCGCCACTGCCGATTGTCAGGTCGTTGCGTGTGGCTGGACCCGGTTCGGCCATGGTCGCCGCCACGGTAGGGCTGCGCCTCTACCGGCATCGCGGCCACCGAAACGCTCACAGCGATAATTCCCAGAGCGCTTGCAAGGTGCTTCATTTCCATTCCTTCTCGATAATCTGGACACTAAGTCGCGGCCCGCACGGTGAAATTTGCATCAGCCAGCAATGTTTCGGCGAGGAAGGCAGGCCGTGCCAGACATACGAAGAGCGGATTTGGTGAGGCGAAAAAGGAAGCACAAAAAATCAACAGTTTATAAACTGTAGCGCCCGCCGGAACGTGCCAATCTGTGAACCCGTTTGCGCGTTGGCTCGCCCGGCATCATCCTTGCGTGCGAGAACGCCGAAAAAGACCCTGCCCGAGGTGAGGCACAAGCCGCCGTGCCCGGCCGCTTGCTGCCCCAGGGCTGCGGGAACCTTCTGCTCACCGGGCGTTTAAACTTAAGGCCCATCAGGAGGCGTCGGCATGCTTGACCTAACCTTCACGTCAGCTGTGCGAAATTGGGTGCCGCGCCGACAAGCCGTCGAGTTCATCGGGCAGTGGGAAGCAAAAACTTACCGATTTTACGTGACTTTTGATGCGCTGCGATCGCTTGGCGAAATCGGTGTATCGATCGAAGACAGCGCTGAGCATATATTCGACGAAAATAAGGGTATTATCCTTCCAGCTGCGCACAGGATCTGGCTTGCGGGCGATCGGGGGCAAAGCGAGTTCGTTATCAACGTCTCAGTCCTGCAATCGCTTCGCGAGGATCATCCCGGATTGTTCGAGCAAAGCGGTGGTAATCCGGAAATTGGCCAAAACTGAGCGATGAGGGCTCTGGACCGCCCGGAGATAAGTTCAGTCGTGCCAGACGGGAAAAAGTGCCATTATCAATCTTTTCCTGCGACTTGCCGTGTCAAACTAAAGCATATTAAATTGCAGAAATTCGCGATGCTTCGCAAGCCGGCGCAGGGTGCCCCGGTACGAACGCCGCGCCCAGCTTATGCAGAAGAAGCGGCCGGAAGCCCCGGATGAAACTTCGGCACCAAGTGTCAGCGGCGCAGCGAAAGAAAAATTGAACACCCGCTAAAAAAATTGTCGACAAGCAGCGGAGACCTTTCCGTGTGCTTCCCTTGGCTGGACGGACAACCATAGGGCCAAGGGACTGCGCAGCGTACTGCTGCGCTCCTATTTGTAACCGCAATAGCGAGCAGGGCGCGTGTCATGGAAATCTCTGTGAATAAATTCCTCTTGGAAAATGAAGATTCGTGGCGACCGAAAGTAGCCATGGCAAGGGACCACTCAACAAAGACAGGCATTTCGAAGCCATTTTGCAGATATCTAAATCAACGCTTTTTTGAGAAACCAGCTGCCCAAAATAACGCGTACGGGCTGATGAGGTTGAAAGTAAAGATCAGGTTTAACCATAGTGGGTTAGAGTTTTTTTGGTTACCCTGCCGTTTTGTTATGACGTGGTGCCCCAATGAATCTATGAAGTTGTACGATCAATGGGGAACGACCATGCTGGACTATCGTTATTAAATTAAACCCCTCATAGGATCCGTGCCGGCATGTTTCACGCGCAAAACGCCTTCTCCAGACATGCGGCTTCGTTCACGGACAACAAGAGGTACAAAAGCCCATCTTTCACGGATACATTCAAGGTTGCGCTCATCGGGACGTTCGCTCCGCGAAAATGTGGCATAGCGACGTTTACCGAGGACTTGAAAACGCATGTCGCTGCGCATTACCCGAACATTTCCTTTGATGTCTTTGCGCTCGACCACCGTAACGCACTGGCGCTTTACGATCCGGACATTCGCGTCATACCTGCGGGTGAACGGGACGCTTACTGCGCGGCGGCAGAACTTATCAACCTATCGAAACCAGACGCGGTCTGGCTTCAGCACGAATATGGCATCTTTGGAGGACCGGACGGCGAGCTGATATGCGAACTGGTCGACCGCCTCGAGGTGCCTCTCGTTGTTACTTTCCATACGATTCTGTCGTCGCCCTCGCCCAATCAGCGGGCGGTGCTTCAGCGCATTCTGCAGCGGGCCGAGCAGATTATGGTGATGTCCCAGGACGGCCGCGACCTTCTCGTAAAACTGTACGACGCCGACCCTGAACGTATATCTGTCATTGCCCATGGAGCCCCTGATCGCCCGTTCGGTCGGGAAGAGACGTTCAAGGCGAAGCTCGGACTGACAGGCCGGCCTGTCCTTATGACATTCGGGCTTTTAGGGCCGGGCAAGGGGCTGGAACATGCAATCGAAGCGCTCCCTGCGATTGCTGCACGGCATCCGGGGGTCGTTTATCGGATCGTGGGCGCGACCCACCCCAATCTTGTGCAGGAGCAGGGAGAGGCTTACCGCGAACGGCTACAAGCGCGCATCGGGGAGCTGGGCGTAACAGCCAATGTATCTTGGGATGACAGATTCCTCGAGACGGAGGAGCTACTCGACCAGATAGAAGCCTGCGACATCTATCTGACGCCTTATCCCAATCTGCAGCAATCGACTTCCGGGACGCTTAGCTACGCAGTCGCACTCGGCAAGGCTGTTGTTTCGACGCCGTACATCCATGCGCGCGAACTTCTTGCCGGCGGAGTAGGCGAACTGGTGCCCGTCGGAGAGCCGGCGGCTATTGCCGAGGCGATCGATGCCATTCTCACTTTTCCCGAGGCGATGGCTCAGCTAAAGCGTAGCGCCTACACCAAGGGGCGTTCCACCATCTGGCCCCGCTTCGCCCAGCATTGCGCGGGTCTAATCGGCCGGGCCGTGAGAGAGAAGCGTGCCTTGCGTATCCGCGGCGAAAGTCAGGAAACTTGTGACAATCACCGGGAACGATTTGGCGAAGCTGGCACGGCGCTCATTGGCATGCCTTCTATAGGGAACCAACCAGCTGCGAAGCGGCGCGGGGGGCAGCTAGCCCCCCGCAATAAGGCTTTTAACGTTCCATCGAGTGCTTGATGTCGCGCATCTCGTCATGCCCTGCTTTGACGGAGACGAAGCAGGTTTCAATAAGCTGACGCACTGGGGGGGAAAGCTCGCGGTCGGCCAGGGCATCCTCGAACTTGGCCTTGATGTGATCTTCGCCTGCTTCGACCTCATTGATGATAGCTTTGTCATCACGTCCGGTTACGGCAGATTTGAGATTCAAGAACATGCGGTGGGCCCCTGCCAAAACGGTGCCATCGTCTTCGGCCTTGCCACCCAGTTTGTTGACTTCCTGCTGTAAGCGCGAGGCGATTTCGCGGCGTTCACCAGCTCGGCTAGTGAAAAGCGACGTGAAACGTGCATTTTCACTATCTTTGACAGCCTCTGTATAGCCGTCAACGCTGTCGATCGTCGTTGCAATCAGGCTATTCAGTGTCGAAATATCGTGACTATTGTCGGACATAGTAGTTCCTATCGGATATGAAACCCGTAAACTCGCACGAGCAGAGACGGGACGACAGCTAAACGACCAGAAGACTGATTTGCTTCAGGAGAAAATAATATATTTACTGGAACTCATAAGTGTAGTGCATGTCACCTGCCGTTCCGCAGCCTGAAATGATCAGTCCTGATCTTAGTTTTCCGCCGGCAGCGTTTGCGGCAAGTCTTTCCAAAGTCCCGCGTTTTGATTTCGGCACGCGAAAAACTGCCTCTATGCCAGGAGTGCTGCGCGCGCGTCAGGGCTCAAGCACTATGCGGACCGGGACCCCTTTGGCAGCCGGCGTTTTCGAGTGCTCGTCGTGATACCAGAGCGGAATGAGCGGATTCATCTCTGGATAATAGGCAGCGATGCAGCCGCGAGGCAGTAGAAACGGAGTGATGGTAAGCCCGTCGACCTGACGATGCACGCCGTCACCGGCGTCACTCGCAAGTGAAACGACTTGACCATTGGTGAGGCCCGAGGCCGCGATGTCCTCGGGGTTCATGAGTACGACGTCGCGGGTGCCTTCAATGCCTCGCAGCCGGTCTGAATAGCCGTAGATCGTCGTGTTGAACTGATCGTTCGAGCGCAAGGTAACGAGCCGGTAACGACCGACAGCCGGCGTGAACCCGATTGATGTCATTGACTTGGGAACAGAAAATTCCGCCTTGCCGCTTTCTGTTTTCCAGACCCGCTCGCGTGCGGAATTACCGCGGTAAAAGCCGCCGGGAGTGAAGACGCGGGCGTTGAAATCGTGAAACTGCTCGGGGTAGGTTTCCTCGATATTGTCACGAATCGTGGCATAGCTCGCCGTCCATTCATCCCACGTGACCTTGGGATTAGGGGGCAGGGTTGCTTTTGCGATGCCTGCCACAATCGCCACCTCGCTCATCAGATGTTCGGATGCCGGCTTGTTCTTGCCAAGCGAACCGTGGATGCAAGAGAGCGAATCCTCCATCGTCACAGCCTGCGCGCCGCTTTCCTGCTTGTCTTCCTCCGATCGGCCAAGACAGGGCAAGAGGTAGGCGATTTCACCATTGATGAGATGGCTGCGGTTGAGCTTGGTGGCGATCTGCACGGTCAGGCGCATCTTTTGCCAGGCCGCTTCCATCTTCTCGCGTTCGGGAATAGCGCGAATGAAGTTGCCGCCGAGACCGATGAACGCCTTCACTTCGCCCGATATGATTTTCTCGCAAGCCTTGACGGTATTCATGCCTTCTTCGCGCGGCGGCTCGAACCCAAACTGCTGGGCAATTTTGTCGAGCGGCACCAACTCTGGCTTTTCGGAAATACCCACCGTTCGCTGGCCCTGAACGTTGGAATGCCCGCGGACCGGTGAAATGCCGGTGCCGTCGCGGCCAATATTGCCCTTCAAGAGCCACAAGTTAGTCAGAGCCGCGAGGTTGTCAAAGCCATGGACATGCTGGGTGAGCCCCATGCCGTACATGGCGATCGAACGCTTTGCCTCGACATAGATCTGTGCAGCCTCCTCCAGATCGGCGCGGGCAAGACCGCTCTCCTGCTCGATTTCCTGCCAGCTGGTTTCTTCGACATACGCCTTCATCGCTTCAAAGCCAGTGGTATGCTGCTTAATGAAATCGACATCGAGAACGTGGAGTTTTTCCTCGTTCCACTTCTTCTCTTCTGCCGCCAGAACATGCTTGATCAGGCCAGTTATCGCCGCGATGTCCCCGCCCGCCTTTACTTGCAGATACAGCGTGGAAATCTGGGTTTTTTTGGGCGTCAACATTTCAGCGGGACTCTGCGGATTTTTGAAGACCTCCAGTCCCTTTTCGCGGATCGGGTTAAAGGTAACGATCTTGACCCCGCGTTTGACGGCCTCCTGCAAAGGGTGAAGAAGGCGCGGGCTGTTCGAACCGGTGTTCTGTCCGAAAAAAAAGATCGCATCGCAAAGTTCGAAATCTGACAAGACGCAGGTTCCCACAGGGGAGCCTATCAATTTCTTCAATGCGACCGAGGTCGTCTCGTGGCACATATTCGAGCTGTCGGGCAGATTATTGTGGCCGTATAGCCGTGCGAAGAGCGCGTAAAGATAGCTGGTTTCAAGACTCGCGCGGCCGGAGGCGTAGAACACTGCTGCGCCTGGATCTATCGTCTTCAGCTCCCGGCCAATGGCGGTAAAGGCCTCCTGCCAGTCGCAGGGCAGGTAAGTGTCGGTGGCCCGATCGTAGCGCATCGGATGGGTTAGGCGCCCGAGTTGCTCCAGATCGTAGTCTTTCCAGGTTTTCAGCTCGCTTACAGGAAGACCTGCAAGAACCTGCGGGGTGCAGCGTTTGCTGGTCAGCTCCCATAGCGTGGCCTTGGCGCCGTTTTCGCAAAATTCTAGCGGGTGGGCATTGGCCGGCTTGGTCCATGCGCAGGACACGCACATGAACCCTTTGACTTTGTTCTGGCGCCGAAGAGTATTGATGGCAGCCAGCGTTGGTTTCTCCCGCCAGGCGATCTCCGCCATCCCGCGAAGGGATCCCCAGCCACCTTCGGTCCCTTCGTAGTGGACCGTGCCTTTTTCATCCTCAGCCATTTTAAACGACCCTCCAAGCTCGAGCAGACGCAAAGTCGGCTTTGGTGGAATTCACTTATGTTCGCCCGGAAGGCTCGTGGATCGGGCATCCGTTGAAGCGCGAGCGAAATGCGGCTGAATGCTCGTAGGGCGCTTTACGCGCCCGGTTGATATTCCCAAGCGGGCGATGTGCTTCAAGACCTACCCAAACTGAAAAGCGCATCCGCTCGTCGACAGCTGAGACCAAAGTTTCATCCCAGCTGTCTTGGGGGTCGGCGCGAAGAACAGCCACCGTCTCAAACGGACTTTCGGATTCCTGCCATTCGACTGTCGGATCCTCGATAGGTTGTTTTTCGAGGTCACGGCAGAGCTGGACGCGTAGCTCCCACTGAGCTTCCAGCGTTCTCATCCCTGCGCGTACGGCCTCACGGATCGCATCAGGGCTGTGGGAGGCGTCGATTGTCGTCCCTGTCCTGGCCGTGAGGCCCGGCGAGACCGGCACTAACTTGAATTTGGCGACGTAATGGCCGTACCGAAAGGGCGTGATGCTGAAATATGTCTCCCCCAGTGGATCCGAATTCGGCGCCCCGCCGAGCGATTGCACCTTGGGGCTCGCGATGCCAATGGCTTCCAAGGCTGTGTTAACGCTGCGTAGGACGCGTGAGAGGCCTTCCTTGGTTCCCTCCAGCTTGTCAGTGGTCTTCGCCAGTAGCCTTAGATTTGCGAGGAATTTGTCGGCCGTGGGTGTCTGGAATACAGGCCCATTGACCAATACGAAATTCTGCGTTGTACCTTCGGCATCAGGCAGCCGCTCGCCCTCAACATCGAGGACCTTGATCGCCATACCGCGCGGCAGACTGATACTGTCCGGCAGCAAGTCGCCAGCGTTTGTCGAAAGCCTTATCACAACATCATGTGTGGCAGGATTTGCAAACAGGCCTTGGGCAAGTTCGCCCGGCAATCCTTCGACGACGGTCAACGTACCCTTGATAAACCCATGGGCCTTGGCATGAACCGACCGTACTGCATGACCATAGTCCTTCGCGGTAGTCTCCATGATCTCGTCGAAAGTTTCATTAATTTCGTCGATCGTTTGATCTTCGTCCGGCCGGTAGGTTTCGAGCGATGGCGAGTAGGGGATAGGAGACGCAAGAGCCATAAAGGGGACTCCACTGGGTGATCAAAACGAGGCGAGGGCCCGCGCTTTCAAGAACGCAGATATGACATGAAAACACCTCAGGCTCTCGCTTGGCTCCCATAGAACTTCCGCAGGTAAGGTGGTCGGCGCTCTCGCAGCACGCAACGTCGCAATCGCGCGCTCTGCAATTGAGATTTCAGCGACTCGTCCGACAGTTCGAGCCCCGGACTTTTTTTCGAAGCAACTTCGGGGCGCCATTTTGGAGCGGCAGGAAGTGCAGGGTCAGCGTTCGCGTGTGAGTTTGGATTTGAGAACGCACCCCATTGTGCACCGCAACCAATCCGGAATTGCAAACGTTAGCTTTGCAATCCCTTTCAGCACAGGAGTTCTGCATGTTCGCGAGCAAGGAAAAGGTGCGGTACGCCCTCGTCGGGGGCGGGCAGATATCCCAGCAGGCTTTCATGCCCGGGATCGGGCGCACGGACAATTCCAAGCTCGCCGCACTGGTAACTGGCGATCCGATAAAAGCGGAGAGTTTGGCTGGAAAATACAAGATCAAGGCCTGGTCTTATGATCAATACAACGAGCTTCTTCGCTCGGGCGAGATAGATGCGGTTTATATTGCGACGCCAAACGCGCTGCATACCGATTTTGTAACTGCCGCTCTGGAGGCTGGCATCCATGTTCTTCTGGAAAAGCCCGCTGCGGCCAGTCTTGCCGATGCCGAGAAAATCATGGCCTTGCAAAAACGGTCGGGGGCAAAGCTGATGATTGCCTACAGGCTTCATCACGAGCCTGGAACCGTGGAAATGGTGGCGCGGGCCAGAGGGGGTGAGTTCGGCGATCTTCGCGCGTTCACAGCAATTTTCACGCAAGACGTCGCGGAAGAGAACTCACGTGGGCACAATGGATATTGGGGGGGGCCGGTGCCGGATATGGGAACCTACCCGCTCAATGCGGTCCGCAACTTGTTTGGCGATGAACCCACCTCGGTATATGCAGTGGGGACAAGAACCCCGGGCCGCGGCTTTAACTTCGACGATACTGTTGCCGTGACGCTCACTTTCCCGGGCGATCGTTTGGCTCAGTTCACAGTAAGCTACGCCACTGCACCGGCCGAAAGCTTTACCCTTATCGGAACCAAGGCAACGATCGAGGCCTCGCCATGCTTCATGTTTGGCCCGACAGTCGGCATTTCCTATAAGGAAACCACGGCGCAAGGAAGCAAGACTCACGCTTTCGAACCTGTCGAGCAGTTTGGCAACGAGACGCAGTACTTTTCTGATTGCATCTTGAACGATCGTCAGCCTGAAGCTGACGCGGAGGAGGGATACATGGATATGCGGGTTCTCGACGCTGTCGAGCGCTCGCTGGAAACCGGCAGTGTCGTTATGCTTGAGCCGGTGCGTCGCAGCCGGCAAATAACGCCGGATCAGGCTCTTCAGTTGAAGCCGGCGAGAGAGCCTGGCGAAGAGGAGCTGATAAGCGTGATACCGCAATCTGCATGACCGTGACGGGCTTGCTGACAAAGGTACGATCGGTAGCCGGCATTCGCTCGGGAGCAGGCCTGCGCCGAGATGGGTATCTTCCGCTGGAAGCATACGGTGCGCTGGAAGCATACGGTGCGCTGGGCGATGGCCGTACGGTTGCGCTGTCCGGAGCTGATGGTTCGATTGATTGGTGGTGCGTTCCCAATCTGGATTCGCCGCCCCTCTTCGACAGACTGCTGGATGCCGAGGAGGGCGGCCGCTTTGTGATTACCCCCGACGAGCCGTACGAGACAGAACGGCGGTATCTTCCAGACAGCAACGTACTTGAGACGGTGTTTACGACGGCCTCGGGATCCGCGAAACTCACGGAGTCGATTAACAGCGGTACCGCAGGTCGGTTGCCGTGGGCAGAACTTGCCCGCCGGATCGAAGGAATCAATGGCACTGTGCGTTTCCAGCTGGAAATGAGGCCGGGCCGCAGGGGCCGGGCGGCGAGTCCATACCAGTCGCAGATCGGGCGCCACTCGGTGTTTCATGTTGGCGACGTTTTGGGACTTCTTCTTCATTCCGGCGGAGTGGCAGTAGATCGCAGCGACGAGGTGGTAGTAGGCTCGTTTGCCGTGCGCTCAGGCCAGCGTGAGGTCATTGCAGTGATCGCAGGCGAAGGTGAACCCTTGGTAGTGCCGCCCGTAGAAGACATTGACGAGCGAATAGATGTTTCCGATGCCGAATGGCGAGCATGGGCGGAGCGCGTCGCATATGGCGGACAAAACCGGCCAGCTTTCATCCGTAGCGTACTCGTCCTCAAGCTGCTGCTGTTTTCGCCCTCCGGGGCGATTGCGGCGGCCGCGACAAGCTCGCTGCCTGAAGGGATCGGCGGCGCGAAGAATTACGACTATCGTTACGCCTGGGTGCGCGATGCCGGCTATACGATAAAGGCTTTCCTCGCAGCCGGAGCTCAGCCGGAGGCCAAGGCGGCGTTTACCTGGTTGCTTAAACGGCTGGAAGTACACGGCCAACGCGTCTGTTATACTCTTGCGGGAGGCATAGTGCCCGATGTGAGAGAAATTGACGTCAGTGGCTATCGATGTTCGCGCCCTGTCAGGGTTGGCAACATTGCAACCGATCAAGCTCAGCACGGGGTCTATGGAGACATTTTCGAAACCGCAGCGCGGTTTGTGGAGTGCGGTAACATCCTCGATGCGTCGAGTGCGGAAACCCTTTCTCACCTCGCTGATCGCTGCGCTGATAGCTGGCGGCAAAAAGATTCCGGCATTTGGGAACTCGAAACCCTCGAGCATTACACAATGTCGAAGGTCAGCTGCTGGCAAGCCCTCACTCGAGCAGTATGCCTTGCTGACGCGGGGCAGCTACCTACTACCTGCCGGGACCGGTGGGCGCGCGAACGGGACCGGATAGCATCGTGGATAGATGAGAATTGCTGGTCTCAAAAGCGTCAGGCCTATGTCCTTCATCCTGGATCGGAACGGCTCGATGCTTCGCTTGCCCTCATGGTGCGGTTTGGGTTCGAAGGCCGTAAAAGACTGGCCAAAACAATTGACGCAATCGAGAGCGAACTTGGCCGCGGCAGTTGGCATTACCGCTACAGCGGGGCTGAAAAAGAAGAAGGATGTTTCCTGGCCTGTACCTTCTGGATCATCGAGGCACATCTTCTTCTGGGGCGGCAGGGCCGCGCGCATGAAATGCTAACCAAATTGGAATCTACATTGAACCGAGGTGTAGGCATTCTTTCCGAGATGATCGACCCTCAGGACGGATCCTATCTCGGCAATTTGCCGCAAGGCCTGTCGCATCTCGCGTATGTCATGACAATGGATGTTCTTAGCACTAGCCCACCGTCGAAGGGCGAGGCATTTCAACCAGCTTAGCACACTGCATCATGTCGCCCGATGAATGCCTTAAAAAGTGATCCGACGAGCATGAAGAAGCACATCCGCGCAGCGAAGGTCACCTGAATAGGATAAAGATATCTTGCGGCCAGCAGCTATCTGCCCCGGCGCCTTCGTGACGACGGTCGGCAAAGGCGAAGAACGCGGGTGCATTTGGGTCGTAAAATCCGGGAGCGGTAGGTGATTAGTATATCAGGCCTTGCTGCTGCCCATCACCTCGCCGAGGCGAACCGGCCGCTGCGGGGCCCAATTCTCGTTGAAGGCGATCGCGCCTTCAACGAACAGCATGACGATAGTGGAACCAAGCAGAAAGCGGCCCATCTCGTCACCCTGCTTTATAAGGATACGCGGCTCGGGATAGGTCCACTCAGACGGGTTTTGGACGCGTTTTGGGTTCACCACCCCGTGCCAGGTTGTCGCAATGCTGCCAACGATTGTTGCGCCTACCAGCACCATTACAAACGGACCGTGGTGCCTCGATTCAAAAACGCATACCACGCGCTCATTGCGCGCAAACAGGTTCGGAATGCTTCTTGCAGTGGCCGGATTGACCGAAAAAAGTGTTCCCGGCACATAGATCATTCGAGTCAACCACCCGTCACATGGCATGTGAAGACGGTGATAGTCCTTGGGCGAAAGATATAAGTTGGCGAATGCGCCATGACGAAATTTGGCTGCAAGCTCTTTGTCTCCCCCAACCAACTCCGCAGTCGTAAAGCGATGTCCCTTGGCCTGCAGGATTTGATGATCGTCGATCGCTCCGAATTGGCTGATCGCGCCGTCCACCGGACAGACGAAATCCGCGAGCGCAAGCGGACGGGCGCCGAGACGCAGTGGCCGGGTGAAAAAGTCATTGAAACTTTTATAGCTTCCGATGTCTGCATTTGCAGCTTCGGTCATGTCCACGCCGTATTTCTTTACAAACCAGCGGATCAAGCGGGTCGTGATCCGACCGGCGCTTGCGCCCGCGACGCGGCCCGCAGCACTTGTAATCGCCTGCTTAGGAAGGAGATTTTGTAGCAATAGGTTAAAGCGGTCGGACAAGGTAAGCCTCTGGGTTGCGCTCGCAGCTAATTTTTGCAGTTCCTGAGATGGATCGGCATCCCGGGATGAACAGGTGATTCTATCTGGGGCATAGGCTGAATTTACGCAGCTGACGACGGCGATCTCGCGTGACCCCTGCGAACGACCGAATGGCGAGAAGCCGTGATTGATCGAACGAGATTTTGACGGCATTCAAGTTTCACAAGTACGCAGGATCGCCGCGCTGCACCTCACAAACGTTATGACGCCCTGCGATTTCGTGTCTGAACCGACTTTGCCATCTTTCGCAGATACCTATATATTTACCGAGGGTTTGCTGTTGCCGGGTGCGATAAAAATCGACGGCCCCCTGAAGACGACGTGGCCATCTGCTCGCCGGGTAATCTCGAATCTGGTCGCGGGCCCCCGTATCAGGGCATTATGAGCATGGGTTATCACGCTTTCCAGTGAGCGGCCGGCCCAGGTCTCCTCGGCCACGACTTGGTGATCATTGAAAAACAGCAACCTGTACATCTCAAACGACCTTGATGACATTTTGGGAGCCGCGGGGGCCGCTCCGATCTTCAAAGGCAGCGGCCCCCTGACCGCTCGGCACCGCGAACGCGGAAGAAAGCCATGCTGCGAAACTTGATCCATCCAGATCCAAGATCAGCAACGACGTGGGTTCGCGATCGGTTCCTCCGTAAGCTTGTTAGAAACACGGCGCTGCGCTCCAGGTACGGAAGCTGAGGCCGAAGTCCAGCTCGCATGTACTGCAAACCATGATGCGACATTCGGACGCTGCGGAGCCGTCCCGCACTGGCGACTTTTCAAACAATCAACGCCGCGCGCAGGCCGCAGTTCTGCGTATCCCGGTGTCGCTGCAGGTGCGGTCCATCGTCGAAGCGCAGACCTCCAGCTGCGTCGCCGTCTCGCTCGATCTGCCGACTCTGCGTGACAGCCCGCCGAGCGGGTAATAAAGCCTTTTGCAGTGTTCAGTCTGGGAGGGCCGCCTTCCTTTCGGAAAGCGGCCCATTCGCTAGAGCGCGTCGGACTGCACTGGTGGAGACTACCAACGACGCGTTCCTACCGAACGCTTCGAGTGCCCCAAACAGGTTAATGGACAATGAAATTCGCCGACAGATAGGTTACAGTATGCATTCATCAGCAATATGAAAAAGGCCGAGAATCACGGGGGGCGCTCTTCTCGGCCTTTCTACGGCGGATCACACTTCGCCGTGCGCATGTCACTGCCAAAATTTCTTAATCTCGCCAAGGTGACTCGCACTGAGCAGTGGCTGGGGGGCCGCTGCACGGCGCGTGCTATTTGCCAATCGGCCGCATGGGACAAGAGAGTTCGCGGCGAGTTGCTAGGTTATGCCCATTTTATCGCTTGGCTTTGCGGCTTTCCAGGCGCCCTTCGAAATTGATTGCAAGGGCGCTGCGAACGGTGGGCTTATCGTGGCCAGCGCGCATCGAGCGGCATGCTGGCGTGCAAATCGGCGCCATCGGCGACCCCTGGAATATGTGCCTGCGCGGTCTCGCTCATGTACAGCGCTGCGGCTACGCTCAGCGCAAGCGCTAACATCAACGTTGCCGTGGCGACATCGGACATCGGACCGGTGCTTCTTTTGCTCGAGTGTACGAATTCGTCCGGGTATCCACATGACGTGGCCCTTTTCGGACTTGCCTATTGGTTACAAGACGCCGTCTTGGCCTCGATATCCCCATCCTTGCAAATTTTCATACGAAAAGCGCTTATCTTGCTTGATGGCGGCATCGTTAGCGGACGAGCCTCAATTGCTTGACGGCATGATCGTTCGCGATCCCGCTAAAGGCCTTGACCTCATCTAGTTCCGACAGATAGCCTTTAAGCCGCGCATCGCCGAGTTCGATCCCATGTTCGCGGCCCGTGAATTGGAGCTCGCGCAAACACTCCTCGGCGTCGTGCCGGTCGAGCCGCGATAGCAAGTTTGCCAGGATATGGCGGATAGCAAACTGGGCACCCTCAAACTCAAGCGCCGCCCTTTCCAGATTATCCACTCGCGAATTCATATACGTATTCATATCTATCGTATCCCGCCCGTATGAACATTACTGCACAATTTGCGACCACGACGTTTTTTTTTGAAAATTACAGGAAATATGTTCAAACAATCGTTATCATGGATCAACGGCACTGCTCTGTTACAAAGTTTTCATCGTTGCCGCGCCTACCTACCTGGGCGTTCCAGCGGACGAGACAATGCCGGGGCTCGCTAGTCTAGAAACGGGCTTGGTGGTAAGATAACCTCTGAAAAAGCTCCAACTTGCCGCGCCCGCTAGTCAAATCTTCTGCCGTCTCATCCTATCCCAGTCGGAAGCTCCTCCAGCGATAGTGGCTTGATCTCTCGCGGGAGCTACCTTGCCGAGACCCAACATTTGAAAGTCCCGCTCAAGCATATAGGTGGCTGATCCTGGCTTCGGGCATGGCCGCGTGGGCGAGAAGAGAGCGATGGCAGCAAGCTGGATCTCTCTCGAAGCACAGGAGCACGGTGGGTCTCTCCAACGCCAAAGCACGCAGCTGCGCCATCTGGGCCAGCGCTTCCGGCAGTTCCAATTGGCCTGCGTATACGGCGGCAAGTTTCTGGAAATTATGCTTCCGCGCGGCTTCGCGGCCTTCGGGAGGCGTGCCAAGGGCCTTTAAGCCGATATAGTCAATCCCTGCTTCCCGCAATCCAGCCGCCAGAACGTTCTTTGAAAATCCTGGTCGGCGGGAGAGCGGAACTGCCCTGACGTCAGCCAGCAGCGTAACGGCCGCTGATTTCAGAGCGTCAATGAGCGCTGATTGGGTTGCCCCTTCATAACCTATCGTGAAAATATGCATTGTATCGATATAGGTGAGATGTGGCGGAATAAAATAGGTGCGAACAATGTCCGGCTTATGC